>NZ_JAIZBG010000001.1:867500-1467500 GCF_022267325.1 Leptospira sanjuanensis
TTGGATAAAAAGCCAGGAGTAGCTTTAAAAGATTTACTGGGGGCTATTGCAGTAGGCGTTCAAGACGAAGATTTGTTTACTACACTTGCCGATCGATTGATTCGATTAGATAAACAATTGACGGAAAGGGAACGAGAGCAGTTTAGACAAAAGGCAAAAGGAAATCAGGTTCCACAGGTTGTCAAGGCACTTTTGAATGTTTATAATCCGGACACGATAGAAGCATTAAGAGACGATATAAAAAAGGAATCGCAGAATGTATCTTTAGAAGAAATTGAAATCCAATTTCAAAGCAGACACTCGGATATGATTCAAAAAGTGGCAGATATTTTTTCGGGCGAACTTAATCGTTTTATTGAGTCGATCAGAAAAACACATTTTCAATATATTGACGAGGTTAATTTAGACAAGGTCCTGAATGAAGCATGGGAAAAGGAAACAATGACAAATGCGGAGACATTGATTTCTGATTTCCGTGCATGGATTAACACGCATAAGACTGAAATTCTCGCCCTACAAATTTTTTATAATCAACCTTATCGCAGACGTGAATTAACATATTCGATGTTAAAAGATGTTCTGGATATCTTGAAATCGGCTAAGCCGAGTATGGCTCCTTTAAATATATGGAAAGCTTACGAACAATTAGAAGCTGTCCGTGGAAATCCTAAAACTGAACTGATGGCGCTTGTCTCATTGATTCGAAGAATAACGGGAATCGATTCTTCTTTGACAAGCTATGATAAGATCGTGGATAAAAACTTTCAAGATTGGGTATTTAAAAAACAGGCAGGCACACTTAAATTTAATAAAGAGCAAATGCACTGGTTGCAGATGATCAAGGACTATATTGTTACTTCGTATCATGTTGATAAAGAAGACTTTGAATTAGACCCCTTCAATAAAGAGGGCGGCTTAGGTAAATTTTGGCAGCTTTTTGGAGCAGAAGCCGAACCAATTTTGGAAGAGTTGAATGAAGTTCTGGTGGCATGAAGATTTTAAAAAATCAAAATTTTGAGAGTTGAATACTAATTTGTTCTGTACGAGAGTTGATTCCTTTTTATACATATCATAGATTCTCGTAAAAGTTTCAAGTGACGACCGTGTATTATCGAAGAAAAGTAATCTTAGCCTTATTACAGTCGTTTGGTGGAAGTTTGTCCAAAACGGATCTCCAGAAATTGTTGTTTTTATATACGCAAAACCAAGAAATGCCGTCCTTTGATTTTTTGCCTTACCGATTCGGTTGTTATTCTCCTCAGGCTACTCAGGATTTAAAAACGATGACGAAGTATGGCCAAGTAGACGAGACGCAATCAGGTTGGTCGGTTTTGGATTCTTTAGATTACAGAAAAACATTAAAGAAGAATGATGTAGATCGGTTGGATTTGTTTTCGAGAAAGTTTTCGAAATTACGCGGAAAACCATTGATAAAGTTCGTATATGAAAACTATCCATTCTACGCGATTAAAAGTGAAATCGCGGAAACAATCTTAGACAAAAACCAGTGGGTCCAAGTGGTAAATTCTAGGCCGACTCAAAGGGAACCATTACTTTTTACGATTGGCTATGAAGGAAAAACTGTTGAGAGCTATGTAACAGAATTGATACGGGAGAATGTTCAAGTCCTCTGTGATGTTCGAAAAAATCCGTTGAGTATGAAGTTCGGTTTTTCTAAAGCTCAACTGCAAAGCATCTTAGAGACAGTTGGGATCGAATATGTACATATTCCCGGCCTTGGAATCGATTCCGACAAAAGACAGGGATTGAATTCTCAAAAAGATTATGAAAAACTGTTTCTTGAATATGAAAGAAGCACTTTGGCTTTGAATTCAAAAGATCTAAAAATAGTTGCAGATCTATTTCGTGAAAAGGGGAGAATCGCGTTAACCTGCTTTGAAGCGGATTCAAACTGTTGCCATAGAAGTCGAACGGCGAGGAAGTTGTTGGATTTCTTACCGAAAAAAACGAAACTCAATCACCTCTGAAAAGTGTATGAAGGTTCTCATTACGGTAAAAACATATCCCGCAATTTCAGCCAAATATGGAGAAACGGTTTGTACCGCTGGAATTACCGAGGAAGGAAAGTGGATCCGAATTTATCCGCTTCCGTTTCGAAAAATCAATTATAAAGATCGTTTTCATAAATACCAATGGATCGAGTTGGATTTAAGACCCAATGGGAGCGATTTTCGTCCCGAATCCCATCGTCCGACTGATTACCAAAAAATTCAAACCGTTGGAGAAATTGCTCCTGATGGAAATACCTGGGCGGAAAGAAGAAAATTCATTTTACAGAATGTTTATACAAATCTCGATCAATTGATTGGCGAGGCTAAAGATAAGAAAGTTTGCACCTCTTTGGCAACTTTTAAACCTATGAAATTTCTAGATTTTACGTATGAAAAAACGGAAAGTACTTGGGATCCTAAAAAATTAAGAGCCTTAGAATCTGAAAAACAACAAGGGATTCTTTTTGAAAATGAAGAAGAAGACGATATAGAAAATTTCGAAGTCGTAGATAAGGTTCCCTATAAGTTCAAGTTCAAGATTGAAGACGATTCAGGGAAGGTCTCTCATATGATGATCGAGGACTGGGAAACCGGAATGCTCTATTGGAATTCTCTTGCGCGTCGAGGAGGAGATGAAGCCAAGGCTTGCGAAGACGTTAAAAAGAAGTACTTTGAAGACTTCGCCAAAACGAAAGATTATTACTTTTTCTTAGGAACCACCAAACAACATCATTACGTTGCTCCGAATCCTTTTGTGATCATCGGAGACTTTCGACCCAAGCCGATGGAACAGTTGGAGTTGGGGTTTTGAGTTCAACATTTGAAATTAGAGATTATTTCGAGAGAATATTGAATTAATGGAAGAAATTAAGAATAAGATTCAAGATCGAACTCTCTCCAACTCTTCACTTTTAAGTAACGATTATATTCCAGATACATGGAATATAGTAAAACTTGGAGAAGTTGCTGAATATATAAATGGAAAGGCATTTAAGTCTTCGGAATGGGCAAAGGAAGGAGTGCCAATTATAAGAATTCAAAATCTAAATCGAGAAATTTCAGAATACAATTATTGTAAAGTGGAGATCGAAAAAAAATATCATGTAAACTTCGGTGATTTGCTATTTGCTTGGTCAGGAACTCCTGATACTTCATTTGGGGCTCATATCTGGAGAGGGGGATTTGCATATTTAAATCAGCATATTTTTCGAATTGTAGTTAATGAAAAGTTGATTGACAGACAATTCTATCTTTATGCGTTAAAGAATAAGATAAAAGAATTTGTGAAAAAAGCTCATGGAACGGCTGGTTTAGCGCATATCACTAAGTCTAAGTTTGAGGCGGCTAAAATTCCCCTTCCACCCATCGCCGAACAACAACGCATCGTATCCAAAATCGAAGTACTGTTCAGTGAATTAGACAAAGGAATCGAAAACTTAAAAACAGCTCAGAAGCAGCTCAAGGTCTATCGACAATCCGTTTTGAAATCGGCCTTTGAAGGAAAGCTAACCGAGGAATGGCGAAAGAAACATCTGAATCAGATTGCGAGTGAAGATATAACAGAAGAGAAGAATTCTTCTTTAGGGGAACTTCCGAGCGGATGGAAGTGGGTGAAGTTGGGGGACGTTTTACGAAGTAAATTAACTAATGGTTATTCTGGAAAACCGGTTAAATATTTTACAAATTATAAAGTATTGAAACTTTCTGCAACGACTTCGGGAAAATTTTCATCTAAATATTACAAATATCTGGATGAAAAGAATTTATATGATCGTGATATTTGGTGTAGCAATCATGATATTTTAATTCAAAGAGGGAATACCTTAGAATACGTAGGTGTGCCTGCATTATATGAAGGAAAAGATAAAGAATTCATTTTTCCAGATCTAATGTTTCGCGTGCAATGCTCTGAAAATTTAATCATACCAAAGTATTTATATTATAATATATCTAATCAATATCAAAGGGATTATTTAAGGAAAAGAGTCGCTGGATCGGCGGGGACAATGCCGAAGATAAATCAGAATATTCTTAGTAGTTTACCAATTTCTTTACCAACATTGTCCGAACAACAAGCAATCGTCCAAGAAATCGAATCTCGCTTCAGTATTTGCGACAAACTCGAAGAAACCATTCAATCTTCGCTCAAACAGGCAGAATCTCTTCGGCAAAGTATTTTAAAAAAAGCATTTGAAGGAAAGTTAGTCGCACAAGATCCGAACGATGAACCTGCATCCGTTCTTTTAGAAAGAATTCGTGCAGAGAAAAACACTACATTCGAAAAAACGAATGTAAATTCCGCAAGGAAAGTCGCTGAAAACGCACTCTCGCCGAAAGACAATCTGATTCAATTTCCTCAACTCATTCCTGAAATTACCACGACGGATTTACACGCTGGCGTGATCGCGATGGTCATCGAAGCCCATGAAAAACAGCCAAAGTATTTAGAACATTTGGGTCATGTGAAATGTGAAAAGATTGCTCATTTGGTGGAATCCCATCTTGGAATTTCATTGGGAAGAATGCCTGTAAAGGATGCGGCCGGTCCGGATGATTACCCTCACTTGAAAAAGGTTGAGTCCCGTGCGATCAAGGCAAATTACTTCGGGATCAAAAAGTTAAACATCGGTCATACCTACCAATCGAAACAGGGGATGCATAAAGTTCTTACAAAAGTCTCGAATCAACTTGATAGCAATGATTTACAAAAAATCAGAAACTTAATTCAAGACTTTATGCCCTTGGATAAGCTCCGCTCCGAGGTTGTGGCAACTCTCTTTGCGGCATGGAACAATCTACTTATAGGAGGAAAGCAGCCGACAAACGAAGAAATCATATTCGAAGCGAGAGAAAATTGGACGCCGGAAAAACTCAAAATTCCAAGAGAGAATTTTTTGAAAACTTTACTTTGGATGAGAAGAAAGGGTTATATTCCGGAAGGAAAGGGCGCAATCGTTCCTAAGTCCAGTAAAAAGACATCTACTCAGAAAGGAAAAAAGGGATCGCGTGAGTAATCATTCTCATACAAATGGGATCGTTGGGAAAGTTTGGTCTTTTTGCAATTTGCTTAGAGACGACGGAGTGAGTTACGGAGATTATCTTGAGCAGCTGACATATCTCTTGTTTTTAAAAATGGCTCATGAATATTCGAAGCCGCCTTATGATCGTAAGATTGCGATTCCGAAAGAATACAACTGGGAGAGCCTAACTGATAAGAAGGGTGCGGAGTTAGAGACGCATTATAATAAACTTCTCAGAGAGTTGGCTAAGTCCCAGGGAATTCTTGGACAGATTTTTACAAAGAGTCAGAACAAAATCCAAGATCCCGCTAAACTTGGAAAACTTGTCGAGATGATCGACAAGGAAAATTGGGTTCTTATGGGAACCGATGTAAAAGGAGATATCTACGAAGGGCTTTTGGAAAAGAATGCGGAAGATACCAAAAGCGGGGCAGGCCAATACTTCACGCCCCGGGCCTTGATTAAGGCTATCGTGGAATGTGTTCAACCGGAGCCGGAAAGAACGATCGCAGATCCTGCTTGCGGAACAGGTGGTTTCTTTTTGGCTGCATATGATTATATTACAAAACAGGATTTGAATAAAGAACAAAAGAAATTTCTAAAGTTTAAAACTTTTTTCGGAAATGAAATTGTAGCCGGAACCCGTCGGTTAGCGTTGATGAATTTATTTTTGCATAATATAGGAGATATCGATACCGATAATTTTATTTCTCCAACGGATGCTTTGATTGCAGATCCGGGGATTCGTTATGATTACGTTTTGGCCAATCCGCCATTCGGTAAAAAAAGTAGTTCGAAGATTACGAATGAGAAAGGAGAGCAAAAGAAAGAAGAATTTACATATAACCGGCAGGACTTCTGGGAAAGCACGAGTAATAAACAGTTAAACTTTTTACAGCATATTAAAACTATTTTAAAAACTACGGGTAAGGCGGCAGTAGTACTTCCGGACAACGTTCTTTTTGAGGGTGGTGCTGGAAAGACGATACGAGAAAAATTGATGGAAACGGTTGACCTTCACACAATTCTTCGACTTCCGACCGGAATTTTTTATGCGAATGGTGTAAAGGCGAATGTGCTTTTCTTTGACGGAAGACCCGCGACTAAAGAACCCTGGACTAAAAATATTTGGTTTTATGATTATAGAACGAATATACATCATACGCAAAAGAAGAATCCACTTAAACTAGAGGACTTGAGGGATTTTATCAATTGTTATAATCCTGAGAATCCTAACAAACGAAAAGAAACTTATCATCCCGAAAAAAATCCGGAAGGTCGATGGAGAAAATTTTCTTATTCTGAGATTACAACTCGTGATAAGACGAACTTAGATATTACTTGGATCAAGGATAAGTCGCTTGCTGACTTGGATAATCTTCCGGATCCGGATGTACTTGCGGAAGATATTATTGAAAATTTGGAAGCAGGTTTAGAAAGTTTTCGTGAAATTTTAGTTGTTTTGAATGAGCAAGACCGGTAGATAAAAGCTTAGTAATCGAATAAGGTATAGTTGTACTACTAATGCCTGTGAATCACTCCTAAAGAAAGGTGCTCTTATCTACGAGAATTAACCGTCATCGGTTTCCGAAATAATTGTTGGAGGATTTAAATCGGTGTTTTGAGAAGAGGGATCTTTTTGGTCTTGCCTCATAAAAGTTAGATGGATAATGTCCTTAAAGTTTCGCACAATTTAACTTTGAGATAAGGCTCTCAATACGGTCAAGCCGTGAGCTTTGAAATTTTTAGTTCTTTTAGCTTGTCCATGTCAACATACTTTTTAGTTCCCCATTTAGTAGAAGCGATATGCCTAAGACGGGCGGTCGCCAACATGAGAGCCGACTTCCCATCTGAAAAGCTCCGACAACCTTTGTCCTTCTTTTGATCTCTTTAATGATCCTTTCTAAAGGATTATTCGTACGGATCTTTCTCCATTGCTCAGACGGAAAGTCCATGTAAGCCAGCGTCTATTCGATCCCATCGGAGAGAATCTTGGAAGCTTCTTTCAATTTCATTTCGATTAATCTCTCCATCACAAAGTTGGCTTTCTTTAAGGCTTCTTCTTTGTTCTCTTGGGAATGAATCGCCTTCAACATTTGAGAAATGACATTAAAGGATCCTCTCGGGGCTTTTCCAAATACATTCCTGTAGAAATGAACGATACATCTTTGCAATTTGGATTCCGGAAAGAAATATGGAATCGATTCTACTAAACCGAGACATTTATCAGAGACGATTCGATTTACTCCTTTGAGACCTCGATCCTTTAGATGTTTTAGGAAAGTTTGCCAACTTTCCTTTTCTTCTCTGGCTCTTTCCATGGACCCGGAACCTCTCTGTAGCCTTCTGAATTAACTCCTATGGCTACAAGAATCGCTACGTTTCATCCCCCCCCCAAAAAAAAACTTGTAAGCCGTTATAACATCCGTCGACGAAAGCGCGATCAACTTGTACAATCCGATACGAACTAAAGCCTGATGCGGGGATCCGTATGTCGCTTTAAAAAATCGAAGTAAGAGCAACATGGGCCCACTCGTTCAAAAGAATCGGAGAAACATGAAACAAACGGAAAAAAATCAAGTGATCCTCATAACGGGAGCCAGCGAAGGAATTGGAAGAGAGCTTGCGCTTTTATACGCGAAACGAAAAGCCAAACTCGTTCTCGCCTCCCGCAACCAAAGCACGCTTGCAGATTTGGCTATAGAATGCGAACGAATGGAAGCGCAAGCGCTTGCGGTTCAAACGGACGTATCTTCCTCCGAAGATTGCAAAAATCTAATAGAACAAGCCGTAAAAAAATTCGGAAAGATCGACATTCTGATCAACAGCGCCGGAGTTTCCATGAGTACCCCGTTCGAGTCCGTGCAGGATTTATCCGTTTTTCGTAAGCTCATGGATGTGAATTATCTCGGGACTGTTTACACTTCTTATTTTGCCTTATCCTATCTGAAGAAGAACAAGGGAATGATCGTAAACATATCTTCCTTACAAGGAAAAACGGGTTTCCCTAGATCAACCGGATACGCCGCTTCCAAATTCGCAGTTCAAGGTTTCAGTGATTCGTTACGGATCGAATTGATCGGAACTGGAGTGGGCGTGCTTGTCGTTTCGCCAGGACCGATCGCGACCAAAATGAATTATAGAAAATTCGACGCAAACGGAATCATCACGCAAGAGGAGGATCTGAAATCCGGAAAGAGAAAACTCATGTCTCCGGAAGAATGCGCGTGTTTGATCGCGAAATCGATCTCCAAGCGGGAACGGGAATTGATTATGACTTTCGGAGGAAAATTGATTCCTTGGGTCAAACTTTTTTCACCGGCCTTCGTGGATAGAATGATCGCGAATGCGGTGAAACGATTTTATTCCGACAAATAGGTCTTCGATCGATTTGCCTAAGATATTATAAAAATGGAATAAACGGTTCTTGCGGAAGTATAAATCTATAATTGCGGAACGTTTATTCTCTTTCATGTTGAGTTTGTTCCCTGCGAGAATAGGAGCGTGAAAATGGCTTTATCTTTTCCGTGTTTCGATTGAATCGTACCGAAACGTAACGATTCAATTTTTACGTTGAATATTATATTTTTATAAAATATAAATCAATAGGAGATTCACATGGCGATCGATTCACAGAAAGTGGAACAGCTTGTCGGAAAGTTGTTCGGCGAGATTTCGGCAGGTTACAGCGGAGCATTGGTCCTGATCGGCGACGCGTTGGGTTATTATAAGGAGCTAGCAAAAGGGCCGCTTACCTCTTCCAAACTTGCGGAGAAAACGAAAACGACCGAGCGTTATGCGCGCGAATGGCTGTCCGCGCAGGCAGCAGCGGATTATCTGCAATATGATCCGGCGCAGAAAAAATTTTTCCTATCGCCGGAACAAGATATGATCTTTAACAACGAGGATAGCCCCGCGTATTTGATGGGCGGCTTTTACGCCGTTTCCGCGGCTTATTCGGCCGTTCCCAAATTGATCGATGCTTTCAAGACCGGCAAAGGCGTTCCTTGGGGAGAACAACACGAACATATCTTCTGCGCGACCGCCAAATTTTTTCGTCCCACGTATCTTTCTCAGCTATTACAATCTTGGATTCCTGCGCTTGAAGGAGGTATAGAGGAGAAGTTGAGAAAAGGCGCGAAGGTTGCGGATGTCGGTTGCGGTTTCGGAACTTCGACCGTTATTTTAGCCAAAGAATTTCCGAATTCCCATTTTTACGGTTTTGACGCACATTCTCCTTCCATTGAAAAGGCGCGTGACGCGGCTCTTCAGGCGGGTTTAAAGAACGTCACCTTCGAGGTCGCTACGGCGAAGAATTATCCGGCGAACGATTACGATTTAGTGGCTATGTTCGATTGTCTTCACGATATGGGAGATCCGGTAGGCGCCGCGGCTCACGCACGTAAGGCTTTAAACAAGGACGGCAGCGTGATCATTGTCGAGCCGTTTGCTCACGATCATCTTGAACAAAATCTGAATCCGATAGGTCGTATTTACTATTCTGCCTCGACGATGTTTTGTACGCCTAGTTCTTTGAGTCAAGAGGTGGCTTTGGGATTAGGAGCGCAAGCGGGCGAGGCGCGCATGCGCGACGTAGTTACGAAAGGCGGATTCACTCGTTTTCGGCGCGCGGCGGAATCCCCTTTCAATATCGTTTACGAAGCGCGAGTTTGATTGCGATTGTCATGACATCCGGCCTTTGGCCAGCTGGCGCCCGTATGTTTTGTCCGGGCGCGGTCCGCTTGTTTTTTAGAAATTCAACGGTTATAGATCCAATCGGGCGGAATCCCCAATCGAAACGCGTCTCCCAACATGAAAATTCCGTTTTGCATTCTCCATTCTTCCACTTTCTTCAACGTCTCCGTCTTTACTACTTTATTGAAAGCGGCTGCGACTTGATCGAGATACCAATCTCCGTTGATGTGAAAGAGGGACAACGTGCAGCGTTCGGGAAAGAATATTCTATAAATGTAATATTTTCCTTCTAAAACGCGGGTGTCGTAGCTGAAGATACAGTTGTGTTGGATTCGAGATTCGAGGAACAATTCCTTTCTCGAGTCGATCGGTTCGATCCAATCTTCTTTTTCCATCGGAGGAGTCGGATAAGGCCGATCCAATCCGTTGAACTCGTTCTTCTGAATCTTGCGGATCATTTCTTGTTCGAGGTAGAGCAGATGTTCGAGCGATCGAATCTTCCACTGAGGAGAAAAACGTTTCACTTCTTCATAAAGCTGAAACGCGTTTTCGTAATCTTCTTTTTTGAAATTCGCATCCGGAAATCGTGTCGAAAGATCCTTTAAAAACAAGATCTCCCATTTTTCGTTCCAGCCTTTCGACAAGGCATAGTTGAAAAAACGAATGATGAATTCGTTGATGATCGGCAGGTGATGAAACGCCTTTTGGAAAACCGGAATCGAATACAGATATCGGAACGGTTTTAAATATCCTTTGCGAACGGCCGAGTCGGTGATTCTTTCTAAAACCCGCAAAGAACTCGGATGAAAACCCAAATACGCGGCGACTTCTTTTTGTTTCCGAAAGGGAAGTCTTTTCCGAATCTCCTCGAAGTCTTCCGGCACGACGGGAAGGATCGATTCGGGATTTTTGAAACAGAATTCCAGCGCAAAAATCATTCGTCCTGCATTCTAACCTATTCCTTTAGATCGTTCTTTCTTTTTCTTTGTTTTGGAGAATTTCGAAAAAAGAATTCCGATTCACATTTCAAAGCGAACAACAGAAACGTACGGATCTTTTTTGTTCGGATTCATTGAAATCGGTGAGTGTCACTGCGTGCATAACCTTGCTCAAAAGTCGAGAAATCAATGAATCAATCGCCGCTAAAAACGCAGATTTTTTTAGTGTTCCGACAACAAGGAATCCTTTTGCTTGTAGAAAGTATCATCTTCTGATCGAGAAAAATTTCCCGAGGTCTTCCGCAGCCTTAAAACTCAGCGCCTCGCTCTGTAAGGATCGTTCTCACCCCGCCGCCCAAAATCCGGGCCGGGGCCGACTTTATTTTACGACAAAGTCGTAGTATCTCTTACAGTTCATCTTTCGATCAGAACTTATGGTTGAGTAACGCTCGCCGATTTCGTTCAAAAACGGACTTGATTCCGCGCGGAGTTCGAGCGCAATTTTAGAGTAAATCGTTTCCGGAGGGGGAATTGCATCATGAGTTTTTCACAAGTAGTCAAACGGGAATTCGAAGTCGCGTTTTCAAAACACGGGCAACCGCTCTGGTTTCGAACGGTTAAGTATTGCGTATTGCTGATTCTCCTATATCTGATTCGGGATTCCGAATATCTTTGGCTTGTTTTGTTAAGCGCATTCGTGATTTCGTTTACCGTTCATTTTTGGTTCCGATATAAAACGAAGGGTTGGACGCAAAGTTACGGACCTTGGAAATGCGATCAAATTATAAAATCCTAAACTACCGGATCAAAAAAAGAATTGCCTGTGCGCTCGAAACGATGCGGATTGTTTCCGTGAAAAATCAAAAAACAATCCTAAGTTTTACGGCAATGTTCTTGAGTTTCGTCGTATTGCATCCGATGCACGCGTCTCCAAAACTCGGAAACTGCGAAGTTTTCCCCGATAACAACGTATGGAATACGCCGATCGACGGTTTGCCCGTTCATTCTCTATCGCAAGCCTATGTTCAGAGCATCGGCGCCCGTAAAAAGCTCAAAGCCGATTTCGGTTCCGGTCTTTGGGAGGGGAGTCCGATCGGAATTCCGTTTACCTTGAAGACCGGTTCTCCATCGCGCATAACGTTCGAATATGCGGATGAAAGCGAGCCAGGTCCGTATCCGATTCCGGATGACGCACCGATCGAAGGAGGAGAGGCGAGCGACGGAGATCGTCACGTTCTCGTTCTCGACGAAAAGACATGCAAACTTTATGAACTCTATCATGCGCGAAAAAAAGGAAACGTTTGGACTGCGATATCGGGTGCGATCTTCGATTTGAAGTCGAACGCGCTTCGACCGGACGGTTGGACTTCCGCGGATGCGGCGGGTTTGCCGATTTTTCCGGGATTGGTTCGTTACGAAGAAATCGAAGCGGGCGAAATCAAACACGCGATTCGTTTTACCGCAAAGCGAACTCAAAAAGCCTATCTTTGGCCCGCGCGTCACTTCGCTTCCAAAATCACGGATAAAAACGTTCCACCGATGGGAACCCGTTTTCGATTGAAGGCGAGTTTTAACATCGACGGTTTCAGTAAGGAGAATCAGATCATTCTTCGCGCGTTGAAAAAATACGGAATGATTCTTGCGGACAACGGCTCGGATTGGTTCTTATCCGGCGCACCTCACGAGAAGTGGAACAACGATCTGCTTCACAAACTCGGAAAAATCACCGGCGATCAATTCGAAGCGGTGAATTCGGAAAGCCTAATGCTTTCCTCCGATTCCGGAGAGGCAAAACAACATTCGGAAAAGAAATAATTCGTTTTTTGAATGTATCGGATCGTCCGAACGGAAACGGAATTCAAAGCGGGTTTTTTATTCGGGCGTTCCTACTCGCCAAAACCGAAGAAAAAAATATCTTCGTAAAGTCGTAGGCGGGCTTGCTTCGCGCTCCGCTGACGCTGCGGTCGCCTCTTTCGAGGCGACTGCGACGCACGCTTCGCATCCCTAACGCGGGGGACTCCGTAAAATCGGTGTTAAACGGAATCGGTCGGGGATTATTTTTGATCGTAAGCCGCTTTCAGTTTTGCGATGTCGATCTTGTCCATTTGAAGCATGGCTTGCATCACTCTTTGCGATTTTTGAGGGTCCTTATCCTGCAAATACGCTCCTAAAATCGGAGGAATGATTTGCCAGCTGACTCCGAACTTGTCTTTCACCCAACCGCATTGTTGTTTAACTCCTCCTAAGGAAAGTTTGTCCCAGTATTCGTCGATTTCTTCCTGCGTATCGCAACGGACAAAAAAGGAAATCCCTTCGGTGAAAGTGAACGCATGCGCGAGTCCGCTATCCATCGCCATAAAATTTTGACCGGCGATCGTAAAGTCCGCCCGTTTGACGGTTCCTTCTTTTTCGCCGGATTGATCGTTTGCGGAAAATCGTTCGATGTTTCCGATTTTGGAATTCGGAAATTGGGAAGCGTAAAAACGGATCGCTTCTTCCGCTTTACCGTGTTTGTCTCCTACGAACAATAAAAAGGGAACTACGCTCTGTTCCTGTTTAGAAAGATGAATCTGCCAAGAAACTCCGCATTTATCCTGAAGCCATCCGAATCTTTCGCTAAACGGATACGCACCCAATTCCATTAGAACCGAACCGCCTTCCTTCAATTTGTTCCAAAGCTGATTTACTTCCTGTTCGGTTTTGCAATTTACGAAAAAAGAAACAGCGGGAGTAAACCGAAAATGCGGACCTCCGTTGAAGGAAAGAAGCTCCTTCCCGTAAATGGAAAACGTCGCGGACATCACGTTATCCCCCGCTTTTGCTACGCCGGAAACTTTCGCATCGGGAAAAGCAGAAGTGTACAGTTCGGTCGCTTCTCCTAAGTTATTGTTGAACATCAAAAAGGGGGATATCTTCTGCATAAAAACCTCGTTTTAGTATAATTGATTTCTTTCAAGGGCCTTCACACCGGCCCAGATATTTTTAAAAGTTTTTCGATTTATGCGTTTTCGTTTAATCAGGATTATGCGAAAGTTTCGAGCAGCGCTTCGAGTCGATCGTAATTATATCCGAGTCCGTCTTCCATCGGTGAAAGAATAACGCTTTCTCTCGCTTCCTTGGATTCGTACAAAACGGTTATGGACAGCAATGTCGTTTTAGAATCGATTTCCGTTAAGATGGACGTATCGATCGCTTCTCCCGCATACCAGGATTCGTCGAAAACTTCGGTGGCGACGAGCCGATCGGGCGCGTCGATTTCCAAATAAACTCCGCCCATTCCCATATCTTTTCCGCCTTCGCTGCGCCAAACATACCGATACTTGCCGCCGACTTTGAGATCGATGTCGCAAACGATCAAAGACCAACCGGGCGGACCATCGAACCAGCGTTTGAGTAATTCCGGTTTGGTCATCGCATCAAAGACCAACGCGCGCGGCGCGTCGAATGTGCGTGTGATGAGAATTTCTCGTTCTCCTTGCGCGACCACTTTCAGTTTTTTCGTATTCTCCATGGGAGTTCTCCTTAAACGGATCTCGTTCCGCTTTCTTTTTCTTTCTTCCCGACTTTCAGCTCGTCCAAGAGAGCGTCGAGTTTGTCGAAACGCCCTTCCCAAAGCCGGCGGTATTTTTCCAGCCAATCGCTCGCTTCCGCTAAAGGTTGTGCTTCGATTTGTCTCGGTCTTTTTTGTGCGTCCTTCGCTCGCGTAATCAATCCGGCTTTTTCCAACACTTTGAGATGTTTGGAAATCGCAGGTTGGCTCATCGCAAAGGGCTTTACCAATTCCATCACGGAGGCTTCTCCCTCCGCTAAACGCGCCAGAATCGCCCGTCTGGTTGGATCTGCTAACGCCGCGAACGTCGCATCCAAACGTTCCGACGCACTCATGGGGATGCTCATATTTCAATAACCATACGGTTATATAAAAATTTTAGCAAGTATTTTTTAGGATTGAGATCGGTTTTAGGCGAAAACCCGCTGGGAAATACGGAAAATCCAATGCGCTAAGGATGCGGAGCGGGCGAAGCAGCCCTCTCATTTCAATGATGAAATGAGAGGGCCGAAAGCGATAGCTGGAGCGCGGAGCAAGCCTGGCCTGCGATTTATTCCGAAGAATTCCGATTTCGCCGCCGATCGAGCAGGAGCGCCCGTTCATTTTTGAGTGAAATATTGGGTCTTTTCAAAAACTTGGATATAACGAGAAGGTTCGCAGTTCATGATTAAAATTTCCGGCCTCAATAAGGCTTATACTTCCAAGGTTCTTTTTGACGATTTGAATTTGAGCATCAATCGGGGCGAGAAGATCGGTCTTGTAGGCCGCAACGGTCACGGTAAATCCACGCTCTTTCAAATGATTCTCGGTACTGTGGAAGCTGATTCCGGCACGATCTCCGTTCCGAAGGGTTATAAGATCGGTCACTTGCAACAGCATCTTCATTTTACCAAACCCACCGTCTTGGAAGAATGTGCCCTCGGTCTTCCCGAAGGCGAGGAATACGAAACTTGGCAAGTTGAGAAAATTCTTTCCGGTTTGGGTTTTTCCGAAAAGGATATGGAAAGAGATCCGAACGAATTTTCCGGCGGTTATCAGATCCGAATGAACCTCGCAAAGCTGCTCGTGTCAGCTCCCGATATGCTGATGCTCGACGAGCCGAACAACTATCTCGACATCGTTACGATCCGTTGGCTCGAGGAATTTTTGCGCGAATGGGAAGGCGAAATCATATTAGTAACTCATGATAGAGGTTTTATGGACGCCGTTGTCACTCATACGATCGCGATTCACAGAACGAAGGCGATCAAGGTTCAAGGCGACACGGACAAACTCTATAATCAGATCAATCAATCCGAAGAAATTTACGAAAAAACCCGATTGAACGAAGCCAAAAAAAGAAAACAGGAAGAAATCTTTATCGCGAAATTTAAAGCGAAAGCGAGTTTTGCGAGCCGCGCCCAATCCAGAGTGAAGAAGCTCGAAAAGCAGGGAGAGATGAAAGCGCTCGAACAGATTCAGGATTTGGAATTGTTTTTCAATAGCGCTCCGTTTGCGGCGAGCCAAATGCTTTCCGCGGAGAATCTCGCTTTCTCGTACGACGGTAAACCTCCGTTTCTATTCGAGAACTTTTCGATCAGCGTCGGAAACCGGGAAAGAATCTGCATCATCGGTAAAAACGGAAAAGGGAAATCGACTCTGCTTAAAGTTCTCGCGGGAGAATTGGAACCGTCTCAAGGAACGATCAAAAAACATCCCGTGTTGAAGGAAGGTTATTTCGGTCAGACGAATAAACTCAACATGAATGAAAACGCGACCGTCGTGGAAGAGATCATGATCTCGGATAAATCCTGTACGGAGTACCAAGCGAGAACGATCGCGGGCGGTTTGATGTTTTCGGACGATCAAGCCTTGAAAAAGATCAAGGTTCTTTCGGGAGGCGAAAAGAGCCGCGTTCTTCTCGGAAAGATTCTCGTGACTCCTTGTCATCTTCTGTATTTGGACGAACCTACGAATCACCTCGATATGCAATCCTGCGATTCTCTCATCGAAGCGATCGACGGTTTTGAAGGTTCGGTCATTATGGTGACCCACGACGAGTTGCACTTACGCGCCGTGGCGACCAAGTTGATCGTATTCGACAACGATACGATCCGGGTTTTTGACGGAACATACGACGACTTCTTGAACGACGTAGGTTGGTCGGACGAGGATTATTAAAAGAATCGAATATTCGATTCTTTTGTTTTTATTTCGCTGTCATCCGCGTTGAAATTGCGATTCGATTCCAGGAATTGATCGTGTTGATCAAAATGATCAGAGCCACGAATTCTTTCTCGTTGAAATGTTTTCTGACCTTTTCGTAGGTTTCGTCCGGAACTCCTTTTTCGGAAATCTTCGTCACCGTTTCGGTTAATTCCAAAGCTGCCTTTTCTTTTTCCGTGTAAAAGGTCGCTTCTCTCCAAGCGTCCAAAAGATAGATTCTTTTTTCCGCTTCTCCCATATCTCTCAAGTCCTTCGTGTGCATGTTGATGCAAAACGCACATCCGTTGAGTTGCGACGCGCGTATCTTTACGAGTTCGTAGAGAACGGGGTCGATTCCTCCTTGTTTCGCGAATTCCTCCATTTTCAGCATCGCTTGCAACGACTCGGGATAAACCGTCGCATAGTTCAATCTGGTTTCCATGTTGTCTCCTATACAAAGGAAGACGCGGCTTGAAGGTTTTTGTGACAGACCGGAATTTTTTTTTGTTATTCCCAAGCGGAGAAGTAGGCGATAACCGCGTTTGCTGCTTCGGTCCGCATTCTCTTAGAGATTCTATTTTCCTGATAATATCCTCGTTTCATGCAGGCGAATGCGATTTCCACTCCGAGCGTTGCGACGTCGGGTTGTTTCGGGATCGTAAACGGAACCTTAAGATTCGAGAGTTGAACGCGGACTCCCGCTCCGATATGAGCGATCGTGATTTCCTGTGCGAGATACGCGTTTCTGCTGAATGGCCCGCCTAACACGAGTATGCTGGCAACGGGCGTTGAGTCGTAATAATCCGATGCGGCGTCCACTAAGATGCGAACGAGTTTTTTCCAGGTAAGATTGACGCTCTTGGAGCCTTCGAGTGCGAGAATTTCTCCCACTTTGGCGAGATGTTTTTCGGCGAGTCGAGTGAACAAAGAATACTTATCGGGAAAGAATTGATAGATGCTGGCGCGGGGAACGCCCGATTTTTTCGCGATTTCCGGAATCGACGTCTCTTCCGGTCCGATCTTTTCGAGCATTCGTTCCGCCGTTTCCAATACGAGAGCCATTCTTGCTTGAGAACGTTCCTGCAAAGGAATGCGAGTCCCGTTCGTCTTTTTACCGTTACGCGAATCGGTTTTGTTTTTTCGGATTATCGAGTTCGGCATTCTATATCTTTCGTTTTAAAGGATTTAAATCGCCCGCCGTTCGTTTACGTTCTTTCGATCGGGTTTGGTCAAAGCCAAAAAATTCTTGCGCTCAAATCCAACATAAGTAAGATCTCTCGAAAATGTAACATTTGTTGGATTTTAAATTTCGTCAACGAATGTTCCTGAAACGCAAAGGGAGAATCGGATGAAGTCGAATGTCAAAGTCTGCGTCGTAGGCGCGGGGCCTAGCGGTATCGCGGCCGCAAAGAATTGCGTTCAATATGGGTTGGACGTGGTCGTTTTTGAAAAGAACGACAAGGTCGGAGGGAACTGGGTCTTCAATTCGAAAACCGGACACTCCAGCGTTTACGAAAACACGCATATCATCAGCTCGAAGGCTTGGTCCGAATACGAAGACTTCCCGATGCCGGACGATTATCCGGAATATCCGAATCACAAACAACTTCAGGCTTACTTCGAATCGTACGCGAAACATTTCGGAGTGTATAAGAAGATCCGTTTCAATCACACGATCCAAAAGATCACAAGAACGGAAGACGGAGATTGGAAGGTGGATTATATAGACGCTTCCAAAAAAAAGAAGACCGAAATCTTCGACGTTCTTATGGTCGCCAACGGTCATCACTGGAATCCGAAATATCCGGAATACGAAGGAAAGTTCACGGGTAAATTCCTGCATTCGCACGATTTTAAGGGAGTTACCAACGAGTGGAAGGGAAAGGACATTCTCGTGATCGGCGGCGGTAATTCCGCTTGCGACGTTGCGGTCGAATCCGCGCGCGTCGCCAACAGCGTGAAGTTGTCGATGAGAAGTCCTCAATGGTTTTTTCCGAAATTTCTTTTCGGAATGCCTTCCGACGTGTTCGCCGCAAAGACCCCGAGCTGGATTCCGTCCATCGTAAAACAATGGACTCTTACGAAGATGCTTCATGTGTTGCAGGGTTCTTACAAGAATTACGGTCTTCCCGTTAATACGACATTAGCGCTCAGTCATCACCCGACTTTGAATTCTGATCTCCTCGATTTTATCCGTCACGGAAGAATCAAACCTCGTCCTGCGATCAAAAAACTGCACGGAAAGGAAGTCGAATTCGTGGACGGAACCAAGGAGAAGTTCGACATCATCTGCGCCTGCACCGGATTTTGGACCACGTTTCCTTTCTTTGATAAGTCGTTTATCGATTTTCAACACGTCGAAAAGATCCCTCTCTTCCGTAAAATGATGCACAACGATTACCGAAATTTGTATTTTATCGGTTTGTTTCAACCGGTGGGTTGTATTTGGCCGATGGCGGATTATCAAGCGAAGCTTGCGTGCCTGGAAATTCTCGGTAAATACAAACGACCTAAGAATTTAAAGGAAGCGATTCGATACGAGATTGAACACCCTCACTTTACGTTCGGCGGCGGTCAAAGACATGCCGTGGAAGTGGATTATCATGCGTTCCGCAAAGAACTCCAGCTGGAACTTCTTAAGGCGGGTGTTGATATCGGAAAGCCGCCGGGCGGTAATAAAAAGTTGTATAAGGATTTTTCGAAACAGGCGGTGTAGTTTCGAAAAGTTTTTTGTTCGGAGTTTTTGTAGGAGTTCCCACGCTTTGGAAACTGAAAATTGTTCTTGAGCAGATTCGATTTTTCTGATAAAGCGAATTTGTCAAGATTTCCCACAAAGCCCGCCTCCACCACCCAATTCGGGTGGGGGCTTCCCTCTTACGGCTATATGTCGGAATTACGACAACATATTCTTTGACAATGCGTTAGGGATACGAAGGGCGCGGAGCGGACTCGTTAGTTCGATCGGAGCCGCATAAGACTTCGTTCGCATTTTCGTTTCTGCAAAGTTTACGAGGCCGAAGCGATAGCGGAGCCCGTAGTAGCCCGCCTGCGACTTTTTCGGAAAACTTTATTTTTCGTTTTTTGCGAGCAGGAACGCCCCGGATTTTTTTCGATACGTTATGCGCCCTTGATTGCTTGCGCTTTTTCATTCAATCGCTTTTGAGCGGATCTAAGTTCTCCGTCCGCAATCTGCAACGTCCATTCCGGAAAATGTCTCGCTAAAAAATACTGAAGCCAAGAATCCCAGGTCGCGTATCCGAGAAACTTTTTCTTTGGCAACCAACGGATAAATGCGTCCGCGACTTTTTCCACGGAATGAACCGCGTTGATCGCGGAACCCATCTCGATCTCCTTCACGAGATCCGGTTTGTCCCGATTCTCTTTTTCCAATCCGGGCGTGTCGGTCGTAGGCGGCAGAAAAATTTTTACTCGAACCCCATGGATCATCATTTCTTGCCGCAGGGATTGCGCGAATCCCGTGATCGCGAACTTACTCGCGGAATAGGCCCCGTATCCGTAAATCGAAAACGTGGCAAGCATGGAGGAAATCAGGATGATATCGCCTGATCCTTGTTTGACGAAGTGATCGTGAAAGGCTCGAACCACGTTGACGTGTCCGAAATAGTTCACTTCCATTAGATCGCGAAAGTCCGATTCTTCCAGATCGCCGACTCTGCCCACTTTCGCATAACCGCTGTTACATACGAGTAAATCGAGTCCTCCCAATATTTTAAGAGCGTATTTTGCGGCTTTTTTCACCTGATCCGGCTTGGATACGTCGGCGACGACCGAATCGAAGATCGCGTCTTGAGATCCGATCTTACGAAGTTCCCGGACTGTCGCTTCTAAGGTTTGTTTTTTTCTCGCGGATACGACGACGCTCGCGCCCCCTTTTGCGAACGCGACCGCCAGCCCTTTGCCGATTCCCGTGGAGCCGCCGGAAATAAAAACTTTCTTACCTGCGAGTTGAGAAGGAGGGACTTTCATAGCGGGATTCTCACTTTTTGATTTTATAACCGGTTTTAAAAATCAGCCAAACAAGCGTTAGGCAGATCGTAAGAAACACGAATACCATCGTAAGACTGATTCCCACGCTCACGTCGGCGATCTCGTAAAAACTCCAGCGGAATCCGCTCACCAAATACAGAACCGGATTGAAGAGGGTGACCTTTTGCCAAAACGGCGGAAGCATATTCGCGGAATAAAAGCTTCCTCCCAAAAAAACGAGAGGCGTGATGATCAGCAAAGGAATGATCTGAAGTTTTTCGAAACTATCGGCCCATATTCCGATGATGAATCCGAATAAACTGAAAGAGATCGAAGTCAGTATCAGAAACAAAACCATCACGAACGGATGCGCGATTTTGACGGGAACAAACAACGAAGCCGTACCAAGCATGATCGTTCCGAGGATAACGGACTTCGTTGCCGCCGCGCCTACAAAACCGATCACGATCTCGAACATGGAAATCGGCGCCGCGAGAATTTCATAAATCGTTCCGGTAAACTTAGGAAAATAAATTCCGAAGGAAGAATTGGAAATACTTTCCGTCAGCAAGGACAACATGATGAGTCCCGGAACGATGAACGAACCGTAACCGACTCCGTCCACTTCCTGAATTCTGGAACCGATCGCCGAGCCGAAGACAACGAAGTAGAGCGACGTGGAAATTACGGGAGAAGCGATGCTTTGAAATAGGGTTCTCCAGGTTCTGGACATCTCGAAGAGATAAATGGATTTGATTGCTTGCAGATTCATTGTGACTCCTTTACCAATTGAACGAAAATTTCTTCGAGAGAGCTCTGAGTCGTATTCAGATCCTTGAAATCGATCTTCGCCTTTTTCAGGTCTTGCAGTAGCGCGGAGATTCCCGTCTGTTTTCCGTGGGAATCGTACGTGTATAGAAGTTGTTTCCCGTTGTTTACGATCTCAAGCCCTTTCGTTTTTAAACCGGCCGGAATCTTTTTCAACGTCTGATTCAAATCGATCAGCAGTTGCTTCTTGCCGAGTTTGTGCATGAGTTCTTTTTTATCTTCCACAAGGATCAATTCTCCCTTGTTCATTACGCCGATTCGATCAGCGATTTCTTCCGCTTCTTCGATGTAGTGCGTCGTTAAGATGATCGTGACTCCGTTTTCCCTTAGGTTGCGGACGATGTTCCACATATCCTTTCGAAGCTCCACGTCGACTCCGGCGGTCGGTTCATCCAAGAAGAGAACCTTCGGCTCGTGCGCAAGGGCCTTTGCGATCAAAACCCTGCGTTTCATTCCTCCCGATAAGGTGAGAATCATCTGATCTTTTTTTTCCCAAAGGGAAAGGGATTTTAATAGTTTTTCAATATAATCGGGGTTAGGCGATTTTCCGTATAACCCTCTCGTAAAACTAACCGTGGCCCATACGGATTCGAATGCGTGAACGCTCAATTCCTGCGGAACCAATCCGATCTGCGATCTCGTAAATCGAAAGTCCTTGAGAATGTTTTTGCCTTTGACTTCCACGGAGCCGTCGCTCGGATTTACGATTCCGCAGATTACGGAAATTAAGGTCGTTTTGCCCGCGCCGTTCGGACCGAGCAACGCGATGATTTCTCCGTCTTCGATTTCCAAAGAGACGTTTTTCAACGCCTGGAATCCGTTCCCGTAGAATTTAGAAAGATTTTTCACGGAGACAACGGATGACTTCGTTTTCGGTTTCATGTTCTTTCCTGAATTTTGATCTTGTAAAATCGATTGATTGAAATGCCTAAAATACTGAATCCCGTTTCTTAGAACAGCATCATTTTCGAATTATAGGTCTCCTATAAATGCGCGTTTTTCAACCTCTTCGAATCTTGATTGCGTTTTCGTACTTTGGTTCGGAAATTTTACGCCCCTTCTCCGAGCGAAACCGCAAGCAACGTCAAATCGTCCGTTAAATCCTGCGATTGTCTGAATCGATATAGACTCCGAAGATGAGAATCCAAAATCTCCTGAATCGGGGTGTAAAGATTTTCCTGTAAATAAGAATGAAACCGTTCCTCGCCGTAGAGTTGCATTAGACTTTTATCAAATACTTCGAAGGCTCCGTCCGAAAACAGGAAAAGCCGAAACGGATCCTCGAAACGAAACGACTTCGTATTAAATTTAGCGGCGGTTTTTAAACCTAAAATCGGACCCGTTTTCGGGAGTGAAATTTTGGAATTTTTGGAAAGAATCACCTGCTCGGGATGTCCTCCCGAGGCGTATTGTACGTTTCCCGTTGCGGGGTCCCAATCCAAGACGAACGCCGTAAAAAGGGAATTCAGCGTTCTGAACATGGGTAGAATTCTTTCATTCAATTGTTCTAATATGATTCCGGGTTCAGAATCGGATTCCTTCAGAGCGTCGTAATCGGCTTTGATAGCCATCGTCAAAAGAGCGGCTTGGGTTCCGTGACCCGTCGCATCCGCTATAAAGAATCTCCAGCATCCGTTGCCGGTTTTACGAATGTCGTATAAATCGCCGCCGATCGGCCCCATGGGAAGATATTTGACGCTCCACAAAAACGGCCAGTCCTTGGAATGAGGATTCGGGAACATTGACTTCTGCAATTTTTCCGCTGTCTGCAGATCCGATTGAAGCAGATTCAACGCTTTGTCCCTCTGAAATTCGAGATTCTTTCTTTGTGTGACGTCCCGAATGATGATTCCGATATAACGATCCTTTTCGACCATCCAATCCGTGAGCGAAAGTTCGAGAGAGAATTCCGTGCCGTCTTTCCGCAATCCGATCATTTCGATCGGCTTCGGAGTTTTTCTTCTCCGTTTCCAAAGGAGGTAGCGCCTAACACCGTTTTTGTGTTTGTTCCGATTTCTTTCGGGAAGAATTATTTCCAAGGGAGAATCAAGAATCTCCTCCGCTTCCCATCCGAAAATTTTCACGGCGCCTTCGTTCCAAAAAAGAATCTTTCCCGATATGTCCGAGACGAGAATCGCCTCCTGAACCGATGCGGAAATCGCCCTGAATTTAATCTGAAGTTCCTGATTGAGAATGTCCGTAAACTTGAGCAAACTTCTATATCGAATGGAAATCAGAAGCGATTGAAACGCGATGAACAACAGAAACGTATACGGAACGATAAACGGAGTCGGGATAAGTCCCAGACGCGACAACGTGTCGTTAAGCGCTCCGATCAAAAGCAAAAGACAGGAAGCCAGAAACACGAACGAGCCGGTTCGTTTATGAAGAATGGCGCGGACCATCACGACAAAAACGACGAGGATCAGCGCGATCATATAATACAAATAGGCCTCTACGAGAAGTTCGAGCGGATCGCCCTGCAGGAACCAAAAAATTCCGAACGCGATCCAGTTCGGAACGAGAAAAACACGGAAGGCAAGAGTTTTGAATTCGTTCGGGAATAAGGAGCGGAGGTAACTCAGAAAGACAGCCGCCAATACGAAGAGACTTCCCAAGTCGATTCTGAATTCGAGAATCGGCGGGAAGTTCTGGAATATTTCGAAAATATAATGTTCTTCCGTAAACAGAATTCTCAGAGCGAGGACCGCGCACACGGAGGAAAGATAAAGCGACGAGGATTCTTCCTTTGTGAGAAGATAAAAGAAGAAGCTTGAAAATCCGAAAAACAATAAGGCTCCGAACGTAAGAAAGTCCAGATTTCTTCTCGTTTTGTCCGCGGCGGAGATCGTAGAAAACGTTCCGAGTTCGGGGGTTCTTCGGATGCCTCCGGCTCCTTCAAACCAATTCGAAATTTCTAATGTGATTTCAAGCGTCGTTTCCTTTTCCCCGATCGGAAAGTGAATGATCGGTTTGCCGATTCTGCGGATTTCTTTTTTCGGATCGGAGGAAGGGTTTCCGAATTCTAAAGCAAGTTTTCCGTTGATATAAGCTCGATACGCGTTGTGGATCTCATGAAACTTGATCGCGTATTCGCCGGGGGCGAGTCCCGTAACTTTGAGTCTATATGTCGCGGTTCCGAATGCGTTGCCTTTGAAGTTCGGGAATTCGCTCGTTTCCCAAAAGCCGGGAACTTGAATCGCGCCGAGCTTTTCTTTCGAGCCGAATCCTTCCGAGATTTCCCATTCTCCCTCCAAGGGAAGAATACTTCCGCTCTCGAGTGTGTTTCCGTTTATCGAAAGAATTCCATCCTTCGCTTTGGGAAAGGATTCGACGGAACGTTTGCAATCCGTTGCAAGAAAAGAAACGAAACAGAAGAACGCGATCGTTACGAAAATGCGAATCGTTCGTTTCGGCGGTCGAAGCATGACGACCATTCATAAAGGAGAAAGCCTGAAATCGCAATCTAAATTCTAAAACCGGTATCGCGTTTTTGAGAATTGGCGATCCCTCTTTCCCATGTATTCGGATTGCCTGCGAGTATGACTTGGTTTTTCGCTCTCGTGATTCCGGTATAAAGGATCTGACGGTTGAGAAGCCGATGCGATCGTTCGTCTTCCGAGGATTCGGGATGATCGGGAATGTAGATTAGAATTGTATCATATTCCGATCCTTGACTTTTGTGAACGCTCATGACGAACGCAGGTTCGTGTTCGGGAAGGGTGTCGAGCGCGAAGGGGAATAGTTTTCCTTCGATCGGAAAAACGGCCCTTAATTCTCCCGTGGTTTCCATTCTCAGAACGATTCCGATATCCCCGTTGAATAACTTTCTACTCGAATCGTTTTGTGTGATCAAAATCGGAAGGCCGACGAAATACAAACGTTTGGAAAGTTTTTTCGGATATAGTTGCGGGTTTGTTTCGGATTCTTTTTTACGGAACAGATCCCGCGCCGCGAGATTCATGAGTTTATTTTGAACGGCTTCGACTCCCCAATAACCTTTTCTGAAAATCGTGAGACAACGGAATTGTTTTAATTCATTCTGAAATTTTTCAACGAACTCCGGCGCGTTCAAATCGACCGAGTCGTGCGTCTTCCATGATCCGATTTCCGAAATGCGAGGAAAAAGAATCTTATCCCAGAGAGTTTCCGCGAGCTCGTCTCTTGAAAAATGATCGGGAGTTTTGCTCGCCGAGTTCTGCAACCATACGACCTCGTTTTCATACGTCTTATCCGCGCCGAGAATATCGGTTCTTGGAAACGAATCGTCGATCCTTGTTCCGAGATTCAGATTTTCGGGAGAATAACGAAGAATTTCCTCGGCGAGAGTTACGATCTTGGATACGTTTCCCCTTGCGTTCGGTTTCTGGCGGTTGCTTTCTTCGAGTCTAGAAACGAAATTCTTTTTTTGGGATTCGAGCGTGGAAAGAAAATCGCTTAACACCGCGCCTTTTTCGACGGAAGGGAGTTGGTGCGGATCTCCGATCAAGATAAAACGAAAAGGAACGCCCGTCTCCTTCGGCTTTCGCGGAATCGCATTCCATAAAGAAAGCATAATATTCAGATCTACCATGGAAACTTCGTCCACGATGATCAATCGATGCGGAAGATAACGTTCCTTATTGTAGTAGAATCCGTTCAACGAGGGTTTGTAGGAAAGAAGTCCGTGAATCGTCTGTCCGCGCAAAGAACGGATCATTCGAGGATCTCCGATTTTTTGGAGATTTTCCTGGATCGACTCGGTCAATCGTTGCGCGGCTCTTCCGGTCGGCGCTACGAGCGCTATCTCTTCGGGAGGAGGGAGTTGTCCGATCGCATTCAAAATTTCTAATAAAAAGGCGACGACCGTGGTTTTACCGGTTCCCGGTCCGCCGCTGACGATCTGAAAGGAAGAATGCAGGCAGGAAAGAACGGCTTTTTTTTGTCCTTTTTTCAACGGGAAACTTTTGGCTTCCAGTGTATTTAGAATATCCTCGACTTTGCCGTGATCGAAGTTCGGTGCGGCTTCGTTTTGAATTCTTTCCCGTAAAAGGGATTCCAGTTCGATTTTACTCTGATACGTTTTTTCGAAATAAATCCATTCTTCGTTTTGGAATTTATCGACCGTGAAACCGGGAGGTTTCGTTTTTAAAAGATTTTTCCATTCTTTTTGAACCGGAACACAAAGGCTTCCTTCCTCCATCGCGACCCAAATCGCATTCAGAATTTCTAATAGGATGTTTTCATCCTCTTCGGAAATTCGTTTCGGTTGTTTTTTCTTCGAACCCGTTTCTTCGAGTTCGAGAATGTCGTTTTTCAGGCGTTCGATAAAATCGGAAAAGGATTCTTCCATCAAAGATCGTCCCCCCAGCGGATCGAAGTCAATTCGCGGACGTTTTCCCGTATCCGCGAAATTCTTTTCAAATCCCAATCGAAGTCGCAATAAATTCCCGAGTTCGTCTCGGCTTTCATTCCTCTTAGAAAAAAGTAATATACTCCTCCGAGTTTTTGAATGGCTTCGTTCGGACCGAATACGTTTTTCAGATATTCATAAAGGATCATCGCGTAGATGTCCCGTTGAAGATCGTATCTGCTTTCCGCGTTTTCGACGTTTCGTTTTAACGATTCGGGGGAATAATCGTCGAGCAGGTTCGATTTATAGTCCGCGAGATAAAACCGATCGCCGATTCGAAACACCAAATCGATCGAACCTTTTAAAAAATTTCCCGGCCCGTTTTTTTGCGGATCCAGATCCAAGTGAAAATCCATTTCCGAAATCCGATTTTCTTTCGCGATATCAACGAGTTGAAACGTGGCGCTTCCGGGGAGCGGAACGTTTGCGTTTAAGGAATTCCAGAGAATTTCGGCGGCCCTTTGCCGATAGATTTCCTTTTCGGTGTTCGTATTTTTTCTTTGTGCGTCCGAGATCGGAAAGAATTCAAGGTGGTGATTCATTCTGGAAAAAATTTTCTCGTCGTTCAGAATTCGTTTCGGATGATCGACTTTGAATCTTGAAAAATCGGATTCCTCCAAAAGAACGTGTAGAAACGATCCGGTCGCCGCGGAAGACGGAAGCGCGTCCACGATCAAATCTCCGGTGTCTTCCGCGTCGTCCGACTTGAAAGCTCTTGTTTCTTCCAAGGTTGAAACGGCGATCGCATCCGAAGTTACGTTTGCCCTGGTTCGCAAAGAGGAATAACTGTGGAGTTGGATCGTTTTCGGATCTTCCGATTCCTGATGGAGCAACGGCGAAAAAGAAAGTCCCTCGTTTGCGATCGTGCTGCGTTTGTTCGGGTCGCTTTGATCAAAAGGTTGTTGCGTCCATACGACTTGCGTAAAGAGATTCGGATCGGGATCGTTTTCCAGAATATGCGCGAGTCGAGGATAAAGAATTTTATAATATGCTGAATCTCTCGTTTTGACGTGATTCACGGGAGTGTAAAAGGGAAGATACAACCTCGCTTTGGGACGCGTGATTCCCACATACAAAAGCCGTTTGTTTTCGTTCCAGGATTGATACGAATATTCTTTTTTGCTCGTGTCGATCTCGTCTTCTTTGTCCCAGAGGCTGAGTTTCCAAAACCGTTCTCCGTTTTCCATATACGGATAATCGTAGACGTCGGGGACGAAATTTCCGGAAAGATTGAACAAGAATACGACCGGCCACTCCAATCCTTTGGATGCGTGCAACGTGAGAATTTGAACCGCGTCCTTTTCGGTTTCCTTTTCGAAAAGAGGCAATTCCTCCTCGTTTTTCGAGCCGCTTTGAAGCCGTTTTAATTCCTCTAATATTTCCTCGAGATCCGCTTGGTTTACGATTTGGAACTGAAGAAGCTTGCGGAAGATCTGTCTATAGTTCGTCCGTTTTCGTTCCCAGTCGATGTCCGTCGCTTCTTCCGTTAAAAAGATTCTGCTGTCTTCTTCGATCGATCGGAATAATTCCGCAAACTTGCGATCAATGGCGAAAGTTTTCCATCGATCCAAGGTCGTCTTTTCATACGAGTCGATGGAATGTTCGTCAAAGGCGGAAAGATGTTCCGGATGAACCTGGAAAAGATCGCCTAACAAGAGTTTGCGATAGGAGGAAGGTTTGTTCGGATCCAATAAACATTCCAAGATGTTCGAGATCTGATACGATTCGGGGGATTGATAGATCCCTTCCTGTTTGTAGAAGGAACAGGGAATTCCTCTGAGTTTTAAGGATTGTTCTACGAGTTTTCCTTCGGCCTTTCCTCTCACTAAAATCGCGATCTCCCGGAAGTTCAGTTTCTTTTCTTCGAATTCGTCCTTTGCTGTTTCCGCGTTTGAAACAAGATATTGAAACGGTTTCTTTTCGTCCGTCAGCCTGAGAATTTCTTCCGCGATAAACTGTGCCCAAGCGCTTTTTGCATCGTCGGTTTTCCAAAATTCCCTGCCTTGAAAACGAACGATATGAATCGGGCCTTGTTTGTGCTTGTCGCTTAACAAAATTTTGAAATCTTTTTCGGGAGGCAGTACGGGTTTGTAAACGATCGGAGTAGATTCGAAACCTCGTTCGACGATCGGGAAAAAACTCTGTTCTCCCGCTTTGCCGCCGAAGATTTCGTTGTAAGCGGAGATCAACTCGGGAACGGATCTGTAATTGACGTTCAACGGAATTTCGACCGCTCGGTGCGATTTCAATTCCTGTTCCGCCTGAAGATACGTTCCAATATCCGCTCCTCGAAACCCGTAGATGGATTGTTTCGGATCTCCGATCAGATACAACGCACGTTCGGAAGTTTCATCTCCGCTCGGTTCCAAAAAAAGCCGGGAAAAAATTTCGTATTGAACCCGATCCGTATCCTGGAATTCGTCCAGGATTCCAATTCGATAACGGCTTTGCAGCGCTCGAAGAAGATGTTCGTTTTGCAGAGAATCTCTGGTCTTGAGAATCATCCGATCGTAACTCATCCATTCTCCCGTTTGAAATTCCTGTTCGACCATTTCCGCGGCGATCAGTGCGGTCTTTTGTACAAAGGTTTCCGCGCTCATCGGAGTCTTGTCGTTGCGATACGGATAACGTTTGCCTCCTAGAAGTTTGGAACCGGCGGTAAGAATATTCTCTTTTTTTAATTTATAATCCGATAAAGAAAGGAATTGTTCGAGATCAGCGGACGCGACCCAAGGTTTCCATTCCTCGTGTTGCAGTTTGTATAATGCAGCCTCGAGACGTTCTTTCGAATCGGTGAGAATCCACTGGGAAGGAGTTTCGGTTTCGACCGGATATTCCTGAAGAATCATATTACAAAAACCGTGTATAGTCGCGATCGTAACCTGATCGAGTTCCTTCGCTTCTTTCGTAAGATTAGTTTGAAGAAGTTTTTTTCTCAGTCGTTCTTTGAGTTCGCCCGCAGCTTTTTCGGTAAACGTGAGGATCAGGATTTGAGTCAGAGGAATCCTATGCTCTAAAACGAGATCGCCCACGATTTCCATGATCGTATATGTCTTACCGGTTCCCGCGGAGGCTTCGATAAAACTGGATTTCAACGGATAAGGACGCGATTGTTTCATAGATCCTTTTTCCAATCCAGAAGCGGTTTGTAAAAATTCTTTGCCCAAGCGATTCGAGATTTCAGAATCAAGTCCGGTGTTTTCGGATAAAGTTTTACGAGAGGAGAAAGTCCTTCCTTCACGGAACTCAGTTCCTCTTTCAGAAAGTCGATCCACGCGGATTCATCGTCGAACTTAACCGATCGATCGGGGGATTTATTTTTGCCCGTTCCGCCTTGGATGTTTTTGACGTAATAATTAAGAAAGGCTCTTCTCGGAAAAAAGACCGGTTCTTTTTTCAGATAGTCCATTAGAATTTTTGCAAGGTATTCGACTCCGAGATCGGAGCTTTCGATTTCGTATTGAAGTTCGAGAGAATTCTTCTTTTTGGATTCTTCTTTCGGACGCGGTTTGAAGGAATAGATCTTGAAGTTTTCGTTGGACGAGGCGAATGCGACTCCGGTTAAAAACGGAAAACTCATCACCTTCCAATAATCCTTATAACCGAAATAGTCGTCGCTCGGTCTTTCTTCCAAACTCTTGGAAAAGAGCCAATATAAATTCCCTTCTTTTTCTATGACGTGTTCCCATTCGCCTTTGATGGAAACCGAACCGTCGTCCAAAGGAACTTTCAGCTCGGGAAGCTTTTTGCAGATTGCGTCGGGTAGTCCCGTGTCGCCTAAACTCAAGTAAGGATAATACCTTCCTCCTTGAAAGAGGGGCTTCCATTCGGAAAGAAGTTTGCTCGTCGTTTCCAAATAATCCACGAGATCGGTTTCTTGAATTTTGCCGAACACGGATTGGGGAAACTGCGCGGAGATTTTTTCCTTTTCAAGAATGGGGGATAATACCTCCGAAATTTTTTCGCGGGTCCAATCCCAAGATTCGTTTGCGACCAAACTCGGTATCATAAGCGCATGCACTTTTTTTAATAGAGTCGCTTCGGCGATCGCGTCCAAATCGAACGGTTCCTTTTCGTCTTTTCCCGTTTCGTCCTCGTCCAAATACATTCCGAGTTTTCGTTTGAGATACGTGTCGAGTGGGTCGCTCAAAAATTGTGAAAGTTCGCGTACGTCCACACCCGAACGGGAGAATTCGATTTCGTTTTTAACAAGCCGATTCGGATCTTGAAACCTCTTAAGAACGGGTTGATCCTTTCGGTTTCCGTTCACCCATACCCTTGCAAAGTCGTAACTCACAAGGCCTTGATCGAGTTCTTCGGGAGTATGTTCGTATTTTATACTATACGAATGCAGTGGAAGTTTGAGAGCTTCTTTGATCCGCATCGCTTCCATGATCTCAAAAAGATGCGAACAGGGTTCGAATGTTTTGTCTTCCTGCAAATTCTTGCCTACGTAACTGAAGGTTAACGATTCTTTTGCGGAATGGATCGTTTCCCAGAGAAGGGATTCCTGAATTTCTCTTCGGGAAATATCCCAATCCTCTTTGTGATCCTTTCTTAGATTGAGTTGAGAGCGGTCGTTCGAACCGGGAAACTTTCCTTCGCCGAGTCCGAGAATATAAACGTGTCTAAACGGAATCGGCCGCATCGGCTGGAGCAGAGAAATCGTCACGCCGCCGGTGAGATACGCTCCTTTGCGATACGGGATCTGATCGAAGATCTGTTCGGTGACAAATCGAAGGAGCGCGATTCCTTCCTCTTGATTTTGCAAAAGGATTCCTTCCCATTCGGAAAGCGATTCCAGCCAACTCTGAAATAATTTTCCTTCCTGTTCGTATTCTTCCGTGAACTCGAAGAGTTCTTCGAGAGCGGAACGAACGTTTCTTAGATAATCGGAAGTCCATCGAACGTTTTTATTCTGCGGCGCAGGCATGGAGACGATCTCTTTTTTTGCCCGCAGAATTTTTTCCCAAAAGATCGTAAGCACGGAAGAATTCTCCTCCGATTGAATGCGGATCGGAGCGATCTTGAATTTGTTCCAAGCGGTATCATCCGAAAGAATGGAGGAAAGACGAATGCGTTTGAGTCCATTAGAAATTTGGAATGAATCTTTTTCTCTTCCCGATTCCTCGTATTGAATTCCCGAAGTTTCGATCAGAGTTTCCAGATCTAAAATCGTTTGCGGATGAAGACGGATTTTATTTTGCAGAAGAGGGTTTCTTAAAAGTTTGAGAAGTCCGTTCTTATCGATGGAATTCCCCGAACAAATCTCCCAAAAATGCATCAATCCCCGGTACAAAAGCGAAGCGTCGTTCGCTTTGATGTCCGTCAAAGAATAGGGGATTTTTTTGCGGATCGGATCGTTCGTTTCCTTCGTCTGCAGAAGAATTCCTCCGTCAAACACCCATTCGACGGCGGGTCGATACGTTTTCATATCGGTGACAAGAATCGCAAAATCGAGATACGTCAGACTTCGATCCCGATTCATCTTATGGAGAATATCGTTTGCGACGCATTCCGTTTCCCGATACGGAGAAGGCGCGTTCCAGAAACGAACCGAAGCGTCCTCTTTTGAGTCGGACACGTTAGTCGCTCTTTTTTCTCCTGCGAGAAATTCCCGAAGCAGTCCCAGTTTTTTCGGATACGAATGGGAATTCTCCAGATGTTTGGATATCGCTCCTTGAACTCCCTTCATTCTTGCGGCGAGATGAATCTGGGGTGCGGCCCATCGTTCTGGATCGGTGATCTCCGTGCGGATCGTCTTTGTCGCGCCCGTATGAAATTGATAGAGATAGATCGGGAGTTTGTCCGTCGTAGAAAGCGATTCTAAAATTCCTAAATACGTATCCGCGAGATTGGACAAACAAAAGAGATGTAACGAAGGAAAGTTCGACGGGGCAGTTTTCGGTTTCTTTTTCGATTCCTGTAAAAGAAATTGAACGAGCGTGCTCGGTTCTTTCGATCGCAGGAAAACGTTTTGATACAACTTCTTTTGAAAAAGATAATATTCGTCCTCTTTCGGAAACGGAGTCGGACGGTGCGAGATCGACGGAATTTCGAAACCTTTTTCCTTGGCCCAGTTTTGAATCCAGGAAGATCGGTTTAATTCGTAATCTTTATAAAGCGAAGTCAGTTTTGCGCTGAGTGAAAAAGCGCGCGATACGCCGCTGAGATACGAACGCAGAAATTTCGTTTCTTCCGAGTTTTTGTTTTCGATCAGATGCGTAAGTATCTTTCTTTGATTGGCTTCCTGGCTCGGAAAAGCGCGCTCGAACGGATCGTAATTCAAATCCGATCGAAGATGATAGTATTCCTCCAAAGCCTTTTCGAGAAATAAAAAACGGAGATTGGCGGAAAGTCCGTCGATCCGAGACAAATTCAGATTCAGCCAGAGTTTCATGTTCGTGCTCGGAACGACGATCACGGGAGCGTGCAGCGGAAATCGTTTTCGTTCCGATAGGATGTTTTTGGAAAGCTCGACCGCGATGTCTTCGAGCGATAGACTTGTGATATGAGTGATGGACAAACGTATTCTCCGCGGTCTCCGAATTACGAGCATTCCAAGAAATCCGCGGCCTGGCAAGTATTACATTTTCTCTTGCGTTCGAAGATCGGTTGCAAATTCTAATCTCAATGACTTCTTTGACTCCGATCAAAGCTCTTTTCGGAATTTCCGAGTTTCGAACTTCTCAAGAGAGAATCATTTCGGACATTCTTTCGGGAAAGAATTGTCTCGTCATCATGCCGACCGGAATGGGGAAGTCGATCTGTTATCAGATTCCCGCTCTTGTAATGGACGGTCTTACGATCGTTCTTTCGCCTTTGATCGCGTTGATGCAGGATCAGGTTTCCAAATTAAAGAAGCTCGGAATCGACGCGTGTTACATCAACTCCTCTCTTTCCAAAGAGGAACGTGTTCAAAGTTACGAGAATCTAAAACGCGGAAAATACAAGATCGTATATGTTTCACCGGAACGATTTCGTAAAAAGGAATTTTTGGATTCTCTTCAAGAACGAAAGGTTTCCCTGCTTGCGGTCGACGAAGCTCATTGTATCAGCCAATGGGGTCACGACTTTAGACCGGATTACACGAAGATCGCGGAGTTTCGGGAAATTCTCCGCTTCCCGACGACGATCGCGTTAACCGCAACCGCGACGCTCGAAATTCAAAAAGACGTGATTCTTCAGATGGGACTGAAGGAATCGGAGATCGAAATCTACAACGAAGGGATCTGCCGTCCGAATCTGTTTTTGGACGTCCGCACCTTCGTCGACGAACCTTCCAAATCGGACGCGATTCTCGATTTGCTAAAACGACAAAAGAAGAGCACCGTCGTTTATTTTAATCTCATCCAAAATCTGCAGAAATTCAGCGAGAAGCTCGACGTTCAAAAAATTCCGCATCGCATCTATCACGGTCGTTTGGCTCCCGATCAAAGAAAGAAGGTTCAGAATCGGTTTTTAAAATCGGAGGATACGATTCTTCTTGCGACGAATGCGTTCGGAATGGGAGTCGATAAACCGAACATACGCACGATCGTCCACGCGGAACTTCCTTCTTCTTTGGAAAGTTATTATCAGGAGATCGGGAGGGCGGGAAGGGACGGTCTTGCTTCCGATTGCCACGTGTTTTACAATCAGGACGACCTAACGGTGCTGATGGATTTTATCGAATGGCAAAATCCGGACGCGGCTTTTATCGCAAGGGCGTATCAAACCATGCAACGTCTCGGTGAAAAATTATCTTCGATCGAATACGACGAACTTCAATCTTTGATCGTTCATAAAAATCGGGGGGATCATCGACTGCAGACGGTTCTCAATTTGTTCGAAAGACACGGGGTCACTTCGGGAGAGTTGGATAAGAATTCCTTAAAGTTGGAGACTTCTTTGCCGGACGCTCTTTGTTCCGCGGAAGAACTCGAACTTAGAAAGAAGACGAGCTTGAAACGTTTGTATCAGATGCTTCTTTATTTAAAATCGGAACGATGCAGAAGGGAATTCGTCTACGAATACTTTGACGCTGCGTTTACGGAATGCGGCAACTGCGACGTTTGTAAAAATTCCACCGTTAATTGACCCGGAATTCGTTTGTCGGTCCAAATTTCGGCATCCAAAAAAAGATTGCTTTGTATCCGTCGATGTTTCTCACCAAGTCACAAGGACGATAAAAAAGCGGAACAGAGTCGGAAATAAAAAATTGAATCTTCTTTTTTCGGATTCGATTCTTGTCCGACTTGCGGTGGGGATCGATACCACCTTTTAAAAGAGGTGTTTATGATTCGTAAGTGGATGTTCTTCTTTCTTTTTGGTTCGATCGTCAATTGTGCGGGTTGGGAACGTTTGGTTTCTCCATCCCGCTGGGAAAGGATCGGCACCCCTCAGTATAAAAACGCGCAGGTTTTCGTGATCGATCCGCAAGAGGACGTTGAAATCGAAGCGGAAGAAGGAACGAAAATCCGCTTTCCGAAAGGAAGTCTTCTCGCGCAGAACGGAGGTCTCGTAAGTTCTCCGGTGAGAATCGAAATTTCCGAATATTATAAAAACGAAGATATATTGCTCAGCGGTTTGACCACTGTTTCTTCGGGACGTCCGATTCAAACCAAGGGAATGATTTCTTTAAACGGTTATATGGAATCCGGCGGAAAAGTAAAAGTGAATCCGAAAAATCCTCCGCAGGTTTCGTTCGCTTCCTCCTTCGAGCCGGGTTATGAAATGTTTTACGGAACCAAAAACGGCGACGGTGTTTTGGATTGGTCGACACAAACCGCAAAAACGACGAATACTTCCGGTTTGGAAATGGACAATGATTTTGCCGCAGCTGCCAAGAATAATACGCAAGAAAATTTGAATATTCTAAATATTGAAAACCGTAAGAATGAATCGAAGGGGAATCGGATGGTTCTCGCCAAATATCAGAGCGCCTCGTATGCGGATTCTACGGAACGGATTACCGAAAGCGGACCCGCGGAACGGCGGGTTCCCGCACGGAATTCGTATTATTATCCGATTTTAAACTTCGGTTGGATCAACTGTGATCGCTTTTTGTATATGGGATTGAAACTGATTCCTTTAAACATAGATACGAATTATCCGACTTATGAAGATGAGACGACATATCTCCTCATCATTCCTTCCGTGCGATCCGTCCTTCCCGCGTATAAGGATGCAAACAATCGGGTTTATTTTCCAAACCTTCCTCCCGGAGAAAAAACGATCCTTTATGCTTTGAAAAAGTCGGGCGTTACCCGTTGGCAGGTTTGGATTCGTGAAACGGTCGTAGGAAAGGAAGACAAACTTGTTCCTGAATGGGAATTGGTGGGCCCGAAAACCTTGGAAAAAAGAATCCGTTCTTTGAATTTTTAGAAAAAGAGCGACAAGGGCGGACGGAGAAGGCGGCGTTCGAATCCGCCTGGAATGCGCGGGAGAAACGGACGACGTTTACGGTCGTCCGTTTTATTATATTATTCTTTGATAATGTATTTATCCGCGGAAAACTTCCCGCTTCCTAAAACGAACACCACAAAGGACAATAAAAGATAGACGAACGGAAGATTCTTCGCTTGAAACGGATCTTGTGCGTGCGCCATAAAAAACGCGACGAACATCGTGATGAAGATCGGGATCACCGTAAGACGCGTCAAAAGTCCGATCACGATAAAAATTCCGCAAAAGAATTCCGCGAACACGACGAGAATCAGCGAAGTCTTGGAGCCGATTCCGATCAAATCCGGAAACATAGGGAGAATTTGGTCAAAGCCGACTAACTTCGGATAGCCGTGGTAGATGAAAAGGCCTCCGAAAATCAATCTAAGCAGAAGGGCCGCGACGTCCGAGCTGATAGGTTGAAGTCCTAATAGTTTATCTTTCATGTTTTTTCCTCAAAGATTCCTTTCTTTTAAAACAGCAGAGACTGTATCATGGAGATATATTCCGGCTTCAACCTTTTTTCGGATTTGCGGTCCGTTTTATATTTTGTCTTTCGAGAAGGACGTTTTTTCCGTTTGAAGGCGAGCGGATGAATCAACAACCGCCCCGTCTTTGTTCCGGATTCTGCCGCGGACGGATCCGCTTTCCCTTCGTCTTTGATTCCCTTTTTCATAGCGCACTCCCGTCTTCTTCGTAGTACGAGATTCGTATTTTAATACTATAAAATTCTAATGGAGAACGCATCGTGGGTCTGTATTCTCCGCCGACTCTAAGATCGATTTCACATTCAGGATTCTTAAAATTCTTCGCGCCCGCAATTGTGCCACGTGTTTGGGCGTTGTCCAAACCTTGCAGACGAGCTTTCTCGGCGCGTCTAAGATTCTCGTGAGAACGAGTTCCCGATCCGAAGTTTCGGCTTGAACGGAGTCGAACTCGCTCACGACTCTTCCCCTTTTTCCAAACTCTTTCTCATCGCGAAAACCGTCACGGCGAGCACCATCGTGATCGCAGCGCAGATCCAAGATACCAATTGGAACGAATCGGTGAACGCCTGTTTGGCGGGATCGAGAAGGGCGAGTCCGATCTGTTCGGGCATTTCCTTGGCCACGGCCACGGCGGCGCCTAACGTTCCTTTGGCGGGTGCGATCGACTCCGGCGTAATTCCCGCGAGACTCACGTTATCCATCCGGTTTTTATAAACCGCCGTGCCGATGCTTCCCAAAACCGCGATCCCGAGAACGCCCCCGAATTCCACGCCGGTTTCCGAAATCGAGGCCGCCGCTCCCGCTCTTTCCGGAGGTGCGGAACCGACGATCAGATCCGTTCCTAAGATTACAACGGCGCAGATTCCCAAGGAAATGATGATCGATCCGATCACTACATAAACGAGTCCCGAGCTGGAATCGACTAATGCGTAAAAGACGAGACCGATCATCGTGAGAATTAGACCGCCCGAAACTACGAGGATGGGTTTTATTTTTCTTACAAGCATAGGAACCGTAAGCGAGCCCACAACGTTGCCCGCCGCAGCAGGAAGAGTCCAAACTCCCGCCATCAGAGGAGATAGGCCCAATACCAACTGAAGATATTGTGCGAGGAAAAGAAAACTTCCGAGTCCCACGAAAATCGTCAGAGAGTTGGCGATGAGGGCCGCGCTGAATGCGGGCACCTTGAACAACTGCAAATCGATCAACGGATCTTTGAGCGATTGTTGTCTTCGAATAAAGAACGTTCCGATCAAAAAACCGGTACCGATAAAAAGAATCGGAAGAATTCCCCAGCCGTTTTCCGCGACTTGTTTTAATCCGTAGATGATGGATAAAACCGAACCCAAGGAAAGGAGCGCGCTCGGTATGTCGAGGCTACCCGCGTTCGGATCCTTGAACTCCGGTAAGAGTTTCGGTCCGGCGATCAAAAGAAGAATCATCACCGGAACGCTGAGTAAAAACACGGAACCCCACCAGAAGTGTTCGAGAAGAAGTCCGCCGATCAAAGGGCCGATCGCTCCTCCGATGGAAAAGCTGGTTCCCCAGATTCCGATCGCAACCGTTCTTTGGTTCGGATCGAGAAACATATTACGAATCAAGGATAGAGTAGACGGGGCTAAGGTGGCCGCGGTGATTCCGAGCAACGCGCGAGTCGCGATCAGCATCTCGGCCGTCTTGGAAAACGCGGCAAGCACGGAAGCGATTCCGAATGCGGCGGCGCCGATCATCAGCAGTTTCCTTCTTCCGATACGATCGCCTAACGTGCCCATGGTGACCAAAAAACCGGCTACTAAAAATCCGTAGATATCCACGATCCACAAAAGCTGGGAACCGGTGGGTTTGAGATCCTCCGTGAGATGAGGGACCGCGAGATAGAGAACGGTCAAGTCCATCGCGTAGAGGAGACAGGGAAGAGCGATGACCGCCAGACCGATCCATTCTTTTCTTCCCGCGAGATTCGTATTTGTAGTGTTCATTTGTGTTGCTTCTTACGTTGTTTGATAATAGAGAAGAACGTTTCCGGATCGAAACGTCCTCGTTTGCGTCAGTTTTAATCTAATTCTTTGGTGAATGCCTTGAAGGAGAGGTTTCCCTCCGCCTAAGAGGACCGGGTTTACGAAAATTCTCAGTTCGTCGATCAGGCCTTCCTCGATCAACGGAACGCTCAAATCCGAACTTCCGAAAATTGCGATGTCCTTTCCGCGTTCGTTCTTGAGCGTTCGTATTTCTTCGATTAGGTTCGAGGATAGGAGTTTCGTATTGTTCCAATCGGCATTTTTTAGAGTTTTCGAATATACTACTTTTCTTAATTCGTTCATTTTTGCCGCTACGATCGGATCGTCTCGGAGCGCGTCAGAGGTCGTCCAATAACCGGCCATCAATTCGTAGGTGACTCTTCCGAAGAGGAGCGTATCGACGGAATTTAAAAAATCGACCGCGTATTCGTTGAACTCTTTGTCGACGACGTGCCAATCGATCGATCTTTGCGGGCCTTCAAAGTAGCCGTCCAACGAAATCATCTGTTGAAGAATCACTTTTTTCATACGGTTTTATCCCTGCATTCTCGCGAGTTCGGCTTCGAGCTTGTCGAAGTTTTGTTCGTTCCCTTGAATCACGACCTTCTTGGATCGTTCGCATTCTTCGACCGTCTCGAATAACATGCGAAAGGTGATTTTCGTTTTTTGCGGAGATTCCGTTTCGAACGTGGTCGTCACTCGGAACTTATGACCGGAAATATGATCGAATACGAGTTTTTCCGGCGCGTCGATCGAAACGAACACGCTGTGATTCGGATAATCCGTTCCATCGGGTCCGTGCATCGTAAAGCGCCAGTTGCCTTCCGGTTTTAAATCAAATTCGTAAAACGTGTTCGTAAACCCTTTCGGTCCCCACCAGCGTTGCAGATGATTCGGATCGGTCCAAGCTCGGAACGCCGTTTCACGCGGCGCGTTTACAATACGGACGCTCGCGACTTCCCGATCGGCAACGACGGATTCGTTCGAATTAGTCATGACATTCTCCTTTAGATTTCTTGCATGTATTTCGGATCGATTCTGCTCGGGTAGAATCGCTTCCCCGAGCATTCGGAATTTACGATTTCCGTTTATTTTCCTTCCGCGATCGATTTCATGGAGTTTAAGCCTGCCTCGAAATCTTTTCCGATCATCTGATCCATATCGCAGAACAGACCGAACACTTTTGAGAAGAGTTGATTCTTGCCGTACATCGCCCAAGTCACTTTTGTACTTCCTTGCTCTTCGGTGAACGTGAACTCCGCGGTGTTGTGGGCTTCGAACGGTTCGAAAAAATCCAACTGAATCTTAATTTTAGAGGGAGAATCCGCTTCTATGATTTCCATGCGGCCTTTGCCGATGGAATCGTTTCCCGCCCATTCGTAGATCGCTCCTTTGCCCGAAGCCGCTCCGCTGTAGGTTCGCTTCATCGCAGGATCGAGTTTTTCCCAAGGAGACCAACCAGTCCAAGTGCGATAGTCGTTTACGAGTGCGAAAACTTTTTCGGGCGAAGCCTTGATGTTGGCGGATCTTTCGTAACGAAAGTCGGCGGGTCTTGTGGAAGCAACGGCTAACGTGCCGAGGATAAACAGGATCAAAATCCCCGCGATTGCGAGCAGGATTGTTTTTAATTTCGACATAAGATTCTCCTAATATACTTTTTAAACTTTCTGTTTTGAGAGATATTCCGCGAGACGATCCATAGTCTGGTTGAGACCTTCGACCGCTCCGTATTTCTCGACGGTTTCGTTGCGTTGTTCAGCCGTTTTAAAGAGCATCGTCATATCCAAAGTCGTCTTTCCGTTTTTTTCGGAAAAAAGAACGGTGACATGAAAATCTCCCGGATGGTCTTCCCTATCCGAGCCGTGTTTATAAACGATCTTTGCCGGTCTTTCGATCTCTAAAAAAACGATGAGGTTCGGGTAATCCGACCCGTCCGGACCGTGCATGATAAAACGCCAGACTCCTCCCGGTTTTAGATCGAATTCTTGAAAGGTGTTCGTAAACCCTCTCGGTCCCCACCAATGATTGATGTGTTCCGGTTCGGTCCACATTTTGAAAACGAGGTCGCGGGGAGCGTCGAAGACTCGAGTCGCATGGATCTCTCTGTCCGCGGTGGAAGTATTGTTGTTTGCACTCATTCTTAACTCCTAATGGATTGTATAGATTTCTTTTTAGTAACGAAGGAAGCGATGCGGGCCGGAGTTCGTTTTCATCCGGCGACGCATCGGATCGTTTTTTATTTACTTAAGAATCGCTTCGAGTTTATCGAGAGATTCGTTCCAGCTTGCGCCGGTCATTTCGCTGACCTCCGCCCCGGGAATTCCGGTATGACGCAGAGTGAATTTCGTTTTCCCTTGCTGATCTTCGAACAGAAGAGAAATCAAAAGAACCTCGGGCCATTCTCCCTCGATCCCGTAATGAGAAGCGGGAACCGGATTACCGTTCGAGTCCGCAAAGCTGTCGGTTTTAACGATCTTTTCCGGTCTTACGATTTCCTTATATTCTCCCGTGGACCAAAATTCGTTTCCGTCCGGAGCGCGCATGCAGAAGACGTATCTTCCTCCCACTCGAAAATCCATTTTGCAGTAAGGAGTGGTGAAGTTTTTCGGTCCCCACCACTTCATCACTTGTTCCGGATTCGTCCAAGCGTCGAAAACGGCTTCTCTAGGAGCATTAAATAATCGTGTGATTACCAATTCGTCTTTAGTCCGATTCGTCATTTTGATTCTCCTTTTCGTATCGTTTGTTCCTTCTATAGAAGGAAATTCTAATATTCAACAATAGTGAAGTAAGGCTTTCGTTACAGATGCCAAACCCCTTGGAGTCTGCGGCTTTCGGGACGAAGCGCCCAGGAGAAGAACACCAGCACCAACGCGATCAGAGGAGCGATTACGTGAAACGTTTCCATTCCGGAAACCGCGTTCGAGATGGAAGCCGCGGTAAGATTGATGAACATTCCCGCGTAAGCCCATTCTTTCACCAAGGCCAAACGAGGAGCAACGATGGCGATCGCGCCGAGTCCTTTCCAAACGCCGAGAAGCGTCGCGAAGTATAGAGGATAACCGAGTTGACCCATTCCCGCAACGACATCCGGCCCGCGTTGAATGTATGCGAATGCCGCAAAGCCGTAGTTCGCCGCCGTAAGTCCGGTTACGATCCAGTAGATGATGGTTTTAATTTTTTCCTTGTTCATTATCCGTTTTCCTTTCTTGATTTGTTTCTTTCTGACTTTGCTGGAGTTCCCGCAAATACTCGTCGAGCCGGTCCAGTCTCGCTTCCCACATCTGTCGATATTCATCGAGCCAGTCCGCCACTTCTTTCAACGGTCCCGCTTCCAGCCGGGACGGTCTCCATTGAGCTTCGCGACCTCGGGAAATGAGTCCGGCCCTTTCCAGAACCTTGAGGTGCTTGGTGATCGCCGGGAGGCTCATAGCAAAGGGTTCCGCAAGTTGCTTTACGGTAACCTCTCCATAACGAAGAGTCGCCAGGATTTTGCGGCGAGTGGGGTCTGCCAATGCCGCAAACGTAAGGCTTAAGTGATCAATCTCTGCTTCTTGTTGAACCATTTGGTTAATTAACCTTTAGGTTAAATTACTTCCGAATCCGAGATTTGTCAACCCCTTTCGGAAGAAAAAGTCCAAACGGCGGGAGATACAAAAGGGGAGAACGGAAAGAAATAGATCCGAAAAAGAACGGTCGTCCACTCAATTCCTTTGGTTCTCCAACAAATAAATAATTTTATAACAAACTATTTGATCGATCTTTTCCTTCGTTTGGGAATGTTGGAAAAATAAATAGAGAGGTTATAGGATGGCGCTTCAATCAAAAGAGTTTCGATATGAGATCCCGGTTCTTTGGAGTCAATGCGACCCGAACGGTCATCTCAACGTAGGAAATTTTCAGGTGTTTCTTCATGAGGGAAGAATGGTGGCTCTCGAAGAAGCGGGTTATAGTTATACCAAACTACGCGATGAGAACGTAGGTCCGATGATTTTGCGTTCGGAAACCGATTACAAGGCCGAGATTCGTTATCCCGAGTCGGTGACCGTAGTTACGACTTTCGGGGATTTGGACGGCTCCCGCGTGAAGATCTTTCAAAAAATGATTCGTAAATCCGACGGCAAGGTCGCTTGCGATTCGGTGGCTTCCTGCATTCTTTTCGACTTCGGTAAAAAAAGACCGTGGAAATATCCGGCGGATTTATACGACGGTTTGGGATTTCGGGAAACTGCAACCGCATAAACGAACCCCGCAAACGCATGCAGAATTTTGAATGTTTCTTTCCTTGCGCAAAAACCGGAGTTGGTTCCGAGATTTCCGTTTCCGGCGCCGGAAATGTCGGATTTTGCTGGTAATATTTCGAGGAAGACATATAGATTCAGAATCATGTCCAATCCATTGTCGTCCGTCGAACCTTGGTCCTTAGTTGCGGAAGGATACACAAGGTCGACCAAACAGTTCTTAGAAGGGTTTTCGCTGAAAGCGATCGAACTTTTAAAACCTCAACCCGATTCGATCGTTCTCGACGTGGCGGCCGGGCCCGGAACCCTGGCCATTCCTCTTGCGCGTTCCGTACGGGAAATCCATGCGATCGATTTTTCCCAAGCAATGATCGATCAATTGAAACTAGGAATTCAAGAGGCAAGAACGACTAACGTGCATCCGTATGTGATGGACGGACAAAAACTCGAGTTCGAAGCGGATCGTTTCGACTTTGCGTTTTCCATGTTCGGTCTGATGTTTTTTCCCGATAAACTTCAAGGTTTAAAGGAAATGGTTCGTGTTCTCAAACCGCGAGGGAAGGTCGCGATTTCGGGCTGGGCTCCGATCGCGAATTCTCCCTTGATGCAATGTTTATTCGGTGCGCTTCGAAAAGCGAACCCGGATATTCCGGCTCCGCAAACCAATGTGCAGAGTTTTGAAAATCCGGATTATATCCGTGAACAACTAAGCGCTGCGGGTTTTCAGGATATAGAAGTTCTTCCCTTTTCCAACTCGATCGAAGTCGTGGACGTAAAGGAATTTTTAGATACGATGATCGACGGGGGAGCTCCTCTTCAGTTAATGAAGAGCAAAATGAAAGAATCGGCTTGGCTCGAAAAAGAAAGAATTATGTTCGAACATCTGAAACAAGAATTAACCCGATTACCGGTTTCGCTTTCCTCAGAAGCTTATATCGCCACTGCAAAAAGACCGTAAGTCGAAGAGAACGGCCGATTTTTGAAAATCGGTCCGTTTCCATCGGAAAAAAGTAATTTCCTTTCCCGGATTCGAGTCCTAAATAATACCCCTTGTTGTGCGAACCGGTTTCGCTTTCAACGATCGATCCGTTATGTCCAAATTCGTAACCCAACTCAAAAAAACGTTTCGAAGCGAGATCACGTTTTCTCTCTTTCAAGGCGCGTTCGGAGTGTTGGTGTTCTGGATCGTGCTTCGGTATTTCATACGGGACGCGATCACTCCCGAGCCGCAGTGGGTGATTCTGAATTTTCTTTATACGATCACGGTTACGTTATATTCTAATTTTAGAATGGTGACGGGCAGGTGGTCCGCGCTCTTGTGGGCCAACCGTTCCTTATTGTTATCGCTTCCTTTGCCCGCGTTTTACGGTTACTTCACGTATTTGGCGCCCGCGTATTTTCCTGTGATGTTTATCTTCGTCATCAGCATTCAGCTTCCGGTTTTGGGACTCGCCCGAGGAATTTATCTTACGCTTTGGTTTATCACGTATTACTTCGTTTTTTTCGGATTGCTCATCGTATTGAATCCCGAATATTTCCTAAGTCATCTCAAGTCGATCGCGGTTCTGTTCGGCGTTTTCTTTTTTATGCATCTCTGGCTTTTGCGCGCTTCCGAAAGCGTAAAGAATATGGGGAATCAGTTGACGAGGCATCTCGTCGAAACCAAAAAGCGCAAAAGGAATATGCATCGGCTGCATCGGATTCAAGCGATGGATCTGACTCTCGCGAGAAGGCTGCAGCAGAACGCGTTACCGGATCTAACGCGTGTTCGACGAAACGATCTGCTTTTGAGTTCCAAATACTATTCGGTGGAAAAGATCGGAGGGGATTTTTACGACGTCATCGACTTAGGAAACGGGCAAACGGGTTTTTTTATCGCGGATGTTTCCGGGCACGGAGTCGCTTCCGCTTTGATCACGATGATGACAAAGGCCGCGTTCCGAAATCATTGTCAGGAAGCGGAAGAACCTTCCGATCTTTTGGAGCTGGTCAATCGATCCTTGTACGAGATGCTCGAAAAACAGGATCTTTTCGTAACCGCTTTTTATTGTATTTTAAATAGGAACGGCGTTTTGAAATATTCGAGCGCGGGTCATCAACCGGCCTTGATCGTTCGGGAAAACGAACCGCATACTCGGGAACTAAATACGAAAAACACGTTCGTTCTCGGGATCGAGCCGAACTGGAAATATTCCTCGACTTCTATCACATTAGAAAAGAATGATAAACTGATGTTGTTTACGGACGGACTGATCGAGGCGAAAAATAAGATGGGACGGAGTTACGGAGAATCCCGCTTTCTCGACTTTCTGTCGACAAACGCGGGAAGAAGCGGGGACGTTTTTTTGGATCTTTTGATGTTCGATCTGGAGGAGTTTATGGGAGGAAGAAGCCCCGAAGACGATATCGCCGTGCTTTGCGCCGATTATATTCCCTAAACGACGAACCGCGTGCGGAACTATTTCGTATTATTGAATCAGTTCCGCGGAAAAACCGCGCCGCATCGTGTTTTCCGTAATCGTGACCGGTTCTAAAAAACTTTTGAGATAATCGGGTCCACCGGCTTTGGCTCCGACTCCCGAAAGTTTGTATCCTCCGAAGGGTTGACGTTCCACGATCGCACCGGTGATCGCACGGTTGATATAAAGATTTCCCGCTTCGATCCTTTCTTTGGCTTCCCGGATATGATCCGGATTTCTTGAATACAGACCTGCGGTCAACGCGTAGTCCGAATCGTTGGCTCTTTCGATCGCTTCGGTAAAATTGCGAACGCGAAAAAGAGTTACGATCGGTCCGAAAAATTCCTTATTTGCGAGATCGCCTTTCCAATCATTCGACTCGAAGATCGTTGGCGAAACGTAATGACCCGTATCCTTCAATCGGTTCGGAATCTCCTTTTGGAATACAATAGAATTCTTATGTTCTTGGAGGATCGTTTCCAAGCGGTTCTTGGATTCGAGATCGATCACCGGGCCGATTTTTGAAGCGAGAATTTCGGGAGAATCCACGTTCAACGAGGAGACGGCTTCGATGAACCGATCGCGGAACGTATCGTAACAGGAATCCAACACGATCAATCGGGAAAGTGCGCTGCATTTCTGTCCTTGAAATCCAAACGCGGAATGAATCGCTCCCTCCACGGCCAAATCCAGATCCGCGTCCCCGTCCACGATCACCGGATTTTTTCCGCCCATCTCGCATAATGCGCGTTTAACGATTCTCGATCCAGGTTTTACGTTTCCGCATTCACGGAGAATGGAAAGGCCGACTTCTCTCGAACCCGTAAAGTTGATCACCGCGACTTCGGGATGTTTTACGATCTCCGCTCCGATTTCTTCTCCTCGTCCCGGTAAAAAATGGAAGGCTTCGGGAGGAACTCCCGCTTTTAAAAAGAGACGGTACAAATACAACGCGATCGCGGAGGATTGTTCCGCGGGTTTCAAAAGAACCGCGTTTCCGCAGACGAGAGGAGCCGCGCACATTCCGGTAAGAATGGCCGCCGGAAAATTCCAAGGCGCGATCACTCCCGCGATTCCCTTCGGTTTATACGAATAGAAGTTTTCTTCTCCGGGAAGATCCACTCTTTGTCCTCGGATGATCCGTTCGTATTCGATCGCGTAATATCTGCAGAAGTCCACCGCTTCCACGAGATCCGCTTCGGCTTCGGGAATATTCTTTCCGGTTTCTAAAAGCATCAAGGCACAGAGTTCGTTTTTGTTTTCAGCGATGAGATCGGCCGTTTTCAGAAGAATCGCGATTCTTTCTTGAGAAGAACGTCCGCTCCAGGATCGGAAGCCCCCTTCGGAGGCGGTAACCGCCTTTTGAAGGACTTCGATGTCGCTTAACAAATATTGGGAAACGATTTCCTTTTGACGGGAGGGATTGTGGTGCGATTGTGTTTTGAGATTTTTGATTTCTTTGCCGGATACGATCGCCGGGACGAAGATAGGAAACGAGGTACGCGTTTTGGAAATCGAATCCGCGATCCATTCTTTGTTCGATTCTTTGGAAAAATCGCGCACGGGTTCGTTCTTAAAGTTTGTCATGAATCGTTTCCTTCGGGTTTTTCAAAAGATGCGCGTGTTCGATTCTTCCCGTTAAAAAGTTTCGTAAAAATCCCTGATTGGACGTGTTTTCCAGAAGTCTTCTGACGAGATACGCCATTCCGGGAAGAATCTCGCCTAACGGTGTGTATTCGCGAACCCGATATCCGAGCCGCGTCAAAACGGATTTGTAGGAATCTCCCATTCCGTAGAGCATTTGAATTTCGAAATCTCTCGGATTCAGTCCCTGTTTTTCCGCAAAGGAAAGAGCGAATGCAAGACTTCGAATATTATGAGAACCGAATGCGGAAAGAATGTTCGGAAACGATTCCAAAAGAAGCCGCGAGCATTCTTCGTAATTTAGGTCGGTTTCCGCTTTGCTTTCGAAAACAGGAATTTCCCAGCCTTTCTCTTTCGCTTTGATTACTTCGTACTCCCAATACGCCCCTTTTACGAGACGAACCGTGATCGGGACTCCGCGTTTTCCGGAATAGGCGATGATTCTTTGCAGATCCTCTTTGGAATTTTTCAAATAGGCTTGGATGACGACTCCGAAGTGGGGATAGTCCTTGAATTCCTCTTCCAGAAAAATCTCTTCCGCAAGGGACATTAAGATTTCCTTATAGTCGAATTGTTCCGCGTCCAGATTGATGAACGCATTCTTTTCTTTTGCGAGCCTGAGGATCGGTCTGAGCCTTTCCTTGAGAACGGAAACCGAATTATCCTTTGCAAGGGACGAGATTTGGGAATATAAACTCGAACACTTAACGGAAACGTTAACGGTTGGACAGGAACCGTAACTCGTTTGTTCGAAACTCGAAAACGAATCCAGATCGGACAATACTTCGAGATATTGTTTTTGATAGCGAAGCGCCTCCTTTTCGGACAAGGCGGCTTCTCCTAAAATATCGAGCGTAAAGACCCGGTTCTTTTTTCGGATGGAAAAAAGTCGGCGTTTTGCCTCGGTAAAATTTTTGCCCGCGATGAAGTTTTTAGATGCGTATAACACGAAAAAACGGACCGAGCTTCCCAATACAAAAGAGATCGGTGGAATGGAAATGCCAGTTCGTAAAAAGAAGCCGAGCCATTTCGGAATTTCCGTTTTTCCGTCTAGAAGATAAAGACTTAAATGATCCGTAATATCTTTCGAGGAGCGCAAGGAAGGCAAAACGTCCACAAATCGAAAGAGTTCGATTTTCAGTTTCGGATACCGAACGGAAAGACCCAACAGACGTTTGATCCAAAACTGTTTGGAAAACAATCCGGAAGATTGTCGTTCGTTTTGTTCGAATATTCGAACGCCTAAACGTTCGGTTTCAACTTCTAAATCTTCGGATGAAATCGTAATCATCTTGTCACCGTTCGGAAATACGGGTTTGAAATCGCGAAAATCGTATTCTCTTTTTCTAAACCCTTTCCAAATCGATGATAGACGATTTCAAAAAGAATGAAACTGAAAACTATAAAATCGTTTTCTTTTTAAATTCTTGGTAACAAATTCTTTCCAAAATGATTTTGATTCGTTTTTTATTTTCCCTTAGATGCCGCCCAAGTCTCCGCGAATTGGATTCTCTGCAAAGTGGTGGGATGGGAATGATAATAAAAAACTTCGCTCGGATGCGGATCGAGTCTGCTTTGGTTGTCCTTTGCCATTTTTACTTCCGTATCGATAAAGGATTTTTTATCCTGAGTCAAGACAAGCGCTTCTAAATCGGCTTCCGTTTCCTGATAACGGCTCAGGGTGCTCCACGCCGGTTTGGTCAACGATCCGAAGAGCGAAAGAATCAAAAACAAAAAGGGAAGCGTAGAGGGAGAATGCAGTTCACGCAAAGAAACCGATCCTTCCGTTTTGAATTTTTGAAACAGGTAACCGAGAAGAAGACAAAGAAGAAACGTGATTACCGTATCGGCGAGTATGTCCTTGATCTGGTGATCGTGCGTCCAATGTCCGATCTCGTGTCCCAATACGCTTACGATTTCCTCTTCGGTGTGGTTTTGAATCAGAGTATCGTACAGAAAGATCTTTCTGTTTTGTCCCCATCCGGTAAAATACGCGTTCGTATGTCCCGAGTATTTGCTCTCGTTGATGACGTAGACGTTCTCGACTTCGATCTTTGCGTGTTCGCAGAGCGAGATGATCTTTCGTTTGAGGCTCCCTTCCTCGATCGGTTTGTATTCGTAAAATAAAGGAGTGATCACGATCGGAAACAGAATCGAAATCAAAAGTCCTAATGTGAGAGAAGCGATCGGGACGTAGATCTTCCATGCTTTTTGAAACGTCTTTAAAAGAAAGGCGATTCCCAATACCGCTACGCTTCCTCCCGCAAGTCCGATCCCGATCGCTTTGGAAGTGTAAACGACCCAATCCAAAAACGTCATTTTGGAAAATCCGAATTGGTGTTCCAATACGAATCCGAAATAATATTGAAACGGAATCGAGATCAGAAATTGAATCGCGCTGAATACGAAAAAGAAAAGCAAAACGGTCAGATAAAACCGGTTGCCCGTTCTCTTTTCGATCGTTTCCTCCAGTCGCACGGAGAGAGGAGTGAATACGAAAAGTCCCGCCACAATAAAATCGATCAGATCGGAAAGCACACTTGCGAAAAATCCGCTCCTTGCGTATTCGATTCCTTTTTGAACGTCCTCTTGCGTGAAGTATTTTAGAATTTGCTCATGCAGTTGCGGAGAAGAATTTCCCTGATACGATAGAAATTTCATCGTGAGCGTGAATAGAATTTGAAGCGCGTAAAAAATTAAAAGAATCGTTTTGAGTCGCATATCGTTCCGGTTCGTTTTCGATAAAAGATGAATGATTGATGGTTGGGAATCGTTTATCCGTCAATAATTTTTGCGGTCCGCACCGCATTAGGGATACGAAGGGCGCGAAGCGTCTCGAACGTTTTCGGTTTCACTGTAAGTCTCGGAAAGTTCCGTTCGAGATGAGTCGCTTTGTGACGAACCCGAAGTAGCCCGACCCGCCTGCGTTCTTCTAAATTCGCTCGTAAACGATTTGTTTTGCAGGCGGGGAATGCCCGAATTTTATCTCCGATCCGGCGGAGGAGGCGGAAGGGCTTCTCTGCACTTCGCGCTGAGTTCGGATTCGTGCGACCGGAGGCAACGCATCGGGCCCCCGTGTTCCCGCGTCGCGTTCTTGCAGAACTTTTCCTCGTCGTTTGCACAAGCCTGTTTCATCGCGTGATGTCTCGCTTCGCGTTCCGCAAGATGCGCTTTGCACTCGGCGGAAAGTTTGGATTCGTTGTCTTTCAAACAACGATGTTCTTCCGGTCCGTGCCGCATATCCTTGCAATACGTTTCTCTTTCGGTGCGGCAAGAATCCTTAGGCGGTCCTCCCGAAGGCTGCGCGTGCGCGGTAAATAGCGGCAGGAAAGAAATTGCCAATATCAAAATCTGAAGTCGTTTCATCCTCTTCTCCTTGGATTCTTGATCCGATCGTGGTTTCGTGTTCGCGTCGTCACCGCGTTTGACCTTGCGGATCTCCTCCCGGTTTCAGAGGAAACGTTCTTTACAAGTCTTCGCTCGCATCCGAACTTTAGATTCAACGATCATGAATAAAAACGAAATCATAGAAAGAATCTGGCCCGATCCCGAGGTGACAAAGGATCTCGCGGAACTTAGAAAACATTCTCCTTTGACGCACGTGATAACGAACATAGTCGTGACGAATTGGACCGCGAACGTTCTGCTCGCCATCGGAGCTTCTCCCGCTATGGTAATCGCCGAAGAAGAAGCCGGCGATTTTGCGAAGATCGCGGGCGGACTTCTGATCAACGTCGGCACGGTTACACCTAACGACGCAAAGGCGATGCGGGTTGCGGCTAAATCCGCGCGTGAAGCGGACACTCCTTGGGTATTGGATCCCGTTGCGGCGGGCGCTTTGTCATTTAGAACGGAAATCGCGAAAGAATTGCTCGATTTCAAACCCGCGGTGATCCGAGGAAACGCCTCCGAAATACTCGCGTTAGGTGGAGCAAGCGGCGGAGGGAAGGGCGTTGAATCCACGGCTCGTTCGTCCGATGCATTAGAATCCGCTAAACAACTTTCCGCAAAGACGGGAGCGGTCGTCGCCGTAAGCGGAGAAGTGGATTACGTTACGGACGGAAATACGGTTTTTGCAGTGCCCGGCGGAGATCCGATTATGACAAAAGTAACGGGGGTCGGTTGTTCTTTAGGCGCGCTGATTGCTTCCTTTTTAGGAGTTCAGAAAGATCCGTTAGCCGCTTCGGTGGCCGCCTCTCTGGTTTTTGCGGTCGCAGGTGAGCGCGCAGCGAAAGAATCCAAAGGAACGGGAAGTTTTGCGGTGAATTTTTTGGATCAGTTGAGCCGTCTGGGAGTTTGATCCGATTTCGTTCCCGATTTTATAGCGGGCGTTCGCTTGGGAAGGCAACTTATTTCCAAGTCGCTTTAAATTCGAGAAAGGATGTCGCATTATTGGAAAAATATTTGTAATTTAGAATGCGAACCTCGAAGATGTTTCTCGTTCCTTCTTCGGGGTCTCTTCGAAGCGAAATAAAAATTGAAAATGTTGTTCGATAGAATCGACCGAATCTACGGAAGAAGGGATTATCTTACCCGAAACAAAGCGCGTCACTTGTATGTGACTAACCTCGTCATTTTTTTCGTCTCCCTCGCAGCCTGTCTCGTTTATATCCGTCAGGGAATCCGAATCGGTTTCGTAATATTCGGAACTTCCGCCCTTATTTCGATCGCCTTATTGCGGTTAGGTCGCCTGGACGAAGCAGTCAAATCAATTCTGTATCTCAGTTTGATCGCTCTTACCATCGGACTTTTTTTCGGAATGCAGAACGGGAACATCTACTTTTCGATGGCGACCATCATCATCTTGTTTCTGCATTTTTCCGAGATCCGTCAAACGATCGCCGTTTCGATTTATACGGGAGCGCTCATGTCCTTTCGTTTGTATCAATTGTGGACGCAGGGAGAACTTTCTTCAGCGTTCATCTTCGATACGATTTTAAAGCTGATTTTATTCTGCACGATCGCGATCATCACCGTGCGCGTTTTAAACAGTCATACGAAGGAAAAGGAAGTTTTTATTCGCGAGATCCATCACAGAGTGAAGAACAATCTTCAGATTTTAAGCGGGTTTGCGAATCTGCATCGGACGGTACAGGGAAAGGCGGACGAAAGACAGATCGAAAATTTCAACGAAAGAATTCTTATGTTGTCGAGAATTCACGACGCGATCTACAAAACCGAGACGGACTACGAAGTGGATTTAAACGGAATACTGGAAGAAATCGTCCGTTTAACTTCGTTATCGCATCCGTCCCGAAAGATCGAACTGATTTCCTGCGAAGGCAGCGCGCCCTTGAGCATCGAAATTTCGGTGCCCTTTGCGATGATCGTGAGCGAATTGTTGAACAACGCGGTTTTGCATTCTTCCGAAGGAAAAGAAGAAGAGCCCATTCGTGTCGAATTAAAATTTTCCAATAGTCGTTACACTCTGATCGTATCCGATGCGGGGCCGGGAATCGAAAAACGTTCGGTTTGGTCTTCTCCCAAAACGACGGGATTCACTCTGATTTCCGCTTTGACGCAGCAGTTGAAAGGAAATTTTTATTTCGACTCGACTGGAACGGATTCGAAGGCGGTTCTTGAATTTTCCGATCAGGACGCGTTTGCAAGTCTTCTCAACTGACCGACGCACGTAAATCCATCCATGTCGATTATCAAAAACGTATGATTCCCGCAAACGGAGTATTCGGTTTCACGATCGTAAAACGGTATAAAAATATGTTGACCGGTCTATTTATGTGGATCTTATTTGGCTTATGGGCGAAAAAGGAGCGGCATCGAAGGAACGAATGATCAAAGCTATGGCTTTGTCCTTGGAAACGAAGGGATACAACGGAACCGGTTTGAACGATATCGTGGAATCTTCCGGCGCTCCGAAAGGTTCGATCTATTTTCATTTTCCAGGCGGTAAAGAGGATTTGGCTGCGGAAGCGATTACGGTTTCCGGAAGGGCAATGGGGAACATGCTCCTTTCCTTGCTTCTTTCTTCCAAGTCGCCGTCCAACGCGGTGCTTTCCATTTTTAAATCTCTCGAGAATAAACTCATCGAAACGAATTATACGCAGGGTTGTCCGGTTGCGACCACGGCATCCGAAACCGTCGTCGAAGGAAATCCGGTAAACGAAGCTTGCAGAAATATTTTTTCAGAATGGAACCAAGGACTTGAATCATACTTCGTTCGGATGGGATGGGAGAAAAAATCCGCTTCGATATTATCGACTTCGATTCTTTGTCTTTTGGAGGGAGCGATCCTTCTTTCCCGGACGCATCAGAATCCGGAACCGTTGCGATCCGCCGCAAAAACCGCAAAACTTTTAGTGCAACAAGGAGAAAAAAACAGATGAAATATATATGGATCGTTTTGGGAATCGCAGCCGTTCTTTTGTCGGGATTCGTTTATGCATTAGGATATCCTAAATTAGAAATTCAAAATAATGCAGGATTGAGCGATCGAGTAAAAGAATTTCAAAATACGAACTTTAAAAATCCGGGAGTTCGTTTTACCCTTTTGAGAACGGCGAACGCGGGAACGTCCGAGGCTTTTCTATTCGAAGGGGGAAATCTTTTTCGGAAACGAGTTGTGGCCCATTCCGCGCTTCTAGTGGAACATCCGAAAGGAAGATTTCTTTTCGACACGGGGCTTGGAACGGACATCAAAGAGCAGTTCGCTCTAAAACCCTTGCATCTTAAAATTCTGATGGATTACACCGATCATACCGCGGCCGTTACGATTCTGCAAAAAGCGGGATACGATCCTTCCAAGATCGGAAAGGTTTTTCTTTCGCACATGCACTGGGATCATGCGAGCGGCATCAAGGATTTTCCTTGGGCTAAGATCGTTACGACCAAAGAAGAGCGAAAGGAGGCCGAATCTTCGAACACAAGACACGGTTATATTCAAAGACAATTCGACGGAAATTCGATCCAATGGGAAGACATTCGTTTTAACGAAACTCCGTACGAGTCCTATTCTCAGAGTTTGGATTTATACGGGGACGGTAGCGTGGTCTTCGTTCCTATGGAAGGACACGGCGGAGGATCGATCGGTCTTTTTATCAATCTTTCACGGGAAAAAAGATATTTCTTTACGGGAGACATCAGTTGGTCGAAGGAAGGAATTCAAATTCCCGCGCACAAACCCCGTTTATCCAGAAGAATCGCGGACAGAAATCCGGAACAACTCGGACAGGAATTGCTTCGGGTTCACGAACTCGTTCGTAAAAAACCGGAAATTCAAATCGTTCCCTCTCACGACTCGATCGCGCAGTCGAATCTAGCTCAGTTTCCGAACTGGAACGACTAAAAACAACGAACTCCAATGTTTGGTCGTTAAACGAAGTCGATTCGTTTAACGATTTTCTTTTTGGTTCGTTTTCGAAAAGATCGTTTCCTTCTAAATTCTTCTTGCAGAGCGCGCTTTACCGTTTAAGATCGGCCCCTGTTTTTGTATCGGAGTCGAAATCTTAGAATGAAATACGAGTGCCTGTTGACCGATCTGAAAGATAAGATTCTTATCGTAACGCTCAATCGTCCCGAAAAATCCAACGCGTTGAACGTGAAAATCCGGGACGAGTTGGAACACGTCTTTCAAGCAAACGCATCGAATACGGACGTAAAGGCGATCGTTTTAACTTCCTCCGGAAAACATTTTTCGAGCGGTTACGATTTGGAAGAAGTGTTAAGTTCGAAGATGGAATCCTTTCGCCATAGAATATTAGAATATCATTATGCTCTTTATAGTTTCCCGAAACCGGTCGTGACCGTTCTGAAGGGATTCGCGTCCGCAGGAGGTTTTGATCTGGCGCTTTGCGGGGATTATATCGTTTCGGAAAAAAAAGCGATTCTCTTTCGACCGGAGATTCGATTCGGCGGTCCTCCTTTGATTACGACTCTTGCGCGCAAGGTCGGTCCGACTAAGGCGCTTACGCTGACTCTCAAAGGAGATCCGATTCGATCCTCTCAAGCTTTGGCGCTCGGAATCGTGGATGAGATTTATGAAGGTGAAAACGTTCTTCGACATGCGGTTCAAGTCGCGTCCAAACTTTCTCAGTGGGATTTCAACATGTTATCCGTCTTAAAGGGAATTGCGAATAACTACTTTATGGGAAACTTGTACGAAAATCTCAAAAAAGAATTCGACGAGTTCGCTTCCGTCTTGGAAGATCCCGCTTTTTTTCAGAGGGTTCAGAGTTATGCCGGAACGATTCAGCAATAAAGATTGGTGGAAACGGAAGATTTCCCGATACGGATTCTTTTTGTTTCTTTGGATTCTTACGGTTTCGATTCAAGCCATCCCGGGTCTTGAATACCTGGAATACTATCCGAAAGATTACGATAAGAACAAGGGAGTTCTCGTTATCATACACAGCAAGGCGTATGATTGGGACAGTTATATCCGTTTCGGAAAACCGATCGCGGATAAACTCAATATTCCTCTGATCGTTCCCGTTTTTAAAAAAGAAATCTGGAAAGATTATGCGACCGTCATTAACGGCGAACAAAGAGGCGATTTATTTTTACAGGAAATCTTGAGGAAGGTGCGTTCGGAACACGAGGTCAACACGGACAATTTGTATTTTTACGGACATTCGGGCGGCGCTCAATTCACACATCGTTATATTCTAATGTACGGTTCTCAAGTAAAACGGGCGTTTATCTCGGCGCCTGGATGGTATACGTTTCCCGATTCGGAACGTTTTTTCCCGAGCGGTTTGAAGAGAAAGAAGGATTTCCCCGAAAACGTTCCTCTTGAATTTAAGAATTTCTGCAATACTCCGCTCAGCGTTACGGTCGGTGAATTGGATACCGTGGATCCGGCGATTCCGAAAGACGGTTCGTTCGGAAAAAACCGTGTGGAACTCGCAAAGAACTGGGTGTTCGCTTTGAACAAATTCTTAAAACAAGAATGTCCAACAACCGCGGAGGTTCCATTGTTTATCACTCCGAATCAGGGGCATTCCGGTTCCAGCAACGCGACCCAACGGGAAAGAGCGATCGAGTTCTTGAATCAGTGATTTCCCGATCCGGCGTGCAAGAGATTCCGCCGCTTAAAATCTCATTCCAGTATTGTTAAGCGAAATCGTCCGCTTGAACGGTTCGGCGAACGGAGTTCTATTTCAGTTCTCCGAACGAAAGGACTTCGGTCGGGCAGTTGACTACGCAAGCCGAACAACGCACGCATTGAACGTTGTCCATCGGAGTTCCTTTGTTTGCGTAGCTCATCACGTCGATCCCTTGGTGACAAACTTTGGTGCAGATGTTGCAGGAGATACAACGTTTCTTTTCTGAAAAGATCCGAAAACGACTGAATCTTGCGTAGATATGCATCAAAGCCGCGAGCGGACAAAAGAATCGACACCAAACCCTTCCGCTCAAAAGAAAATACGAACCGACTCCGACAACTCCGGCTAACAGCAAGTCGACGATCAGGTCGTAGATCTTTTTTCCTCCGTCTCCGATGCTTCCGAATACGTGAGTGATCGGAAACCAAGGAGATAGAAAAATTTCGCTTAACTTGAGTAAGGTGATGATCGTCGCAAAGAATAAAATCCATTGCCCCGAGTTTTCCAATCGATTGGCGAATTTGCCATGAGGCATTTTGGTTCTTGTTTCGTCTCCTAAGGTTTCGGCCAGACCTCCGCAGGAACAGATCCAACCGCAGTACGCTCCTTTTCCGAAACGATATACGAGATAGGGAATGACTGCGAAGGTTTGCAGGAGTCCGTAGACGAGCCAGAACGTCGTGATCCCCGTGTTGTAAAAGATTCCCATGTTAAGAGGCCATGCGAGAATCAATCCATATGCGTTCCAATACGCGCCGTAAGGAAACACTTGCGTTAGTAAAAATCCGTTTCCGTCTCCTAAGAGACCGTTTTGTCCGAGAAAGGGAAGGATGATTTCCGGTAAAAGAAACAACGGAAAGATTTGAATGAGGATCAAGGTCCAGGTTTGTTTCCGGATATATCGCGTAGGTCTTACCTTCATCCTTCTCAAACCAAAGGTAAGAATGGTGAGCGAATACAATAGAGTGTAGTGAAAGCCCGGTTGTTTCCCGAGGAATAAAAATCCGAAATACTTTCCACCCACGTAGACGAGACAAAAATATGCGGCCGCGATAAATAGATAAGAATTTCTGAATATACCCCAACTGTTGGCGAGCAGTTCCTTTCGTTTTAGAAAAAGACGGATTGTGAGCGGGACTCCCAAACCGATCAACGCAAAAAGAGAAGTAGTCGCGATCGTTCCGTAGACTTCGATTCCGTAAAAGGAAGCCTTCCCGAAGTAAACCACGTTTGCAAATAGAAATAGGACCGCAAATCCGATCCAATCCCAAACGCTTTTTTGATTTTGAATCCGGATTCCGATTCGTTTTAAAAATTCGATCGGGGTTCGCGAGCCGATCTGAACAAGTACGCTTGTGTTCGGGATTTTTTCGAAACTGTCGCTCGATGCGGATCGATTCGAAGATCTCGAATTCGAATCTGCCGCATTCGGTGATTTTAATGAGGAAGATTGGGAGCGGAATGATTTTGAATCGGAGCCGCCGATTCGTTTCAGCCGAACTTCCCGATCGGAAATTTCTTGGACGATGCTTTCGTTTAAGAAATCGATTTTGCCCGAGGCAACAAGATCCGCAAACCGATCCTTGTTATCGCTTTTCGGGCGAACCAACTCTTTGCCGCGATAAGAAAGTTTCGTCGAGTTTGCGTATTTGCTGATCGCGATCGCAGCTTCGACGGCCGAATCTCCTCCGCCTACGACGAGAACGTCCTCATTTTCGAAGTCTTTCGGATCGAACAATCGATGATAGACTTTGGGTAATTCTTCTCCGGGGATCTGAAGGTTCTTTGCGTCTCCGCTTTTCCCGATCGCGAGAATCACTTCCTGCGTTTGAAAGGATTCTCCGTTTTCCGTTTGAACCGTAAAACCGGATTCGTTTTTTTGAATTTGGGATACGGTCGTTCCGCTCCGAATCGGAAGTTTCCATTTTTCGAGAACTTTTTGGAGATCGGATAAAAGACTTTCCTTGGTTCCGTTGTGGATCGTTATCTCGGAAGCCGTTTTTAGATCCTCCGGTTCCGCGAAAATGGGTTTCGCTTTCGGATAACTTTTTACGGTGTGAAACGGTTCATTGGATTCTAATATTAAGAAATCATAATTTAACTTTTTACATTCGATTCCTGCGGAAATTCCCGCGGGACCGGCGCCTACGATCAGTACGTCGTAAACGGAGGGGTTTTCGACGGATGTTTTTGCCGATGCGGAACTCGGTTCGCGAGTGACACGAGACGTTTCGCGTTTTGCCGAAATTTTCCGAACGACTTGGGTTCCGCTTTCAACGGCGAACTTAAGTAGAGGAATTCCGGTTAAATCTCCGATGATGGAAATCCCCGGAATGGAACTTTCGAACGATTCGGAAACTTCCGGATAGATTTCCACGGGGGATTCCGGCGCGTCGTTTTGAAGCCAGGAGAAATATCGCGTAAGAAGCGGGATTTTTACGTTCATGATTGCCTGCTCGGTTTTGGATGTCGCATTATTTTCCGGATTCCATCTTCCATATTACGATACAACCGCGTTGATTTCAATTCGTCTTTTGTCCCGGGAAGTTACAAATTCTTTTCCCGATCGGATTCGTCCGCGGATTCAATTAGTTTAGAAAATTCTAATATTTTTGAATTTTGACCGAAACCTTGTCTTACATCCACGCGCTACGGATGCGGAGCGTGCGAAGCAGTTGTCTCGCAAGAGACAACCGGAGGCGAAAGCCGTAGCGCGTAGCAAGCCGGGTCTGCGCCCGCATATGGTTCGAATCGTTTCGAAGGAGAAACGTTTTCCCATCTCGACGTATTTTCGGCGCAGAAGCGCCCGAAGCTTAAACGACGATCTCCTTGTTGCAATCGAAAAAGATTTTCGGTATGGAGAACGGTTTGCGGTTTTTATCGGATTGAAAGGGAAGTGTTTACCGAATCGGAGCGGGATGATTCGGTATGGAGCTTGTCGGGATCGAACCGACGACCTTCTGAATGCAAATCAGATGCTCTCCCAGCTGAGCTAAAGCCCCTTGTCGTTACCGGATGGGCCTGATGTGATTTGAACACATGACCCCACGCTTATCAAGCGTGTGCTCTAACCAGCTGAGCTACAGGCCCGGTAAGAGACATGTTTTTAACTGAGTTCCCAAATGCAACAGTTTTTTAGTAAAAAACGTTCTCCGGTTTTTTCTAAAATCCGTCTCTGCGATAGACTCGAATTTGATGATCTAGAAAATCCGAAATCACCAAGTAACGGTTGTCCGACGATACGTCGAGTCCCGTGGGTTGATTCCCCGCTTCCCAAAATTCTTTTACCGTGTCGGTCGCCGTGTCTATGACATACACTCTTCCGAGTACCAATCCTTTTTTGAGATAACCTTCGGTAGGGTTGTTCGGTCCTCTGCACGAAACGTAAAGATATTTACCGTCGGGCGAGAGAGCGATCGTATTCGGTTTATCGAATACTGGAATCGTCTTCTGCACTTTCTTTTCTTTCAGATCGTAGACTTCGATTTTGCTGCAGCACATATCCGAAACGTAGATCTTATTTTCGGCCGGTCCGGGTACGATATGGCGCTTGTTGCCGGGAGGTCCGATCGTATCGATCAACTTTTCCTTTTCCATCGAATAGATGCCTAGTCTTCCGCCGCTGGATTCCTGATTGCTCGCCGAGAATTGAGCGATATACAATTCCTTTCCGTCTTTGGAAAGAAGAAGTCCCCGAGGCAATCCGATCTTATCTGTCTTACGCGTTTCCGTTTTCGTCTTGCGATCGATGACGGAGATGTCCTCGCTGATCCAGTTCGAACAGTAGACGAGATCGCGGATCGGATCGTAGAGAAGAATTTTGGACCATTTGCCCGTTAGATCCACCGTCGCTTTATACGCGAGAGTTTTTAAATCGAAGACGTGCACCGCGTTCGCCTGCATCTGACTGACCCAGAGCTCGTTGTGTTCCGGGATCGCGATCGTTTCCACAAAGCCGAGTTTCTTTCTGTATTTTTCGGGAGGTGCGAGTCGGACGGTTTCTCCCGTGATGATGTTTAATACGTCCATTCCTTCGTCTTCGAGAAGAGGAATCGCAAGCCTTGTGTTGTCGATAAAACGCACGCTCTTCGGTTGCATTCCGGTTTTGAATCGCGCTGTAAAACGGTGCGTTACGCCTTCTTTGTCGAGGGCGATCAGTTTTTCGTTCAGCTCTTCCGCGGTTTTTACTCTATAGGAAGAATTTTGAAAGCCCGGAGAAGAAAGTTTTAACTCCAGTCCCTTGCCGTCCGAATAAACCGGAACCTGCACTTCCACGAGCGCGATGTTCTTGTCCGTTTCCAAGACCTTGAACGGAAGAACTTCTTCTCCCGTTTTTATGACCGTTCCTTTATACGGGTGAATTCCGAATTTGACTGTGGCGCTTCCGCTTTTTTCGCGGTTTGCGGGCGATGAAATCAAAGATGAATTTCCGCTTTCGCAACAGACGAGAAACAGAAAGATCGGAATGAGAAATGCTGCGTTGGGTCTAAAGAGAATGTTTTTGAGATGAACGTTCAATGGTGACTCCCTATGGATTCTTTTTTGCCTGCGTTTGATTTCCGAGGACGAGGTTCACCCAGCGGAAAGGACGTATTAGAAAATGATAAATTGCGAATGTGATCGAGAACACGAGAAACAGATGGAGAACGAATTTTTCCGCAAGTCCCAGGCTCGTATGAACCACGAAATATCCGGCCAACAAAGAAACCGGATGATGAACGAGATAGATCGGCAAACTCGCGGTTCTCATGTATTCGGTTTGTTCGTTTTTGAAGTCGAAGAATTTTTGAAAAAGTCCGATGAGCAGCCGTATCATCAACCAGCCCGCGGCGCACTTGGAAAGAATATGGAGAATTCTTCTCCAATCCCCCGTATAACCGAAGTAAGACCAGAACGGATCGATCCTGCTGATTTCGTAAAAACCCCAAAAGGTAAGAAGCGCGAGCGGCGCCCAGATCCAGAATCGATCGGATTGCGGTTCGAGAAGTAGCTTTTCCTTGGAGATGAGTAAACTTCCGCAGAGAAAGAACGTATAGTTGTAAACGAAGTTCACCGGTTCGATCGCGAACCGGGATTCGTCTTTCATGAAATAGAGGTTGATCATGCACGTTCCCGCAAAACTGATGAACGTGAAAACCGTGATCGTTTTCCATTCCTGCGCGAATCCTTTTTGAGCCGGTTCCTTTTTGAGAAGCGCCGTCAAAGGTAGAGTCGCCTTGCGGACGAAAAGATGTAGGATCGTAAACAGGATCAAAAAGTATAAAAACCAAAGATGAGAAGGGCGGATATTTCCATTTAAGAAAATTTGAATGTAGAAATCGAGATAAGAAATTCTTTCGCCGTCTTGTAAAAGCGAAATATAGGATTGCATCGGCGCGAATAAAAGAACCCCCACGACCGTGGGGATGAAAATCCGGAAGATTCTCATCCGTAAAAAATCTTTGAGAGGTTTCGCTCGAAAAATCGCTTCGGTAAAATATCCAGATAAAAAGAAGAAGAGGGGCATTCGAAATACGTGAACCCATTCTCCGAACACATCAAAGAATTCCGATCGTTCTTCGTTTCGAAGCGGATATTTGATTTCCGCGGCGTACACGATCGCGACGTGAAATACGAGACCGAGCAAGAGAGCGAACGATCGAAGATTGTCTAAATAAAAAAGTCTCTTTCGGTTTTTGGAATGTTCCGACAAGGTTGGCTTAAGGCTCAAGCATCCACCGTATATTTGAATAGAGCGTCCCGGATGATCAACGTGGAAGGATCTTCCTTTCTCTGTTCTACCATTTTATCTTTTACTAATAGACTGATCGAACTTACCAAGTCCTGATGCTCCAACCCGACCCTTAGGATAGCCCATTTGATAAAATGACTGAGATTGATTCGAACTGTTGTTCCGTCTTTTTCTCCGTTCGTTTGGGAGAAGCTGATTAACGCGGAAGTCACTAAATTCTTTTTGTCTGCTTTCAAAAGGGAAGCGATCGTCTTGTTGGTTTCTCTCAAACGAGAGGAAAGAATCTTAACGATCTTCATCGAAAATCCCGGATTGGTTTGGATCAGATTGAAAAACGCGCCTTCGTTGATCGCGATCAGCGAAACATCCGTTTTTGCGACGGCTCTTGCGCTTCGAGGCGTTTTGTCGATCAGTGCCATTTCGCCGAACATATCGCCCTCTTTTAATTCTACGAGGAGTTTATAAGCTTCCTTTACTTTTTTGTGAATCCCGACCTTCCCTTTTACGATCAAATACATCACTTCCGCTTCTTGGTTTTCTTCAAAGATGATATCGGATTCTTTGAATTCAACACCAAGTCTGTGGACCATGGATTCTGTTATTTTCATAGCTCTGAACGGACCTTATTTATAATTTCGCATCGAGTATTTGATTTTTCGGAATTCAAATTTTTCTGAGAAGTCTGCACCAGCTTCGAAGGTTTGGGAACCGGAATCAACTAAAATCTGTGGGTGCGTTCTGGCGCGGTTGGTGCTGAGGCGATTTATAGAAAGCGATATGGGAGTTCCCACAGCTTTCGAGAAGAATCTTCTCTTTTGTGGGAACTCCTTCGGAACAAGCGGGGAAATTCCTGTTGACTCACGCCCGGTCCCGAATATTTTTTTGGGGTCCTTAGAATTCACACGGAGGTTGCATGAACCGGAATCGGATTCTTGCCGTTGTTTCCATTCTTCTTTTGGGTGGAATTGTTCATTTTATCTTAAAACCTTCTCCCGTTGATCCGTTGGCGTATTTTCCGCCGGAACCTCCTCCGATGGAAGGAGCGTATGCGCCCAATCAATTGTTGTCGGAGGCCGAGCTGATCGGTTTAGGAAAACTGCAAGGTCCCGAAGACATGGAAGTCGACGATCACGGAAATATTTACGCATCTTGCGAGAACGGAAAAGTAATTCACATTTCTCCCGAAGGCAACGTTAAGGCGCACGCCGCGACTTCGGGGCGCCCTCTCGGAAGTAAACTTTTGGCGGATGGTCGACTGATTGTCGCCGACGCCGACAAAGGACTTTTGGAAATCGGAACGAAGGGAGAAGTGAAAGTTCTCAGCACGGAAGCGGACGGGGTTCCGTTTCGATTTACGGACGACCTGGACGTCGCCCGCGACGGGACGGTTTATTTTTCGGACGCTTCGGACAAGTTCGGCAGCAAGGAATATCTTTACGATCTGATGGAAGCAAGACCTCGCGGAAGACTTTTGAAATACGATCCTCATACGAAAAAGACTACCGTGTTGTTAAAAGAATTATACTTTGCTAATGGAGTTGCCCTTTCTAAAAACGAAGACTTCGTATTGGTCAACGAAACGTACCGATATAGAATCCGCAGGTATTGGCTGAAAGGACCCAAAGCCGGTCAAAACGATTTTTTTATGGAGAATCTTCCGGGATTTCCGGATAATATTTCGGCGGACGGAAACGGAACGTTTTATCTCGCATTGTTTACGGTGAGAAATTCCCTCATGGATAACGTCTTTCATCCTCGACCCGCTTTGAAGTCGGCGATCGCGAAACTTCCCGAGTTTCTCTGGCCGAAAGCGCAGCCTTACGGATTCGTTCTTCTTTTGGACGAGAGCGGAACCCCTCTCCGCAGTTTTCAAGAGCCGACTGGGAAACATCTGAAGGCGATCACCTCCGTAAAATATAAAAACGGTTTCCTGTATCTGGGAAGTCTTTATAACGATCGGATCGGAAAATACGGCTGGAATCCGGAGCGTCCGAGTGAGTAGATTCGAAAAAAGGAATATACTTTCGATTGTAAGCAAGATAGATCGAAACACAAGACGTTATTACGAATGAAGAAGAAAAAGAAATTCCCTTTCGAAACGGAAGCGACGTTGCAACTCATGTCCGCGATCTCCGATCCGGTGAAGCTGAAGATCGCGAAAATCCTTTCCTGTCATCGCGAGGTGAAGGCGGGCGACATCGCGAAGGAATTCGACATATCGAGAACCACGATCTCGCATCATCTCAACAAGATGAAACTCTTGAATCTCGTTTCTTCCCGAAAAGAAGGAAAGGAAATCTATTACTCCGTGGACAAAAGCCTGATCGTGGACACGTTAAAAGAAGTTGTAAAATTTCTGGAATCCTGAAGGATTCGCATATGTCGATGAGTGTCAACATATAGATTTATGTAACCGATTCGATTCAAGGAGATAGGGATGGATTTTACGATACCGAAGGAAGTCGAAGAGATCAAAAAGAAAATCCGCGATTTCGTGGAGAAACACGCGATTCCCGCTGAGGATCATTACGACTACGATCACGGGAGAATGCCCGAAAAGATCACGGAAGAGCTGAGAAAGAAAGTAAAGGAACTCGGCCTTTGGACTCCTCATCTTCCCAAATCGGAGGGAGGGCTCGGACTCGATATGGTGGGAACCGCGATCATCTTTTCCGAACTCGGACGTTCTCCGATCGCTCCTTATCTTTGCAACTGCGACGCGCCCGACGAAGGCAACATGCATCTTCTTCATATCGCGGCAAACGAGGACCAAAAGAAAAAATTCTATTATCCTCTTGTGGAAGGAAAGATCCGTTCCGCTTTTGCGATGACCGAGCCGCCCCCGGGCGCCGGAGCAGATCCGCAAACCCTGACGACGAATGCCGTCAAAGACGGAAACGAATACGTGATCAACGGGCACAAGTGGTATTGTACCGGTGCGAACGGAGCGGGCTTTTTGATCGTGATGTCCAAGGTCGCGGATTCGTTTCGAAGAACCACGATGTTTCTCGTGCCGACCGACACGCCCGGTTATACGATGGTGCGTGAAATCGGAGTGATGGGTTCTCACGGTCCGGGAGGCCACTGCGAGTTGAAGTTCGAAAACGTTCGCGTTCCCGAATCTTCGATCCTCGGAAGAGTCGGCGAAGGATTCAAGTGGTCGCAGGAACGTCTCGGACCGGCCCGCCTAACGCACTGTATGCGATGGATCGGTCTTGCGAGAAGATCCATGGAAATCGCGAGGGAATACGCTCTCAAACGCGAAGTGTTCGGTCAAAGGATCGCGGATCATCAGGGGATTCAGTGGATGTTCGCCGAATCCGCTTTGGAAATCGAGTCGGGTTATATGCTTACGTTAAAAGCCGCGCATACTCTCAGAGCCGGAGAAGACGCAAGGCAGATCATTTCGATGGCTAAGTGGCAGGTTTCGGAAACTCTCTGCAAGGTGATCGACCGCGCGATTCAGATCTGCGGTTCTCATGGCTACGGAAGAGACATGAAGCTCGAATTGTTTTATCGGGACGCAAGAGCGGCTCGGATTGCGGACGGACCGAGCGAGGTTCACAAAATGGTGATCGGAAGAAACCTGGTCAGCGGCAAAAACGATTTTTAATATTAGAATACGCGAATATTATGAACGACACCGAATTAAAGAACGTTCTGGAAGGTTATCTTTCGGACAGATTGAAGGGAAAAACGGAGATCCATTCGATGGTATCTCTTTCGGGCGGAGCTTGTCAGGAAAATTTTTCCGCGCAGCTTCAGGTTTTGGAAGGACCGGAAAAAGGCTCTTACGACACCGTATTTCGAACCGACAAGGGCGCGGCGCTTCTTGCATCACTGAGTCGGGAGGACGAATTCGGCGTTTGCGAACTCGCATACAACGCGGGTGTCAATACTCCGAGGCCTTTCTGGCTCGAAACGAATCGAGGAGTAACCGGAAGTCCTTTCTACTTTATGCAGAAGATTTCTGGAAAAGCCACGGGAAGATACATCGTCAAAGATCCTTCGCTTAACAAAATTAGAAAACAACTCACCGCGGATCTTGCGGTCAATCTCGCAAAGATTCATTCCGTAAAACCGGAACATTGCAAAAACGAAACCCTTCGTAAAACTCTTTGGATGGGACAAGATCCGAACGACAAGGTAGTCGCTAACGGATCGATACATTCTCTTCGATTGGAGTTGGATCGGATGAGCGAAGCGTATCCTTCGATGGAGATGATTCTCAACTGGCTCGAAAAAAAAGCGAAACCTTCGGACGATGTCGTATTGATACACGGGGATTTCCGAACCGGAAACTTTATGGTAACGCCCGACGGACTTCAAGGAATCGTGGATTGGGAATTCGCGCACTGGGGAGACCGGCATGAAGATCTCACCTGGCTTTGTATGAGAGATTGGAGATTCGGAAAGTTGAATAAGGAAGCGGGCGGTTTTGCGGATCGCACCGAATTCTACGAAGCGTATGAAAAGGCTTCCGGCGTAACCTTGAATCCTGCGATGGTCACGTATTGGGAAGTGATGGGAAATCTTCGTTGGGCGATCGGTTGTATCGGTCAGGCGGAACGACATCTTTCCGGAAAGGATAAGGGAATCGAACTTGCGGCTATCGGAAGAAGAGCCTGCGAAATGGAATACGAAGCGATGAGGATCATAGAAAATGCAGGATAAACCGACATCAACGGACTTGCTCGAAGCGATTCAGGATTTTCTTATGAAGGAAGTCCTTCCGCAATTCAAGGACAAGGATTTACTCTCGTATAAAACATTAGTAAGTTGGAATATGTTGGGGGTCGTTTCGCGGGAAATCAGATCCGGCGAAGAACTTCTCGATAAGGAACTCGATCGCCTCGTAAAACTTCTAAAGAAGGATTCCTCCCTTCCTGCCACGTTAAACGAAAAGAAAAATCTCGCACACGCTTGGAACGTGGAACTCAGAGACAAGATCCGAAAGGAAAAACTTTCTTTGGAAAACGCGGAGTATTGGAATCACGTAAAAGAAACCGTACGAGAAAAGGTGGAAGTCACCAATCCGAGATTCACGACGGAAAGTTAGTCGCTCATGTCCGTTGTTCATCTCGTCCGTCACGGACAGGCAAATTCTCAGGGTGAAAACTACGATCTTTTGACTCCGCACGGAAAGAGTCAGGCGTTTGCACTCGGAAAATTCATGGCTCGGAACGGAGAAGTTCCCGATCGCATCGTGACCGGAACGTTGCGCAGACAAGTCGAAACGGGAGAATCCTTTTTGGAAGGGGTGATTTCCGTCGTAGGCGAACGGGAGGAATTTCGATCTTCTTCGTTTATCAATCGAGACGCGGGTTGGAACGAATTCTCACCCGAACTCTGGGGTTCTTACTCGAAACTACTCGCGGCGAAAAGACCCGAGTTTGCAAAAACGCTTTCTCAATTCGCAAAGGTTCGACTCAAAGGCGGGATACGATCTGCGGCTCTGTTCTTTAAGCTGACCGAAGAGATTCTCAAATTTTGGAAAGAAGGAACGGAAACTCCCGAAGGAATCGAAACTTACCGCGGTTTCGAGGCAAGAATATTCCATTCTTCTAATGTATGGTTTTCACCCGGGGATCAGGAACGGAATTTCATCTTCACTTCGGGCACCCCCATCTCTTTGGTTTTGAATCGGCTCTTAAAACAGGACGAGGATTGTTTCGCTTGGATGCCTTGGATCTGGAACACTTCCTTAAGCACCTTTCGTTGGGTCAGAGGGAAATATCTTCCCGTTTCGATCAACGGAGTTCCCCATCTGCCCGAAAAAATAAATCGCACTCTATTTTGATTCGATTTCGAAATTATTTGAGTCAGAATCCGTTTTTACGAGTCTTATAAACGAGAAAAGAGGTCGACGAGTCGAACGGTTAACGTCCATACTGTTCGTCGTTCGTGAGTCATTGATGACAATGCAGAGAAGTCAATCTCGATCCTCCTTAACCGAAGCGGGGCTTTGGATATTTTGGATCAGTACGATCTTGACGATCGTTTCTTTTTTCGCAAATTACTATTACGAAGAAAGAAACGTAGATCGACTTATAGATAACGTTCATTGGACAATCACCTATCTCTGTGCCGCGGTTCTCGCTTGGCTCGGATACCTCGCCGCCGAAGGAGGAATCCATCGATTCCGATTCTGGTTCGCACTCGGTCTTACCGCTAACGCGCTCGGACAACTTTCGTGGGCGATCCAAGTATATCTCGATTATTATGTTACTCCGACTCCGAGCGATTATTTGTTTCCTTGGGTCGCGCCTTCCTTCGTGATCGGATACTCTATTATCGTTATTGAATGTGATCGCACTCGAATCCGCGCCGCGGTTCTCGACGCGTTGGGGTTGATCACGGCGATTCTAACTTTTTCTCTTGCGTTGTATCTTCCGCAACGCGAAGGAGTAGGGATTCCGCAGCTTCTTCCGTTGATCAATCACCCGGTTTCGTTTTTGACCGCAGCCGCATTAGGAGTTTTACTCATTCCGCTTTTGAGATTACAGCCGGATAAATCCTGGTTCGCATTCATATTAGGCATGGGAGGAACGGGGCTTTGCTGGTTGTTGTGGAACGCGTTCTTTATCGTAGAGATTCCGCCGGACGGAACGATTCTCAACGCCGGATTTTCCGTATCGGCGCTGGTCTTGGGATACGGAGCTTTGACATGGGAGCCTAAGTTCAACGATAATCCGATTTGGGGAAGAAGGTTCGAAGCCGCTCTTCGTTTATTACCTTTATTTGAAGTAGTTGCCAGCTCGATCACGATCGTTCTTGCGGGAACTCTTTCCGGTCTGCCGGAAGGAGTTCGGATCGTAGCTTGGACGGGAACCACGATCGTCGTCGTAATCGCGAGTGCGAGACAAACGTTTCTTGTAAAGGAAATGACGGACGCCGAACAACGAATCCGTTCCATCAACGAAGGTCTCGAAGGAATCGTCACCAAACGGACGGAAGAATTAAGAACCGTAAACCAATATCTCGTTTCTAAAAACGAACAAGTCATCCGCGCCATAGAAGAATTGAGAAGCGCGCAGAAACAGTTGATCCGCTCCGAAAAGATGGCCGTCTTAGGACAGTTAGTCGCGGGAATCGCTCATGAACTCAATACGCCGTTGGGAGCGATCGTTTCCTCGAACGAGGGAATTCAATCCGTATTGTCCAATTCCTGGGAGACTCTTTTAAGAAATTATTCCGAATTTTCCGAAGCCGAAAAGAAAGTCTGGGAAAAACTTTTTACCAAAGGAATTTCTCCGCGGGAATTTTACGATACGAAAGAGGAAAGGACGAAACGGAAAAAAATTTCCGGTTTGTTAAGCGAAGTCGGAATCCGGGATTCGATGCGGCTCGCCGACATTCTAACGGATTTGGGAACCGCGCCGGAGGAAATTTCCGAAATTCTATACGAGTTATCGGATAAAGAGAGATTCTTTCCGATAGCGCATAACGCGCTTTCATTGTCCAGTTTGGCCCGTGCCAGTTTTACGATCGAAAAGGCCGCCGAAAAAGCGTCTCTCGTCATACAGGCTCTCAAAGAATACGCGTATAAGGATCGTTCCGGTGCGGCGATGGGACCGGTCGACGTCCGCAAACAATTGGAAACCGTTCTTACTCTTTATTATTCCAAATATAAGACTCAGGTGGAAATCGTGCGGAATATGCCCGACACCGCCTACGTTTGGGGAAATGCGGACGCGTTGACGCAGGTTTGGACGAACATCATCGGTAACGCGCTCTATGCGATGAACTATAAAGGGAGAATGTCGATTTCCTGCAAAAAATTGCCCTCCGGTTGGGAGATCGCGATCGAAGACAGCGGAACCGGAATCGAAGACACGATACGGGATCGGATCTTCGAACCTTTTTTTACGACAAAACCTTCTGGAGCCGGAACCGGTTTAGGATTGGATATTTGCCGCAGAATCATCGAAGATCACAATGGCAGAATCTTTTTCGAAACTTCCGATCGGGGAACGACTTTTTACGTCGTTCTTCCGATTGCCGACGCCGCCTCGGAACGCAACGGACATACGCTTTAGAATATAAGAAAATTCTACTTTCCTAACATAGCCTGCGCTTTTTTTGATTTCCTCGGCGCCCTTTTTGGAAACAAATTCTTAACAAATTCATAGTAAAAAGATTTTAAAATAGTAATCCTTTCAGCATGCCGCTTTGCGCAAAGAATGATTTGTAAAAACCACGAAGGAAGGAATTCTTAAGGTTCGATTTTTTCCCGTTTGATCCGTTTGCGGATTTCCTTACCGCGTTTCTGGTTCACTTCCAAAACCTGCAGAAGAGTGTCGATCGGAAATACGGTTCCCTGGAACATTCTTCTCATCGTTCTTTCTGACATATCGTACCAGCGGGCTTTGGAAGAAACGAGAAGTTCTCCCGTTTTGGAAAGATGAATCGTAGCCTTCGTATAAAGTCTTCTTCTTCTTACCATCGTAACCCAACAACGCACTTCCACCTCTTCATTGAGAGGAACCGCTTTGTGATAACGCATATACAACTGATCGGTCATTACGAAGTGACCGAGATGAAAACAAAGCACGCCTTGCGCTTCGTCGAGCAGAGTTGCAAGAACTCCTCCGTGGGCATAACCCGGAGCGCCTTCGAATGCCTTTTCTATTTTAAACGGAAATCGAACTTCGCCGCTTTCTTCGTGAAAGGGGAAACTTGCATGAATCCCTTTCGGATTATCGGGACCGCAGCCGAAACAATTCGTATGATGCCAGTCTTGACCGTTCTGACTCGCTTTGATCTCCCGGTAGATTGTCTCTGGTTCCATGTATTCCTCCGGAAGGAGTTTTCTATTTGGAGAATTCCTCCGATTTTACAACCGAATCGATTCTCCCTCCATGAAAAAATCCGATGCTCCCGATTCAAGTGCTAAACCCGCGAAAATTTCGGAAAGATTCGCTCGTTCGAATGCTCGGAAATTTACGGATTCGTAAAAGTAGAATCCGAATTCTACCCCAAATCACCTTGACTCGTCCGTGATCGATCTTAATCTACGTTGCGTCTCGTTAGGGAGAATCGAAAATGAAAGCCGCCGTTTTAGAATCCGGTAAAAAAATTTTAGACATTCGCGAAGTTCCCGTTCCTACGCTCGGGCCCGGACTTGTAAAAGTAAAAATCAAAGCCTGCGGTATTTGCGGGTCCGACGTTCATCTCGTGGTTCACGGAACGATGAAGTGTAAAAATCACCCGAGAGTTCCCGGTCATGAATCTTCCGGCGTCGTGGAAGAGATCGGAGAAAACGTAAGTCGTTTTAAAAAAGGGGATCGGGTCGTGATCGCGGCAGGAACATCCTGCGGAGTCTGCAAACAATGTAGATCGGGACATGAGAATCTCTGCAAGGATCTAGGCGTGTTCGGTTTTGATCGGGACGGAAGTTTCGCCGAATACAACGTAGTTGAGGAACGTTATTTGTATTCTCTGCCGGATGCGATTCCGTTCGATCAAGGAGCGATTCTTGCGGACGCCGTTTCCACTCCGTATCATGCGATTCGTTACCGAGGCAATATTCAAGACGGAGATACGGTTGCGATCTTCGGCTGCGGCGGTTTGGGAATCCACGCGGTTGCGGTAGCAAGAGCGTTGACGAGCGGTAAGGTGATCGCTCTCGATGTGGACAAAGGGTCTCTGGAAAACGCCGCGAAATACGGAGCCGACGAATTGGTGAACTTGAAGGAGATTCGGAATCCTGGTAAAACCTTAAAAGAAATCACGAGCGGAGTCGATCTTCTCGCGGATTTTTCCGGCTATATGTCCAACGTGGAAGAATCCCTTCGAGCGATGAATCGGGGAGGAAGAATCGTTTTGGTCGGAATCGGCAAACAACCTCTCAAGTTTCAGATTCCGTTTATCCTCATCGAGAAAATGATTTCCGTTTCCGGTTCGTACGGTTCGGATCGGCGTGCGATTCCGGAATTGATCGATCTGTATTTAAAAGGAAAAATCAATCTTACGCATTCGATCACTTCGCACCACCCTCTGGAAGAAGTGAATCAATGCCTCGAAGCTCTGGACGAACGAAAAGGAAATCCGATTCGGTTTATTATTCAGCCTTGAGTTTTCGAAAAATGTAGGAACTGCAACGAGCCTTTTCAAAGAGAATAGGCCTCTTTATACGCGTGGGAACTCTCGCGTTTTTCCCTATAAAACAAAATTTGACCTTCTGCGGAAATGTGGGAACTCCTGCGCGCCCGGACTACGGGCCGTTCTTTTGTGTAGCGATCGTTATAAAAATCTTGCATTTTAAAAATCGGGAATTAGGTTGGGGAGGAATACTTCAGTAATATATATCGATCGTTATATAAAAGGTGGTGGTTGTGAGAATTCGGCTTCAAGGTTTGATTCTGCGCGGGGTTGTTCTGCTTTCGATTCTTCTTGTTTTTCCCGTCTTGGGAGCTTTATCACTCAAGGACATTCCCCCTTCGATCGGTCCCGACGGAAGAGAGATTTCTAAACAATTCCTCGGTTTTTTGAGAGGGGTCGCCAAGAAGGTTCAATACGACGGGAAGGCGCTGGAGTTCCACAAATACATCGAAGCTTCTCTGGAAAAGTTCGAACTTAAAAAACTCTATCACTCCGAATTTCTCCAAAAGGAAGAGGACGGAACACATTGGGTTTCGTACAAGGGGAAGTTTTCCTCCGAAGGTTATAAGATCAGTCTCGAAGAAAAGAGAATGAAGATGATCTCCGTTCCCGCGTTCGGAGATTTTAGCGCGGAGTTCGACCTCAAACACAATCCGAAGCCTTTGTACGGCGGAACATCCTATTCCGGAAATTTGGATCTGGTCACCCATCTCGGGCCGTTTACGCACAAACACGCGGTTATGGCGATGGAAGGCGGCTTGAAATTTTTAGATCCGCATAACGTTCGTCAGATCGACGCACCGAATACGATGATCTTTAAAAAGGTCAATAATCCGGAAGCGAGAAAGGTTCTGAACGATCTTTCCAAATCGTTTCCGGATCTCGGTAAGTTTTTGAATTATTATTTCGGGTTGGATTCTCTGCTTGTCCTTTCCGACGAAAAAGAATCGAAGGGAGAATCTTCGATCACGAAGTTCAACTTCAAGGGTTCGATTTCCAGAAACATCGCGGACGACTACGAGGAGTTAGGCGATTATCTCGATACGATCAAATATCTCGGTTGGGTGAACATCAAGATCGAAAATCAAAAGGGAAAAACGCTCGCGGAGATTCGCCTGAATTCCAAAACTCCGGACATTTCGTTCAAGTTTATCACCGCTCACGGGAGAATTCTTCCGTATGACGCGAAAGGAAATTTGTATCATGAGGATTCCTTTTCCATTCCTTCGTTGAACCATTTTCCGTTTCAGGTCCGTGTCGCGCTCGAAGCCAATCTCTACGGCCTTTTATTAGAAAATCCTGAAATTCTTCTTTCGGGCGTTTTTATAAATCATCCGGATAACGGTTCTCTTTCGTTTAAGATCAATAAGATCGAAAAGTTCGACGTATCGGGCGGTTTTTCCTATGTGATTCCCACTTGGGCGATCAACCTGGTCATTCCCGGAAATTTGGAATCCATCATCCACGAGTTTACCGAAACCCTCGTCCATGCAAACGGAGACAAAGGAACCAAAGTCGCTTTATCGTGGAACCGGGACGGCGGCAAAACTCTTTTGAAAACCCACGTCGAATCCGAGTTTCTGGATAATTTTTTTATCCGTTTCGGTTTAAAAATCTGGAATCACAAGGTTCTTCCTTCGGAGGAAGCGAGGGACGATATCCGAAAGGTTTTTATCCGCATGATGGATTTGATTATTAAGGATATTTAATATTTTAAAAACGGCCGAATCAGGCCGTTTTTGTAAGAAATTTCCGTTTGCAACGCGGCGGGGAACGATGCGGAGTCAAGTTATTGGTGTTTCGTCGAGTTGACTACGTCCGGAAAACTCAATGACTTGACCGAAGCATTATGTTGCGACCGTAAGGAGCAACATTGAGTCGAAGCCGTCCGCCACCCGGAATCATATTCCAAATTCCTCATCCAGTTTAAGTCGGTTTAAAAAAAACGGTTTTTTCGGATTTTTTTTCGAAAAAGGGAACCTTCGATGACCGTATCCGAACGTTGCCGGGAATATATCAAACGTCAACTCTCTTTGAAGGAATACAAATAAAATGAAAAAGACGATTTTAGCGCTTTTGATCTTGGTTATGGCGATTGCATGTAAACCTAAGGAAACCGACGAGGAAAAATCGGATAAACTTTTCTTGAACCTCTTAATTGCAGGTTATGTTTTAAACCCTTGTAATAGCGGTGCGCGATTGTCCGCCGGCGCGAGTAACATTACCGTTCCGGAAGGACAAACTTTCACCGTGTGCGGCGATAAAAACGGAACTCCGACCTTGACATTCGCGAAGGCGGGAACGTATCGATTGACCGGTGTTAACGGCACACAAGTTCATTCCTCAAGCCGTTGCAATTCGGAGCGCGATCAATTCGAAATTCTCGTGAAAGACGGCGGGAATGCCACGGTTCTCACCAGCTCCGCGAGCGGTGCAACGGCAAACATCACTGTTGCGGCTAACGCGGTTTATTCGATTAGTGTGACGGGCGTTTCAACGACTTCTCCATATACCTGCAATGGCGTGCGAGCCTCTATCTCCACGACTGCGGCTCTTTTGACGATTACGCCGATTTGATGTTTCGATGGATGTCGAAGTAAGAATTTACTTCGTTTGTGTAGAAAGAGAATCCGCACGAGTTCGTTCAAGAATCGTGCGGTTTCTTTTTTTAGAGACCGGTGATGGTTCCGCAGGTAGTCAGTAAACTTCTTGCGTTCGCGTAGGATTGATCGGAGGTTGCTACCCCGAGCGCGAGATTGATCTTGTTCTTGATCAAATTGGAATTCACGCAATTCCCTCCGTTGTTGGAACACTTCGCGTTCCCCGGTTTTATTCCTGTGGAAAGCGTCGTCAGCCAAGTTACGAAGTTCGTTCCTCCCGCGCTTACGTTGTACATATCCTCGGAAGTAGTGATCGTATGTACGTCCCCCGGTGCGATGTAATAAGAATAGTTCGTCGCTCCGCCCGAAATTCCCGTCATAGAAGTGACAGCCTGCTGGGACCAACCGCAGCTGGATCCATCCGTAGAAGCGGGTGTTCCGTCCGGCGCCGTACTTCCGTCCGAATCTCCGAATAACGCCGAATAGGTTTTGCTCGAATCATAAGGATCGGTCGTTTTCGAATCCGAATATGTCGGCGCGGCGTTGATGATATTCATGACCTTGTAAAAGAATCTTTGATTTCCGTCAAAAAGAGCGGTGTATTGTCCGGTCTTATCTCCCGAGCCGTTGTAGTAAGTGGAAACCTTAGTAAAGAAATCCTGAATGGACGGTGTTCCGGTCGTGAGATAGTTTGCGGCGATTCCCGTCACCCATGTCGGTAGATTCGGGTCCGCTCCCCACTGCGTGCTCAAGTTGTTAAAAAATCCGGCGGGTACGACTCCGTTGGACGCATCCGAAAGTAGATTCACTTTTACGGAGGCGTTCAAACCTTTCACGGTTTCTCGTACGATCGGATAATTCAATAAGGCTCCGTATCCACCGGCGCTTTGTCCGGTCACGAAGACATTCTCCACACCCGTATATTCGGATTGAATGTATTTCAACGTCGCGAGTACGTTATCGTATCCGCGGTGTTTGACGACCGTAGCCGTTCCGGTGTTCGGGTTTGTGTAGGTCATATCCTTGGAACCGATGTGAAGATCTCCCGTGCAATACGGAATAAAAACTACATCATAATCTTTGAATGGGTTCGAAGCGTTGCCCGCGTTCATCACTCCCTGAAACGCGAGTTTTACGAACAGATCCGGAACGGAATTGAGCTGATTGAAATACGTCGTCGTGCTGTTTCCGAAACAGTTATAATTGCTCCAACACGCTCCTCCTCCCATAAAGTTGATGAGAAGTTTCTTATTCGAAGCGCTTACTTTTTTGCGGTAGATGGAGAATGTCGTATTTCCGTCGGCTCCCGTACAAGAAGGGGTATACGCTCTGTTCGTATAACTTGCTCCCGCCACGGTGATCGTCCCCGCCGAAGGAGTGATCTTTTCATAAGGATTGTATAAAAAATCCGCCACGACTAAAGCCAGGATCGTTTTGTCGTCGTCATCGTCGTTTTTCTTGCAGTCGGCGAAAGCGAAAACAAGACAAATTGCCATGAGGGTTACTGCACGTCGTTTCATCGGTTGAACTCCTATCTCTCGTTCCCCTGTATCTTTTTGAACTCGCCAATTATAGGATTCCCGCAAAGGAAAGTCAATCGATACCGAAAAATAATCAAACGTTCAATACGATCTTTCCTCTCGTATGAAACCGTCCGATTTCTTCCATTGCGTCCGCCGCTTTGGAAAGAGGGAAGATGCGACTGATGTAGGTTTTGAGTTTTCCTTCGTCCGCGAGCCGACTCAACGTTTCCAGCTGTTTTGCGTTGGGTTCCACGAAATGATACGCGGCGGAAACATTCGGAATTGCGGAGAAGTCGCTTTCTAAGATGGACACGATTCTTCCTTGGGAATGAAGACAGGAAACTCCTTCGAGAAATGTAGGACCTCCCACAAAATCCATCACGAGGTCCGCTCCCTTCGGGTAAGAATGTAGGAACTCCTTCTTCCAATCCGGATTTTTGTAGTTCAAGGCAAGATCGACCTTCCATTCGTTCTTAAGAAAATCCTGGTTTTCCGGTCCGGCCAATCCGATCACAGCAGCTCCGACATTCTTTGCAAGTTGAACGGCGAAACTTCCCACGCCGCCCGAAGCTCCGAGAATCAAAACCGTATTCCCCGCTTTGCAGTCGGCCAATTGAAAGAGACATTGGTATGCCGTTAAACCTGCGAGAGGAGTTCCCGCACTTTCCTCGAACGACATGGCCTCCGACTTTTTCGCCAGATACGATTCCGGGATCGCAATCCATTCCGCGTAGGCGCCTTTGGAAATCGTGGGTCTTCTGCAATAACTGAAAACTTCGTCTCCGATCTCGAATCGTCTCGCCGCGTGACCCCGCGCTTCCACTACGCCCGAAAATTCCCAACCTGGGATTACGGGAAATTCGTGCGGCATTCTCCCCTGCAGCTTGCCTTCTCTGATTTTCCAATCGACCGGATTGACTCCCGCCGAGTGAATTTTAACGAGAACCTCTCCTTCCTTGGGTTCCGGAGTCGGAACTTCGACCCATTCCAGAACTTCTTTTCCGCCGAATCGGGACATTTGGATTGCTTTCATGATTTTTTTAGACGGAGAATGGGACGGATTTGATTTGAGAATCCTTTCCTGCGTAGGAACCTGGACAAATCCGGCCTTTGTCGGAACACATGCTGGAATGGAGGGGCAATTGGAACCATTAGAGGATTTGTCGGGAACGGAAGAAAATCCGATCATTCCGCTGGACTCGATTCTCCCCCCGGAACTGTTTTTAATTCCGATCAAGTCCCGACCCGTGTTTCCGGGCATCATCACGCCGTTGATCGTTCCGAGCGGAAAGTTCGAAAGAGCGGTTGAAGAATCCATCAAAGGCAATTCGTTTCTCGGTCTCGTTCTTTTAAAGGATGAGGAGAATGAAAAGGAAACTTCCGAAAACATCTATCAATACGGCGTTGTCGCCAAAATATTAAAAAAAGTGAATTTACCGGACGGTGCGGTCAATATTCTGATCAACACGGTTCGTCGTTTTAAAATCTCTTCTTATACAAGCATCGATCCGTTGATCGCCAAGGTTTCGTATCCGGAGGAAGAACCGGGCGCGCCTAAGAATACGATCAAAGCGATGATGAGAACCCTTCTCGTCATGACCCGCGAACTCGCGCAGAACAATCCGCTCTTTACGGAAGAGATGAAACTCACGATGCTCAACGTAAACGAGCCGGGAAAGATGGCCGATTTCGTATGTTCCATTCTCAACCTCGAAAAGGAAGAATATCAATCCGTCATTGAATCCAACGTTCTGAAGGAAAGAATCGAAAAGGTTCTTTTGTTTTTAAAAAAGGAAATCGAACTCGTATCTATCCAGAGGGAAATCTCCGATCAGATTCAGGATAAGATCGACAAACAACAAAGACAATTCTTTCTAAGAGAACAGCTCAAGGCGATTCAAAACGAACTCGGAATCAAGGACGATAAGTTCGAAAAGAAATACGAAAAATTTCTAGAACGTCTTAAATCCATCGGAGCCGATCCCGAAGTCATCGAAGAAGTCGCAAGGGAACTGGATAAGTTCTCCTATGCCGATCCGAACACCGGAGATTACAACGTTATCCGAAATTACTTGGACATTCTCGAATCTTTGCCTTGGGAACCCGCTGTCAATCGGGAGATCGATCTCGACAAAGCCAAACGGACGCTCGATCGGGATCACTACAAGTTAGAGGACATCAAGGATCGAATTCTGGAATTTCTCGCGGTGAAAAAACTCAAGAGCGACGAAAAGGGAACGATTCTTCTTTTAGTCGGACCGCCCGGAGTCGGAAAGACATCCATCGCAAAGTCGATCGCGGAAGCGATGGGAAGAAAGTTCTTCCGTTTTTCCGTGGGAGGAATGCGGGACGAAGCCGAGATCAAAGGACATAGACGAACGTATATCGGATCGATGCCGGGAAAAATCATTTCCGCACTTCGCATAACAAAAGAGAAGGATTGTGTGATTCTTCTCGACGAGATCGATAAACTCGCCGTGGGAATTCAAGGCGATCCAGCCTCCGCGCTGCTCGAAGTTTTGGATCCGGAGCAGAACAAAAATTTCCGGGATCATTATCTGGATCTTCCATTCGATATTTCGAATGTGTTTTTTATCGCGACAGCGAATACCTTGGATACGATCTCCAGAATTCTACTCGATCGAATGGAAATCATCAATCTTTCCGGATATATCACGGATGAAAAGGTTCAGATCTTTCAGAAATATCTTTGGAAAAAAGTTCTCCAAAAAAACGGAGTCGCGCCGTACGGAATCGAATTCGATAAGAAGGCCGTCGTCGCTCTGATCGATTCGTATTCGAGGGAATCCGGCGTCCGCGGATTGGAAAAGGTCACGGACAAGCTCGTGCGTAAGATCGCGATGAAGATCGTACGAAAGGAACCGTTCCCCAAAGTCATTCGGGAAAAGGATCTCGAAACCTTTTTAGGAGTCCCCAAGTTTACGGACGAACGAATGGTTCGCGCGACCGTTCCCGGAACCGCGCTCGGACTTGCTTGGACGTCGGTGGGAGGAGCTACTCTTTTGATCGAAGCCCTTTTCGTAAAAGGAAAAGGCGGGATTCTCTTAACCGGAATGATCGGCAAAACGATGGAGGAATCCTCGAACATCGCTCTCAGCTATATTAAGAATTTCTTACATAACGACGATTTGTTTTCGGACAAGATGATCCATCTTCACGTTCCGGACGGAGCGACTCCGAAGGACGGACCTTCTGCGGGAGTTACGATGGCGACTGCGATTCTTTCCCTTGCCTTGAATACGAAGATCAAAGCGGGTTTCGGTATGACGGGCGAACTGACCTTAACGGGAGAGGTTCTTGCCATCGGAGGGCTTCGCGAAAAGATCGTAGCCGCCAAACGCGTGGGAATCCATAAGATCATCTATCCTAAGGACAATCTGCAGCATCTCGAGGAGATTCCCGATTACGTGAAAAAGGGGATGACCTTTTTTCCTGTGAGTCGTTACGAAGAGGTCGCAGCGCTGATGTTCGACGAAAAGCTCTTATTAAAAGCGGATCCTTCGTTTCGGACTCGGCTCAATTCTTCGGGTGAAAACGCAAACAAAGCCGCAAGTCAGAAGACGCTCATGAAAAAGAGCGCGTCGAATCGAAAGACCGCGGCGAATAAGAAGGCTGCGACTTCTTCCGGGAATCTGAAAAATTCCGCGGCTAAAAAGAAAGCCGATTCGAAAGCGGCGCCGAAAAAGAAGAAGTAGTATTTTAGAATATTCTTAAGTATAAAATTAAAAACAGGAGAGCCGAATGGGCGTTCCATTTATCGATATCAAAAGGTTTGAACCGGGACTACTGGAAGAATGGGAAGAAAAAGTAAAGGTTCTCAGTAAAAACGCAAGTTTTATCGGAGGAGAAGAAGTTTCCCTCCTGGAAAAGAATCTCGCCGCTCAGGCGGAAACGAAATATTCCGTAGCGTGCGCGAACGGAACGGACGCGCTTCAACTCGCATTACGTGCGTTAGGTGTAGGAAAGGGAGACGCGGTGCTTCTTCCTGACTCCACTTTCTGGGCGACTTTTGAAGCCGTAGTAAACGTGGGAGCCGATCCCTATACGATCGATACCAATCCGGAAGATCTGCAGATGGACTTCGCAGAATTTGAAAAGGCTGTGGATAAAGTAAAACCGAAAGCCGCAATGATCGTTCATCTTTACGGATGGGGATCTTTCCGCATCGAAGACTTCCGCAAACTCTGCAAGTCAAAGGGAATCCCGCTTTTGGAAGACGGGGCTCAGTGTTATGGAGTGAAATACAAAGGCGCATCCATCTACAAGGACGCGTTGATCAGCACGACCTCGTTTTATCCTGCGAAAGTATTGGGCGGAGCGGGAGACGGCGGAGCGGTATTTACGAACGACGAGGAACTCGCAAACAAAGTAAGAATGCTTTCCAATCACGGAAGAATTTCGCATTACGCGTACGGAGACGTGGGTTGGAATTCCAGGCTCGATACTCTGCAGGCAGCGTTTCTAAATATCAATCTGAAACATCTCGATGCGAGAATCGTATCAAGAAGGAAGGCCGCACAAAAATATTATGAAGTACTCCCAAGCCTGGGAATCCAAGTGATTCATCCGCCTAAGGATTACGAAGAGAACGGATACTGCAATGTGACTCTCTCCACACCCGAAGAACGTCCTCATATACAGGATGTGCTGAAGGAAAAGGGAATCGGATTCGGAAATATCTATCCGGGAGCGATGAGCGATCAACCCGGAGCGAAGCCGTATATCAAAGGCAAGTTCGGCGATAAACATACGACGGGGAGGATTTGCGCTTCCGTTCTTAATTATCCATTATTTCCGTACATGAAGGACGAGGAATTGGAAGAGGTTTTCGCCGCGATTCGCGCTTACAACGCCAAGAAAAAATAATTCCAGCCTTAAGGAGTGGAAAATCCTCCACTCCATTTTTCTAATCTAACAATCTGTCCTGAAATTGAACCGGATTCCTGCTACACGGTTTTTTAATAAAGTAAAATTACGTTTTGTGATCTGCCGCATTGATTTCGATGCTGATCGCGTGTTCTATAATGATAAAAGACTTGGTTTTGAATGACCTTGAAAGTTTTTTCTTGTCGTTTTGCCGGTACAGTCTAAAATGAAACAGGGGGATCTCAATATGAACGACATAGATATAGGAATTTCCGAAAAAAACAGAGAAACGATCAATACCGGGTTGCAAAAATTATTAGCCGATACGTACATTCTGTATTTTAAAACGCATAGCTATCATTGGAATGTGACCGGCCCGTTATTCAATACGCTTCATCTCATGTTTCAAACGCAGTACAACGAACTTTGGTTATCGATCGATCTGATCGCGGAACGAATTCGTTCTCTTGGATTTTACGCTCCGAGTTCTTCGCATCAACTCGGCAAATTGACTTCGATTCACGAGGAAGGCGGAGTTCCTCATGCGGAAGATATGATCCGTCATCTTGTCGCAGGACACGAAACGGTGATCAGAACGGCTCGTGCACTCTTGCCTGCGGCCGATGCGGGCGGGGACGAAGTGACTTTGGATCTGTTGACGCAAAGACTCGAGGTTCATGAAAAAACGGCTTGGATGCTGCGAAGCATGTTGGTCGTAGATAACGCCTAATTTTTAAACCGAAATCTCTTCGGGAATCGAAAATCCCGAAACGAATTCGAACGATGGCAAGCGGGCGTCTTCTCACTGCGTGAGAACCGCGCTTGCTACGCGCTGCCGGTCCTTTCTCGCTCCGCTCGAAACGACTGCTGCGCACGCTCCGCATCGCTGACGCGGGTTCCCCGCCAACAAGATTCTTCTTTCTTCCGTTTTTATAAAACGCGAAGTAATAAATTCTTGAAAAAACTCTTCCAATCCGATTCAGTCTTCTCCTTCAAGGAATCGAATCCAGTGATCCAAAAAATATACAATCTTTCCCTTATCAAAAAACTGATTCTTGTTATTCTTCCAACCCTTGTTCCGCTCTTGCTTGCGAGCTTTTTCTTCTTAAAGGAGTTTATGGACAAAAGCGAATTTACCAGAAGGGAAGTGGGGGGAATCGATTTCTTCTTCGGGGCGATCGAACTCTATTCCAAATTCGTGGATCGCAGAAAGGATTTTTATTATGTGATGAAAGGAAAGTCTTCCGTCGATGCTCTGAAGAAAAGCAATCAGGCCGTGGAAGACTCTCTTACCAAACTCGAGGAATTGGAAAAGGAGATCGGATTTATGAAACGTTCTCCCGAATATCTGGCTTCCATGCGAAAAGAATGGAAAATCCTTCCGAAACTGCCCGATTCTTCACTGACGATCGAAGGAGTGATTCAGGCCCACGACCCGTTCTTTAAACTTCTGATGGAGTATCAGGATTACGTGGCTCAGGATTCGAATCTGATCCTCGATTCCTATCCCGAAACGTTCTACGTTCTTTCCGTAAATATATTATATATTCCGAATATAATCAGCGACTTGGCGTTGATTCGGGGAACCGGATATCAGCTTTTGGAAAATGAAAATCCGAATTTTCTTTCCAAGGAAGCGATTCAAATTTTCAATAAGATTCATCATATCGAAAGCAATCAAAAAGAAGTCACGGCGTTGCTCGAGCGATCGGTCGGGCAGAACGGAGTGATCAAGGAAAAATTCGAAGAACGAATCCGCAATCTCGACAAGCTCGTAAAGGAAAACTTGGATCGATGCAAAAAGACTTTTTCCGGTCAATCTCCCGAAACCGCGGACGTGTTTTTAAAACGAATGCTCGTATTTGTCGACGAATACAAGGTTCTGGAAAGGGATCTTCTTTCGACGACTCAGGTTCTTTTGGAAGAAAGATTGAGGGCCGATCGTTTACGGATCGTAGCCGCGATTTCCGGTCTTTTGATTCTTCTGCTCGTGACGACTTTGTTCTGTTTCGTTGTTATACGTTCTATCATCGATCCCGTTCATAAGATCACTCTCGGATTAAAACAAGCTATGGGAGAAAGGGATCTAACGCTGCGAATCGACGCGGTATACGACAACGAGATCGGTGAAATCACAGTGACCGCGAACGAATTCCTGCGCTATCTTTCCGAGTTGTTTCAAACGCTTTCGAGGATGGCGCGCAATTCCAATCAAATCGTAAACCAGCTAACGGAGTCCATACGAAGCCTCAATCAATCGGCGCAGTCACAAGCCGCGGGAACCGAACAATCCTCCGCCGCTCTCGAAGAGATTGCGGCTTCTTTACAGAACGTTCTTCAATCCGTGGAGGGAGAGGCGCGGGACGCGCAGGATTTAAAGATTCGGTCGGGTGAGCTTAAAAACTCCATGGGACTCGCGGGTGAAAAACTCGTCAGCCTCAGCGATTCCGTTCGTCGAACCGCTACGGCCGCCGTGGAAGGAAAGGAAACGATTCTTCAGGCTACCAAAGCCATCGACGAAATCCGCGAAATGGCAAAGCAGATCAATTCGATCACTACGTTGATTACGGGAATTTCCGATCAAACGAATCTGTTGTCGTTGAATGCCGCGATCGAAGCCGCTCGCGCGGGAGAAGCGGGACGCGGATTTGCGGTCGTCGCGGAGGAAATTTCGAAACTTGCGGATCGTTCCGTTTCGAGCGTACGCGATATCGAACGGCTCGTTTCGAACACGCACGAAGCGGTGGACAAAGGATCGAATAACGTCAATTTTGTGGTGACCTTTCTTTTGGATTTGATCGAAAACACGAATCGATATCAGGAAGAAGTGGTCGGTCTCGTCAATAACGTCAAAGAAAACACGAATCGAGTCGATCAAATCACCGATACGATCGGAAAAGTTTCCGCGGAATCCCTGCAGATCGAAACCGCAACAAAGGAGCAAAAACTTTCAACGGATCAGATCGCGGACACGATTCAATTGATCACCACGGAGTCGCAATCGATCGCGTCCAATTCGGATGAAGTGTCCAGAGTCGCGGAAAAGATTCAACACCAAGCCAACGAATTGGATTCCATTCTTTCCCAGTTCAAGTTTTGACGATTTTACTTTAAGGATGCGCGCAATTCCCAAAATGAATCGTGTCGTTCGAATCGGAATCGCGGTTAACCCGGGATCAAATCCTGGGATACGTCCTTTTCCACGCGAAAGTTTCGAACAAGAGAGTTGAGAATTCCCGCGAGTTGTTTTAGGAATTCTCCGGTGGCCGATAATTCTTCCGATTGCGCCGAAATTTCATGAAACGCTCCGTTGATGAACTCGACCGATTGATACAATCCCCCGATTTCCGAGGAGCGTTCCCCGATGTTCGACATGATGACTTCGCTCTGGGCCGCGATCGACGAATTGAGCCGATCCAGATCTCCGATCAGATCGGAATAACGGGAACTGCTTTCACGAATTGTAATATTCGTATGCGCTAATGTTCTGAATTCTTCCGTTAGATTTTTGAAAAAATCCACCGTGTTGCCGACCGTCGCCTTTCCCCTGAAAACTGCGGTTTGGATTTCTCCGAGGATCTCGCTGGCTTTTTTCGTGCTTTCCTGCGTTCCGGAGGCGAGTTTGTTGATCTCTTCGGCGACGACTCCGAATCCCTTTCCGGAAGTTCCCGATCGAGCCGCTTCGATCGATGCGTTGATCGAAAGCATTCCGAGTTTTGCGGAGATGTCGTTTAGAAGTTTGACAAGGCCTTCCACTTTTTTCGCCGAAGTTCCGATGTCGTTGATATCGGATTCGAGATGGTTGAGTTCCTTTCTGCTGAGATCGATCGTTTTGACCGAAGCTTCCGATCTTTCGGAACTCGCTTTCAAGTCGGCATCGAACTTTCTAAATCCGTAAACGAGTTCGTTTAACAATTCCTTTGCGTTTTTCTCGATTTCCTTCTGTTCCGTCGCCGAGCTGGAGATTCTCTGAAAGGATTCGCGGAACGAATCGAAGATGGAGGTGACTTCCTCCAAACTCGCGGCTTGTTGCTGGATTCCATGGCTCATATGCCCCCAAGCGGTGGAAATTTCGGAAGCGGAATTCTCGAGTTCTCCCGATTTTTCCTTAATCGTATAGATCATCTTTCCGAGATTGTTGAGATATTGGTTCATCAGGTACGCGATGGCTCCGGCTTCGGTTCCGGCATCCACATGGATTTTTTTCGTGAGGTCGCCTCCACCCTTGGATAAATCCTTGAGCGAATGGATGAGATCGATCCAGCTCGAGCCGGCTCCGTGTTCGGCTACGTTCAAACCTTTCTCTTCGTATTCTTCCTTTACGCGGATTCCCATGGAGATTTTCAAGATCCAGAAAAGAATCAATCCGAGTCCGAAGGCCCAAACGGCGCAGGTAATCACCCCGATCAACTGAGGGATCATTTGAATATTAGGGTTTTTTGATATAAGAGGAAGCAATAGGGTTCCTATGATTCCGCAAACTCCGTGAACGGGAAACGCACCGACCACGTCATCGAGACGGAACACTTTTTCCAAGATCCAAGAAGTCAATACCACGGAGCTTCCCGCGATTCCTCCGAGAAGAAGCGCGCCCGCAGGTGCAATTTCGTGACAGCCCGCCGTGACGGCGACGAGTCCGCCGAGAACTCCGTTCATACAATCTTCCACGGACGCGATCTTATAAAAGAGCCAGGAAACGCTGATGGCGACGATGCCTCCCGCACTTCCCGCAAGGCTTGTGTTGAGAATGATCAGAGGAACTTGTTCGGTAAACGAAAGCGCGCTTCCTCCGTTGAATCCGAACCAGCCGAACCAAAGGATAAAAACCCCTAAAACGGAAAACGTGAGATTGTGTCCTTGGATTTTGCGCGGTGTTCCGTCTTCCTTAAACTTGTCCTTTCTCGCTCCGAGAAGGATGATTCCCGCCAAGGAGATCCAGCCGCCTAACGAGTGTACGACGGTAGAACCGGCAAAGTCCACGAAACCGGTTCGTGCGATCCATCCTCCGCCCCAGGTCCAATGGCCGAAAATCGGATAGATCGCGGCGGATACTACGATGGATACGACTAAATATGCAGAAAATTTAATGCGTTCGGCGACCGCACCGGAAACGATCGTGGCTGCCGTTCCCATAAACGCGACTTGAAATAAAAAGAATGCGAATTCTTTTCCGGAAACGAAACCTTCCAGAAAAAATAGATTCGTTCCGAAACGACCCTGCTCCGAAATCCCGAACATCAATCCGAAACCTACGCAGAAAAATACGACTGTTCCGACAATATAATCCATTAAGTTTTTGACGGCTACGTTGATCGTGTTTTTAAGCCGGGAAAGTCCCGTTTCGAGCATCAGAAAGCCGGCCTGCATAAAGAAAACTAACGCGGCGCAGACGATAATCCAAAGCGGGTCCACCGTTTTCGCGAGTTCCTGCGCGGGAGAATCTGCGAGCAGCGGCGTGTCGATTCCTAAAAAGAAAGTCAAGACGAGGCAAATCGTCCGGTAGTAATTTTTGAAAAGTTTTTTCATATCGTTCTAACTCGATCGAGAAATTTCGAAATTCGAACGTCCCTGGTATTTGTATCGGCGATCGAAATCAACGTTGATTAGTATGGAAAGAATCCTTCAGGATTGAGGGATCAATGATTTATTATGAAACTGTAAAAAAATTTATTCTTTGCAAGTAAGGGAAAAAATAGTTTCGGTTTCTTTATGCGTCGCTGTATCAATTCATAGTACAGCATAAAGGCGAATTATAAAAAGTAATTACTTGTTGAAAAATTCGTTCCTTGTTCGAAAGGAAACACACAAACAATGTTTTTAAAATGGCAAAAGGGTTTACGGCTGAAAAGAAGTGAATAAGAGAATCCAGTCGTTGCTCTGTCTTTCGAACCAGTTCTCTTCCGCATAAAACGTTCCGCCGACTTGTTCGATCACTTCTTTCATATAGGGTTCGCCGGGATCAAAGTCTTTTCCGTCGAGATGAATCGAGCCGCCCCATTTCTTCTTCGCTTGCGTATGGGAGAATACGCCTCGTAACGATTCCACTCTTTCGTTGGTGAGAGGGATCTTGTATCTTTCGGACAATTCCTTAACCAAGCGCGCTACCGCCTTGGTTTGTTCGCGATTGGATAGGAGCATATCCGTGTCTTTCCCCACGATTTCCACTTGAAAACAATTCGCGTTCGTTCCTGTCGCCGCGGCGGCTGTGTCCAGAATGGAATCCAGAAGTTGATATATTTTGCCGTCCTGATCGGCGAGAAAGGTCGCGGATAGATTCCGTTTTTCTAATACTTCCAAAGTCCTTTGATAATCGGGAATCGCGGTGTAATGAAGAACGATGCACTCGGGACGGATCGTGCCTCTATGATTGTAACGAAGTCTTTTTTCTTCGGGCGCTTTTCCGTCCGAAGTTTTTTCGATCGAGCTCAACTCGATCGACGGAGCGGGGGTGGTTCCTCTTCCGTGTGTGAATGTCTGTATGACTTTTTTACCGGAAGAATCCGTGAACTTCTCTTTTCGTAAAACCCAACCCGAAATAAATCGATCCTTCCAATCCGTTTCAGGAAAGAATTTTCCCTGCGTTTTTGCGAGAAGCGCGGACAAAACCTTTTCGCTGCCGCATTCTCCCGTATCCAAAAATCTGCCGAACTTCTTTTTGCTTTGCGTATGGGTGAAGATCCCTTTGCCCGAAGCGATGTCGTGGTTGTTTAGAGGAATGGAATATTCTTTCGCTAAACCTCCGATCAATTCGGATAACGCGCTCAGTTGGGATTCGTTTTTCAGGATTGTGTCGTTTGCACCTTCCCAAGAAACGTGGATCGTCGTTTCGTCCATACCCGGCGCGGCTCTGTAAAGAATTTTGGAAGGATCCTCCACTCCGTAGACGCTTCCGTTTTCCAGGACGAGAAAGTGGACCATCCATCCGGAGCTTTTGCTTTTTTCCAAATATTCTTCCGCTTTAAGTCCGTTGGTGTGATGGAGAAGAATCGATTTTACCCGGAAGGACCAGCGTCTTTTGCCGATCGTCTCCAAGGATTCTTTGCTTAGGCCCAAAGTGAAAAGCGGAAGAATTTTGCTCGGCTGGGGTTGTGCCGCTAAAACTTCCGGCTGTGTCGTCCGTGTCTGTTGTATTGCGGGCGAGGCACACTGAAAAACGAATATTAAAAATAAGAACGGAGTAAGGACTGAGATTTTCATAAGCCGGAAACCTTGTCTCGAAGTCGAGTGAGATCCTCTCTTAATTTTTCGAGAGTTCTGGATAATTTACGATGACGGTTGATTAAATCCGAATATTCGGAAATTCTAAAATTCTTCGCTTTTTTCTTTTTGTCCTCTTTCTCTTCGGGAGCGAGAGGGATTTCGCGGAACAAATCCGCGGAAGAATCGAATTCCTGCGTCAGTTTTTTGTATTCCGCGGAACACGCGGAAAAGAACTCGGGAGAAAGATTGGGTTTGGAGGATTCGATCTGTTTTTCGAGCGAGTCCTTCGCCGTTTTCAAAAAGGAGAATAAGGATTGGTTGTCCTGAACGACTTCGTTTAACGATTCTTGTAGATGGATTTCCGTTTTGCTTTTGGAATGATGGATTCCCTTCTTCGCTTTGAAATAAATCAAATAGATCAGAACGACGGATACGATAAAAATTACGGAGAACAGAAAGAAGGTTCTTTTTTCGTAGATCCATTCCAGAGTTTCCCACTGAAATAGATCCGGCGCGTAAGCCGCCGTTGCTAAACCGGCCAAAACGAGAAAGGTCGTGGAATAAAAGAAAATGCGGAAAGCCATTCGATTTCATGACAGATTCTCCGGCGCCGATTGTCAAGGAACCTTCTTTCGCAAAGAAAACGTTCTCGGGAATTTAAGAACGTCCCCCGGCCGATCCGATATAAAAAGGGATGGAAGAACCCACTCCCAAACCTCTTTCCGGTTCCGGCAAGGTCGTAAATTTCGGACTTTATAAGATCAAAAAAGCCCTGCGTGAAGAAGGCTTCGAGGTCGTGGAAAAACCGGACGGGAAAATCTCCCTGGTGATCCGGGTCGGCAAAGAAAGGCAACGTTAGAAAATTTTCGCAACGGCTAATAGAAAGCTTCCAATTCCAAGCATCCCCGCTAAAAGCCAACGAGTTTGAATCGCGATCGTTTTATGAAGATCGGCGATATCACCTTTCATTTCGGCTTTAAAAGAACTGATTTCTAAACGGATTTGATTCATTTCGATTTTTGTTTCGAAACGGTGATCATTGAGGTTGCTTCTTATTTCGTCTTTGAACTCGCCTATCTCGGTTCGGACCGCCTCTTTGAACGCGTTGAATTCAATTCGGACCGCTTCTTTGAACTCGCTTATCTCGGTTCGCACCGTTTCTTTGAACCGATCCAATTCGGCTCTCATGTTAAAACGGAATTGGTAATTGGATTCATTGACCTCTCTTCGAAAGTCGGCCAATTCTTCCTTAAACTCATTTTTCCAGAGAGCAAGTTCGTTCTTCAAGGAAAGGTGATCCTCTTTGAGTTTTCCTTCGAATCGATCGGATGCATTCGTCAGCATGTTACCTCGGAATTTTGTTAGAGTAGAATTCAGAAACGTTACGAATTGATCGGTGCCGTCGGCTCCCAGGATCTCTTCCAACTTAGCCGGAATCGTATGAACCCAGAGCACGTCAAAATTTTCGTTCTCATCTTTGTAGTTAGCAAGCATTTTTTTGTCCTCCGTCGGAATCGGTTCTTGGAGGAGGTTGCTCAGGATGATTCTTTGAATGAAAAATTTACAGCGTTTCCCAAAACCTTATTTTTTATTCAAAAGATTCTAATTTAGAAAATTCTTAAATAGTTTTAAAAACAAAGAATCGTTATTCGAAAATCGATTTTACAGCGCGTCCGGATCGGAGTCCGGAAGTTCCACTTCTTCTTCGCGCTTCGGTTCGGGTTTTAAGAACTCCCCGCATTTTTCCGTAAGCTTTTCGTGGATCTTCCATTTGTCCCCGGCAAGAGGCATAACGCGGAGATACAATCGATAGTTTCGAATCGATCCTCTGCAATAACCTCCCTTCAAATACAATTGACCGAGAAGTTTTCTCGCGGCGGGATGTGCGGGTTCCATTTCGATGACTTGATTGGCGAGACGTACGGCGCGGTCCGGATTGTTGGACGCGAGTTTTCTCGCTTCTTCCCAAGCGGGAATCGTTTCCTTTTCGTATTTTCGATAGAGATCCGTGTTGCCCATTTGGAATAAACGGAAGATGATCGCGTCTTCTTTTCCGTTCTGACAAATCCCGTACCAAATATCTTCTTCCCGTTCGGTGATTCGGTTGGCTCGGATTCCCGCAAGTTTGGAACCGTCGATACAACCCGTGGCTTCGAATAAATCCTTCATCGCTTGCGGAGAAGTCGCTAAAATTCTTCTCGCCCTGTTTTCAAACGTTGCGATCTCGTCTTCAGGCAAAGAATCCTCCGGATTCGGAAGATCCTGTAAACCCGATAACACCCGGAGTTTGATGTTGGATTCCAAAACCCATTCGGGTAAATTGAGGGATTTTAAAAACAGATCTTCTTTCGGAAACCATCTGCGATAAACCGAACAGTCGACCAGAGTGAGAATCAAACTAAGAATGAATGCAAAACGCAGATAAGGGGAGAAAAACGATCCTGAGAGGACTTTTTGATTTGCCACAATAGGTAACATGTGATTTCTCAACAATAGAATCAATCAGGAATCTATGATCCAAGAACTGAAAGCAGACCTCAACGGAAAGGGACAAAAACATTGCGTGATCGTCTCCCGCTTTAACGAATTTATCACCGAAAGCCTTTTGAAAGGGGCTCTCGAATCCTTCCGTATGCACGGAGTCAAGGAAGAAGACGTGACCGTGGTTCGTGTTCCCGGCGCGTATGAAATGCCGGTGGTAGTCGCCAAGGCTGCCGCTTCCAAAAAATACGATTCCATCATTTGTTTGGGCGCCGTGATCCGAGGCGCGACCGCTCATTTCGATTTTGTCGCGGGCGAATCCGCAAAGATCGGATCGATCGGAGTTCAACATTCCATTCCCGTCGTGTTCGGAGTTTTAACCACGGATACGATCGAACAAGCGATCGAAAGAGCGGGAACCAAGGCGGGGAACAAGGGCGCAGAAGCCGCCGCGACCGCCGTGGAAATGGTGAACCTGCTTTCCCTCCTTTAAATGTCAGCCAGACGCACATCCAGAGAGATCGCCGTCATGGCGCTTTACCAATTGGAACTAACCGGGCCTCCGCTCAAAGAGGTTCTCAAGTTCAAATGGTATGATAAAAAAACGGAACAAGAAGAAAGGGATTTCGCCGTTTCGATCGTAAATGGGGTTGTGAAAAATCAGGAACAGATCGATACTCTGATCAAGAAGTACTCCAAAAATTGGGACTTTTCCAGAATCAGCGTCGTGAACAAAGCGATTCTACGTTTGTCCGTGTACGCGTTGTTGCATACCTGGGAAGTTCCGAAGAACGTTACGATCGACGAGGCTGTCGAGCTTACGAAGGAATTCGAAAGCGAAGAATCTGCCCGTTTCGTAAACGGAGTCTTAGACGCGATTCTCAAAAACGAAATCAAATCCGATGGATAAAGAAATCCGAAAAAACAGGCTGTTCTTGGAGGGAATAGAGGAGAAGGAACTCTATTTCCCGGAAGACAGAGAACCTGTTCGGATCCGCAGATCGTATAATAAACTTCTAATATTCTGGATTTTGATGGGAGTTCTCGTGTTGGGAGGACTCGGTTTTGCCGTTTACTATCAATTCTTCCGCGCTAAATCCCCCGAATCCGAATTTGCAGGCGCGTTCAATAAGGACCTCGTTCAGAATAAATCGGACATCAACCGTCTTTTGGAAAGACCGTATCTTCCGGACGGAAACGCGAACCCGCAATTGACAAAGTGCATCAATCTTTATAAGGAACGATTCACAAGACAAGCGTTCGACTATTGCAACGAGTTTTTGGATTCCACCGGAACGCAGGAGGAGAAGTCGATCGCATTGACGGTGTTAGGCGTCATTCACGACGAAAGCGGGCGTTATCCGCAGGCGATCGAGCGGCTTCAAAAAGCGGTCCAATACGATCCTAAGAATTTTTACGCATACTACAACCTGACCCTCGCTTACAAACACGCCGGAAGATTTGCGGACGCGAGAATGGCCGCGCTCAAAGCGAAAGAAATCGCTCCGAACGATCCGAGGGTTTCTCTTCTTGCGGGGAACTTGTTCAACGAGTTGAACGATCCCGATGCTGCGATCGACGCGTATAAGGAAGGTTTGTCCGCCGCGCCCGAAGACATGTATCTGACTTACAATCTCGCGGTCAGTTATTTTAAAAAAGGGGAGATTCCGCAAGCCGAGGAGGAATTTAAGAAAGTCGTATTAAAATCACCTTCGGGAAGACTCGCGGCCTTATCACATTCTTATCTGGGAAACATCGCGTATAACAAACAGGATTATCGAGCCGCGGAATATCATTTCCGTCAGGCGAGCAATCTTTCTCCGAACGAAGCGAAGTATCTCTATAACCTTGCGGTCGTTCTGCAAAAAAACGGAAACAAGGAAGAGGCGCTGAAATATCTCGAACTTGCGAGAGACGCGGGCGCGAACGATCCGGAGATTTATCGACTGATCGCGGAAGGATTCTCCAATTTGAATCAGGGAGAGATGTCCATTTCCGCGCTTCAGAAAAGTTTAAAATACAATCCGACCGATATCGATTCCCTTTTTCAACTCGCGGAAGCGTATTACAACAAAGGCGATCTTTTATCCGCGGAAGAAACGTATCGAAGAATCGTTTCCTCGACTCCGGGTGATAGTTTTACCGAAACGGCGCTCATCAACTTAGGAGTCGTGTTGGATCAGATGGAACGGTATTCCGAAGCGATCAGCGCGCTGAATCGAGTCGTCGAACTCAATCCGAAAAACGCGAAAGCCTATCATACATTAGGACTTGTTTATAAACATTCCGGGAACGGAACTCTTGCGATCGAAAACTGGAGAAAGTCGACTGCGATCGAACCCGAAAACGTGCAGAGCCGCGAAGCCCTCGGCGATTATCTTCTCGAGAATAAATTCTTCCGCGAGGCGGTGGAGGAATATACGGGGGTCGTGAAACACAAGAACGACGCCTACAAGGTATATCTCAAGATGGCCGAAGCCTACATGGGAATGCAGGACGATTCCAACGCGGAAAAGATTCTTTTGAAAGTGCTGAACACTTCGAGAGACGGGGCCGATCTGAAGAACGCCCACAAAAAACTCGCTTTGTTATACAACAAATCCAAGGATCCCGATTTGAAAAACCGCGCCAAGGACGAAGCCTTCCGTTCGGCGCACATGGACCCGAACGACATGGAAGGCCGTTTGGTGCTTGCAAAAATTCTAATAGACTCCAATTCGATTTTGGATCGCGAAAAGGCGATCGACGAATTGACGGCGATCGTGCGTTCGGACGTAAGACCGAAAACCGCAGCGACGGCGTACAACTATCTCGGAATCTGTTATTATAAAAACGGGGAATTTAAACGTGCGGTTCGCGCGTTTCAAAGCTCGATCGACTTGGATCCTTCGTTGTCCGAGGCTTACGAAAACAAACGGGCCGCATCCGCCGCTCTGGAAGAATCCACACGCAGAGAGGGATTCTTCTGAAACTTTTTTCCGTAAGCGTTTTACTCGTATTTTTTCTCCTTTTCCCGATTTCCGCGGCCGAAACTCCCAAAGACGAATTTAAGGAAAAAGTTTTAAACGCATCCAAGTCGCAAGCACAGGCGATCGGAGAGATTCGGGTAAAAAATCGAAACGATCTCGTTAAAGAATTACCCGCAATCTTTCAAAACGAGGATGAAAAGGTTCAACTCGCGATTCTTCGATTGTTCGGAGAATACGAGGATCTTGATGCGATCGCGCCGAACTGGACCGCGGCGCTCGACACCGTCTTTCAGAAGTCTACGAACGATAACCTGAAAAAGGAAATTCTTCTTTTAGCGGAAAAGAAAAAAGAGAAACGGCTGATTTATTCGGTGATCGCCGCGTTCAGCGATCCGTCCACGCAAGTTCGAATGTTGAGTTATCGTCTGATGCATCTTCTTAAGGACGATCGGGCGCTTCCGATTCTTTTGGACATGTCCCTTTCCAAAGATCCGGTTCAGAGGATGTATTTTTTGGAAGCTTCTTTGATCATCAAGGACGAACGGATTCAAAATCAGATTCATAAACTCGCAAACGACGAAAGCCCCGGCGTTCGTAAAAAATATCTGATCGCGATCAACCGACTCGGGATGACAGAAAAATTCTCCCAGTTTCAAAAATCCGCGACGAGCGATCCCGACGACGACGTAAGGCTGGTCGCGCTGGAAATTCTCAAAAATAAAAAAAACCGCCAGAATATTTCCTTATTTTACAAGGGCCTTACCGATCCCAATCCCGATATACGAAGAATTTCTCTCGAAGCCTTGTTGATCTTTCAGGACAAACAGGGTGCGAAAGCGATCTCCGAACAGCTCGCCAAAGAAGACACGCTTTTTCTCAAAGCGAGAATGATCGATCTTCTTTTGGATCTCGGAAGCAACGGAGGAGGTCAGGGGATTCTTGCGGTTTTGACGAACGGCGAAGAAACCGAACTGAGAACGAAGGCCGCGTTTGCGGTCGGAAAGCTCGGAGCGAATACGAGCGCGGTCGAGCTCACCAAAATTCTTTCCGATGAAAAGGAGAATATGGTCAAATGGCAGTTGATTCATTCCTTGGGCGAACTGAAGGATAAGAACGCCGTGCCTGCGTTACTCGTGCTTGCCCGTAATTCCCGTGAAAAGTTGAACCTGAGAATCGAAGCCGTCATCACGATTCGGATGATCAACGATCCGGACAGCCTTCCTTCCATCTTTGAAGCTTACGTTTCCGAAAACGATAAAACTCTGCGCAACGAATTGGAAAATACGATGCGAGAGATTTTGAATCTGAAGTTTCCTCCGAAACTTCCATAAGAATATTCGAATATTTTAATGGGCGAGTTCCCGCCAACGCGGGAAACGCGCTGCTACGGGTTCGCTGCTCGCTCATCTCTTCGCGTTTTCCGGTTTTAGGGAAAACGAATTTTTGAAAGAATGGCGAAGAGACAAGCCCTTCGCATCGCTCTCGCGGAGGATCGCCGAACACGTCCGCTATTTTTCGCATTTCACGATTGTTCCGAAAAAAAATATCCGCGTCTTCCCGTGGGAATTCCCGCGAACTCAAATCTATTTCTCCGTGGGAACTGCTCATTCCAGCCTCTTGTAATACCCGATCGAAACGTTCACAAAAAGGCCTTGATCGTGTGCTTTGTGCAGACCTAAAGCCCCGTATTGATTTTCAAAGGCGACTCGATCGGGCGAATCCGTCCAAGCGTTCGGCCAGAAACGAATCGAAGGCTCGATCATAAGACCGTCCTTACCTCCGAAAGGAAAGAATCGATAATAAACGCCGAGTCCTGCGGATCGAGTCCGATAACGATGTGTGGAGCCGGGTAGGACGTATTTGGCGCCGTATAAGAATTCGGCTTCGATCGCTTTGCGAACGGTTAGATCCGTAAAATACTCGTTTTGAGAAAGAGGGGGAACCCAATTCTCCGCGCCGTTCCCGGCGATCGGAAGATCGGAACGGATTCCAAGAGCTTGCGAAAGATACAATTCATCGGGAGAAGTTCCCGATTGAACGCGGTAAAAATGTTCCTTGAATTCGAGACGAATATCGAAGTTGGGAGTGATGAGATAACCGATTCCAACGCCCGTGGTATAAGGCAGATGAATCTTGAGATCCTGTTTTCTTTCGGTTTCGTTTAAACCGGCGCCGCCCATTCGATCCAAATGAAGATCGGAACCGTGAGAATATTCGAACACGAAATTTTTACCGTAGTAAGTTCCGGCCAAATTCCAACCGCCCAAAAGCGGCTGTGACAAACCTCCTTGCACGGAAAATCCTTCCGCAAACAAAAGGGCGGGAATCAAAAGAAGAAGAGAGATCCAGGTTTTGATTAAGATTCTTGACATGACGTTCCTCCGAACGAGTCTACAATACCGCGGATTCAAGGTCTCGTCGCCCCGCCCCATGGGGAGGAACCCGTTTTTCAGGAGAATTCTTTGATCGGTTTAAATTTAGGAGCCTTTGCGATCATGGGCGGATTGATTCAGTCCGTATTGCTTGCGTTCTTTTTCTTCCGCTCCGGTAGGTTCGGGGGAAGGGCCTTGCTTTTGGGTTGGGCGTTTCTGCTATTGTCCGTTCTATTTTCTCTGGGGCTTGCGTTTCAAACCGGATTCGTATTGGAGTTCCCGCATTTGTCCCGCGTAGGACATCCGCTGAGCGCGCTCGTGGCTCCTTTGTTCGCCTTGGCTCTCCAGAAATACTTCGGATATCCGAAAGAAAGAAGAATCTGGATTCTATTCTTCTTCGCGGTTCCCGCTTTGATTCTTCTTTATTCGATTCCGCATTACGCGATGGGTTGGGACGAAAAACTGAAATACGTTCTGGAAGATCGGGTCTCTCCTCACTTGGAATGTGTAGTCATCGGAGCCGTAACCTTGTGTTTCAATTTAGCCGTTTTTTTAAGGATCTACTATCGCCTGGGAGTGTTAGGCGAAGAATTTTCCGGTTCTTCGTTTCGGGAACTGCGCGTTTTCGGAAGATTCGTCTCGATTTGTATTCTGCTTTTGGCGGTCTCGGTTTGTTTGTTTTTTATTTTTCCGGGACTCAGCTCCGAAACGGTCAGCACTGCGGCCTTGTCGATTTGGGTGATCGTCTTCGCTTGGTTTCGGGTTTACTCCGAAAACGCAGCGGAACGTTCGGAGGATAAGGAAGGCGCGAAATACAAAAAGGCGTATCTAAGCGAAGAATCGGTAGAAAATCATGGAAAAAGAATATTCCAAATATTGAATGAACAAAAGCCTTTTTTAGATTCGGATTTCGATCTGGGAAGTCTCTCCGCGTCGCTTGGAATTTCCGTTCATGCGGCTTCTCAGGTGATCGGAAGGTATTTCGGAAAAGGATTTTTAGAACTCTGCCGTGAGTTCAAGGTCGCGGAGGCCGAAAAACTTCTCCAAACAACGGACTTGCCCGTTTTGCGCGTCGGTTTCGACGCGGGGTTCAATTCTAAAACGGCATTTCTCCGAGCGTTTAAGGAAGAGAAAGGGATGACACCGAGCGAGTTCCGGGAAAAACAAAAGTCCGTTTGAAATCCTCTGGGATTATGATTTGCGGGTTGTCGCTGATTCCTTTTTTCTAAGTGAGGATTCCACACCTTTCAGAGACGGATCGGATCGAAAAAATCATTGCAAGAGGGGCTTTTCGGAGAATTGTATATAACATGTTCCCTTTTGGTTTGATATGAAACTAAAAAGGATCGAAAGAAGAATTAGAAAAGGATACGTTCATGTCCGAGGCCATTGCACAAAACATAGAGGAACATTATCGTAAGCTGGAGAATATGTATCACGGGGCGCCCGTGAACGAATATTTTAAACCGAAACTCGCGATCGCAAAAGGTTCCTCCGAACTACGAATTCAAATTCGGGAGGATTTTTTTCACGCGGCGGGCGCGACCCATGGAGTCGTTTATTTCAAAGCTGCGGATGATGCGGCCTTTTTTGCGGCCAATTCGCTCGTAAAAGGAAATTTCGTTCTAACCTCCACGTTCAATTTGACTTTGCTCCGGCCGATTCAAACCGGAATTCTTCTCGCAAAAGGTTTGGTCGTTCAAAACGCAACGCATCAGATCATCGCCGAGGCTTCTCTTTGGGATGAGAGAGGAAGAGAAATAGGAAGGGGAATCGGAAATTTCGCAAAGAGTGCGATTCCTTTGACTCCGGAAATCGGTTATAAACTGTAGTCCGTTCCTTGGAAACACATTCAATTCATTGAATGTGTTGTTCCGAATCGAAGATCGCTCGCTCAATTTGTCGTAACGCAGCGTACGGAAAGTAAACTGCTTTTGTCGTTCGTAGCCATTTGCCCGTTTGCAAAGCTCAAAAGCATGGCGAACGTTTTGATGTTATCGAATGTCGTCGAAGTCCAATGTTGACCCGGTGTATTCGGGAAAACCGGATTGATTAGGGGTGCGGCCGGTTGTGCGTAATCCGCGAGACTTAGAAGTTCGTTCAGGTTGGGCAATCTCCAATCTGAACGTAATGCAAAATTCAGCGTTTCACAAAAGTTCCGGGCTCCGTTCCAATCTCGAGTGTTGACGACTCCTGCGCAGGCGGGGGCGATCAATCCGTCGACGCATTTCATCCAAAGAAGACCCGTATTGGAGTCGGCAACCGTTCCGTCTCCGTTATCCACGAATGCGGGCGGGGCAATCGGATTTCCGGAAACACAACGAAGATTGAGGATCGCGGCTTGGGTATTCGAATAAAAACCTAGGTTGGGAGCGTCGAAACGAATTACGGCATTGTTTCCAACGTTGAGAGGATCTAGGGTGTTGGTCCAGTAGCCTAAACCTGAAAACGTATTCGGGAATTGACCGTCGATATGCGGATTGTTCGTATAGTGAAGTAAGGAAGCAAGCTCTCTTAAAGTTGGAATTCTCCAATTCGTTTTTCCGGCATATCCTTTGCCGCCGTTGAGAGTGTTTAATTCCGTGCAACTTCCAGCCAAACCCGCGTTTGCGTTCGTCCAGCTAATCGAATTCGGAGCGCCGACAGAACAATTGGAACCCGATTGTCCTTGAACACAAGATTTCCATGTGAGACCGTGAAGCGTATCCAGAGTCGTATAATCGGTCGGGTACTTGCAGTGCTGCGTTGGCCCTACGAAATTTCTCGCATTGGGAACGTTATTGTATTCTCCGTCTTGACCGGTGCCTAGGCAAGGCGTGCTACCTCCAAGGGCGTTATAACAAGTGGTTTGTCCCGTATCGGCGACCGCGTTCGGATTGAAATTTGAAAATCCGGTCGGACATTCGTCTTCGGAGTTCTGATTATTTTGATTTTGCGAAGAGACAACCCCGATCATATATTGCAGCACTACGTAAGGCGGATCCGGTTTTTCGGGGGCTTTTACGCAGGAAAATAAAACCGCAAAAAAAAGAAGTATAAATCTCATGGCGTTGTCTCAAAATTCGATTTTGAAAATCATAGTTGAAAAAAAGAATATATTGATATTCTAATTCGTTTCGGAATCAATGCCGACTGCGAAACGTAGGCTATGGATTTCAATCCATCCTTCCTACTTGATTGATCGAATTTGAAAATCAATTTTTATGCGACAGAGTGTTCAGATTATAATACTTACCTGCTCTCAAGTTTTTCCGTGCCTCGAAAGAGAGGCTATTTTCTTCGGATCCTTCTTCCGAGAAAAATCGTAAGGAGAATGTTGTGTTAAAATAATCAAATTGAATTACGGCGGACTTGTGACGCAGATCGCGCTTGCCCCCATCGTTTTTACTACGCTGCCTACTTGTCCATTGTTGAAATTGATCGCCAAACTTTGCGAAAGCATGGCCGCTTCTTGATTCGTGGTCGAGGTCCAGAAAATGTTCGCGGGAAAATTCGGGAATGCAGCCGTTAGAATCGAAGGATTTCCTATGTTTACATAATCGACGATGCTTAACAATTCGTTGATGTTCGGAAGTCTCCAGTCGCTCCTTCCCGCTAATACTAACCCGTCGCAATTTGTAAGAGCGGAGTTCCGGTTTCCTACAAAGAGCACGCCGGCCGCACAGGCCGCGCCCGACATTCCCATCGGACATTTGGACCAAAGGAGATTGGTGTTTCGATCGGTGATCGTTCCGTTTCCGTTGTCTTGAAAGAAAGGAGCGGGCGTGGGATTGCCGGATACGCATCTTAGGAACACATTCGCATTCTTTACGAATGGCTGTATCGAGAATCCGGGATGGATAAAATCCACCACCCATGCCATCGTAGTATTCGGTCCATAATCGGTAATCGTTAGATAGAGGTTGCTTTGATCCGCATTGGGGAACTCCGTCGTTTCCATAAAAACCGGCGCGTTTCCGTAATTGACGATCGATAAAAGTTCGTTAACGGTCGGAATTCTCCAATTGGTTCTTCCTGCGTAACCGTTCCCCGTATTCTGCGCGTTGAGCGCGTTGCAAGACCCAACGCCGCCTAACGTGGCCGCATTCCAACTGATGACCGAAGCGGCTCCCGCGCACGCCGCACCCGTTTGCCCCTCGGGACAGGTTTTCCAAACCAGGCCGCGCAAATTGTCTAAGGTCGTATAATCCGTTGTATATAAAGAATGTTGCGTCGGTCCCGTGAAAGAGCGGATATTCGGAACATTGGTAAACTCCCCGTCTTGACCCGTTCCCGTGCACGCAGTGATCGCCCCCGCGTTGGTATAACAAGCGATTTGTCCCGTATCGCTGATGACGCTCGGGTTATAAGAAGGTGCAGGTGTTGTCGTTCCCGAGCCGTCGGAAGTTTCGTTTTGGATCGCTTGCGCGGTTAGATATTGAAGCAATTGAAACGGAGGATCGGGTTTGTCGGGCGGTTGAGCAATACAATATAAATTGAATATACAAAAAAAGGTTAAAAGTAATGCGCTCTTTTTCATAAAACCTCGATGCCGAATTTAAATTTCGTTAGAAAAGAAAAACCCCAAGTATGTCGTATCTACGTTGCTTTTCTTATTTTAAAACCGATAAAGCGGATAAAAAGATTTCAGGTTATAGTATGGGTTGTTAAATGAAGCGGGAGAGGCTTTCGAATGCTTTCGAATGGGAGAACTGTCCGGACTTTGCACACGCGGAAACGAAAAAATATTAGGAAAAAGAAATCGATCAAAGCGTATCTACGTAGATACTATCGTTTTTATCTAAGGTACGTTCGTAACGCAACGGACATATCCGCCGCTGGATTTATCCAAGAAGGAAGTGGAAAGACCGTCGAAAAATACGCTTATGGTTCTATCTTTTAGAAGAAGAAGGTGATTCGATGTTGTGGAAGTCCCAAAAAAGCCGGGATTCTATTCTGGAGTTTTTGTTCAATCTGTCATTGAACGGATACGTAGAGTCTCATTGAATCATTACTTAAATGGGATATTTGTAACACCAAAATCAAACGTTCGTTCTGCAACCGCCTTGCTTTCTCCTTCTTTCTTTCTGTTTGTTTAAAAAGGGGTTGAAGTTTCCGTTTCGCTCGTATAGAACAGGGTGAAATCTTTTTACTGCCGCAGGAATGATTCTAAAAGATCGTTGCGAGGTTTGTCTTTCTTAGCTTCTTTGAAAGTGTTTGTTTGACTTAACTATTTCGAATCAATACGCTACCGAAGAAAATTCGCATCTCGTTCTATAGGAATCACTCGATAGGGGAGTCTCTATGAAGAATAAATGGGTAGTGGTCGCAAATCGATCCGAAGCGAAAATTTTCGAGTATAAGGGATCAAAGAATGGTCTCGAACTTCTCGAAAGTATCGAAAATCCGAAAGGAAGAATGAGAAACCGTGAATTGATCGGAGTCTCCGGTCCCGCCAAAAGCGCCAAGGCGCAAAGGGTGGCTTATGACACTTCCTCCCTGCAAGAACCGAAACGAAAAGTTGCGGAATCCTTCGCCAGCCAGATCTCCGATGTGATCACTCAAGGAAGAAAGTCGAATCGTTTCCTCAGCCTCGTGCTCGTTTCCGAACCGAGATTTTTAGGAATGCTCTTGGACAAAATGGATCGAAAATCCCAGTCGATGATCTTTCATAAGATGGGAAAGGACATTCCTTCGACGAACAATCAGGAGATCCTAGAACACCTTCGAGGAATCCTCGTATAAAATCGGAATTTCATCGTCGATTCAAGTTCGAGGAAAATGCCTTTCGAGTTTCGGGAGGCATTTTTTTTCCCGATTCTTTCGTTTGAAATAAGACCTTTTCCAGTCGTAAAAAAATAGACAGAATCGTCCGTCTTCGGTTATCTAATTTTTTTTGATTTCATTTCGGATCTGAATCCGATATGGATCTGTTTGCGTTTATAAGATAGAAATTCGGAGATACTCATGGCCCAATCGCAAGGCAAATACGTCCTTTCCATCGATAGCGGAGGAAGCGGAATCCGCGCGTTTTTACTCGATCGCAAAGGGAAGATCGTCGAAAGACAATACGAAAAAACTCCTCCGAATATTCCCGAAGCCGGGGCTTTGGAACACGATCCGGAAGTTCTCTGGAAGGCTCTGACGTCTCTTCTGAAAAAAATCCAAAAGAACAAACAGATCGCGAAGGATATCGCAGCATTAGGAATTTGTAATCAACGCGGTTCCTTTCTTCTTTGGGAAAAGTCTTCCGGGAAACCTTTGACTCCGTTGATCAGCTGGGCCGACGTTCGTTCTTATAAAACCGCCGAATCGATGAACCGCAATCCGCTCTGGTTGTTCATCCGTTTTATTTCCACGATCATCGGAACGCTTACCAATCACCCGATGATGATCGCGACTTCGATGTTACGCTTTACCACGGATCACGCGACTTGCAGACTCAAATGGGTTTTGGACGGAAATCCCGAACTTAGACAAAGATGTAAAAAGGGAGAAGTTCTTTTCGGAACTTTGGATACGTGGTTTATCTACAAACTCACCGGCGGGAAACAACATCTCACAGATTCGTCTAACGCGGTCGCTACGGGAATGTTCAATCCGTTTCAGCTGATCTGGAATCAGCCGGTCTTTTCGATCTTCGGAATTCCTTCCAAACTCTTTCCCGAAGTCAAAGACAGCAACGGGGACTTCGGTCGTACTTTGCCGGAATTGTTAGGCGGACATTCCGTTCCGATTCGAGCATCGATCGGCGATCAGATGGCGGCTCTTTTCGGTCAGTGTTGTTTCGAGCCGGGAGAGGTGAAAATTTCCCAAGGTTCGGGAGCGTTTGTGGACATCAACATCGGACCGAAGGCCAAACTTTCCCGTCGAGGTTTGTTTCCCATGATCGCGTGGAGAATCGACGGTAAGACGACCTATATGCTCGAAGGTTTTGTCGCGACCGCGGGGACTCTGATCGACTGGCTCGGAAAAGGGATCGGACTTTCCGACACTCCGAAAGTGTTAAACGAACTCGCTTCCCAATCCGAAGACACCGAGGGTGTCGTGTTTATTCCGACCCCGACCGGCGCCCGTTTTCCGTATTTCAATCCGCGCGCAAAAGCTTCCGTGATCGGACTTTCTCTTGCGACTCACAGAAGACATGTTGCAAGAGCGGTCCTCGAAGGAATTTCTTTGAGTCTTTATGAAATCTTAGAAGGAATTCAACAAGATACGAAAGTAAAGATCAAGGAGATCAAAGTGGACGGAGGAGTTTCTCAATCCGATATTCTTCTGCAATGTCTTGCGGATTTTTCGGGCGTTCGCGTCGATCGCGCACCCGAGCCGGATATGACCGCGACGGGCGCCGCTTATCTTGCGGGTCTTTCGATCGGTTTTTGGAAGAGTCTCGAGGAACTCAAGAGTCTTCAGAAAGGATACAAGTCTTTCGATCCGAAAATGGATCCGGCCAAGAGAACGCAAAAGATTCAGAGATGGAAGAAGGCGGTCGCCGCTACTCTTTCGATCGAATAAACTTCGTTTAACAATTTTTACGAAACGGATTATTAACTGAATCGAATGGAACTGATGACGGTCGTGAGTTCGCCGACGAGATAGGCGGGAGGCATCTCATCGCTGTTATACGTTAGCAGAGTCATTCTTTTTTGATTGGCGATCATATAGATCATCCAAAAACGATCGTCCTTTACGAACTCGCAGGCCATGATCTTGCTTCCTTCTTCGTTTTCAAAAGAAGCGACCTTATCCTCTTCAAAGTCGATTTCGTGGGTTTTGAGATAACGTTCCAATTCTTCCCGAAGATTATAACTTCCCGCTTTGTTTTCAAACGCGTAAACTTGCAGAGCGCCCGTTCCGTTTTCCTCGAAGAACGCGGGAATTCCTTCGATCACCATGTGAACCCAATGCGCGGGAACGACCATGGAATACCATCCGTTGGGCGAAGTATAGAGCTTATATTCCGGGGTTTGTGACATCGTGGAACTCTGGATTCCTTACCAGATTCTTTTCTTGGATTTTTCGGGCAAGCAGCTTCTATTGGTTGACAATTCGGAATTTCGATTATTTTTAATTCTGTGATCGCCATTCTTAAGAATCGTAGAAGTCCGTTCTACTTAGCGACTACGTTTCTCATTCTTCTTTTATTCGCGTTGTTCGCATCCACACTTGCATTTATCTTTACCGGCGTTTTGATTCTCATTCTTCTCATCCATCCTCTTTTGCTGAACTGGATCGGAAAGTTATACGGCCAGGAAGACATCGCCGACGAGGTTCACTTTGCGAAAACGAAGGACGGATGGAATCTCGCGCTTCACAGACATATTCCTCCGCAGCCGAATCCCAAACTCGCTCCGGTTTTGGTCGTTCACGGAATCGCGACGAACAAGTTCGTGGTCGATCTGGATCGAAGACATTCTCTCCCGTATTATCTCAAGCTGAGAGGATACGAAGTTTTTGCGGTTTCGTTGCGGGGTTGCGGCCGATCCTATCACGAAAGTCCGACCCGTTACGAGGATTTTACGTTCGACGATATCGTGAAATACGACGTTCCCGCGATGATCGAAAAGGTGAAAAAAATTTCCGGTTCCGATCGTGTTTCGTATGTGGGACATTCGATGGGCGCGATGATTCTATATTCACATTTTTGCATGTCGGAAAACAAAAAGGAAACCAAGGACATCGCCGCGTTCGTTTCTCTCGGCGGTCCGGGAAATCTGAATCATATCGGAATCACCCTCATCGGTCTTTTGTCCCGTTTCCCGCGCGCGAGAAAGATGTTGGATTTGAAATTCGGGGCTTCGATTTTGGCGCCCCTCGCCGGAGAATTGTATACCCCGATCGACGAAATTCTTTACAACCCGAAGGTGACTTCTTCCAAAACGGTGAAGAAGATCATGAAGAACGCGATCGAAAACATCAGCGACGGAGTCACCGAACAATTTATGAATTGGATCGAAACCAAACGTATGCATTCCCTCAACGGTTTTTACGATTACGTCGAACTTCAAAAAAATATTTCCGTTCCGGCTTTGTTCATCGCGGGGGAGAAGGACGTGATCGCAACGCCCGACGCGGTTCGCTCCGTTTACGAAAACGCAAGTTCTAAGAAAAAAGAATTCAGGGTGATCTCGAAGGCCAACGGTTCTTCGGACGACTACGGTCACGCTTGTCTCGTGATGGGCGATCGCGCAGAAGACGACGTCTTTCAATACGTGGAAGCTTTTTTGAAAAAATACGGATTGCGTGCACAACCCAGCCTTGCTTCCAAGATCAAGGAAGGAATTCTCTCCACAGTTTCACGATTTCGTCGCTAAGATCCGGCGAACCTCCGGAAAGTTTAGTCCCATTCCCTTCTCAATTTATCGTTAAATCTGCTAAAATTTTAGGAGATCTGATTTTTCTGTGCCTGTTTTACGGGCATTTTATAATTCGAGGCATTTAAAACTGCCTTTATTCTTAAAAAAAAGGCAGATTCTCTGCGTTTTTCCTGGTACGTTTCTTGCAAAGGAAAAGCAGAAGCGAATTCAAGGAGCCTATCCTTTTCCTTGGAGTGCAGTTTATGATAGATATAAAATTTGGTCAGCGCAAAGTAGTCAGTTTTCGGGGAAGTCATAAGGTCGTCGGCGGCCTTACGGAAAAGAATAAGATCGATATTCTTCTCTACATCAGTAAGGAATTTTCCTCGGTCGATAAACACGAAGAACTTTATGAATCCGTAATCAACATCTGCAAGGACATCTTCGAGTGCGATAATACGACATTGAGAATTTGGGAGAAGGGACTTCTCGTTCCGGTCCGTTATCTTTTGGAAACGACGCCTCCGAGAAGAAGCGTCACCGAAAACGAGGGTTATTCCGGTCACACGTTCAAGACGAAGTCCTCTTTGCTCGTTCAAAATCTCGCGTATCATCCCGAATACATCGACGAGGGAGAATCCACTCTTTCCGTGATGTGCGTTCCGATTCTTTACAAGGACGAAGTCTTAGGAACGATCGCGGTAGAATCGGAGCACAGTTTCTTTTACATCGAAGACGATATCGAAATTCTCGAGGCGCTTGCGGCGCAACTCGCTCTCGCACTGACTTCGGTTCGTTTGATAGAAGGTCTTGTCGAAGCGAACCAAAGAGAGGCTTCCATCCTCAAGCAGCTCGAGTTCGATATGAAGATGGGAAGAAACGTTCAGAGTCAGATCATCAACACGAGCATTTCCCCTTGGAACGGGATTCATTTCGGAACGTATTACGAACCTATGACCGAGGTTTCGGGAGATTACTTCGACGTTGTGCGTCACGGGAACGCGGTTACGATCATCATCGCGGACGTTTCCGGTCACGGGATTCCCGCGGCGCTCGTAACGATGTCGATTCATTATCAATTCCGAAGATGTACGTCTCTCGGTTTGGGTTTGACCGAAACGTTAACCGAACTCGGCGAATCGATTCGTCCTCAGCTTCCGGACGGAACGTATTTTACGGCCTTTATTCTGAGAATCTACGGAGACTATTCGTATTCTTACGTGAACGGTGCGCATCAAAAGCTCATTCATTTCAGAAACGATACCGGCGTGATCGACGAACTCGATTCCAACGGCGTTCCGATGGGAATTTTCGAAGTCAGCAGAAACAACTTCGAGGAAAAACACGGGCGCATCAATCCGGGAGACATTCTCATTCTCACCTCGGACGGAATCGTGGAACAAAAAAATCCGGAACGTCAGGAGTTGGGCAACGCGCGTTTTTTGGAATGGATCCGTCAGGAAAAACAAACACTGGAAGAACAAAGGGACCGCATCTACGTGGCGGATCTCGTCGATTCTTTGATTTCGCGTTTTAAACGTTATAAGGGAGAGGCGCGAAACGGGGACGACATTTCCATCATGGCTCTTCAATGTAATCCGCTTTTGAATAAGGCGAAGTCGATGATGAACGTCGCAAAGGCCGCCGCGAAGGAGAAAAACGATTCTCTCGCGTATGATAAGGCGCTCGACGTGTATTCTTTGGACGATTCGATCAAGGACAGCCTTCTTCTTTTGGGAAGAATGTACTACAGGGACAGGAATTTTCCGAAGGCCATTCAGTTCCTGGATAAGTTCGTAAAAACCTCCGGAGAAGATTCGGCTTACATCCACTATCTGATCGGAAGGGCGTATTACGAGACGGAGAATATCAACGAAGCGAAACGTTCGCTAAAACGTTCTCTTGCGATCGATCATACGTATTCGAAAGCGAGTCTTCGTTTGGCGAGATGTTATCTCAAGGAGAATCAAAGTCCGAAAGCGATCAAGGTTCTTCAGCAGGGAATTAAATCCGCGCCGACGAACGAATACTTAAAGATCTCTCTCAAAAAATTGGAGGATCTGATGCGTAAGAAAGAAGACTCTTCTCCCTCCGGAGAAGCACAAGCGAAACTTGCGGTTTAACGAACCGATTCGATTCAAATAAATAAAAAAGGAGATTAACTCTGCATGCGTTGGTGTTTTATTTTAATCCTCGCTTTGTTGACTACGGGAATTTTCGCGCAAGAGGCGCCGGTAGCCGAAACCGTCGTCGCGACTCCGGACCCTGCGGCCGTAAAAGCGGTCAGCGACGAAGTCGCAACTCTTAGATCGGAGATCAATTGGCTTTGGACTTGTATCGCTGCGTTTATGGTATTTTTTATGCAGGCGGGTTTCGCCTATGTGGAAGCGGGTTTTACCCGAGCTAAGAACGTCGTGAATATTCTGATGAAGAACTTCATCGACTTCTGTTTGGGTTCGATCTTTTTCTGGCTTTTGGGTTTTTCGATCATGTTCGGTCCTCAGTTGCTGCCCGGTTTCGGAATCGGAATGCCGGGTCTTGCGGAGAATCTGATCGTCAAGGACGGAGTTCCGGATAAGTGGGGATTCGCGTTCTTCATTTTTCAAATGGTGTTTGCGGGAACGGCCGCGACGATCGTTTCGGGTGCGATGGCGGAAAGAACCAAATTCGTTTCGTATATCATCTTCTCCGTTTTGATGACCGCGCTCGTATATCCTTTCTTCGGTAGTTTGGCTTGGGCGGGACTTTGGGGACTCGGAAAAGGATTTTTGGAACAACAGGGATTCATCGACTTTGCGGGTTCGACAGTGGTTCACTCGGTCGGAGGTTGGGCCGGTCTTGCGGGCGCGTTGATCCTCGGACCTCGGATCGGGAAATACCAAGACGGTAAATTATTTCCGATTCTCGGACACAACATGTCCATGGCCGCACTCGGTGTTTTTATTCTTTGGTTCGGTTGGTTCGGATTCAATCCCGGCTCCACGACTTCGGTAAACGGGGGAAACTTTGCGGTCATCGCGGTTACGACCAACATGGCGGCGGTTTCGGGTGCATTGGCTTCGATGATCGTGACTTGGATCATGTTCAAAAAGCCGGATATCGGTCTTTCCTTAAACGGCGCGTTAGCCGGTCTTGTGGCGATCACCGCTCCTTGTGCAAACGTCAGCATTTCTTCCGCGGTTATCATCGGATTTATCGCGGGAATTCTCGTGGTGTTGAGCGTTTTGTTCTTCGATCGGATTCACATCGACGATCCTGTCGGAGCAGTTTCGGTTCACGGAGTTTGCGGGGCGTGGGGAACCTTGGCCGCGGGACTTTTTGCACAGGAGAGTTACGGCGGGGTGAACGGTCTCTTTTTCGGGGGAGAATTGAGCGTGGTTCTTACGCAGCTTACCGGAATCGGAATCGCCTTCGTCTGGTCCTTTGGAGTCAGCTCGATTATCTTTTTGATTCTGAAATACACGTTGGGGCTGCGGGTTTCCGAGGACGAAGAAATCATGGGATTGGATATTTTGGAACACGGAAACGAAGCATATCCGATTTCGAAATAGGCTCCGAAGCCCTTCCGAAAATCGGAAACTGTGGGAACTCCTCTCCGAGGAGGAAAAAAGGCGGCGGTTCTTGCAAGAGGCCGCCGTTTTTGTTAGAGTTCCCACAATCAAAGTTTTACCGTAAGTTCCATAATTTGCAGGAGTTCCCACATTTCTTGCTCTAACGGAGAAATCGAGACGGAACCGGGACTTGCACGAACGTCGATCGCGCCGAGTTTGTCGGACCTTCTCCGATCTTATGGGACAGTTTTCGTTGACGGAATCGTTTTCAGTCTCAGATTTGATGCATGAGCCTCGTTTTCGGCCGAATATCCAAGTTTTTCGTCTTCGGCATTCTGCTACTATTCTTCTCCAATTGTTTCGATTACGAGGAAACTCTCACGATCAACTCGGATTTTTCCGGAACATTAGAAGTTTCGTATGTAGTTCCGACCCGCAGAAATTCGGACGAATCTCTTATTAAATTTTTACCGACACAAAAAGACGAAATCTTGGGAAGACTCAACAAAGGATTCTTTTCCAAAAACGTTGGCGTAAAGGATTACACGTTTCAAAAGATCGTGACTCCCGAAACCGATCCGAGTTTGTTCCGCGAAAAAGCGAAGGTCTATTACAAGATAGAATTTCAGGATCTTTCTCAGATCGAAGACGCAATGCTCGGAAAAGTGCAGGTTCGTAAAAAAGGAAATACGATCTACGTGAAACGGGAAATTCCTACGATCAGCCGCGCCCCCGAAACTCTCAAAAAAGACGGCGAAAAGAAAATCTATTCCGAAACGCTTCGTTTGCTTCGGACCAGTTCCATTTTGTTTAAGGTAAACTTTCCGATCGCTTCCGTTTGCAGATCCAATCGCGGAGATGTAAATCTCGGTCGACTCAGTTACCGTTTGCCTCTCGCTGAAACCATTGAAAAAACCGGTAACAATTCCTGGGATTATAGAATCACTGTCATTTATTGATCGTAGCGACCATCCGGGGTCTTCGACATCAAAGGTTAGAATTCTAGAAATTCGTCTCTAGATCGGAGATGGTTCCATCGTCTATTACCGGGAAACGAATCCTTACAAAGCGGATTTTGTCGAAATCCTCAACCGTTTACTTTCAACTTTAAAAGAGCGGCGAGCTGCGGATCGATCTTTTTCAAACCTCCACGGTTTGCATCCACGCAGGCGTAAATCAAAACACCGGAACAAAGAAAGGATTCTCCGCGAAAGATCGCGATGTCCCAGAAAATTTTTACGCCCGAGTACGAACCCTTCACGTAGATCTGAATATCTTCGTCGAAGCGAGCGGGAGATTTGTAATCGATGGAACAATGAACGACATGAAAGTCGATTCCGAATTTCGAAACCGATTCTCCGTAGGGAAGTCCGAAGGAGCGGAAGTATTCCGTGATTGCGACGTCGAAGTAGACGAGGTAATTGGCATTGAATACGATGCCCTGCGGGTCGGATTCCGCATAACGTACCCGGAGAGTATGATGGAATTCGAATGTTTTTTTGTCGATTTTCTGTGCCATAATGTTTTAACAACCGCGAGCGATCGACGAAAACTCAAAGCATCACTTTCTATGGATCGTGATGCTGGTCAATAAATTGCTTTTTTAAGGCCGTTTTTGCAATTTATTGACCGAAGCGGAGAGCGCGGTCCTGCGGAACTTGTCGCGCCGCTTTCAAAGGATCGTAGCGCAGGACGCGGCCTACAATAGATTCAAATTCCCGCATTTTTCTCCGAAAAGCGCAAACCCTTTTCGATCCTCTTCCGTGACTTTATAGTGCAGCTCGTTCGTGAGATATTCGCGGACCACTGATTCGGACATGCGGGATTCGTGCGCGATGATCTCTTCTATGTGGGAGATTCCATATTCCAAAGATTGAATGAAGATGGAATCGTCGGCTTGCAAAGGTTTTTTGCTCGCCCACAACGCGAAGATGAATCCGAGACCCGTGATTTGGTTCCACCACTGCGCCAAGTCTTTGACTTCGTAATGATCGTTGTTCCACTGTGCGAGCAGCGCGTTGTCCCCGAAAAGCATGTGTGATCCGATCCCGTTCGCGATTCTTTCCTGAATCGATTTGGAGTCGGTCGGCTCCACTTCGGGAACGAATCCGCTTTCTTCATGAACCAAAACTCGCACCAAGGACATGCTCGTTTTGGAACCGTTGTCCGTTAAGATCAGCTTGGGAGGAAAGGTTTCCTTTTTATTTTTAAAGAATAAAATCGATCGGACCTTTTCTTTTGCACAAACTCCGGTCGCATAGTATGTGTTGAGAACCTCCGCGTTCCGAAGACATTCTATGGAAGAGATCAAACCCAGATCGATCGTTCCGTTTAAAAGATAGTCCTTAAGGATCGCCGGATTTTCGGGAATGATTTCGTGTTCTTTGTTTTTTTCGAAACCCCAAGTCAGGGGTCTTGCGTTCAGATGTTTGACGATTCCTATTTTCAACTGTGCTCTCTTTCTAAAAACTCTAATAAGACCGGATAGTCCCGATTGGACAAATATAGAATCGCGCTATGATTTGCGGCCGGAACGGCCGCTCCTTCCAAAAAGAACAATTCTTCCCCCACGACGAAATAATGGATTTCGTGCGCGTCCAGGAAAGATTTTACGATGGAAAGAAGAATCGGGTCCCCGGTTTCCCAGTGGGCCGAAAAATCTCCCTCGTCTTCTTGTTCGTTTCTTTCAAATGGTTCCACGGCTGATTCAAAAAATATTACGGTTGAATTCTATTTTTTATATCGTCTTATTTTATCAATGGTTTTCAACGAGAAAGTGACCATCTCTCTGAAATTGAACGACCTAACTATGGAATATGAGGACCTGCGTAATTATCTAAATTCTTATCTTGAAACGAATCCGACCTCGGTCGTTTTGGATTTTAGTCAAATCGAAGTGATCTCCTCCGTCGCTCTCGGCACTCTGGTGGGATTCACCAATCGAGTTCGCGGTCTCGGAATCGCAGTGGAGGCGATCAACGTTTCTCCGCGTCTGAAGCAGATTCTTAGGCTTGTATCTCTTGACAGAGTTTTCGGCTCGTTATAAACCATCATACTATGACAGAAAGCCAATTCGGCATGACTACGATTTCCGACGAGGAATTTCAATTCATCAAATCTCTTATGTACAAAGAGACTGGAATCTTTCTTGCGGATCATAAAAAAATCATGGTTCAATCCCGCTTAAACGGGAGAGCCAGACATTTCGGTTTAAAGACGGTTTCGGAATACATCGGAAGACTCCGGGCCGATCACGGTTTTTTTAAGAGCGAACTCACCGAACTCATCAATCGGATCACGACCAACAAGACCGATTTCTTTCGGGAGAATCATCACTTCGAATTTTTGAAATCCACATTCTTTCCTTCCGTGGAAGAGAAGGCGTCCAAGAACGGAAAAAAGACGTTGAGAATCTGGTCTAGCGCGTGTTCGACGGGCGAAGAACCGTATACGATCGCGATCACATGTCTCGAATATTTCGCATACAAACCCGGATGGGACATCAAGATCTACGCTTCGGACATCGATACGAACGTCATCAATACAGCGAAGGAAGGAATCTACAGAGAGGATCGTCTTCAACCCGTGGATGAAAAACTTAAGAACAAATACTTCATCAAACACAAGGACCCGGAACGAGGCGAACTTACGTATCAGGCCAAACCGGAACTAAAAGCGCTGATCGATTTTAGGAAAGTCAATCTTTTGGAAACCCCGTATCCGATTTCCGAAAAGATGGATTGCGTATTTTGCAGAAACGTAATCATCTATTTTGATAAGCAGACTCAGAAAAAAATTTTCGAAAATTTCGAGAAGGTCTTAAAGGATCGCGGACTTCTCGTAATCGGTCATTCGGAAACTTTGTTCGGGATTTCCGAAAGCTATAAGTTTCTCGGACACACGATCTATCAGAAGAAGCCGGTTATTTGAACAGCGGGAATTCTTTTGAGATTTGTCGGAGTTCCGACAAGAATCGGAGAACAAATCTTGTTTGACCGCATCTTGTTTTTCTGATATAGGAAATTTGCCGAAAGACTCCCACAAAGCCCACCTCCGCCACCCAATTCGGGCGGGGGCCCCGCGTATCACGGGGGATCGTAGGAACTCCTACAAAATCGTTCTATTCGATTTTTTTGTTGTTCGAATCCATTTCAATCTTTACAGGCGATTTTTCTCGTTATTTGAACCGCGGCCCGTAAAGAGCTTCACCGAATTCGAAACTCCGCTATTCCGAAAACTCTTTCCAGATTCGAATCCATTCTTTCTGCATCTCGAACGGTTCGTAGATTACAATTCTTGAATTTGCTAATACGTCCAAAAAACCCGCCTCGTTCGGGAAACGCGGAACGATATGTTCGTGAATATGAGGAATCGATCCGCCTGAATTTTTTCCGAGATTGTAACCGAGATTGAAGCCCTGAACGTTCCAAAGTTTTTTCAAAATGGAAATCGCTTTCGCCGTTCCTTCGTGAATCTCAAGGGCTTCCTCTTTGTTGAGTTCTTCGTAGGAAAGAATATGACGTTTCGGAAATATGATGAGATGTCCGGGATTGTATGGATATAAGTTCACCGAAACCACGGTGAGTTCCGTTTCGGAAACGATCAGATTCGGAACCTCGGGATCTCTTCTGCAAATTCCGCAAAGGATACAATCCACTTCGGGTCTTTTCCCTCGGGCGTAATCCAGTTTATGAATCGAAAAAAGATTCTTACGAGGTTCGTCCCATTGCGAATTCGATTCTTCCATTGACCCTAGAATAATTCCGAGCCGATCCGTGTCAAAAGAGAATCTCCTTGCAGGACCGACTGTTTGGAAAAGAATGGAAACAGTTTGGAACCGGTTCATTATTCAGTTCAAGGAAAGGAGATTCTTCAAATCTTCGCGGAGAATTTCTCCAAAGAAGATCCCGTGTTGTTCTTGGATGGAACCGCGGGCGAAGGCGGACATAGTCTTCTGTTCTTAAAGGAATTCCCCAATTCCAAAGTTATTCTTTGCGACCGCGATCCCGTGATGTTGTCCCGCGCGATGGCCCGCATCGACGAGTTCAAGAGCAGAGTCGTTCCGATCGAAACGAACTTCTCCGAAATCGATTCTTCCCTTTTGCAATCGCACGGAGTCCTCGAAGCTCCTCAGGGAATTCTTTTGGATCTCGGGATTTCCACGTTTCATCTTTTCCATTCGGGAAGAGGTTTCAGTTTTCGGGAAGCCGAACCCTTGGATATGCGTTTGTCTCCGAACGCGGGGCTCAGTGCGCAGGACGTTCTCAACACGTATTCCAAAGACAAACTCATGCACATCTTTTATACCTATGGAGAAGAACGCTGGTCCAAAAAGATCGTCGAAGTGATCGTCGATCGCAGAAAACGAAATTCGATCTCATCCGCTTCCGAACTCGCCGATCTAGTTTCCAAAATCATACCGCGTAAGTTTTGGCCTCCCGGAAGACATCCGGCGACTCGGATCTTTCAAGCCCTTCGGATCGAAGTCAATCAGGAACTCGCTCATATCGAAAAGGGGCTGGATTCGCTTCTTCATCTTCTGCGCCTCGGAGGGGTGATCCAGGTCATTTCGTTCCATTCTCTCGAAGATCGGATCGTAAAAAACGCGTTCCGCGATTATGCGAAACAAAACGGATTCGAACTGCTCACGAAAAAACCGATTCTTCCTTCCGAAGAGGAAACAAACGAGAACCCGGCTTCCCGTTCGGCAAAATTGAGAGTGCTCCGAAAAACGAAATCGGTCGATAAGAAATACAGAAAGGAAGATTTCGAGGAAGAGGAAGAATAGAATGTCGTCGCTTTCCGCGTTTTTCAACCGGCCCGTTTGGAAGGACCTCGGGATTTTATTTTGGAACCTGGGAAAGGTGATTCTATTCTTAAGTTTATTTTTTCTTTATGTTTGGCAGAACGTGCAGGTTGCGAGATTGAACCGTGAGATCGGAATCGCAACGGGCGAAAAGATCAAACAAATCAAAAAGAACGACGACTTGAAGATCGGAGTCGCGACCTACACTTCCGCGAGAAGAATCGAAACTCTTTATCGTAAAACATACAACTATCTTCCCATCACCGTGGGAGATAGAATCATCACATTGAATTTACCTCCCGAAAAAAACGAAGATGAGAATGAAGTTAACCAATCTTCTCCGTGAATTTCCCGAACTCAAAATCCGATCCTTGCCCTCCGGAAAAAATCCGGATTCGATCGAGATCGGTTATATCCAATCCGATTCGAGAAGGGCAAACGAAGAGGACATCTTCTGCGTAGCCGATTCGGTCGGTTTAAAAAAGGAAGAATTTATTGCGAACACGAAGGCTTCCTTGATTTTACAACGCGAAGAATCTGAAATCCGGACATCCGGCAATTCGGATACGATCCAATCGAATGTCGGTTCGGCAAACTTCGTCGATTCGTTGAACGCCGCTTCTGCGAATTCGCGGACTGAAACTTCGAATTCCGCTTTCAGAATTCCTTCCTCCAAAACCGTTTTGGAATACGAAGGCGATCCCGAACAACTCCAGGGAAGAATCGCTTCGTTCCTGCTCGGTCATCCTTCCCGCGATTTGGAAATCGTCGCCGTTACGGGAACGAACGGAAAAACTTCCCTGACCAACATTCTTTTCGCATTAGCAAAAGATCAGGGAAGAAGCTGCGGTCTTATCGGAACGATCGGAGTCAAGTTCGGCGATCGTCTGATCGACACGGGTTATACTACGCCGGACGCTTCTTCCTTAAATCTCATTCTCAAACAGATGAAGGACGAGGGAGTGAATACCGTCTTTATGGAAGCGAGTTCCCACGGCTTGAAGTTAGGGAGAATCAACGGAATTTCCCTGAAGGCAGGGGTTTTTACCAATCTCACTCAGGATCATCTCGATTTCCATCCGAGTATGGAAGATTATTTTGAAAGCAAGTTTCGTCTTTTCGAGATCCTGGATGTTTCGAAATCTCCGTTTGCGGTTTTGGATTACGCTTCTCCCGGAGGGAAAGAACTCTACCGGAAACTTTTAAACAGATTGCCGGGTTTGTCCGTAAGTGCGTTAGACGGAACCGAAAACGAATGGCGGGTCGCGAACGCTTCTCTCACGCTGCAGGGAACTTCGTACAACTTGAGTTTGCCGGACGACGGAAACGCGCAGGCAGACGATCGTTCTTGTACGATTCGAACGAATCTATTGGGTTCGTTTAACGTTCGAAACACCGCGCTTGCCTTTATTACGGGCGCGCGTTTGGGTTGGGATCACAAGAAGATGTTTTCTTCTTTGGAAAGAATTCCTCAGATTCCCGGACGGTTTCAGATCGTTTACAGCAAGGATCGTTCGCGGATGGCGGTTGTGGACTACGCGCATACGCCGGATGCTCTTGAAAATATAATCTCCAGCGTGAGGGATTCTCGCCCGAAATATTTGATCACTCTGTTCGGCTGCGGAGGCGATCGGGATCGAACTAAACGGCCGAAGATGGCGCGTATCGCGGAAGAACTTTCCGATCAGGTGATTTTGACCTCGGACAACCCGAGAACCGAACAGCCTGAGGCGATTTTAGACGAGATTCAAACCGGCTTTTCGAAAGGGTTTATTCCTCTTTTGCGCGAGGTGGATCGGGCCAAGGCGATCGCGGAAGGCGTGGCGCGTTTACCCGAAGGCGGATGCCTTCTCGTGGCCGGTAAAGGACACGAGGAATATCAGATCGTCGGCAAGGAAAAACGTCATTTCAGCGATGTGGAAGAAGTTCAAAAAGCGTTCGGCCTTTTTTAGAAATTTTCCGATACAAAAAAAGAACCCTCCGTTTTCTGGAAAACAGGACAGGCAAAATGTTTTATTATCTCTACGATCTTTACTTCAATCATCTCGATTCTCTTCGGATTTTCAGCTACGTCACCTTTCGCGCCTTGATGGCGGGTTTGACTTCCATGCTCGTTACGTTTTGGCTCGGACACAGGGTGATCGACTTTTTATACGGACTCAAGTTCCGCGAATCGGTGCGCGACGACGGTCCGAAAACCCACGAGGCAAAAAAGGGAACTCCCACGATGGGGGGACTTTTGATCATCGGATCGCTTTTGCTTTCTGTTCTTCTTTGGGGTAATTTAAAAAATTTGAATATAGTTTTGTTGTCCGTTTTTTCCCTTTGTTTTTCGGCTCTCGGTTTTGCGGACGATTATATGAAGTCCGTGAAAAAGATCAAGGGCGGGATGCGCGCGCGAACCAAGTTCGTCCTTTCGATCCTGATTTCACTCGCGTTTTGTATATTATTCTTTTATTATACAGGATTGACCCCGGAAGGACATTCCGGTAAGATTCCGTTTCATCTGACGGATCTGTTTTTCCCGTTCGTCAAGGGGCCCGTGATCGCTCTCGGAATTCTCGCGATTCCTTTTTCCATCATCGTCATCATAGGATCTTCGCACGCGGTCAATCTTACGGACGGATTGGACGGACTGGCAACCGGAACCGTCGCGATTTCCGTCGTTACGCTCGGGATCATCGCGTATGTTTCGGGCACGCCCGTTGTCGCGAACTATTTGAACATTCCGTATTTGCCCGGTGCGCACGAATATTCCGTATTCTTATCCGCTCTTGCGGGAGCGCTTTTGGGATTTCTTTGGTTCAACGCGCACCCGGCCCAGGTGTTTATGGGAGATACTGGTTCCTTATTTTTAGGGGCGACTCTCGGGATGGTAGTGATCCTTTTGAAAAAGGAAATTCTTCTTTTAATTTTGGGAGCGATCTTTGTCAGCGAAGCATTGTCCGTGATTCTGCAAGTAGGTTCGTTTAAGTTGAGGGGCAAGCGGATCTTTAAGATGGCTCCTTTGCATCACCACTTCGAGTTGGGCGGTTTGAAAGAAACGAAGATCGTGATCCGCTTTTGGATCATCGCGGTCATTCTCGCGATCATCTCCTTGTCCACTTTGAAGATTCAATGATCGATTTTCTTGCAAGAAAGTGGAGGGAGGTTTGGCTTCCGGGAAAGAATTCTCTGGACGTCCTTCTGATCGTAACGATCTTTATCCTTCTCTTCACCGGTCTTTGCGTGATGTATTCCTCTTCGAGCATCACCGCTTGGAGGGAGTTTAAGGATTCCGAATATTTCCTAAAAAAGCAGGCGATCTGGTCCTGCATCGGTCTTGTTTTCTTTTTTTTCTTCTGCAATTTCCCGTATCAAAAACTCGAAAAACTCGCGTTTGTCGGAATGATCGTCGCGATCGGTCTGCTCGTGTTGGTTTTTATTCCGGGAGTGGGTAAGTCGGTTTCGACGTACTACGGAAGAAACTTCCACAGATGGATCGCGATCGGTCCGTATCAGTTGCAGCCTTCCGAGGTCGCAAAGGTCGCGGTTCTGATTTATCTCGCATCTCTGTTTCAAAAGCTGAAGCTGGAGTCGACTCCCGATTACAAGAAACTTCTGATTCCCACCTTACTGCTGTTAACCGTAATCGTTTTGATTCTTGTGGAGCCCGCGTTCGGAACCACGCTGGAGATTCTTTTCGTAATTTTGGGTTTTATCTTTTTATTCGGATTTCCGTTCCGTAATCTGCTCGTGGTGGGAATCGTTTCTCTTCCCTTGATCTACATTCTGATCGATCGGGTCGGTTATCGGAAAAAGAGGGTGGAAGTGTGGTTGGACCCGTATCGGTACCGTTTCGACGAAGGGCATCAGCTCGTGACCTCCTTTCGCGCGTTTTTGGACGGGGGTTGGTTCGGAAACAAGCTGGCCGGAGGTTATGCCCACCGTTATTTAACATACAGCCATACCGACTTCGTACTCGCGACGTTTGTCGAAGATTTCGGTTTTATCGGTTTTATGATTTTTATTTTTTTGATCCTTCTTCTTTTGTTTAGAAGTTTTTATCTCGTCCAAAAGGTCAAAGACCCGTTCGGCTTTTATTTGGGGGCGGGAATTCTGATCATACTCGGAACCCAGTTCATCATCAATATGTTCGTGGTGACGGGGATCTTTCCGATCACGGGGATCAGTTTGCCGTTTGTGAGTTACGGGGGATCTTCGATTCTCATCGTTTTGATCTCTCTTGGAATTCTTGTCAATATTACGCGAAAGGAAAATCTGGGTCTATGAGATCGATCGTAATCGCGGCCGGCGGAACCGGCGGGCATATTTCACCGGGCGTGGCGCTCGCCGAAGTATTGACCGAAATGAAGGAAAAAATCGGATACGAAAACTTGTATCTGTATTCTCTGGTCCGCAATCGGAACAACCCGGACTTGGAACAGGCGCCTTGTCCGGTCTTATGGCACAACCTTCCACCGCTTTCCAGCAATATTCTTCTGTTTCCTTTCCGTTATACGTTTCAGATACTTAAGACTTTTCTTTTATTTAAAAAATTGAATGTAGACGTCGTGATCGGAATGGGCGGTTATTCGACCGTTTCCTCCATTTTATACGGAATTCTCTTTCGTAAAAAGATCTATCTCTGCGAACAGAACACGGTGCCCGGAAACGTGAACCGGTTGTTTTTCCGTTTTGCAAATAAGGCCGCGTTCAGTTTTCCCCCGAAAAATTCGGCGATTCCCTGCGATTATCAAGTTCTTGGCAATCCTCTCCGTAAAAAAACGATTCCTAAGATGTCTTTGAAATTTTCCGAAAAATACGACACGAAAAAAAAGAAGCAGTTCAACGTTCTCGTGATGGGCGGAAGTCAAGGCGCGAGGCAGATCAACAACATCGTGGTCGCTCTCATGGGCCACGAGGAAATCAACACCCAATTTCGATTCCGCGTATTAACGGGTTCGGCATTGTACGAAGAAGTTTCCAAAAAAACGAAGAAGGACGCGGAACTGATCTCTTATTCGGATAACATGAAAGAACACTACGAATGGGCGAATTTCGTGATCGCACGTTCCGGTTCGGGAGTTCTTTCGGAATGCGCCGCGTTCGCCTTGCCGATGATTCTGATCCCGTATCCGTACGCGAAAGACGATCATCAGATGGCCAACGCGAGATATTTCGAATTGAACGGAGCCGCCGTCGTTTTGGATCAGAAGGACGAGGACGAATCCCATCTTTTTCGGATCTTGGATCAAATGGCAAATAACGTGTCTTTGTTAAACGACATGTCCATCAGTTCTCTTCAGTGTTCCCACGTGGACGCGTCCAAGGACACGGCGAAATATTTCTTTTCTCTCGATTGAAAATGGATCCGAATACGAAACCGTTTCAAAGACCGTTTTTTTTAGGAATCGGCGGTTCGGGAATGTCCTCGCTCGCGTTTCTGCTTTTGAGCAAAGGACTCAAGGTCGCAGGATACGACGGAAAACATTCGGCAACCGTTGAAAAGCTGGTGGAAGCGGGCGCGACCGTGCTGCATAAATCCGATACGCTCGCCGTAAGCGACTACGATCTCGCCGTATATTCTTCCGCGATCCGATTGGATTCTCATCCTTTAGTCAAAAAATTTCGAGAACAAGGGATCGCGCTCGCGCATCGATCCGAAGTTTTGCATCGGGTCATGTCCGAAAAAAAACAAATCTCGGTCGCGGGGTCCCACGGCAAAACGACGACGACCGCGATGACCGCGTTCTTAATGGAACGATGCGGCATGTCTCCTTCGGTTATGGTCGGCGGAGAAGTCGCTTTTTTAAACGGAAAAGGCGGCGCTTGGGGCAAGGGGGAATGGGGAGTGTTCGAGTCCGACGAATCCGACGGAACATTCAACAATCATTCTGCGGAGATTCGGATCCTCACGAACGTGGACGAGGATCATCTGGACTATTATCAAACACGCGAGAATCTTTTGACCGCGTTTGCCCGTTATATGGAGCGCGCTTCCCGGAGATTGATTCTGAATCTGGACGATGTCGGGATTCGGGATGCGTTGACTTTGGTCGGCGACCATTCTAAAATATTAGGTTTTGCGAAAGTGAACGGCGTCTTTGAAAGTTCTTTGCAAAACGCAAAAGGAGATTTCGTAAGGGATTCCTCACAAAAGGCGGAAAACGGCGGATCGAGAACGAATGAAGCCCGAGGCGCCGAAAGGAACTTCTTATCGAATTACGATTCGTCTAGGATCGCGTATTACACGATCGATTCCGGAATTCTTTCGTTTCGGTTTCAAGAAAAAGAATATTCGTTTTCCTTAAAGTATCCAGGCGAACACTATTTGAAGAACGCTTTGGCTGCGATTCTAACTTGTTACGAAATCGGAGCTTCCTTATCCGAACTCGTCGCAAAAATTCGGGAGTATTCGGGAGTCAGCAGAAGACTGGAATATATGGGAAGTAAAAACGGAATCGAAGTCTACGATGACTACGGACATCACCCGACCGAAATCAAGGCTGTGATACAATCCATGGAAGGATTGAAAAAGGACGGAAGGGCCGTGATCTTATTCCAACCGCATCGATTTACGCGTACTCAAAACTTATACAAAGAATTCGCGGAAAGTTTGGACACCGGGGAAACCGTATATCTCCTGCCGATTTATTCCGCGGGAGAAGATCCGATCGACGGAGTAACGACGGAACTCATCGCTGACGCGATGAAGGTCGCGCCCAAAATTCTTTCCAAAGAAATCGGAGAAGGGGTCGCCTTACTCAAGAATTCCTTGAAGCCCGGAGACAAATTCGTAACGCTCGGGGCCGGAAACGTAAGAGACTGGGGAATCGCATTTTTAAAGGATTAGATTTATGGAATGCGTCCTAAGATCGGCTTCGCAAAACTACCGAAATTCGAATTATTCGACTCCGATGATTGACGACTTTCGCACATAAGTCAGGCGCTGAACGGCGAAGCCGGAAAATTCCTTCGATATGAGGCGGTCTTAATTTAACGCGTCGATTCGAATCTGAAGATCCTTCTTCTCTTCCAAATCCGTGGTAAGATCCATAACCTTTTTGTAATCCGCTTTGGCTTCTTCCTTTCGACCCAACTCTTCGTATGTGTTTGCTCGAAAGAAAAGAATGGAGGAAAGGTCTCCGCTCGGATATTTTGCAACGTACGAGTTGAACGTCGCAAGCGCGGATTTAAAATTTCCCGTTTCGAGATAAGAAATTCCTAAATTGAATAATGCGTCGTGTTTTTTATCGACGTTCTTCGTTTCGTTCGAATCGAGAGATTTTTGAAAAAACTGAATCGCTTTCGTGTATTCTCTCGCTTCGAAATAATAAACTCCGACTTGAAAGTTGGTTTTGATTCCGTTCGGATCTTTTGCCAGCTGATCGAGATATTCTTTTTCCAAGTTCCTGCGCGCGTATGCGTTCCGTAGCAACTTGAGAATCATCTTCGCGTCGGGCATCCCCGTGATCTTGTCGATCAGGCTTCCGTTCTGATCGAGAAAAAGTATCGATGGGTAACCTTTGATTCCGTATTTGCGTTTTAAGTTCGGGAACGTATCTCCGTCTAAGGAAAGCGTTACGAACTTGGAAAGCTCGGCTTGGACTTCCTTTTTGGGATAGATCTCGTTTTTGAGAGTTTTACAGTAGCCGCACCAATCCGCATAAACATCGATAAAGATCGGTTTGCCGTTCGTCTTCGCTTTTTCAAAGGCGGTCTTCACCGATTTTTCCCATTGGATTTCGGCGGAGATCGGAAAACAAAAACAGAGGAACAAAAGGAAAGATGCGCGAAACAGTAGATTCTTCATTCTCAATCATAAGACTCTTTCGCGAACGCTTTAGCCAGCGTTTTCTTTCGGGAGAATCCTAAAAATACGGTTGTCGGCGGAGCGGATGCCCGGAAAACTAGGGGCAGATTTTGGAAAGGAAGCCTGGGTTCATGGAATTTTTATTACAGTTGGAAAACATACTCAAAAAAAGAAAACAGGATCTTCCCGATAAATCGTACACCGCGGATCTGTTCCGAGGCGGAGTCGATCGGATTCTTAAAAAAGTGGGGGAAGAAGCCGGAGAGGTCATCATCGCCGCTAAGAATTCGGATAAGAAAGAACTTACCCACGAAGCGGCGGATCTTCTCTTTCATCTTCAGGTTCTTCTCGTGGAACAGGGACTCTCTCTTCAAGACATCGTGGAAGAACTTCGCAAACGCCATTCTTAAAAATGAATCTTCCGGAAATCGACTTTCGCAAGAGAATTTCCGGAAATACGATTCTCTTTCTTTTCGTTCTTAGTCTTTATGCCTTTCTCTTTTATCACGGCGCTTGGTTGAGCGACGATTCGTTCATTACGTTTCGAGTGGTTGATAACTTCTTGAACGGTTTCGGAATTCGTTGGAATCCTCTGGAACGCGTTCAGGTTTACACACATCCTCTTTGGTTGTTTCTGCTGATTCCGATCGAGTGGGTTGTTCGCGACATCGATCTCACCGGTTACTTGTTGTCCTATGTCTGCGGCGTTCTTTTTTTGTCAGTGTATTGGTTTGTGTTTACGAGATGGAAACGCGGAATTTTAGGGGTTGCGATCGGAATCGGAATCTTTTTCTCTTCTCGAACTTTCGTGGATTATAATTCTTCCGGTTTGGAAAATCCGTTGTCGTTTTTGCTCCTTCTGTTGTTTCAGATAAAGTTTTATGCGATTTATTCGGATCGGAAGTTCGCGGTTTTGCGGAATACGAATTACGAATCGATCCGATCGCGGAACGCGTCTTTGCCGGACGTTTCGTTTCGATCGAATGTAGGGAACGAAGCTCAAACCGAGTCTGCGACGGATTCGAACTCGATCAAAACCGATTCCTTCGAAATCGGATTGTTGACCGGTTTGCTCGCGTTGACGCGTTTGGATCTGCTTCTTTTTTTGATTCTTCCTTGGCTCCTCCTTTTCGGAAGAATCTTTCGAGGCCGCCGTATTCCATTTTTAGTATATTCCGTTTTAGGAATGCTTCCTTGGGTCGCTTATCTGATTTTTTCTTGGATTTATTTCGGCTCGTTTTTTCCGAATACGTTTTATGCAAAGACGAACGTTTTGTCGAACTTGGTAGAAAGAATCTCCGCGGGATGGGATTATCTAAGAATCAGTTTGAAATGGGACCCGATCGCCGGAGTCGTTTTTGCCGTTCACTTGTTTTGGATCGTCGTCGATCCGATCCTGAATCTTTTATCCCGCTTTGTGTCGCTTAACAAAAAGTCTTGGGCTCCCGAATGGAACCGCCAAGAAAAAGGAATTTTAGCGATCGCTTTCGGTGAAATTGCGATCGTGTTCGTTTATCTTCTCTGGGTCGGCGGGGATTTTATGGCCGGAAGATTTTTGGGAACCTGTTTGATCGTTTCCGTGTTTGCTCAAAGTCTTGTTTGGTTGCCGCGGACCGCGGATACGAATCGGAAGAACGTAAAAACCATCGGGACGATCGCCGCTTTTATCTGTGTTTATTTTTTATCGGTCCCGACTTCTCCTTTGCACTATGCGTTTCGTCGCGTTCCGGTTCGGGTTGAAAAAGGCGTTGTGGACGAACGCGCTTCGTATCAAGACAACGTTTCCTTGAAAGGGCGATTGCACGGAATGAAATCCGATTCGCATCCTTGGGCGCAGTATGCGATCGGAATCGCGCGTTCTAATGCGCAAACCGATTTTCAAGAATTGCAAAGGGTGCAAATCACGACCAATGTCGGTTTAGCGGGATATTACGGAGGTCCGGGTATTCACTGGATCGATCTTTTGGGAATCACAGATCCTTTTTTGGCGCGTTTGCCGGGGAAGGGGTTTCCGGGTCATTACATCCGTTTACTGCCGCAAGGATATAAGGAATACGTCGAGGAAACGGCCGCTTCTCTGCCGAACGCGGAGCTTGACCGTTTGTATTACGAAGTGCGTTTGTTAAGCGAAGAGGATCTTTGGACGAGGGAACGTTGGAAAACGATCTTCGATTTCGCTTTATTCGGAAAAGGAAATTTTAAAACGAGATTCCCGGCCGGTTTTTCCTATCCGTTCGTATCGGAATCGTATCGGAAAACCTTGTATGGAATTCCGTTTTCGAACATGAACGACGAAGAACTGAACAAGCGCCTCGCCGGGGAATATTTCGGAACTCGTTAAAACTCTAATATTCGAAACGTAGAATGGACTTGGCGGGCGTAACGACCTGAAAGTAATTCTTATTCTGCGGTTTTTGATTCAAAGAATCCTTCGGAAAACGAATCAGAAACCGATAGACGTGTTCGGTGTCCGCGACGACGTCCGAATCGTAAAGAATCGCACCCGAAGGATAAACTCCCGGAGGAACGGTGTGATACGGATAGCCGAACGTTCCGTAAACGGGAAGCGCCGAAAAGCGGGAATTGCGAACCCTTGCCGTAAACGTTTGAACGTAATAGCTCCAAGTTTTTTCGGCCGTTTTTTCGTTTAAGGAAAATTGAAAGTCCAAAAATTCGGGTAATACACGTGTTTCGGGTACGATTTGAAACAGGATATAAATTCCTTCGGAGCCGTTTAAACCGCCGACTTCTTTCCAGCGTTCGACTCGATCTTTCGGGACGCGTAAAGCGAGTTCGTTTTTCAAATCCTTTCGGATTTCTTCCAGGTCGTCCTTTTCCACCTTGGACGCGGAAACGTAAAAACCCGCTCCGTAATACGGAAGTTCGGATAAACGATCGGGTTCACCTTGAAGTTTGAGATTCTTGCCGGTGCATCCTGCGAGAAACACGATCGAGCAAAAATAAAAGCATGAGTATATTATAAAAAACGAAAATTTATTGGATCTTTGGTCGGGAACAACGGCCGATTCCGAATCATACGTCGCTTTCAGCGTATGCGCGCGTTCCGTTGCGGTCCGTTCCCGCAATTCCGGTGTTCGGCGATCGCCGTTTTTCGTCAGGCGATCAGTTTTGTTCCGCACGAAGGACAAAATTTCGCTCCGTAGATTTCGATTTTAAAGCCGCATTCATGACAGTATTTCGGAAGAAGTTCGCCGGTATTCGGGGTCGCAGTAACCTGAGGTTTCGGAATGTTCTGCGCGATCGTACGGATCTTTTCGTCGAAGTCTTCCAGATCTTTGACGATTCCGGAGGAGATCGTCTGAAATTCCGCTTCCGTCAATTTTCCCGTATCGAATTCGATCTTGATGTCGCGTAAGTTTTCGAGAATCACTTCTCTCCGATTGATGAGCTCGAGTTTTTCGGATTCGCTTTCGGAGGTCTTTGCGTCGATCGCATATCGGATATAAACGAAGGGAGCTACTACGATTCCGATCAGAATGACGTAAAATGGAATGAGTAAAAGATCCATTATTTCTGTTTTTCCTGTATTTCGGAAAGATATCTTTGAAAAGAATCTTGTCCTTGTTGAGCGGCCTTACCGGATTCTACCTTTGCGGAAGAGGCCGGGCTTTTGCGTTTGAAGTATAAATAGATGAGAAGAAATCCGAGTAAGCCCGCGAGGATCAGACTCAGATTGATCCAGGTGGAATCGGGGGTCGCAAGAATATTCTCGCCGAATCCGAACACGACCGAGTTCGCCATTCCTGTGTTGCCGGCTTCCACGAATTTTTGAATGACCGGATCGGTAAGAGCTTCTTCGCCGAAACCGTTGACCATCTTGTGAACGATCTGATCCGCGGTTTCTCCCTTTCGAATCCTGTTTTCGATGAACAGTTTCAGTTTTGCGGAGACGGTGCAATTGTTAAACGAACAACTTTTGATCGTGATCGAAGGAATACAGATGCAGCGGATTTTCGAGGTGACTTCGTGAAAGGTTCGGATCTGATCCGGTTCCGTCAGATTCGTGTATGTGGAATCTGCGAACGCGGCCGAGAAAGCCGCGCGGGGCATAAAGGTCGCGGTCAAAATCGGGATCGACAAAACGGACAAGGCCGCAATCAAAACGGAATTTTTAAATCGAATTATAATTTTAGAATATACCGTTTTCATGATCTAGATTCTCCGATGGGAAGAAGAATCAAAAGTCCGGACAAGAAGAACAGAATGGAACCGGCCCAAATGAATTTTACGAGAGGATTTACCCAGACTTCAAGGTTTGCTACGATCTGTCTCGGGAAACGATTGAAATTCTCCAGTTTGCGTACAGGTTGATTCTCGCTCGTGAACAGATAATTCATAAACAAAAGAGGAAGATCGGGATTTTCATCCGAGAGATCGGAATGTTCGATGGCTCCGAGCTGGATGTACAAATCCTCCTTCGGTGTGGAAGTGATCGAAGGTTCGCTTGTGGGGATATGGGTTTCAAAGTCCCCGCTCAAATGCGAGATCTGCGGATAAAATCTTCGTTCCGTAACCATCGTGGAAAATTCTTTCAAATGACGTTTGACTTGAAACGTGGCTTCATGGGAAACGATCACGTTCTGAATGTTCAGACCGTTCTTCGCGTCCCCGTTTACGAGAGGTTTGATCTTAAGAGTGTTCGCGGAAATCTGATAGTTTCCGAGAACTCCCGTATCCTGACTGGAATAGACGATTTCGTTCTTTTCCGGAGGGTTCAAAAAGTAGAAAAACTTAATGGACGTGTTTTGTTTGAATGCGTTCCCCGCAAAGCCGATAAACAAGATCACCATCGCCAAGTGAACGAGATAACCTCCGTATCTTCTTTTGTTTTTGAGAAGCATACGAAAGCCCGCAAAGAAATAGTTTTCTCCAGGATACGATGCCTTGCGTGCGGTGATTCCCCGATGATATTCCTGTGCGATTCCCGCGATCGTAAAAATTCCGAGACCGACGGCGATCACAGAATAAACTTCGCCCAACACGTCCCCGAGGCTGTAGTCGCTGATCGTAAAGTTCTGCGAGTAAAAAAGAACGTATGCGCCCGCTCCGGCGATTCCGACTAACAACGGTTTGAAGAGAGTGGAAAAGAAAATCTTGTCCGCGCCTTTTCTCCAAGCAAGAAGAGGAGCCGAACCCATGAGCAGAATCAAAAGGATTCCGGACGGAACACCCCAAGAGTTGAACCAAGGCGCCTTGAATTCTCTTCCATACAAAAGAGGGGAAAATACGCCGAGCAGAATCGCGAGCGTCGCGATCACGAGTAGAAAGTTGTTAAAAAGAAAACTTCCCTCTTTGGAAGTCATGGCTTCGAGATTGCGTTCCGGCTTGAGGGCGTTTCTGCGGTATATCAAAAAGCCGAGAAAGAAAACGAAACTGATTCCGATGTAGATGATGAAAGGAGTTCCGATCGTGGATTTGGAAAAGCTGTGCGGTCCTTCGAGAACTCCGCTTCGAGTGATCCAGGTTCCCAATAAACAGAAATGGAACGCGAGGATGATCAAAAGCATATTCCAAAACTTTAACATTCCTCTTCGTTCCTGAATGATCATGGAATGAAGAAAGGCGGTGGATAACAACCAAGGCATAAGCGAAGCGTTCTCGACAGGGTCCCAAGCCCAATAACCGCCCCAGCCCAATTCTTCGTACGCCCATTTGGAACCGAGGAGAATTCCCGTTCCCAAAAAGAACCAGGAAAAGATCGTCCATCTTCTTACGAAACGAAACCAGTTTTCGGAAAGATGTCCCGTGATCAAAGCGGAAGCGGCGATCGCGAACGGAATCGCAAAACTCACGTAACCCACGTACAAAATCGGCGGATGGATGACCATGGCCCAGTGCTGCAGCAAAGGGTTGAGTCCTCGGCCTGCGACCGCGGCGGGTTGAAACTCGCGGAAGGGTTGGGCGTCGGGATAAAAAACGGCGAGATACGAAAAGAACGCCGCGATTACGGCTAACGTGAGATTTAGGATCGGGATTCGATCCTGAACGAACTCTCTCGTTTGCCAGAGAACGATGAATGTGAACAGGGAAAGAAGGAGATTCCAAAACAGAAGGGAACCGGAGGAACCCGACCAAATCCCGGTCAGTCTGTAAAACAACGGAAGGTGTTCGTTGGAATGCATGACCACGTAGTAGTTGGAAAGATCGGTTCTAAACAGTTGAACGAGTAAAACGGTAAACGCGAGAAGAATGACGGCGGTGTTTGCCATCAACGTGTATCTTCCCAATTCGATCGCTTTTTTATCCTGTTTCCAGATTCCGTAAGAGGTTTGAGCGATCGAAAAAAGAAGGATTGCAAAGGACGTAATGATGCAGAGCGCGCCGAAATCATTCATATTAAAAAATTGGAATCCTTTTTACTTGTTTTCTTCCGAATAATCGGCTTCGTATTTGGAGGCGCACTTCGCTTCCACGTGATCGGAAACGAGAACGCCGTCCTTCATATAACCGTCGACTCTGGCACGGGTTCCTTCCTTAAACGCGTCTGGAAGAAGGGATTCTCCCGTGAAAAAAACAGGGATCTGCTTTTCGTTGAATTCTAAGATAAACTTTGCGGTTTTGCCTTCACGAACCACGGAACCGAGTTTCACGAATCCTCTCACTCTCAAAAGATCGTCTTGGTATTTGACGGGAGAAGCGGCGAGCTCGGAAGCGTCGAGCAAGGTATAAGAGGTTTCCTTGGAGGAGAAGTAGGCGATGGAGCCGAGGGAAACGAGAATGATTCCCGCGAGGACCGTAAATTTGATGTTCATCGTAAAAATTCCGAATGTTTTTCGTTTTAGACCATGAAATCAGAGCGGATGGAGGGAGAAAAGTGGAAATATCCCCGTTTTATTCCGCACCGATCGAAGTTTAGGAATTCTTGATCTTGTGAACGAGAATTCCGATCCATTCCTTGATCGAAATCGTGGAGTTTTCGAGACAGGAAGTGGAAGGGAAAAAGTTGTCCAACGTCAAAACCGCCTTCTGCGTTCTAAAATCCGTGGGAAAGGGGATGATCGTGATCCCTTTTTCCTGAAAGATTTCCACGGAACGTTTCATATGAAAGGAAGAAGTCACCAGAATCACGGAAGTCCAGCCGCGTTCTTTGAGTAACTCCATCGCAAAACTCTTGTTCTCCGCCGTGTTTCGGCTTTTCGATTCCAGAATCAGGGAAGAACTCGGGATTCCCATCTGTTTTAAAAATCGTCCGGCCGGTTCCGACTCGGGAACTTCTTGATAAAAAAGATTTCCGGACCCTCCGGAAAATAGAATTCTCGGAGCCTTTTTGGCATTGTAAAGCCTGACCGTCTCGGTGAGTCTTTCGGCTGTGTTATACAATTCCACGGGTTCGTCGTGAACGCTCAACGTGGAAACCATACCGCCTAACACGAGTATTACGTCCGCCTTCGGAACTTTTTCCAAAGAAACCGGGGGATAATAGAGCTCCAAGGATCGGATCAGAGTTTGCGAAACGGTGCTCGTGGATAAGATCCAAAGAAAAAGAACCGGAATCCAAACGGAGAATTTTTCCTTCCAGTTCTTAAGCCTCGCTCCGACGAACAAAAGAATCAGAAGAACCAAGGACAAAGGAAATAAGACGAGCGTGGCTAATTTGGAAATGGAGAATAAGATCGTGGACATAGATTCGTCCGGGATTGGAAGTCCCGGCTCCTGTGTTTGTTTAACGAAAGAAGCGGAGTTTATTCGAGCAGTTTTCCGCCGACCGCCCAATTTTCTTTGGCGACTTCTTCGATGACGATGTATGTGACTTCGGGAGGTTTTCCCGCTACTCTATGCAACGTTTCGGAAAATTCTTTAACGATCTCTTCTTTTTGTTTGCGAGTGAGAGGACCGGCGACTTGTAAGTTGACGTAAGGCATGGTAAAAAACGGCTCCGCGTGAAATGATATGCTTCATTGCGACGAGCGGACGGAAATTGTAAATCGGTTTTTGAAATCAGGATCGTTGCGCGCTCTAAAAACGGTTGGGCGTTTCCGCGCATACGATCCTAGATAAGCAGAAAATACCGATCCATGCGCGGACCGGGCTCTCTGCTTCGGTCAAGTTATTGTAAGATTTTTCGAATTTGAAACTTGGATTTTAAAATTCAATAACTTGACCCCGCGTCGATCCCTAACGCATCGAGCTTCGTTTCCGCTTCGCAGAAGTCAACGCGGATGTTTCTTCGGATTTTGATTAAATCGCTCTTTTAACTCAGCGTCTCGCTCGACAGGTCGTGTTACATTCCATCCGGAGTAAATGCGGCTCGATACGCTTCAAGAGGACAAGTCAAGTAAGAACAGGATTTCGCACCCGTCGTTTTCGGAGCTTCTTCGTCTTCAGAAGCTTCCGCGTCTCCGGTCCAAATTCCTTTCGAAGTCAATTCGGCGCAGGAAACCTTGATCGAGTTGGATTTTTGTCTTCCGGAAGAATAGCCCTGACAGCTCCAAACGGGAATTTCCGTAAAACAAGTGCAGTTTCCTTGGAACGCCTGCGTGTCCGTGCAATAGACGCAATCCGCTTTCGTTTCGTTGAACGCGCTCGCAAGAAGACGGATCGCCTGATCCCGATCGTATTCTTCCTTGTTATTTTGACAGAATAAAACCGGAACGATTAAGAATATTAGAATGTACTGTTTCATCTTCTTCTCCTATTGAATGACAGTAAACGGGAACGAGACTTTGAGGATCGCGTTGATTCCGGGGTTTAGAGCGTAGTCTTTGTAGCGGCTCAAATGATCCACGTAAGCGACGTTGAATACGTTTTGTACGCTGAGATCGACGGTCGGTTTGGACGTTCCGTCTCCGAAATACGGAAGTTCGAAACCGAGTCCGATGTCCGTAAGATTGTAACCCTTGCTCGGGGTTTCTTTGGGATCGACCCGGTATTGGGAATCGTAAAATCTTCCGTTGATCGAAACGTAAAAATTCTTCATGCCCCAAAGGGATTCCTCCGTCCAACGGAGACCGGCGCGCGCGCGGTTCGGAGTCGTTCTCGGAAGAGGATTCGTGTCGTTCTGATTTCGAGCGTGAACGATATCGATCCCGCCGGAAAGAACGAGTTTGCGGGTGACTTCTGCTTGGATCGAGAATTCTCCCCCTCGGAGCATCGCGTCTCCCTGTTTGTATTTGTATTTCGGAAGACCGGATTCCGGATCGATCTCCGCGATGCTTGCGGCATATATGAAATTTTGAATGTGATTTTGAAATGCGCTGATCTCGGTTTGAATCCGGGAAGAAGCGTATCGGAACGACAGATCCAAGTTATTCGAATATTCCGGTTTGAGGGTGTCCTTTCCGATTTCGAATTTTCCGGTCCCTTCGTGGACTCCGTTGGAAAAAAGTTCGAACGGGGTAGGGGCGCGAAAACCTCGGCCGTAGTTTAAAACCGTCGAAAACGATTTGTCGATTCTCCAGACGAGCCCCGCGGAACCGGTTGTCGCATAATAATTTTTGGTTTGTTCCGTGATTCCGAGAGCCGCGTTGTTGCGGATATCCGCCGATCGTTTGTCCCCTCGAACTCCCGCGCTCAACGTAACCGAACCGAGTTTGAGTTCCTCCAAAAAATAACCGGCCACGTTCACGATTCCGTAGGAGGGAATCAAGGGTTCGGTTCCGATCGTTCTGTTTTTCTGTTCCAAACCGGAAACGCCGAAGGTTCCTTTCAAAAAATTGAATATAGGTTTGTGATGAAACTTAGCGTCCGCGGTCGCAGTATCGAGAAAAAGATTCAATCCTTGGTATTTCGCACGGGAAGTTGCCTGGTAGTATTGAAAGGATTTGTCGAAAACGTCCACGGATTCGTCCAAAAGAACGTCCTTGATCGGAAGAAGTTTGTTTTTGGATTCGATTTCTCTACGGTTGTTTCTCTGATACGAAAAATCGAGTTCCAGATTACCTGCGGAGAATATTAGAAAAGAATGAAAATGTGATTTTTCGTGCAGAAGTTTTTGATGAACCGTGGATCCGGGATTTTCGTTCGGATTGTCGAATAAATCCTGGGTTTGTTCCCTTCGAAACGAATCCACGTAAAAGTTTCCCCATTTGCCGTCGAGACCGATCGAAGCGCTCTGGTTTTTTTCGATCATACCCGTGTTCGGAATCGTTCCGTTCGGTGTCGTAATTCTTCCCGCTTTACGCGTGTTCGAGCTGGCGCGATAACCGAAACCGTCTATGTTCCCGAAGACGGCGAAATTGCCCGCGTCCTGTTTGTTGTTCGAATAACTGTTAGAATTGAAAATCCCGGCCATTCTCGGAACGCCTTCTCCGCTGAGAGGAGCCTTGTCGCGGATGACGTTGACCACTCCTCCGAGAGCGTCCGAACCGTAGAGCAAACTTCCCGGACCGCGGATGATTTCAATTTTTTGAATATTAAAAGCGTCTAATTCGACCGTATGATCGTCCCCGAACTGCTGTTCTTCCTGGCGGATTCCGTCGGTCATGACGAGAACTCTTTGCCCCGTCAAACCTCGGATGATCGGTTTGGAAGTCCCGGCTCCCGTGGTTAGGTTGGAAACACCGGGAGTGTTGTTGATCGCGGACATGGCGGTTTCGCCGCGTTGCCGATCGAGTTGTCTACCCGACAAAACCGTGATCGGTTGCGGAGAAGTCAAAAAGTCCGAGATCGTCGATTTTGCCGTGACGTTGATCGCCGATTCGTCAAGAGAACTTTTTGCTAATGCGAACTGAATCTTCTGGTCCTTCTCACCGATCGTGACGGAGAGGGATTCGGAATGATATCCCCTCGCGATCGCGATCAATGTGTATTTCCCGGGAGGAACGTGGTCCAAGACGAACTCTCCTTTGTCGTCGCTAACCGCGCTTTTTCTCGATTCTTGGATGAGAACTCGAGCGTTGGGAACGGGATTCCCTTCCTTATCTTTGACGCTTCCCGTTAAAGCGACATCCAAGGCGAAAATGGAAAACGGGGAAAGAAAAATAGAAAATAAGAATATTCTAAAATAATACTGTAATTGCTTTTTCAAGCGAAACTCCCGGACAAACGTCCTAATCGATCAAAACGAAACGAAATCGAATTCTTTAGATAAGCGGGAGTGAAAGAGGGGGAGCGCGGCCTAAACGTATCGGATCGAGATCAAAGGATAAAACGAAGATCCGTGAAAAAGGAAATTTCTCAGTTTGCAGAACAGGAAAAGAACTTCGGATTAAAAAATCGGGATTCCAAAACGAATGGGACTCCCGTTGGAACTGACAGATCGGACAAGTCGGGGATGTTTTCGTTTCCTGATGGGAAGAGTAGGATTCGTGAGAAAGGTTGGAGATCTCTATTTCAGCATGGGTATGAAACTCCTTTCCCATCGAAACGACGAGCAGAAGAACAAGAAATCCGGATTTGAAACCTTTGCCGATCATTCTAAGTTATCGCTAATGATAAACCAATATTAGTAAGAGCGTCAAAACTGTAAAATCAAAAATGAAAGATTCTTGATTTCGTTTCCGCTTTTTTGCGGTTTATGCTTAGACGGTTGCGGTTTTCATCCAACTCATGTCTATGCTATAAAAGTCGAATCGAGGTGCGTATGCTGGAGTTGAGACCGATCTGTGAAAATTGCGAGAAGCCGTTGCCTCCCGAATCGACGGAAGCTTTGATTTGTTCTTTCGAATGTACGTTTTGCGTATCCTGCAACGAAAAATATCTGATGGATATTTGTCCGAACTGCGGAGGAAATTTTGTTCCCCGTCCGATTCGACCCGTACGTAATTGGAAAGGGGATAATTATCTGGGAAAATATCCGGCAAGCGCCAAAAAGAAATTCAGACCCGTGAATGCGACCGAACATCTGGCATTCGCAAAGAAACTTTCGGAAATTCCGCCAAATCAGCGTTAAACGATTATTTTCTCAGAGTGGACATTTCGACGATCGCGGATCGCGGAATTCGGATTTGTCCTGCGTCGATCGTGCTGATCGTGTAATGATCTCCGATCTCGATCAAATAACCTTCCTTGATCTTTCCGTCGTTCGTCTTGATCTGAACGTAGGGACGGGAGGATTTTTGCTCCGATTCCTCGATCTTTCGGAAGGATTCCAAATCCGTCGGTTCGTATTTGTTAAGCGACTTGTTTTCCCGAATCTTTTGTAAGGAATCGAGCTGAGAGCGTAGAACGGATTCTTCTTTGGACGATAACGGACCGATCTGGATCGTAGTAGGCGCGTTCTGCGAAGAATCGACAGTGCGTTCGGCGATCGATCCCGCATCCATTCGGATGACTTGTTCCGTTTCGGTGCTGTTTATAGATTGAACTTCGATTTTTCCTTCGATCAATAGAATTCTTTCTTTATCCGGAATCGCGGAAACCAACAAGGAAGTTCCCAGCAAGACGGAGCGGATATGAGGACTATTCGCTTCGACCGAGATCCCTTCCGGTTTGTGAACGGAAGAAAACAGGAGCGAACCGCTGTGAACGGAGATTCTCAACGTTTTTCCTTTCGATTCGATCGATGTGAGCGTGTTCGGAAAGAGTCGGAGCGAGAAGGTTCCAAGTCCGTCCAATGTCAGATCACAAAAGGATTGATTCTTTGTGGACAGTTCAATTTGAAAATTTGACGAGGCGTTGTGTTCGCAGATTCCCTGACTTGCTTTTAAATTTACCGCGATTTTGTAAGAATCTTCTCGCGTTTGATAAAATAAGAATATTCCAAAAACGAAAAATAGAGAAGCGGCTGCCGATAAAAATACTCCGGTTTTCTTCCAAGGAGAAATCATACTCTTAGGAGGAATCGGGAACTGATTCGGATCGAGAGAGCGCAAGAGCGTTTTGACGCGCATCAATTCAAAATATTCTTTTTGCGCCTCAGGATCGTTCATTAGATCCTTTGAAAGTTTTTCGGAGTCCGATGCGTTGGAGAAAAGCTGAAGCAGAATTTGTTTTGATTTTTCTTTCATTCTTTCCCTCCTTGCAGCCAGCTTCCGTCGATTCCGGATGTTTTTAATTCTTCCCTTAAAAGCGTTAGTGCGGAAACCAATCTTCTACTAACGGTTCTTTGTGCGATTCCCGTATGGGAAGACGTTTCCGCGATGGACTTCCCATGTATACAATGAAGAATCACGATCGATTTTTCAGGTTCTTTGAGTAAATGTATGGATTTCGATAATTTTTCTAATAAAAGTTTCTCTTCTTCCATTTTATACGCCGAAGTTTCGTAAGAAGAAACTAAATTCTCCCAAGAAGAAAATTCGACGAGGTCTTTTTCTTTTCGACTTTTTCGAAAGTAGTCGATTAACTCGTTTCTCGCAATCGAATATACCCACGTGCTTTCCGATCCTTTGCTCGAATCGAATCGTTCACGATGGTTGTGCACCTTGATAAAAGTTTCCTGGCATAATTCTTCCGCAGTCTCGTTGGTAATTCCGGACTTTAGAAAGAAAAACTTGAGTTTATTATAGTAACTCTTATACAGGTATTCAACGTTGTCTAAATTTACACTCATCCGTGGAGAAGCACTTCCAAGTCTTACTACGAATGGACGTTTGCATGCTTGCCAAAATTTTTCCCCGCTTTGACAAAAAATATTATTTTATAACTTTTCTTTTGATCCCCCCGCTTTTGTTCTCTTTGGATTTGAACGCGGACGTTCTAATACTGAAAGATGGGAAACGAATTAAAGCCGATAAGATTACGATGAAGAATGGCAATTCGGTTGAAATCCGAATCGGAAAAGAAACTCAAGTCATCGAATTTTCAAAGGTGGAATCTATTTTGCCGGAATTCCCCGCCAAAAAGGATCCCAAAGAGATTCGGAAAGAAAAAATTTCCAAGTTACAGGATCGTTCTCCTGTGAAAACGCGAGAGAACACCGGTCCGCTTTCCCCGGAATCGTTACCTTCGAAAACCGTGGAACCCGCAGAAAATAATGCGACAATGCTTGCAGAGCCTAAAATAAAGAATCGGTATTACCGTTTGCAGGCGTTGATTCCAGGTTGGTCGCCGCTTTTGCTTTCGGACGATTACAAAGTGAAAGCGACGGGCGGGATCATCGCAGCATCGGAGTTGTATCTTTTGTATCGAGGTTTCGAATTTTTTGCAAAACCGGAACGTTACTATCAGGCTCCTTCAGGCCCTTCTTCAGAAGCAACGATTCCATGGCTCTTAAGCATCAGTTCTGGATTAAATGCAAGCGCCAACGGGATTCCCGTCTTGTATTTTAATATGCAGGCTCCACACCTTGTCGTTACGCAGCGTGGTCACGTGATGGAGGATTCCGAGTTCAATCGGCAGAAGGAATTTTATGCGCTTGCGCTCGTAACGGTTTTGACCTTGGACATCGTGTTCGGTAGCGCGAATTTAATCGAAGGGAATATTAAAAGTGTCCGCTTGATTACAAGCGACGGAGGGAGAACTTCTTCGGTCGCCATCACCTGGGTTTTTTAGGATCAACTCTTAAAACTGAATTCGATTTATGCCTTTTCATCCCTAAGAACGAAAAACGCGCACGATCAAAAATTTACTTTATACAATTTTTTTGGCGAAGATACGAGGTGTCTCCGTATTCATTCATAGATTTTGTAAAAAGGAGAATCTATGATGAGAAATATAAAATTTATGTTGGTGATTGTTTCACTCATTGGAACGATTGTTTGCGGCCAGTCTAAAAAAGACGATTCGAATGACGTCGCTGCACTTGCACTGTTGGCACAAATAAGTTCCGATCAAAAGCTTAATTCGCAAGTAAGTCAATTATTCTCAGCCCTTTATCCTTTGCCTGCAGATGCGAATTCGAACGCAAGAGCCTTGGGCGACGTTGATCCTTTGTATAATCCGTTTGCCGCAGTCATTACTCAGGCTTGTCAATTGGGCGGGTCACAGACAATTGACGGAACTTTGACGGGTGGAGCCACCGGTAACACCGGAAACGATCTACTTTGGAGTTACGATAATTGCAAAGAAAATTCGATCGGTGTCGGTCCTAACGGAAATGCGATTCCGGTTCCGCTGACCTATAACGGAACTTTGAAACGATCTTTGAATCAAAGATTCAACTCGTCGACTTCGGGTAACGTCTTTACTTCTATCAATTCCGGCACAGATCGAATTCAATCGTCTAATTATTCCATTAACGGAATCACCTTTCCTACTTTTGATATTACCTTTACAAGAAACGATTCGGTTTATACCCGAACAGAATATCAAACCGGAAAATTCAAAGGAGTTTTGGAAGAACACGTAAAGGTCACCGGCCTATTTGACGGAAAGGCAGTCGATACGACCATTAACTATAAGATTTACTTCGGGGGCCAATAATATAGAGTTTCTCCGTATGCCGAGATTCGAAGTTACATCGAATTTCGGCATGCGAATTTTCTCAATCCATCATTCGCGTCTTCGTTCTCGAAAGTGCGATTTTGATTGCGGCCTGATCGTAAGTTTTTTATTCCTCTTGAATCCTCGTCTTGGATGTCAGTTCAGATTATAGATTTGATTTCCCGAGAAGTCGTCTCTAAGAACACCAATTATAGATCGTTGCTTATTGTTTATAACTTTTGATCGAATTCGGGCCGTTTCCCGATTTTTAAGTCGCCGCCTGAATGAAATACATTAGGCGAAACTGATCTAAAATAGTAAGGAAAATGAAAAAGGAATTTGCCGCGTTCGGCGTTGCGAATACGTTGTCCCGGCAGTTAAACGATCGAAAAATATCAAGGTTTCGCTTAACGCGTATTTTGGTCGAATCGTAGACGAAAAAAAATCTCACTCGGAGCATCGTATGAAAAAAATACTATTTCTCACCGCCTTGTTGGCGATTGGTTCGATCGGTTGTAAGCCTTGTTCGGACTTGGAAGCAAGAATCTGCTCGGATCTCGGGCCGAAATGTGAAAAATGGAAAACTCTCGGAAAGCCGGGAATGCCTTCGGCGGATCAGGATCAATATCGTTCTGGAAGAAGAAAGTTGATCGGTGTTTTGTTGGAGAGTGTAGGGTTGCTCGAGGCGAACGCACAGGTGTGTCAGGGTATGTCGAGTAATTACGATTCTCTTATTGAAAGGTTGAAACAATCGATCCAATAAAATAATACCTGAGGGCTTTGAACATACGGGTTTCCGTTTAATACTACGAAACCCGCTCGGGACATTGCCAAATTTTCCTTTTAGAGAACGCTTAAAATTCTTTGCAGAGTTTTTTGTTTTTCCTCAAACGGAAAGAAGTGAGTCGTTCCCGGCCATATCTCCAAAGTCGATTTCGAGTTTCCGGATTGAATTCGTTTCGCTCCTTTCGGAGAACATACCTCGTGCGGCTCCGGAATCGTGATATGCGTTTCCGTTTTGATTCTTCCGTATTGGAACAAACTCAAATAACTTACGGAATCGAAGATCTTCGCTTCTACTTCCGGCAAACAACGCAGAATCGCTTCTCCGTTCGGTCCGCTTCGAAAACAGCTTCGGATGTAGTCGTCGTAGATTTCCGCATCCATCTTAAAGAAAGAAGGCGTTCGTTTGTAGAGTTTGGAAACCGTTTCGAGATTCTTAAATTCCCTTCTTCGTTTAATCGCGACTTTTGCGAGCGGATTGTGAAAAAGGCGGGAATATGTTACTTTCAAAAAATCTAATACAACAGGATCGTTTGCGATCACTTTCCTGAATTTTTCGGGAGAATGATACGAAGAAAGAATAAGACTCGCACCGCCCAAAGAATGACCGACACCGATAATATCCCGCAAGTTTTCCACCTCGATCAACGCAAGAACTTGATCTCGGAAGAAATACCAATTCTTAAAATCGAGAGTCGAATCGGATTCCCCGTGACCCGCAAAATCCAGCGCGATCACTCGGTGTGTCTTTGAAAGTTCTTCGATATAATAGCGATAGGTGAGGGCGCTGTATCCGTTGGCGTGACAGAGAAGAACTACCCGATCGTTTTGAAAATCCGGTTCGGTATCGATATAAGAAAGATTCAGTCCCCTGAAGGAAAAGGTTTTTCTGAGCATAAAGGAGAGATTTGACCTTGATCTTTCCAACTCCTTCGGTGAACTGGTTTTCGTAAAGCCAAAACCGGAGCTTCTTATGCAGATTCAAGTTCTTATCGTTTTTATCATCGCTCTTGCGTTTAACGCTTTGGCTAACATTCTCATTAAGGCGAGTTCACTCGGCGATGCGAGTGAGAAACCCGAAGGTATAGCCGGTATTCTTCAAGTGATTCTCAATCCTATCTTTATCGGCGGATTAGCTTCGTTCGGGTTGGCTTTGTTGGGTTATCGTTTCGTTTTAGGGAAGGGATTAAAACTTTCGCTCGCCTATCCGGTTTTTACGAGTGCGGGTTTTATCATCGTTTTGATCGTTTCCTCCATCGCATTCAAAGAGAGACTGACTTGGCCGCAATGGGCGGGAATCGTTTTGATTATGGCGGGCGTTTGGCTTTGTGCGGCCAACATGTTCGAAGCTAAGTCTTGATCGTTTGTCATTGTTAAAGAAGAACGGATCGCTTCGAGTTAATAAGAAATCGATCATCGACCGAAAGGGAGAATTCTCCCGTTCTTTTATTGAAATCTCACTTCAAACAATTGATTGGCCGTCGAATCCGCGACAAGTAGTCTTTGATTGGCACAGTCGATCTTAACGACACCGATCGCTTGAAACGTATGCGCGATCGTCGTCACGTTGAGATCGGGATCGACGATTCTGATTTTGTTCGAAACCGAGTCCGAAACAAACATCGTTCCACTGTTATCCAAGGCGATATGGGCGGGGCCGTTGAAAGAAGCGCTTGTTCCGTTTCCATCCACGCTTGCACCCGTTCCGGTTCCTAACAGTGTGGAAACCTGCATCGTATCCAGATTGATTTTGCGAATTCGATGATCTTGAATGTCCGCAACCAGCAGAGAATTCTTTTTACGATCGTAAACGACGCCGATCGGAGATTTGAATAAGGCCGTTAAGACGTCGCCGTCTTGATATCCCAAGGAACTTCCCGACAACGTGCTGACCGATTGAAAGTTTAGATTGAATTTTCGAATGTCGCGATTGCCGAGTTCTCCCAAGTATAAATTCCTTTCTCGGTCGAAATCCATAAAGAAGGGGCCGTTGAACAAAGCTCCGGAATTGTCTCCGTTTTGTAATCCTGCGGCGCCGACGGGGCTCCCCGCAAACAAAGTGAATTGATCCAACGCGTTGATCTTGTAAATCTGCGCGCTGCTTTTGCACGAAACGTATTTATCTCCGGTGACTGAGTCGTATTTGATACCGGCCGGATCGCCTAACGTGAAGCTGGTGCTTAAAGAAGTGACGAAGCCGGCTGCGGTAACGATTTTGCGAATCTTGTTCGCATTTTGCTCCGTAACGTAGATATTCCCGAACGAATCCAATTCGATTCCGAACGGGTTTTGGAACGAAGCCGTAGCGATGGTTCCGTCGATGCTGGAGGCCGCTCCGGTTCCGGCAAACACCGTGACCGCCGGATTGTTCGTTACTTTCATTCTGCACAAATAACATTCTTTAAGAATGCAATCGAGAACCGTGTTTTCAAACCAAGCCGAACTCATTAGAATGCTCGGGTTATAGACCGGTTCCGCGGAACAGGAAATTAAGAAGAATGATAAGAAAAGAATTCTGTGGATCATCGCGTTTGTCCGAACGAAACGATTCCAGAATAATCGTCCCGGAAAAAATTACGATAGGAAAAACGTTTGGAAATTTCTTTTTTCCATAAAAATCCGTAATTAGGGACGGCGGATTCAAAGGGAAAGCTCGCATTTTTACGCGATCCATCGGAGAGAGGCTCGGTCGGAATCGGAAAAAACCCCGCAAAAAAGTGTATCTCTATTTCTTCTTCCGTTCTCTATGGATTAAGATTCTTCATTGAGAGGTTGTCGTTAAATGAACAAAGGTCCACTTTCCGGAGTGAAAGTAATCGATTTGAGTCTTCTTCTTCCCGGTCCGCTTTGCTCCATGTATTTGGGAGATATGGGGGCCGACGTGATCAAGATCGAAAATCCGAGAGCGATGGATGCGACTCGCGTGATGTTTAAGAAAGCGAACGGAGCGCCTTCCTTATTTCTGATGTTAAACCGAAATAAAAAAGCGATCACTCTCAATCTAAAAAAGGAAAAATCCAAAGAGATTCTTTTTAAATTATTAGAAGATGCTGATATACTTTTGGAAGGATTCCGTCCGGACGGACTTGCAAAAATGGGACTTGGTTACGACGACTTGAAGGAACGTTTTCCTAGATTGATCTATTGCGGAATCTACGGATATGGAACCGAAGGGAAATACAGGGATTTTGCTGGACACGACGTGAACTATCTTTCTCTTTCGGGAGTTCTTTCGCAAACGGGTAAAACTCCTCAGATTCCCGGTTATCAGCTCGCCGATATCGGCGGAGGAACGATGACCGCGCTTGCTTCGATTTTAGCGGCTTTGTATGCGAGAGAAAAAACGGGCAAAGGACAGAAGATCGCGATTTCCATGATGGATTCCTCGCTTCCGTTTCTTTCCTTATACGGAGGAATCTTTGCGGCGACCGGAAAAAATCCGGAAGGCGGGAACGAACTTCTTTCCGGTAAATTACCGAATTATAATGTTTATCGGACCAAGGAAGGACGATGGGTCGCGCTCGGCGCTTTGGAAGATATGTTCTTTAAAACCTTCTTACGTCAATCCGGACTGGATAAACACTTGGAGGAATTTCCGGCGGAGGAAAAAAACTTTTCCAAGTGGAAGGAAATTCTCACTTCTTACTTCGCGTCGAAAACATTCGAAGATTTGAATGTAATTTTTGAAAACGAGGATTCCTGTCTGACTCCGGTTAAGACGATGGAAGAGGTCAGTAAAGATCCCGTTCTAAAGGAACGCGGTATGATCTTGGATAAAAAACATCCGACATACGGCGACTACTTTCAATTCGGAGCGCCGTTTCCCTTCTCCGCAACCCCGGTCACGTATCGTTTGGACCCCCCGAATCATGGGGAACATAATGCGTCGATCTATCAATCCTTAGGTTATTCGGCGGAAGAAATCGAAACGATGAAAAAGGAAAAAGTGATTTGAACGCGCTTTGAAATAGGAAAGACATCGAAATATTTTTCCAAGGGCGATTAGTTTGAAAACCGAAACAGAACGTTCGTTCTTGGAAAACGTTTAGCAAAGAAGGGTTTTATTTTTGTTTGGCGAGGGAGAATTCTTCGTTAGAAAATTCTAAATTTAGAATGGATAAAAAAGGAGAAAAACAAGCCTATGCTCGGTTTTTTACCCTATATTTTGGTTTGATCTAATCGCCGTTAAAAAAAAAGTAGGATCAGAACACTCTCGTAAGAAGGGACAAACCGATGTACCAGGAATTTACCGAACAGCAGATCGAAATCAGAGACCAGATCCGTAATTTCGTGAAGAAAGAAATCACACACGAAGTAGCGATCCACTGGGACGAAGAAAATAAACATCCCGAAGAACTCATCAATCGTATGAGAAAAGAACTGGGAGTCAACGGTTTGACCATCCCTGAAGAATACGGCGGCTGGGGACTCGGTTCCGTTGAACAGTGCCTCGTGACCGAAGAACTTTCCAGAGGATGTCTCGGAATCTCTCTTTGTTTCGGTTACACAGGTCTTGGAATCCTTCCTATCTTAAAAGGAGCTTCTCACGAGCAAAAGAAAAAGTGGCTTCCTCCCGTCGTTGACGGAGAATACGGAGTTTCTTTCTGTCTTTCCGAGCCTGGTGCGGGATCGGATGTTCCTGGTATGAGCACTACCGCCGTTAAGAAAGGCGACAAGTGGGTCATCAACGGAACAAAACAATGGATCACCGGCGGCGGTAGCGCTGGAGCTTATACTGTATTTGCATATACCGATAAAGGAAGAGGAACCAGAGGAGTTAGCTGTTTCTACGTGAAGAGAGACACTCCCGGTTTGACCGTCGGTAAGAAAGAAGACAAACTCGGAATCCGTGCATCCGATACCCGTCAGATCATCTTCGAAGATTGTGCCGTTGAAGAAGCGAACATGATCGGAAAAGAAAACTTAGGATTTATTTACGCGCTTCAAACTCTGAACGCTTCCCGTCCTTACGTTGCGGCGATGGGAGTGGGTGTCGCTCAAGCGGCTCTTGATTACGCATCCAAATACGCAAGACAAAGAGAGCAGTTCGGATCCAAGATCTCCAGCTTCCAAGCGGTTCAGCACATGCTTGCGGATATGTCGATCGGTCTCGAAACTTCCCGCCAAGTAACTTATCTTGCGGCGAGAATGTCCGATGCGGAAGATCCAAGACTTCCGAAGTATTCCGCGATCGCAAAAGCGCACGCTTCCGAAACCGCAATGAAATGCGCTCTCGATGCGGTTCAGATCTTCGGCGGATACGGTTACACAAAAGAGTATCCTGTTGAAAAACTGATGAGAGACGCGAAGATTCTTTGTATCTTCGAAGGAACGACTCAGATTCAAAAGAACGAGATCGCAGCTTACGTTATCCGCGAGGCGGCGTCCGCAAAATAAGAATCTTCGAAAGATTCTTTTCGAAAAGTCCGAACGAATTGAGATTTCGGTCGGGTTGGACGAAAAACGTTATAAAGGCGCTTGGTCGAAAGACCGGCGCCTTTTTTCATTCTCGTTTCGATTCTTAGAACGAATTCGACTCAAAGAAACCGGAGTGATCCCCAGATAGGAAGCGATATGGTATTGAGGAATGACTTCTTCGATATTCGGATAGGTTTCTTTTAAAAGTTCGTATCGTTCTTCCGCGTTCAAGGCAAGAAGTTCGTATTCTCGTTTTGCCTTTTTTAGAAATAAATTTTCCGCGACTATACGACCTAAACGTTCCCAAGCGATATGAGTTTCATACAAGGCGGCGAGTTCGGAAAAATTTGCGACGGCGATTTTGCAATCGGTGATCGCGCGTATGTTGCAGGTCGAGGGTTGTCCGGAAAGAAGATCGAAATACGAACCAGTGAATTCTCCGGGAAAGTTGAAACTCTTGATATATTCGTTTCCGTCGGATGTGAGATAGTATTCCCGCAATACGCCGGAAAATACGAAGGCGAACTCGGTGGGAACTTTTCCTTGTCGTATTAAAAAATCTCCGTAGGACAAATCCCGTATCGAATAAACAAGGCCCGCTTTTCTCCAGATTTCGATCGGAATCGGAGAGATGGAATTCACTTTCTCGTAAATCGTCCGCCACTCCGCGCTGTCTTCTTTTACTTCAAAATCCGCCACTCGATTGAGTGAAACGGGAAAGAAATTTTTGGCAATGATTATTAAAGACGAGTCTGCGGTTCTCGGGATTTTCGCTCGCAAATTTTTCCGAACCTTTTCAAAACAAGATTGGAAAAAAATTTCCAAAACGAAACAACGATCGTTCGAATCGTCCTTGTGTTCGCAAAAAAGACGGCCGCCTTCCAAAAAGCGCCCGTCTTCGATTGGAATCAGCGAATCGATCGTAAAAACGGAAGCGCGGCTTCTAAAAATCCTTGCGGATCTTCCGCAAACGGGACATGACCCGTTTTTAAAAAGACCAATTTCGAACCGGCGATTTTTTGATGCAGTCTTTCGCCGAGTTCGGGAAGGATGACGGGGTCGTTTTTTCCCCAGACGATCAAAGTAGGCGCCGTGATTTGCGAAACCTTTTCTCTTAGATCGTGTCTTTCATCGCCGAAACTTTTCCAAATTGCGGCTCGGATGTTCGGAGAGCCTTCGATTTCCTTTTTCTCACCGATTCGATTCAAAATGGATTTCGTATATTCGTTTTCGACTTTGATATAGTAGTTCGGAAACGAATTCCAAGTCGCGTTCGTAAACCAAAGTGTGCTCATCAGTTTTACGAAAATTCTCGTCTTAAAATCGGGATCGTTGAGTCCGCCCGTGTCTACGAGAATCAAACCTTTTACTAAATTCGGTTTGTCTAATGCGATTTTCATCGAAGCGAAGCCGCCGAGCGAATTGCCGATAAAAACGGCTCCTTCGGGTGCGAGTTTTTCGACGATTTCAGGGAGAATCTCCGCATATCCAACGGCGGATGCGGAATCGAACGGTTTCGGAGAGCCGGATTGGCCGTGACCGGGCCAGTCGAGACCGATGATTCTATAAGATTTTTCTAATGTAGGAATCACGGCGTCGAAGTCGCGGTGTTCGTGTCCCGGTCCGGCGGAATGAAGCAATACGATCGATTCTCCTTTCCCTTGGATCCAGTAAGCCACGCTGCCCATCCGGGTTCTGATATATCCTGTCGGTTTTTCGTCGGAAAAGGTTCCTGGTTCTTTGGTTGCGGTTTGCATTTCCTGTCCTCCCGAACACGCGATGATAAGTCCGATCATAAAGATCGCTGCGATACGAATTCGATTTTTCATACGCTCGAGTTTGGATCGAAAGGTGGAAAAAGTCAAGACTGCCGGCGTTCGAAGCGTCCGGAATCCGATTATCCTAGGATAATCTATTTTTTTCGGGTAATGGCCCAGCGAACCAATTTCAATAAGGGTTTGGTCCAAACGGGAGGACTCGGGTTGCTGAGGGAAGTTTTCGGAAACAGGAGAAAGAATTCAAGAGGAACTATGATCTTCTTTTCTAAAAGTTCATTACGATTTCTATACGCCCGCAGTTTATCTTCGTTTAACATCGTGTAGATGGAATTGATACCGTTTTCATCGATCAAAAAAGTCCTAAGATAAACCGGTTTGCCGTTTTTATAAACGAGAAGACTTTCGGCGCCGTTGCTTTCCGTGTAATAAAGGTCCGTGTCCGTAAACACCGGATTTTTGGAAGTACGGATGAGAAAGGCCGCCACTCGTTCCTTTCCGAAGAGAGGAATTCTCGCCGCGTGAACCTTACCGCCTCCGTCCGACCAAAGAACGATCTCTTCCTTTAAAAACGGAAGAAGGAGTTCCGGCTGTCCTTTGGAAGAAGCCAAAAGAAAATTATGAAGCAGCTTTCGTTTCGTTTCCTTATCGGGCGAGAATTTCCTTCGATCGGATTTCAAAGCTTCCTTCGCGCGTTTGAGGGTTTGTCTGCAATTTTCCTGCGTTTTTCCAACCGCTTCCGCGATAACTTTATAATCCAGTTCGAACGATTCGCGCAGGATAAAAACCGCTCGTTCAATCGGATTCAATTTTTCTAATAGATGAAGAAAGGCCAGATCCAGTGTTTCCGGATCCGGCTCTTCGATTTCGGGCGAAGTCGGGATCGGTTCCGGCAGCCAAGGCCCGATATAGGTTTCTCGTTTGTTTTTCACTTTGCGGAGAGTGTCGAGGGATAGACGCGTGGCAATCGTGGACAAAAAAGCTCTCGGTGAACGGATTTCGTCGGAACCGGATTTTTCCCAACGCAGAAACGATTCTTGAACGATATCTTCCGCGTCGTTGACGCTTCCGGTCATTCGATACGCGATCCCGAAAACGAGAGACTTGTGTTCTAAAAATTGCCCGAGTCTATCCACGATCATTTCTCCGATTCTGTCGCAAGAACCGCGGTTCCGAATTCCGCTTCGGTTTCAGGAAAGGATTTCCAGAAATAAAAATCGAACCATTTTTCAAGTCGGAAGGAAAGGATCGTGTATTTACAGATCAATTCTTTGATCCAAACGGCGCTTCGTGACGTCCAGATTTTCAAAGTCGGAGAATCGTCCGGATTGGATTCTTGGATCACTCCGTCGTTTCTTCCAAGACTTACGTTTCTCCCCAAATACGCGAGCGAGAATGGCGCGATTCCTTTTTTGGATTTTGCGCCGAGTCGATGAGAAAGTCTTTCCGCCGCGTAGATTCCCATCGGAAGCGCGGTCGCACAAGCCATTCTCAAATGATCGTAACCGGAAGAAACCACTTGCACACAATCGCCCGCGCCGATGATTTCCGGATAATCCTCCACTTCGAGGAATTGATTAACGTAAACCTGACCGATCGGATTGGTTCTTAGGCCCGATTGTCCTCCCACTTTTGAAGCGGAAAGTCCGCTCGATAAAACGCAGAAATCGTGTTCGATTCTTTTCCCGTCCGCGGTTACGAGTGCAGCGTCTTCGTATTCCATAATTTTAGAATGTTCTAAAATTCTTACGTTCTTATTTTCGAAAAATTCTCTCAGTTTTTTCTGTGCGGGAACGGAAAAACCTTTTCCAAGCGGACTTGCGTCCACGAGTGTCAGTCGAAGGTTCGGAAAATTCTCCGCAAGTTCCGCGGCGGTTTCGATTCCGCTCAAACCGGCTCCGAGAACGGTGATCTTCGCGCTCGGATTCGATTTTAGAAGTTCGCGCATCTTCGCACATTCTTCCGTTTCCGAAATTCGAAAGTAAACGTTCGTGTTGATTTTTGTAGCGGATGAACCTTGCACTCCGAGGGAATAAACGAGGTGATCGTATTTCAAAGCGGAACCGCTTTCGAGAACCACACGTTTGGATTTCGGTTCGATCTTTGCGATTTTCCCGATTACGAGTTTTACGTTTTTATGAAGAAGCGATCGTACTGTGTACGTGTTTTTGAGAGTTCCCGCGAGTAGTTGATGGTTTCGTATTCTTTCCTGAAACGTTTCCTGAGCGGTCACCAATACGATCTCAATCGGAAGTTTTTTTCTGACGAGACGATTGGCTGCGATGATCCCCGCGTATCCTCCGCCTGCGATCAGAACGGTTTTGATTTGCGACATGTTTGCCTCCTGTTCTAAAAGGAAGACGCAGGTCCGGAAGGTCGCGTGACAAAGAATGAAATTTTTTCTTTCATAAATCGCGACGGTTTGCGAACGATAAAAGGTTTCTTTTTTTTTAACACGAAATATGTAATCAGAATTGTTCTAAATTCGAATTGACAGAAGAAGTTCCCGTTCGAAACTTTGACCCAGGATGGTCCATATGCTTAGGATTTTGTCCATTTTTCTTTTGATTTCGTTTCTATTCTTGCTCAGCGGCTGCAAAGAACCGGTTCAAAAAGCCGAACTGGAAGGTTTTGTGGTTAAGAACGTAATTCATCCCAACAACAATCCTTACAACAAGGATAAGGTCGAATTGGGAAAACTGCTCTATTTTGATAAGCGACTTTCACTCAAAGGAGATACGAACTGCGCGATCTGTCATTCCGTGGAACTTCAAAACACGGAGAAGAATTCCGTTCCCCGCAATAAGATTCATAATTCTTCGGCGCCTTCTTTGACGAACGTGGGTTTGTATAAGGACGTATTTAACGATCCGCAAGCGAACGATCTGGAAGATATCGTAAAGGAACGCGTTCACACGGCGGTTATGCTCAAGGATGAGAAGACGATCGTTGCAAGACTCAATCAGGTTCCCGAATACCGCGAACTTTTCGAAAAGTCGTTCGGTTCTCCGGGAATCACGATGGATCGGATCGTTAAGGCGATTTCAGCTTTTGAAAGAACCATCGTTTCCAAAAATTCCAAGTTCGATCGTTACGTCATGGGGGAGGAATCCGCTCTTTCTCCGGCTCAAAAACGCGGACTCGACGTGTTCATGAATAAGGCGAAGTGTTCCCAGTGTCACAAAGGTCCGAACTTTTCCGATTCGGAAAAACATACGACCGGGTTGAAAGGAATTACACAAACCGTGCGGACTCCGAGTCTGCGCGACGTGAGTAAAAAGAACGAATTCATGCACAACGGAGAATTTACGAAACTGGAAGATGTAGTGGACCATTTCGTAAACGGCGGATCGAAGGGTTCGATCGAGGATCCTCTTCTCAAACCTTCGGCGATCACCGAAGAAGAGAAAAAGGATCTGATCGAGTTTCTGAAATCCTTGGAAGGGGAATCTCATCCATTAGAAATGCCTAAAATTCCGAAGGCGTAGAATTTTCTGCTTCGATCGAGCATACGCTAATCAAAACCCAAAATGGGGGAATTCGTACTTCGCCGAAATGATAGAGTACGATTCGGAATCTCCAAAATCGAACCGTCGTAGTTTGGAGGCTCACACAAAGATTCCACTTATAGAAAGGATTCTTTCGGCACTTACCGGTTTACAGTCCTCCGATCTCAGATAAGAATCAAAACGATTTCGTTTTGTGATCGGTTTTGAATTTGGAAATTTATTTCAGCAGATGTTTTAAAAAAAAATGTCAGCTTCCGGAATCGATTTTTTCTAGAAGTGAAATCAAGATTCTTCTTTCTTCATAAGTCGTATGTTTGTAAATTCTCGCGAACATCTTTCGAGAGGAACGAATTACTGCGGCCCTTGCAGCTTTTCCTTTTTCGGTTAAGATGATTTCGGAAATCCGAGAATCTTCTATGTTTTTAAATCTTTCCACATAACCGTTCGCGACCAATCGTTTTACAATCTGTGTCACAGTTGATCGATCTCTGAAAATTTTCTTCGAGATGGAAGTCATAGATTCCGGCATCTTATTGCGCAGCGCGCAGAGGACGGCTCCTTGAGGCGGGCTTATATCCTTATATCCTTCTTTTTTGTAACTCAAAGAAAGACTGTAGAAGATTCTTTCCGAAATTCCGGAGAGCAGATGTACGATCTTTTCGGGTTGTACGCTCATACAACGGAACTCCTAAAAATACTTGGTACTAAAAGCAAATACTGCCATCGGAGATTCTTCATTCGGTCATTTACGTTGACCGCTTCCGTTCGAGATATAGACAAATCCTTATGAAACAAACTTCATCCACTTTTAACTTTGAAAGTATCGAGATCAACGAAAAATACTGCGGACCTCCGAAGAGCGGAAACGGGGGATACATTGCAGGAATTACCGCGAATCCGATTCAAAAAGACGCGGCGGTTATTAAAATAAAAGCGCCCGGTCCGTTGAACGAAACCTTGTATTACTCTCTCAATTCCAGCACAAATGGAATTAAATTATTGAGTAAGGAGACCGACTCGGTCATCGCGGAAGCTCAGGAGGATCCCGAATTTTTTATGGAAGTTCCCGAGTTGAATTCTTCCATCTTAGAAGACATCCGGAATCCCGAAGAGCAATACCTAGGCTTTCAGAGACATCCCTTTCCCACGTGTTTCGTATGCGGTCCGCAGCGAAATCACGAGGACGGGATGAGAATCTTTTCAGCGAAGATCCCGGATCAAAAAGGTTTTAGTCATCTTCACGGCGCATTCTGGAACCCTTGGAAAGACCTGGGCGATGCGGACGGAAAAATCCGAAACGAAATCGTATGGGCGGCGCTGGATTGTCCCGGAGGTTTTGCTGTTTCTTACGTGGATCCGACTATGATCGTTCTTGTAAAATTGCGAGGAAGAATTTTGGAGAGCTTATTCACGGATGTTCCGTATGCGATTCTGTCCTGGGAAATCGGAAGAAATCGCAGACAGAGAACACCCGGGACCGCGATCTATCGAATTGAAGATCGCAAGTGTGTCGCTTATTCCGAGGCGTTATGGATGGTTCCCGGAAACTGGAATCCGGAGAATCAAAAGGAAATATAAAATTAGAATATACTAAAATGGATGGGAGGACTCGTTATGTGTGTCCAAAAAACGCCGACTCTTAGTTTCGTAAACGCATACTTTTTTCAAACTCTTCAGGGATATATGCACTATAAATACCGGAAGATAAAAAAAATGCTTTTTGAAGATCTGCCGGATACGGTCGTCGAGCTAGGCCCGGGGGTGGGTTCGAACCTGAGATATTTCAACCCGGGCACGACTCTTTTAGCCGTGGAACCAAACGAGGGAATGCACTCTCTTTTGAAAAAGAATTCGGAGAAGTATTCGATCAATACGGAACTGTTGAATTTATCCGCGGAAAAGCTTCCGTTTCCCGATTCTTCCGTGGATGCCGTCGTTTGCAGTTTGGTTCTTTGCACGGTCGAAAAGCCGGATCAAGTATTGAAAGAGATCAAACGTGTTCTAAAGGCGGGAGGCAAATTGATCTTCTTGGAACACGTCGTCGCGAAACAAGGATCCTGGATCGAGTGGATTCAAAGAATCGTCTTTAAACCTTGGCTGTGGTTTTTTGAAGGTTGTCGACTAAACAGAGATACGTATCAAGCCCTCCAGAACGCGAATTTTTCGAGTTTGAAAATCGAAAGTCTTACTTTGCCGACGATCTTTTTGCCGATCCGACCTCATATTTACGGAACCGCGATCAAATAAGATTTTTAGTGTATATGGCTCCCGGGAAATCCGATAACCCGTGATTTCCCGGGAGCCACGATCTGTTTTAAAACTTAAAAATGCTGGAACTCACTCATTTGTGGATGATATAGATGATTTCGATATCGTGCAAAAGGTTTGATGAGACGTAATCTGTGGGAACTCACACGATAGATTCGATTTTCATAAAATAGTGATCTTTCGCTTGCGGAAATTTCGGAACAGACCCTCGGTTCTTAAACAAAAGTATTCAAGATCAGAAATGATTTTCGTTCGTTCGGAGATGAAAAGCGACGAGGATCGAAAACAAACGGCTCACTTCGTAGGAGCCGTCGTATCCAGATTCGCTTGTTGGGAATCCGCCATCTTCATCATACGATCGATGATGTCGTTTACGTTCACTCCGAACTTCTCAAAGATATGATTCTTTGCGAGTTCATAGCGGAGAATGTCGATGTTCATCTGAATCTTAGCTTGTGTAACTTGCAACTCGGATTGGATCACGTTGTCCAATGCGTTTTTCACGGCAACCGCCGTGAATCTTCCTTGGCGGAAACGTTCGGAAAGACCTCTGTAGAATTTGTTGGCCTCTTCCTTTCTTTTTTTCGCGCCTTCAAAGATATCTTTGCCGGATTGAATCGCAGCATAACGGTTTTCTAATTCTTCCTTGATGGAAAGTTTGAGTTCCGCTTCTTTTTTCTCCAAATTCTCCACATCCATTTTGGCGTTGCGGATATCGGCTTTGATCCCTTTGTCCCAAAGCGGATATGAAAATTGGAATGCGGCATACGCCTCGGGATATTTGAAGGAAGCGATCCCGCGATTCGTATCGGTTACGTTTTGTTGAGGAGCAACGATGTTCTGTCCTCTCGTGGAATACGCGCCGGAAAGTTTCAAAGAAGGCATGTCTTCCGCTTCTTTGATTTTCAGATTGAGTTCGGCGATCTCTCTTTGTTTGCGGAGATTTTTCAGATCGGTTCTATGTTCGAGCGCGTAGAGATAATCCTTTTCCACGTTAAAGTCGGCGGGAACGTTCTCTTGCAGATCGGTAACGCCTTCGATTTTAGAAGTGGGATCCGCGTTTAAAATACGGATTAAATTCCGTTCCGCTTCTTTTCTGGAAACCTTCGCCTTTTCCAGATTTCCTGCGGTTTGGGAAAGAATGGAACTCCAGAGATTGACTTCGAATCCTTCGGAAAGGCCGAGATTGCGCTTTCTCGCCGTTAAATCGCGGATGTTGCGCGTGTTGGATTGCAGTTCTTCCAAGGTTTTCACATTGGAATCGTAGATATTCAAACTCCAGTATTGAACCAGAGTTTGCACGACAAGCTGGGAAAGAACAAAAACCAATTCTTCCCGTTTGATCACAGTGTTTTGTCTTATAATGGCTTCTCTTTCTTTTTGCGTCTTTCCGAAGCTGTATTTCAGAATTTCCTGACTCAGCGTGAGGGTCAATGCGCTCGTGTACTGAGGAGGAATCGCTAAAAAGCTTAAATTGGAAGGAGTCGTCAACGGATCTTCAAAGGCGCTCGTATCGAAACGGGTTGTACTCGCTTCTAATTTCGCATAAGTTCCGGTTTTGAAATTCTTCTCAACACCGACGCTGATTTTATCCTGACTTTGTCTCGTTCCTAAAAAGACGTTGTTTCGGTTATTCGGAAGAGTCGTTTTGAAGACCGTGATCCCACCGATTAAATTCCAAGTGAATTGGGATTCGTTCTTGAGTTCCGCACCGTCCGCCTTAACGTATTCCATCTTGGCGTTTTGGATCGTAATGTTCTTTTCGAGAACATGATTGACCGCTTCTTTGAGGGTAAGGCGCAGTACCTTTTTCGAATCGCCGAGGTTCCCTTCGGAGGACTTTTTTTCTTCTTCCGCATAGGTTTCTTCGGGTAGAATATTCTCGCCGATTATAGGCTGCGTTGCTGCAAAAAGGATGGTTCCGAAAATGAGAAGGTTTCTGAATTTTCTGCGAGTCCTTTCCTTTTTGTGGTCCATGTAAGTGCCTACTTAATGGACATGGTTGAATGTAGGAAGTTTTTTACAAATCGAAAAACGGATTTTACGAGTCAAAAGAGAACAATTCAATGAAATTAAATTCCAATCAGCCCAATCGACTTTCCAAAGAAAAAAGTCCGTACCTCCAACAACATGCAAACAACCCGGTTGATTGGTTTCCTTGGGGTGAGGAAGCCTTAACTAAGGCAAGAGACCAAGACAAACTTATTTTCTTATCGATCGGTTATGCGACATGTCATTGGTGTCACGTGATGGAACGTGAATCCTTTGAAAATCAAACGATCGCAGATTATCTCAACGCGCATTACGTTTCGATCAAGGTGGATCGGGAAGAACGACCCGACATCGATCGGATCTACATGGACGCGTTGCACGCGATGGACCAGCAGGGCGGTTGGCCGCTCAATATCTTTTTGACCCCGGATGGGAAGCCGATAACCGGAGGAACGTATTTTCCGCCCGAGGCGCGTTACGGGAGAAAGAGCTTTTTAGAAGTTTTGAATGTCATTCAACAGGTTTGGAGTGAAAAGCGTCAGGAATTGATCAAGGCTTCGTCCGAACTCTCGGATTATTTGAAGGAATCCGGAGAAGGACGGGCGGCCGAAAAAACGGAAGGCGATCTTCCTCCGGAAAATTGTTTTGATGCTGGTTATTCTCTCTACGAAAGTTATTACGACGCTCAATACGGCGGGTTCAAAACCAATCATGTCAATAAATTTCCACCGAGTATGGGACTTTCGTTTCTGCTTCGGTATTATCATTCTTCCGGAAATCCAAGAGCTCTTGAAATGGTCGAAAACACGCTTTTAGCGATGAAACAGGGCGGAATCTACGATCAGGTAGGCGGCGGATTGTGCCGTTATTCCACGGATCATCACTGGCTGGTTCCGCATTTTGAAAAGATGCTCTACGATAATTCTTTGTTTTTGGAAACGCTCGTGGAAACTTCTCAGGTTTCTAAAAAAATTCCCGCGGGTTCGTTCGCGCTCGATGTGATTTCGTATCTGCATCGCGACATGAGAATGGCGGGAGGAGGAATCTGCAGTGCGGAGGACGCGGATTCGGAAGGGGAAGAAGGACTTTTTTATATCTGGGATCTCGCGGAGTTTCGAGAAGTCTGCGGAGAGGATTCTCCCTTGCTGGAAAAATATTGGAACGTAACGGAAAAGGGAAACTTCGAAGGGAAGAATATTCTGCACGAACGCTATCGCGCCGCGACCGCGGATCTCACCGAAGAAGAATTGAAACGGATCGATTCCGTTTTGGAAACCGGCCGAAAAAAACTTTTGGAACGAAGAAGCAAACGAGTCCGTCCGTTGCGTGACGATAAGATCCTGACTTCTTGGAACGGACTTTATATCAAAGCGCTGGTCAAGGCCGGGGCCGCGTTCGGAAACGAAGAGTTCTTGCGTCTTGCGGAGGAAACGTATTCGTTTCTGGAAAAGAATCTGATCGATCGAAACGGGCGCGTTCTGCGTCGTTATCGGGACGGAGAATCCGGTATATTAGGATATTCGAATGATTATGCGGAGATGATCGCGGCTTCGATCTCGTTGTTCGAAGCGGGACGCGGGGTTCGTTATCTGAAAAACGCGGTTCTTTGGATGGAAGACACGATCCGATTGTTCCGTTCTTCTTCCGGAGTTTTCTTTGATACCGGAAACGACGGAGAGGTTTTGCTCCGTAGAAGCGTGGACGGTTACGACGGTGTCGAACCGTCGGCGAACAGTTCTCTCGCGTATTCTTTGGTGAAGTTGTCCGCACTCGGAGTCGACGCGGATCGTTATCGCGGGATCGCGGAATCGATCTTTCATTACTTTGCGAAAGAATTATCTTCGTACGCTCTGAGTTATCCGTATCTTTTGTCCGCATATTGGACTTACAAACACCGTTCCAAAGAGATCGTTTTGATTCGCAAGAATGCGGACGCGGGAAAGGAACTTCTTGCCGCGATTCAAAATACGTTTTTACCGAACGCGGTCGTCGCGGCGGTGAACGAAGACGAATTGGAAGAAGCCAGAAAACTTTCCTCGTTGTTTGAAGCGCGAGACTCCGGCGGAGACGCGCTCGTTTATGTGTGCGAGAATTTTTCCTGCAAACTTCCGGTCGGGAATGTCGGCGAGTTGAAGGCGTTGATCGATTGAAGAACGGCGAGGTTTGTCGGAGTTCCGACAGGATCTTCCGTAAAACGACGACCCCTCCCCGATTGGGTGGTGGAGGTGGGTTGGCGGGGAAAATCGAAGAATTTTCCTATATCAGAAAATTCTCATATCTGCAAGAGGAATTTTTGCGAGCGTCCCTGTAGGAACTCCAACAAAATCATCTGACAAGGTTTGATCGAGTCGAACTTTGCCGGAACTTCGTTCGAACGCTCTCTTCGGGAGCTGGAAAAAGACGTGCGAGTCAATACCCTAATTTATGAAACATCTCGTTCGTGGCCTTCGCACCTTGGCAGTTGAGATGGATCTGATCCGAATACGATTCCGGTTTCATAAATTGTTTTTCGAACTGAATCACTTTTAGATGCGGATATTTCGCCTTGAGAGGTTCGAAAGCGTTCCAGAATTTCGTAAAGTAACCCGTCGGTTCGATGTATTCGGGAAACGGCATCACCAAATAAACGACTTGGATGTTTTGCTCCTGCGTGTAACGCAAAAAATCCTCAAAGGCCGCAAAGTCGAAACTCGGTTCCGTTTTATAAGGAGCCAGCACCTCTTCCTTGAGTTTTTCCTGACTCATCTGATATAAGATCGCGTGTTGCGGTTTCATCCGATCCGAAATGTTCAAACCCCCGTTTTGGAAGTTCAGCTTTTCGGAAATCCAACGATTGTCCCTGTAATTACTTTCCGGCGGAGAACACTGAGGCGTATAAAGTTCCTCGCAACCGCAGTCGAGTTTCATCTTCGCTTCGGCCGGTTTGTAATTCTCGTATGAGAAAACGTTCAAGAGCGCTTTTCTATAACGGTATGTGGAGAATGCGTTCGGAATCGAAGCGGAAAGAACATAAAGAAGTTCGGGGCCTTTGTATTGTTCGATCATTTCTCCCAAGGAGAATAAATGAAGAATCCTATGCGAAAAGAATTTCCAGTTGATTTCGGAAACCGTTTTCTGCATGCTCGCGGGTCCGCTCTCCATAACGAAATTCTTATAGGTTAAACCGGAAACGAAACGGTTCTCCAAATATTCAGAAAAGCTCATATTCGGTTTCACGTATTTGATGAGAGTCGGATCGATGATCGGCTCTCCGTATCCGCGCGTAATGAGTCCCGGACTCGAAGCGAATAGAATGAACTCCGGTTTTTGATTTCCCGATTTTAAATATTTGGCAAGATAATGCGTATAATATCTCGCACCCATCGCCGGAAGGCTGAAGTTGTACACCTTCGATTCCGGAGAAGGAATCAAGGACATACTTCTGGAATCCCCGAATATCAATCCTTTGTAGTCGAGGACTCCAGATTCCATTTTTTTGCGGACGTTGTTGACTAAAAAGACTTCCGTGTGTTCGTAAAAATAGATTTCCGTAAACCGAGCGACGAGTTCGATCGCGACTACGATTCCGAGAACGATGAGGACGACCTTATTCTTAAAAAGCGAAGTAAATGACATTTTTGCCGAACACACCTTTTAGAACTATGCAGTAAAAGAAAAATAAATAGGTCAAAACCCGAATCACTACGGGTTTTTCGAATATAAAGAAAGCTGAATTATTCTTAAAATGAAAATAATCCCAGACGAGAAGAGGTCCGATGACCTTGACGATTTCGGTGAAATAATTGGTTACGCTGATCTGATCGTTCGGTCCGCGGAGAGTGAAGAAATTCTCCAAAATGCTGGAAAGAAGAATTCGCGCGTGTTGGCCGTCGTAGCTTCTGAAAAAGATGGAAGTCATCGCGAACATGAACGTAGTGAAAAAACAGGACCAGAAGAAAAAACCCTTCGTAAAGAATGCGTGGTTTAAAAACGGGAATCTGCTTTTTGCCGAGAGTTTTAACCGCTCGAAAGATTCCTTAAAGATCATATAAAGGACGATGTAAAGACCGCAGGCCAATCCCCAGAACGCGAAGTTCCAGCTCGCTCCGTGCCAAATTCCCGAAAGTCCGAAGATGATAAATAGGTTCCGAAAATTATAGAGACGGCTCACTTTACTTCCGCCTAACGGAATGTATACGTAATCGGTGAACCATCGATTGAGAGTGACGTGCCATCTGCGGAAGAGTTCCCGGAAGTTGACGCTGAATTCCGGCGTGATGAAATTCTCGCTTAGGTTGAAGCCGAGCAAAAACGCGGAACCGCGCGCGATGTAGGAATAACCGGCAAAGTCGCAGTAGATCTGAAAGAAAAACGCCAGGAACGCAAGAATCGTATGAATCGCGGAGTGCCCGCCCGCTAAATCCGGATTGGCCTTATAAATTAAGGGATTGTCGAGGAATACGAGATTGACGAGTTCCGCGAGATTGTCCGCGACGTAGGTTTTCATATAATAGCCCACGAGAAGCAGCAGACATCCTTTGTAAAAAAGATCGAGATTGATCTTCCGTTCTTCTTTGATTTGCGGAAGAAGATCTCCCGCTCTTTCGATCGGGCCAGCGACCAGCTGCGGAAAAAAACAGACGAACAGGGAGAAGTCGATCAGATTCGTATCCGCTTTGAGTTTGCGGTAATAGACGTCGATCACATACGATAAGGTCTGAAACGTAAAAAAGCTGATCCCGACCGGAAGAATGATCTGAAGAAAGGTCGCATCCTGGAATAAGGTCGGATCTTCCACGCCGAAAAGTCCCGCCGAAGTCTTTACGGCGACGCCCAAATTCTCTATAAAGAAATTATAATATTTGAAAAACCCGAGCATTCCCATGTCGATGACGACTGCGAGAAACAAAAGCCATCCCCGGATTTTCGGAGATTCTTTTTGTTCGATGAGAAGCGCGATGTAAAAGTTCGAGACGGAAACGGAGATAATCAGAATCAGAAAGATCCAATCCCACCAGCCGTAAAACGTGTAGGACGCGATCAACAGAAATACGTTTTGGAGTTTGACGGAGGTTTTTCTTGCGGCGAAAAAATAACAAACCGCCAATACGACTAGAAAGAAGTAGATGAAGACCGCTGAGTTAAAGATCATTTTCGACGGACCGATCCGGAGGGAACGGCTTCTCCTTTAGAGTTCCATTCTCTTGGCGTCGCGCCAGAGTCTGTCTAAATTATAATATTCTCTTTTTTCCGGAGTCATGATGTGAATGATGATTTCTCCGAAGTCCAAAAGCGTCCAACCGGAGTTCGCGGAGGTTCCGGTTTTGTCCGCTTCCTTGTGGGTTAGTTTATATTCTTTTAATGTCTTTCTGACTTCTCTCGCTACCGCGTTCGCTTGAACGGCGGAGTTCACTGTGCAGATGACGAAGTAACTCAGATAGCTGTTCACGCTTTCGAGGTTTAAGATGCTGACTTCTTCGCACTTTTTATCCACCATGATGTCGTGGATGATCTGAAGAATTTCTTTGGTTGTCGGATTTTGTTTTGGGGCAGGGCTCATCGGTCTCTATTTTCTCGGTTCGTAATCGGAGCCTACGACGACGGTCGCGTCCAAACCCAGATCCTTTCTTAATACGTGATGTACTTCGGCTTTTTCTAATACTGTCGAAATGCGATCCATGATTGCGGTGTTGCCAGAACGATCGATGACCACCGTTTTCGGAAATCCTTTTTTCCAAGCGTTGTCCGCCGCAAGAACCTTGATTCTTTTATCGGAAAGAATTCCTCGAACGTCTTTTGCGAGTCCCGCGACTTCGGTGCCGTTCAACACTTCCGTTCTCGCAAATTCCGCGTCCGCAAAAACGTCCGAGTTCATGTCCTTGGAGAATTTTCGGAACGCGACTCTGGCTCTTGCGATGTCCGTTTTTAGGAAAAGTTTTTTCGTCTTAGGGTCGTTAGCCGGTTCTCCGGGAAGTTCGGCGATACCGAACTGGATTCTTCTTGAATTGATAAACTTAACAAGACTGACGAAATCCTCTTTGGAAAGATCGGATTCGATGAGGCCGTGCGCAAATACGAGAAGCGGAGTCGTTAGGAATTCTTTTCTTTGCGAGAGAGTTTCATACAAAGTAAGAACGACGCTTTCTTGACGGCTGATTCTTTCCAAATAATCCAAGGTTTCTCTCTTATCCATCTTAACCGTGTAGTCGTACACGTCCTGGCCGGACATCGTATAAACTCCCGGCTCGCGATTGTATTCGGAAGAATTGCGGACGGTTTTGTTGTCCGTATAAACGCTCAAGCCTCCGAGAAGATCGACGATACGAACCCAGTTCGAAGCGGAAAGAGAAATCGTATAATGCGGTTTGGTTCCGATCAGATCGGCGACGGCGCTTTTGACGGAAGACTTGGCGCCCGACTTGAGAAGATCCAACGAATCGTCCGGATCGTCGAACGAAGTGATCGGATGAATGAAATACAAAGCGCATCGGTTGTTCGAAGGAAAGAGAGTCGCTAAGAGACCGAATTCGTATTCTTCGTTGTCGCCCGTTGCGTGAAAGAGAAAGTAGATCGGTTTGCCTGCGGCGATTTTTTCTTCCAATCCGGTGCGATTGAATTTGCCGATTAAAAAGATAAGGGCCGAAAATAATAAAATTCCCGCCGCGATATAAAGCAGCCAACCCGATTTCTTTTTAGAAGTGTCTTTTGACTCCAAACGTGCGCTCCGATTCCATTTCAAACCGGAAAACCTGACTGTCAAACGGTTATTTTCCGAATTGGTTCCCGTTTCAAAACCGAGGAATCATCGTACCGATCGGTCGAACTTTTATTGACGAACTTCGATCCATTCTGAAAATCCCAACGAACCATTCCATTTCAATCGGCCCATTGCCCGAGGTGACCTTATGAACTCAACGATGATGAATTATCAGCTGACCGTTCCCGCGATATTACGAAGGGCTTTGGAAGTTCATCCCGAAAAAACGATCGTAACCAAAATGAACGACGAATCGATTCATCGATATACGTACGGAGAATTTCATTCTCGGACTTCGAAGCTGATGAGCGCGCTGAAGAAGTTCGGAGTTCGTCCGGGCGATCGAGTCGCCACGTTCGGAATGAATCACTATAGACATCTGGAGATTTATTTCGCGGTTCCGTCGATGGGAGCCGTTCTTCATACGTTGAACGTGCGTTTGTTTCCGGAACAGCTCGTGTTCATCGTCAACGACGCCGAGGATTCCGTGATCTTTGTGGATAAGAGTTTGAGTAAGGTTCTTGCCGATCTGCTTCCTGAATTTAAAAAAAAGCCTAAGTTCGTCGTGATGGACGATTTGGAAGCGATCGCGGCGGCGCCTTTGCCGGATGCGATCGACTACGAAACGTTTCTAAAAAGCGGAGACGATTCGTTCACCTTACCGGAGTTAGATGAACATGCCGCCGCGGGAATGTGTTACACATCCGGGACGACTGGAAATCCGAAGGGAGTCGTTTACAGCCATCGTTCGATTTATCTTCACAGCATGTCGATTTGTATGTCCGATAGTCTCGGGGTTTGCGAGAAGGAAACGATTCTTCCCGTGGTTCCCATGTTCCACGCGAACGCATGGGGGATTCCGTTCGGTTGCGTGATGACCGGAGCCAAACTCGTTTTTCCCGGCAAACACCTGTTAGGTCATGGACTCGCCTCTCTTTTGGAACAGGAAAAGGTAACGATGGCCGCGGGTGTTCCCACGATTTGGAACGTACTGTATCAACATCTAAGGAAGAATTCCTACGATCTGAGCGGATTGCGTACGATGATCGTGGGAGGTTCGGCCGCTCCTCAGTCCATGATCGAAGGATTTCAAAAGGATTTCGGAATCCATATTCTTCACGCATGGGGAATGACGGAGTTATCTCCCGTCGGAACCGTCTGCGGACTCAAAACTACGATGAACGATTCGGAAGAATTAGAAAAATTGCATATTCTTGCCAAACAAGGTCCGGCCGTCGCGGGAGTCGAACTCAGAGGAATCGACGAACAAGGAAAGGACATTCCCAAGGACGGAAAAACTCCGGGAGAATTGATCGTAAGAGGCCCTTGGATCACCGCTTCGTATTACGGAAATCCGAGCCGCGAATCGTTTACGGAGGACGGATGGTTTCGCACCGGGGACGTCATCACGATCGATTCAAATTCTTACATTCAAATCACGGACCGGAAAAAAGATCTGATCAAAACGAGAGGCGAATGGATTTCGAGCGTCGAAATGGAAGCGCAGGTCTTGAAGGCGCCCGGAGTTTTGGAAGCGGCGGTGGTCGCGAAACCGGACGACATTCGAGGAGAAGTTCCCGTTGTTTTCGTCGTCGCGAAGGAAGGGGAAAGCGTGGATAAAAAATCCGTACTTGAAATCTTAAAGGAAAATTTTGCGAATTGGCAATTGCCTCACAACGACGACATTCGTTTGATCGACGCGATTCCGAAAACGAGCGTTGGAAAATTCGATAAGAAGGTTTTGCGTGCGGGATTAACCGGACATTCTTGAAACGACGCGAAGTCGAGCGCGTTACAACGGGAGAATGAGAGTTGTCCGCCGAAGACAACGCGCAATTCTGCTCTTTTTGCGAGAATTACTTCAAGCAGCGAACGCCCGCGTAATTGCTAAGATGATCCCAGCGGATCTCGCCTTTGAAAATATCCAAGTTGTAGGCGCCGTTGGCGCCGATCGAAATCGTGGAAGACCAATACCGTCTATCCGCGCCGTTGTCCGTCCAGGATTCCGTTTCGCCGCTTTCATACGAATCTTCCAGCTCTTCGATGGTGGGAAGACGCAAATCCCGAGAATCGCAGATTTGGCTGGCTTGATACCAGTTGAAATTGCCGTCGAAGATCTGCCAGGATTTTTCTTTCGCGATCGATTGCCGTTTGATCCGTTTTTTTTCGATCTTTGATTTTGGAATATTCGAAGATTGGAATGTGTTTTTTTCCGGATCGGAGGTCGAAGCCGTTTCCTCTTGAAGGTGAATGCCGAATAGTTTTTTGAATTCCTTGTCGGGATTTGCGAAATTGGCGGACGTTTCCAAAAGATCCTTGAGTTTGGACTTGGCGGAACCCCAGAAAAGCCCCGTTTTCGATTCCCAGTCGGCCCCGAGACGATGGCTGTTGATGATTTGTGTGGGATTGCGCGATTCCAAACCCTCGTGCAAAAGGGAATCCAATTGTTCCTGAAGAGAAATCGGGTTTTTTAGTTTTTGGTTTACGCGTTTGATTTCCTTTTTGATTTTGTCGATCTGCAAAAGAGCGGCAAACTCCGATTTGGCGAGAGAATCGATCGCTTCTCGAAACGCGTCGTGAATCCTGTTTTGATGCGTTTCCTTTTCGTCTTCCGTCGTAGCCAAGGCTTCCGCGGTGAATTCCTTTTCGATCAGCAGATACAAGGTTTCTAAACGGTTCGTTAAATAAGAACGCCCCGTTTTTTCGGCGGTATCGGATTTTTTTTCGATCGCTTCCTTGAGCGCGACATACGGAGTTTCGTTTTTTGGGGAAAGATCCTTTAGAAGATTTGCATATAGTTTGGAAGCAAGGGAAAAGTCGAATAGGGAATAAGCCCGATCCGCTTCCTTCTCGCGAAGGGAAAAAATCGTAAGCTCCAACTTTTCCTTTCGTTCTTGGATGCTCTGGCGAATCTGAAGTTGTCTATGTTTTTCGGGAACTTTCGTTCCGTATTCTTCGCCTAATGCGACGTAGTCGTTCAGACGTTTTTGTAATTCTTCCGGATTGAGTTGTCCGGAGCCGAAAAGAGTTTGGTCGGCTTCGTTGATCTTTTCCTTATATTCCAAACTATAGTTGTTGGTGACGTTTTTTCGAATTTCGCGGATAAACGGTTCGAGTTTTCGTAAGGATTCTTCGGAAAGACGATCGTTGAACGCCTTTAAAATTCGTTCGTAGATTTCGTTGGATTCGGCGTAATCTTTCGCGAGACTTAGTTCGGAGGCTTCGTTCAATTCTTCCCTAACTTCCTCCAGAACGCCTTCGAGGATTTTATCGGAGGTTTTGAATTCCATGGAATTCAAGTTCGTTCCGGGAACCGGTTTGATCTTTAAGAAGGCTACGCTCAAGTTTCCGTTTACCGAAGCGGGAGCCTGTTGATGATCGAAATTGTATTGTCTGTCTAAAAGTTTTTTACCGGATTCGGAGGCATAGTAGTCCAAAAGAAACTCGGGGAACTCCATCTGAAACGCGGACTTAATGGAATACATTAGAGTTTTTGAATCTCTTGTCTGATTGCGGAGGGAGACGTAGACGAGCCCGTTTTTGGAGGAAATCGTTCCGGAAATCACTTCGTTTGCGTCGATCGCGTCTGCGATCTGTTTCATACAGATCTCGTCCGAGCAGTTCATTTTCTGCAGGGCTTCGACTTGTTTATAAAGAATCGCAAGAGATTCGTCGTCGACGATCGTATACTTTCCTTCGAAGTTTCTGAGAACCGAATTGATGATTCCGTTTCGAAATCGGTTTTCCAAACCCGCGCCGAGATTTCCTTCGGGACTCAGTTTGTGTACGTAGATTTTGGACGGTTTTGTCTGCGCAAGGACGGCGCTCGAGGTGCATACGAAAGAAAAAATAATAAGAAGTCTAACGTACATCCGTTTGCTCTGAGTCGAAATCCGATCGATTTGAAAATTCCGTCTACTAAAAAGAAATGGAAAACTGCTTAGTATCAAAACTCCGATCGAAGAAAAGTAAACAATTATTTGGGATTCGGAAAATAGGATTTACAATCTTTTCGGCGTAAAGCCGATTAGAAGTTCGGAAATCGGAACGGAATGAAAACGCGTATCAAAACTTCGAGCGTAGTTCGGTTTTTGAAAACCATGTTTCGTGAAAAATTTATTTCCTTATGTATGTTTTTGATTCTTTTTGCGGGAACCGTTTCTGCGGAACCCCTTTCTAATTTCGCTTTTTATAATCTCAAAGAAGAAAGAATCATACTTTCTTCCTTTCTTGGCAATCTTTCCGATAACGACGTTTTGATCCTGAATTTTACCGGTTCGACGTGTAATCCCTGCAAAGAGCAAGTGCCGATTCTTTTGGATCTTACAAAACGAACGAATGTTTCCTTGGCCGGAAAAGGAAAGGTTTTTCTTTGGGTCGTATTCGTAGGAGACGATTTTAGGACGGGGAAAGAATATTCCGAATTTCTAAAGTTACAAAACGCTGCGGAAGTATTGGTCGATCCTTTGTCTTCGAGTTATTCTCAGGTTCGGATCGCAGGCTTGCCCACGGTTTTGATTCTGAACTCGAAACGGGAAATTCTTTTTAAATCGGAAGGATTCCAGGAATCCAGCACGGCGGCCTTGAAACGTTTTTTAGATTCTTTAGGGAAATAAGGGCAAATGAGGAAGATGCGAACGAAGGGAATTTCTTTTTTTAGAACGGCTATTGTTGCGCTTGTCTTGTTTCAATTCTATTGCGCCTTTCAGACCAAACAAACCGAACCGGGTTATGTGGAGGTCGAAGTGGAAGGGGAAAATCTATCGGACGCGGAGAAAAACGCGAAGATGGAAATGATCCGTCAGGTTCTGGGAACGAACGTGGAATCGCGTTCGTATCTTGTGGATTCTTATTCTCTTGTTCATATCGTGGAAACTTCCGAGATCGGTTTGGTGAGAAGATACCGTATTCTGGAAACGAAATATTCAAAAAATAAAATACGGATCCGGGCGAGCGGGATCGTGGACGAAAAAAGTCTGGAAGAGTCGATTCAGGAACAGTATCGGCTTTTGGGAAAACCGAGAATTCTTCTTTTAGCCTCGGAAAAATTCGGAAACGAAAAGGCAAACTCCGCGCGGACCATGCTTGAGTCGAAACTGATTTCCCAATATCCGAGTTTCGATTTTAGAAACGTTTCCCGAGAAGAATTCAAGAATTTGAATGTGATTTCGACGAGGTCGAAAGATGCCGATCTTTTTCCCTTCTTAGAAGCGGCGCGAAAAAACGGCGGAGAACTTTTGTGGATCGTGGATTTCGTTTCTAAAGAAGGGGAAAAACTCGCGGAAGGAACGGAATTGAAACCCATTTTTGCAACGATCGATTTTCGTCTGATCGAAATCGTTACGGGAAAAACCCTCGTTTCCGGGAATCTCCAAGGCGGTAAGCCCGCGATCAGTCTTCAATACGGTTCGGAAAAAGCGTTGGATCGACTTCTTGTAGAAATGAAGACTTCGCTTATCAAACAGCTCGCAGAAAAATGGAAGCGAGGCAATACGATTCGGATCGTATTGGAAAACGTATCGTATGAGGATTCCGTAAAGAACGATCTTTTTCAGTCGATTCGCAATATCAAAGGCGTGAATTCTTTGAATGAAAGGGGAGTGGATGCGCAAGGCAGAATCGTGTTGGAAGTCGGCGCGCTTTTGGACGGCGGAAAGTTGTTCTCCATTCTCAAACAGATGGAAGATCGTTCCGGTTTTTCCTGGGAAGGGAAAGAAATTCAAAATCAGTTTCTTCTTTTGAAGAAAATGAAGTGAATGTGAAATCGGCGTTGTGAAGAATTTGTGCGGGCATTTTAGGCAGCGTTGGATAATGCGGCGTTTTAGCGACATACGCATATTTTTCGGAGTTTATGCGACATTCGTAGATTTGCAACATACAATAAAAACGTTAACTTCCCTAAGTTTCCACGACAGTCGTCTATTTTCGTTAAGCCGACTACAACCGATTTCGTTTTAACGGTATTCTTCGACTTTTGTATTATGCGACATACAATAATGCTTACGTTTGCTCTACGACGGCCGTATAGAACGATTGCAAAAAAATGCGAGTCATTGAAACTTACGCATTATGACAAAGAGAAACATCATCATCTATTGGATTTCCACTCTCTGGCTTGCGTTAGGGATGTTGTCGACCGGAATCGTTCAATTGCTCAAGATGGAAGGCGAAGTGGAATTCATTTTGAAATTGGGTTACCCCGGTTACTTTCTCACCATTTTAGGCGTTTGGAAACTTTTGGGCGTCGTTGCGGTGTTGATTCCCAAAAATCCTTTGATCAAGGAATGGGCCTATGCCGGATTTTTCTTTGCGATGTCCGGAGCGGCGCTGTCGCATATCGCGATGGGAAATCCGATCAAAGAAATATTTCCGTCGTTGTTGCTTCTTACTTTGACCGTTGTTTCGTGGTATTTTCGGCCTGCGAGCAGAAGATTCAATGTAACGAATCAATAATCGATCGAGGGAACTATGAACGCGAAAGTGGACGCATTTCTCGGCAAAACCAAACAATGGAAAAAAGAATTCGAACAACTGCGCGCGATCATTCTTGAATGCGGACTCACGGAAGAATTCAAATGGGGAAATCCCTGTTATACGATCGGAAAAGGAAACGTGGTCTTAATCCACGGATTCAAGGAATACTGCGCGATTCTTTTTTTCAAAGGCGCCTTGTTGAAAGACCCCAAAGGAATTCTCGTCATACAATCCGAGAACGTGCAGTCCGCTCGTCAGATTCGTTTCAAGAATGTTCAGGAAATCGTTAAAAAGAAATCGGTTTTAAAAGCGTACATCAAAGAGGCCGCCGAAGTCGAAAAGGCCGGTTTGAAAGTGGATTTCAAAAAGACGAAGGATTTCAAAGTCCCCGATGAGTTTTTAAATCGATTGGAGGATAATCCGGCTTTGAAATCGGCTTTTGACGCGTTGACGCCCGGAAGACAAAGGGGCTATCTTCTTCATTTTGCGGCTCCGAAACAATCGAAAACGAGAGAGTCTCGAATTGAAAAATGGATTCCTCTCATTCTCAGGGGAAAGGGATTGAACGATTGAAAAAAAAACGCGGCAATCTTAGGAACCGCTTTCGCGTTTCGGCTTCCGTTTAAATTTTAATTCCCTTTTCTTGAATATAAGAATGCCATAATATCATTGCGGCGATCGATCGAAACGGTCTCCAGGTTTCCGCAAGCGAAAGAATTCTTTCTTGGGTAACATGGACGGGTAATTTTTTTACCTTCTTTAAGGATTGAATCATCGCAAGATCGCCCACCGGAAAAATGTCCGATCGATGCAGAGCCATCAGAAGAAATACGTCCGCGGTCCAATTCCCGATTCCTTTGACGGAAACTAGTTCCTTTCGGATTTCCTCGTCCGATTTTAAAGTCAACTTCCTGAGCGCCAAACGTTTGGAAAGAATCGCATGCGCGAGATGACGGGCATACGCCATTTTTTGTCTGCTGAAATAACATTCCTTGAGTTCCATGTCGCTTAACAAAGAAATCTTTTTAGGCGTTACCGTTCCGATCTTCTGCTTGAGTTTGTTCATCGCTGCCTTTGCGGAAGCGAGAGAGACCTGTTGTTCCAAAATGATATGGACCAGAGTTTCAAAACCGGGCTTGCGGCTCCAGAACGGAGGGTAGCCGTATTTTACAAGAATGGAATGTAGTTCTTTGTCCTTTTTCGACAAACGATCGCAGATGGAATGAAAATTCTCCCGATCAAAACTCTGAATTTTACGTTTCAAAACCGCGTTGCCTCTAACGTCTTCCGATTCGAAATTTGCGGAACGGATCTTTTCTTTGAAATTCGTTCCGTTTTTCGTCCCGAATTTCCATTGGAACGCCATCCACAATCTTTGGGATTCATTTTGTAATTCCTGAGGAATGTTTTTCGATCGCGCTTCGGCTTATCGTTTGTTAAGCTATTTTATGAATTCCCGACGTCCGGCGACGCTTACGCTCGTGAACTGGCCGTTCGTATTTTTCATTCTTCCCGAATCCCTGACCAAAGAAAATAGAAGAAAGTCCGAATGGAAAAAGGCGAATTCGATCGGTTCGCTTATCAACTTGAAACGTTATCCGATGATTTTCGGTTTGATCGTTGTGTTCTTTCTCATCAACACCGCGAAGAGTCTTTGGATTTCGGCGGGTTCGCTTCGAAAACATCATTCTTAAAAAAGAATATGTCGGGTCGGGTCGGATCGGAATCCGAAAAGATTAAGGAAAGAAGGAAGACCGTCAGTCTAAGTTCTAACGTATGAAACTCATTTCTGGACATCTCAAAGATCTCGGAGACAACTTTCGAGTACGAAGAATTCTTCCTTCCATCGAGGCGCGTCACGTCGGACCGTTCGTGTTCGTCGATCACATGGGGCCGGTGCCGATTCAAACCGGAAAGGAACTTTCGGTTCGTCCTCATCCGCACATCGGACTCGCAACGATCACGTATTTGTATGACGGAGTGATCTTTCATCGGGACAGCATCGGTTCGCAGGTTCCGATCCGTCCGTACGAAGTGAATTGGATGACCGCCGGATCCGGAATCTCGCACAGTGAACGATCACAAGTCGATCCGGAACATTCTTCGTTGGAAGGAATTCAAACTTGGGTCGCGCTTCCGAAGGAATTCGAGGAAGTGGACGCGGAATTTTTTCATCTGGATCGAAAGGACATTCCCGTCATCGAAGGAGAAGCTTGGACGCTCCGACTCGCCGCGGGAGAATTCTTAGGCAAACGATCGCCCGTAAAAATTTATTCGCCGTTGTTTTATGCGGACTTGGAGGCAAGGCCCGGCGCAAAGGGAGAATGGCGTATTCCAGAAGGTCAGGAATCCGGTTTGTATGTGGCAAGAGGCGGTCTCGAAATTCAAGGACAAACCGTACAAGTCGGTCAAATGGCCGTGTTCGCACCCGGAGAAACGATCACGTTTTCTTCCTCGGAAGGAAGCCGTGCGATTTTGATGGGCGGGGTTCCGTTTCCGGAACCGCGTTACCTTTGGTGGAACTTCGTATCCACGTCTTTGGAGCGGATCGAACGCGCCAAAAAAGAATGGAAGGACGAAACCTTTCCGGCGGTTCCGGACGAAACGGAACGGATTCCTTTACCGGAAAAATGAATATTAAACTTTTCGAATGCTTACCGGGACGCCGCTGAAGGCCGCGTTTCCCGAAAGTTCGTCGAGAGCTTCGTCGTCCGTAAGATCGTTGATGCTGACTCCCGCGAATTGTTTTGCGACATTCAAACGAACCCCGCTCTTCGCGTGACCGAAGCCGTGAGGAATACTCACTACACCCGGCATAATCTCGTCCGTGATTTCGGTGGGAATCAAGATCCGCCCGACCCTCGACTCGACTTGCACTTCTTCCTCTTCGGAAATTCCGAGCGATCTCGCGTCGTCCGGATGAATCATCAACGTGCAACGATTTTTGCCCGTCATCAGCTTGGGAAGATTGTGCATCCAGGAATTGTTGTTGCGAAGATGTCTTCTTCCGATTAACAGAAAATTCTTCGCTTTATCCGCTGGGGCCGACCATTCCGCGAACTTTCGAGAAAGTCTCGTAAGGTCTTCCACGATTTCTTTCGGAAGAAGACGGATCTTTTTGTCCTCCGTCAAAAGCCGATCGGGAAACGAAGTCATCAACGGACCGAGATCGATTCCGTGAGGGTTTTCCTTTAACAACTGTAAGTTGAGCATACGGCTGTGATTTCCTTTTTCGCCGTACGGTCCGCCTTTTAATGCGAAGTCGATGATGGAAGCGGGGCCGAGTTTGGTCGTGATGAGTTCTTTCGGAAGAGGTTTGCCGGAGCGGAGAAGTTCGAGACGTTTCGTAAGATCCACGAAAATTTCCCAGTCGTGCAACATTCCCGGGAGCGGCTCGAAGATCGGCTGCGCGTATTTGGTCGTATTACGAACCGCGAATACGTTGAAGATCATATCGTAGTGATCGTGTTCGAGAGCCGAAGTCGGAGGAAGAATGTAATTCGCGTATTGGGTCGTCTCGTTGATGTAAAAATCCACGCAGACCATGAATTCGAGGTTCTTTAAACCTTCTTCGAGTTTGGCTCCGTTCGGAGTGGAAAGAACCGGATTGCCCGCCGATGTGACTAACGCTTTTATCTGACCTTGGCCCGGAGTTAGAATTTCCTCGGACAAGGCGGCAACGGGAAGTTCCCCGTTGAACTCGGGAAGTTTACGAACCCTCGATTGGAACGAATTAAAACTTCCCGGAGAACTTTTGAGCGCGCCTTGACGATCGATCGGATCGACGGCAGGAAGGGTGAACATCGCTCCGCCTCGTTTGTCGAGATTTCCGCTGAGAACGTTTACGAGGTTGATGAGCCATTGTGAAAGAGTTCCAAATGCCTGCGTGGAAACTCCGACCCTTCCGTAACAGACCGCGCTTGGAGAGGAGGAGAATTCCATCGCGATTCTTTCGATCGTAGCCGCGCTTACGCCCGTGACCGTTTCCACCTGAGCGGGAGAATACCGCGACGCGAGATCGGAAATTTTTTTAAGCTCCGATTCGTCGTAAAGAGAGGACGGTCGGATCAGATTCTTCTTAAAAAACACATTCAAAATCGCTAATAAAAAGAAAGCGTCGGCGCTCGGACGGATAAAAACGTGTTCGTCCGCGTTGGAGGCGGTTTCCGTCTTTCTAGGATCGACGACGACGAACTTGCCTCCGCGTTCCTGAAGTTCCTTCAGTCTTTTTTTGACGTCGGGGACTGTCATCAAACTGCCGTTAGACGCAAACGGATTTCCTCCGAGAATCAAAAAGTATTTCGTGTGATCGATGTCGGGGATCGGGATTAAAAGCTGATGACCGAACATCAGATACGAAACGAGTTGGTGCGGGAGTTGATCCACCGAAGTGGCGGAGTAGTGATTTTTGGATTTGAGACGGTTGGAAAAACGATCACCGAAAAGCATGGAGCCGTAGTTGTGAACGTTCGGGTTTCCGTTGTAGACCGCGACCGAATCGAAGCCGTAGCGGTTCTGGATTTCAAAAAGGGCTTTGGCCGTTTCGGAAAGCGCTTCCACCCAACTTACTTGCACCCAGCCGTTGTCGGTTCGTTTGACGGGGAATTTCAAACGGTCGGGATCTTCGTAGAGATTTTTGAGTTCGGGGCCTTTGGCGCAGAGGTGGCCTCGGCTGAAAGGATCTTCTTTGTCGCCTCGAATCGCGGAAATTTTTCCGTCTTCGACTTCGATGCGTAAGCCGCACATCGCTTCGCAAAGCGTACAGGAACGATAGTGAGTTTGTGAACTCATAGAAATCCCTCTCTTTTGAATGCCATGATAGAATCCGGAATCGTCGATTGAGCAAGAATTTTATCGGTTTCGTCCGGCGCTGGCAAGGAAAATCCTCCGTTTTACCGGAGTGCGGGAACTCCTGCTTTTCGGGAAAACGGTTTCGGCCGCATCCGCGTGGATCGATCTGCCAGGTTCCTTGTCCGCGCGGTCGCGCCGACTCCAGGCTCGCGGAGTCCCGCTCGGTCCTCGAAGACTCGGACCAAGCCTTGCGTGTCGCTTGCGGTTAACTCAGCAGAACGCTCCCTATGGGTCGCGTTCTAACTATAAAAGTAGGAACTCCATCGTTCAAAAGGCTTTGCAGGAGCGGTGGATTTAAAATCATTTCCGTATGTCTGTGGAACCGGACCCAAATCTGAAATTGCAAAAGGATTTTGCGGAAGCTTTTTATTTGGAATTTAGGGAATTCTTCGGAGAGGAAGGTGATCTCGGTTACGAACTCTATTCGTTGAGCGGCGGCGAATCCGGACCGAAAGGAAATTGGGCCACGTTTACGGTTCGTAATCCGCTCGCATCACGATCCCTCGTATTTCGATACGATCCGTCGGAACAATCTTTCTATGCAATGCTGAAGATCCAAACCATTCCCGGCGAAGAAGACTGGGATTTGAATTCTCTCTTTCGCAGAAAGGGTTACGCGGTTCCCGAGTTCGGTGAATCTCTCAAAGCCGCGGGGGAATGGATCTTTCATTCGATCGCCCGGCATTACTTCGGTGCGATTTTCGAATATTGTCCCCGCATTTTAGAGCCGGATTATTTGCCGGGATCGTGAATGCGCGAACTTTCCCGAATTTGTGGGAACTCATACGAATCGATTGCCGCGTTATAACCTGACGTCAAAAAGAAAATTGCAAACTTGTTGATCCATTCAAACCCAAAAAGGATCAACCGTGGCCCTCTCCGAATCCGAAAACCAAGAATCCCTTGCCAAAGCCATTCTAGCCGAAGAAGAATCGAAAATTATAGAACTGATTTCCGCAGGCGCCGACCCGAATCGTTTAACGTATGTTAAAAGTTTGAAAGTTCCTCTTTGGTTTAGCGCGCTGCCGATCAGTTTTTCCGGCGGAGTTTCTTTAAAATCGAAATCTCTGATTACGCTTCTCCAAAACGGGGCAGACTTGCACGCGACCAATGATAAAGGAAGTAACGCGCTTTATTGTCTTGTATATTATTGTAAGAACATCGAAAGATTTTCCGAAGCGGTAAAAATTCTGGTATCGTTCGGGCTGAATCTCAACCAAGGAAAGGAAACGGGAAAAACTATTCTTTATAGCGCGGTTTACGATCGGAGTTCGGAAAAAGTAAAATTCTTACTCCAAGCAGGAGCCGACCCAAACACGATCGACGTTAAAAATGGAGAATCTCCGTTGGTCCGCGCTTGTATCAATTCCGATCGAGAACAAAACGAGATGGTAAAAATTGTAAGCTCTTTGATCCGCGCCGGCGCGGATGTAAACGTTCATGAAACCTGGAAGGGAAGATCTTCTCTTATGTGGGCGATTCGGAACGGAAATCTCGAAGTGGCAAAACTTTTAGCGGAAGCGGGTGCAGATCTAAAAGCGGAAAATCCGAAAGAGAATCTAAACGCCTATTTGACTGCGCTCGAAGGAAAACATTACGAAATCGTGGAATGGCTGGATTCGCAGGGCGTCAAAGATACGACCCTGAGGCCGTACAGAGCATTACAATATAAGAATATTCAACAAGAAGAATGGGATCGGTCGATCGAAAACGGTCTTAAGGCGATCACCGCGTTTCCGGAGGATTGGAAAATTCCGTATAATATCGCCTTTGCATATTGGAAGCTTGGAAATACGGAAGAATCCGGTCGTTGGGCGCAAAACACTCTCGATCTAGAATTCAATCTGAACGCGCTCAATCTGATTTTCACAAATCATATTCGTAAATCCGATCCGGAAAGTGTGATCGACGTTTGGCAAAAATTCAAAGACCAGGTTCAAATGGATAAAGAAGACAAGGGAACGGTTCTAACAAACGTTCTTTGGGCGTATCACGCAAAACAAAAATATGCGGAAGCGTTGGAGAATGTGGGAGATCCCTGGAGCGTTTCTACGAATACTGATACTTTTTTTCTAAACTTGGCCTGCGTATATGCGGCATTAGGCGATACGTCTTCCGCAATTCGCGCCGTGATGGAAACTCTACGCTGCAAATATCCGATCGAGAAGTTAAAGAAGGACGAGGACCTAAAACCTTTGACGGGAACGACGGCGTTTCGTGTGTTGATCGACAACGGATCGAATCGACGCGTAAGCGAGACCGTATCCCGCGGTGTGGATTCGATTGAACTGATCTGGAACGACGACGAAGTCATCGAACGAAATCAATTCGCTCAAGAGGGAATCTCTCAGAAAATTTTTAAGTTCGATTCTTCACACGAAGCGTTGGTTAAGTTCGCCGAATTGGAAGACGGACATATTCGCTCCGGATGGAAATCGGATTCCGCAAAAATCTTAGACGTGGAAATCGATTTAGCGGAAGAGCTCGACGATATTCTATCTGAATTCGCCGATTCTCAATCGGCCGACTTAGGAGCTTTGCTCATCGAATGGGACTACGATGACGATGGGTTTTCTTATTATCTTTGTCTCGAAACCTATCAAAATTTGGAGAAGGCGCGCAACCGATATTCTTCGTATCACGGAACAGACAAAAATACGCTCTATGAAAACAATCTCGAACACAGGGATCGAATTTACGCTCAGGTTTCTTTCGAAAGGATGATTGACCGATTGATTCAAGGAGAAGGTTTTCGAAAGGTGAAGAAACTGCCTTTGTTTTTCTTCGTGCACGCCGAGCACGATTCCGGGAACGAGTTTGTCGTGGAACGAAAGATTTGAGGATCGGGTAGATTGAGACCTGACGAGAATTTGTGGGAACTCATACGGCCCGATCGTGTTTTCAGATATTTCTGATCTCTAATCAATGTAGGAACTGCTACGTTCTTACAAGTTCAAAGAAACTCTGAGCCACCAATGAGTGTAGGAACTCCTTCGTTTTCAAAAAATCCCACTTCCTGCGCGGTAAAGCATCACAAAGAAGTCGGAATTCCCGATTTCAAACCAGTTAAAAGATTCTCCCTTTAAAAAATTGACAGAAAAAGCCGGTTTACACCAGGGGGCTTCCGAAATTTTTGGTCTTAGAATGGAAATCCGCAACATCGCTATTATCGCCCACGTCGACCACGGGAAAACCACACTTTTGGACGGAATTCTCCGTCAAACCGGAGCAGTCACCGCTAAGGAAGACGGAGAAAGGATCATGGACTCCAATGACCTGGAAAAGGAAAAAGGGATCACGATCAAAGCCAAGAATACGGCTGTAGTTTACAAAGGAACCAGAATCAACGTTGTAGACACTCCCGGTCACGCGGATTTCGGCGGGGAAGTGGAACGAGTTCTTGCAACTGCGGATTCCTGTCTTCTTCTTGTGGACGCTTTCGATGGACCGATGCCTCAAACTCGTTTCGTATTGGGAAAATCCCTTCAACTCGGTCATAAACCGATTCTCGTAATCAATAAAATCGATCGTCCCGGCGCGAGACCCGAAGCCGTCGTGGACATGGCGTTCGATCTGTTCTCCGACCTTGGAGCAACCGACGAACAGCTTGACTTCCCGATCGTATATGCCTCCGCAAAACAAGGTTGGGCCGTTCACAACCTGAGCGATGCCCCGGGCACGAACCTCGATCCTCTTTTGGATACGGTTCTCAAGCACGTTCCGCCCGTTCAAGCGGATACGGAAGCTCCTCTTCAGTTCCAAGTGACTTCCTTGGATTACAACGACTACGTCGGAAGAATTGCGGTTGGAAAAATTTACGCAGGAAAGATGGCGCTCGGAATGAACGTCATCCAACTAGCGGCGAAGAAGGGAGAAGTTGCCGCGCAGACCGATACTCCTCTTTTTAGAATCACGAAATTATACAACTTCGAAGGTCTGAAACGAAACGAAGTCAACAATGCGGAAGCGGGAGACATCGTAGCGATTGCAGGACTTCCCGACGTGTTTATCGGAGATACGATCTGCGAACCGGGAAAACCGGCTCCTAGACCGGCGATTGAAGTGGAAGAACCGACCGTTTCCATGTTCTTCATGGTAAACAATTCTCCATTTGCAGGGAAAGAAGGGAAGTTCGTAACGACCCGAAATATCCGCGAACGTTTGGACCGCGAACTCGAAACCAACGTTGCGATGAGACTGGAAGAAACCGAAGACAAGGATCGTTTTAAGGTTCTCGGACGCGGAGAACTTCACTTGTCGGTTCTCATCGAAACCATGAGAAGAGAAGGGTTCGAGATCCAAGTTTCTCGTCCCGAAGTAATCTTAAAAACCAACGAACAAGGCCAAAAGCTCGAACCTTACGAATATCTGGTCATGGACATCCCCGATCAGTTCACCGGTCAGATCATCGCGGAACTCAACCGTAGAAAGGGCGAGCTTCAGTTGATGGACGCGCATCCGTCCGGAATGACCCGAGTGGAATTCGTAATTCCGACGAGAGGGATCATCGGATTCAGAGGATTCTTTATCTCTGAAACAAGAGGCGAGGGCGTAATGTCTTCCCGTTTTTTACGATTCGACATTTACAAAGGCGAGATCCCAGGCCGTAAGAACGGCGCTCTCATTTCCATGGACTCAGGAGAATCGACCGCTTACGCTCTCTGGAAAATCCAGGAAAGGGGAGAATTGGTAATCGGACCGAATACGGCGGTTTATCCCGGAATGATCATCGGAATCCATTCCCGCGAGAACGATCTCGAAGTGAACCCCGTAAAAGAGAAGAAGCTGAGTAACGTTCGTTCTTCCGGCGCGGACGAAGCGATTCGTCTGGTTCCTCCTAGAAAATTTTCTCTCGAACAAAACATCGAATTTCTCGACGACGACGAACTTTTGGAAGTAACTCCTGCTAGTTTGCGTCTTCGTAAGAAGTTCCTCGACGCAACGATGCGCAAACGCAACAAATAAGAAGAATAAGAATCACTTCTGAAAAACTTCACAAGACCTTGGATGTTCCTATTCATCCGAGGTCTTTTTGTTTGTACGGATCACTTCTTTTTTAGAAGATTCGCAAACTTCTTATGCTGCATTCTTTCGTTGTGTCTTTTTTGTTTCTAACGTCGATTTAAAATCTGCGAGTCTTGAAACGTTATGCGACCGTTGATTCCGCTTTAAGCGTCATCCATTCCATCTGCTCATCCTTTTCTGGATGTATTTACAGGCTTTTTCAAACGTGTTCTTGAATCCGACGAATCAGATTATAAAGCCGCATCTTAAAACCAAAAAAATCGGGAACCTTTTTCGAGGGCAGAGTCTTCTAAATTCAACAAATACATTCAGATAACTTAATGTTTTATATTACGATTGTTAGGAAGGTTCGGTTTGTGACTATCGTTTTCGATCTTTATGATTCCAACGTGTTCTTTGATAAAAACGAAGAAGTTTTGTGATGAAACGTGTTGCCAGCCACGGATTTCCTTTTAGTCCTGGTTTTCATAAAATGACGACGGTTACTTTCTACGCTTTTTGTTCGATAAACGAATGTTTTGTCGCTTCAAGGTTCGATTTTTTTTTGTCCTAGAATAGAATCGAAAAACGTATAAAGATTGGGTTCTTGGAAAAATTTTGGTGTTCAAAATGTTGTTTCAAATTAGAATAAAGTTTTCCGTTTCGGAAAGTGTGTTTGGTTTTCATAGGAGATCGGAAAAAGCATGAAAGCTTTTATCAAAGATCTTTGGTTTCATCGGGACAACGAGATTCGATCGCTCAACGGCTTGCGCGCCTTTGCGATCATCCTAGTGATCCTAAATCATTATGCCTTAGCTTGGAAAGCGATCGGAACCTTTCAATCGGATTCCTTTTTTTGGTCGGGTGTGGATTTATCATTCGTTTTGAGCGGTTTCTTGATTTCGAAAGGGCTTTTTAGCGATTGGAATCGAAACGGAAAAATCGATTTTAAGAAGTTCTATCTCAAAAGAACGCTTCGGATTTTGCCTGCGTATTATTTTTTCATTCTGTTCAGTCTGGTCGCTTCCAAGTTTGCATTAAAAGTGGCGGATGCAAAAGGGCTGGAATTGGAGTCGTTCGTTCTTTCTGCACGTCTTGAAAACTCGTGGGGCGACTTCGTGTTTTTAGGGAACTATTTTACGGGGATGAACATTCATACTTGGTCGCTCTCCATCGAAGAACAGTTCTATCTGATTTTTCCTTTGTTTTGTAGTCTGATTCTTTTCAAACGAGTCATGAAGTATAGGCAGCTTCTTCTCTGGTCCTTGGTTTTGATCCCGACCTCGTTACGTGGATTCGTTTATTGGACGACCTCCATGCCGATGACTCCGGAATACTTCGAAGAGATTTATTTCCCCTTCCAAACTCGATTCGATTCTTTGCTGATGGGAGTGATCGCGATGGATCTGTATGTAAGTCATACGGCTCTGATGGATCGTTTGAAAAGGAATGATCCGTTGTATTACTCTCTTTTGGGTTTGTTTTTTGCGTTCTTATTCGCAGCCCACTGGGTGTATTTGGAGAATACCGGTTTTTTAGCTCATACGGCGCGTTATAATCTGTTGAATCTCGGATATGCGGGAATTCTACTTCTTTCCGTCGTTCGTTTGGAAAGCTGGTTAGGCCGTTTTTTAAGTATGAAAATCTTTGTTCCGATCGCTAGATTGAGTTTTACGATGTATCTCTGGCATTTGGTTTTGATCGGAATAGCCCTTTCCATTTTGGGTGTCAGATCCGAACCCGCATCGACGATCGCTTTTTTGTTTCAGTTTTGCGCGGTGCTGATTCTGATCGTGGTTCTTTCCATTCCTTTCTACATTCTCATCGAATATCCGTTTCAATATTTACGAACGAGAATGCTTCCTCGTAAAAAGACGAGTATCAAGTTCGTGACACAAACTCATCCTTAGGTCTTATTTCGGATGCTTCCGGTTCGTTCGAAATTCGGTCGGAGTGCATCCGAATTTCTCCTGAAAGAGTTTATGAAATGCGGATTTGGAATTGAATCCGGACGCGTACGCCGCAGATAAAACCGATCTCTGCGGTTCTTCCAGCAGAATTCGTGCGGCTTCTTCGAGACGGAAGTCCGCCACGAACTCTCGAAAGCTCTTTTTGATTTTGTCGTTAAGAATTTCGGATAGTTGGTGCGTATGAATCCCTAACGCTTCGGAAAGTTTTCCTAAAGTCAGATCCTCGTCCGCATAGTATTTTTCATTTCGCATTAAATCGTTCAGACGCAAAAGAACCGCGTCCACATTCAAACCTCGGATTCTGCTTTCCGCGTACCGCGCTTCTCTCGATTCCTTTTTGAATTGTTCCACCCAGGGAATCCGCGCGTGGCCGGTGATAAACACGATACACAGCAACAAAGTGACACCCGAAGATGCCGCAAGAAATAAGGGCATAAAAAAACTTTGTGCGATTACGAATAAAATCAACACGAACAAAGTTCCCGCAAACAAAAGCAGAAAGGGGGTGAATGCGGTACGTCGTTCCGAGCTTGCGCCGCTTCTCCAAGTCCAAATTCTGCGAAACAAAACGATCGGATACAGAAAGTTCTGAATGGTTCCTAAGATAAGAAGAATCAAAACGATATTGTGATAGAGGTCGTTCGAATTCTCCATCTTTAAGAAGTTTTGTTTTGATACGAAGTCGCGCAGATAAAACGGGAGCATCGTGGCGGCGCTCAAAACACTGGGAAATAAATGTACCGGAGAAAAACGATCGGTTGTCTCTCCGCTTAGATTTCGAAAATACAGAAAGGTTAACGGACCGATTGCGAAGATAAACGGAATGTGCGTTTCCGCAATCCAAGCAAATCGAATCAGTCGATCGGACAATTCAAAGAAGATATGAAGTTGTACGACTCCGATCGAAAAGAATAAACACGATACCGCTTTATTACGCAGGAAGGAAATTGTTAAACGAAATCGTTCGTCCGCCGTCGACGTATCCGTAAGTCCGATTTGGGATGCGTTTTTACCCCGAATAGAAGTGATCCATTCGGATAGAGAAAGTAAGAAAGCGAGACCTGCTCCGAACGCGAGAAAGGAATACATGCAGGTATTGGGAGGCGATTCCCGCTTAGAGTCGAGATTTTTTTTATCTTTAAGCCGGAGGGAAGTCCATCCGTATCCGCAAGGACGACTTCGGATTGAAAACGGGGTAGAATCGAACCATGAAAGCAATTCAGTTTAATTTTCATTCTCCCGTTTCCGTTCTGGAAATGTTCGGTAAATTCGGAACACGATTCGCGCATCTGCGGATCGTATTTCTTCTTTTAGGAATCGTTGCGATTCTTTCCTGTTCGGTATTTGCCGATCAACATCGGACGGAAATTACCGGAGTGGATCGAAAGGAAACGATTCCCGTTTCGGAAAAAATCCCCGCGTATAAAAGCAGGTTCGGAAGAACTCGTCCGATTGTCGCGGTAGTCGGGGACAACTATATGACCGAACTTACGGATTACGTAATTCCCTATTCGGTTTTGACCCGTTCTCAGTCGGCCGATGTGTTTGCGTTAGGAATCGATTCGGGAATTATGAATCTATATCCCGCTCTTAAAATACGACCGCAAGAATCGATCGCTTCCTTCGACTCGCGTTTTCCGGAGGGTGCGGATTACGTTGTGGTTCCTGCGGTTCATCATTCCGATTCTCCCGTACTTTTGCATTGGTTGAATCGACAAGCATCCAAGGGCGCGACTGTGATCGGAGTTTGCGACGGGGTGTGGGTCGTAGCAAATGCGGGATTGTTAAAGGGAAAGAATGCTACCGGCTTTTGGTATTCGTTAAACGACTTGGAAAAGAAATTCAAAGACACGAATTGGGTTCGGAATCGAAGATATGTCGCGGATGGAAACGTCGTAACGACGACCGCGGTTACGGCCTCGATTCCGGTTTCGCTGGCGTTGGTCGAGGCGATAGCGGGAAAAGATCGCGCGTCGAAAGTCGCCCGAGAACTCGGTGCGTCCGATTGGAATCCCGCTCATGACAGCAATCGATTTCGCTTAACAATCGGTTCGGTTTATACGATTCTTTCCAATGCCGTCTCTTTTTGGGCTCACGAAGAGATCGGAATCGGCGTTGCTCCGGGTGTGGACGAAATCAAGCTGGCCTTGGTTGCGGACGCGTATTCGAGAACGTATCGTTCCCAAGCCGTTTCGTTTGCGGCGTCCCGGGATACGATCCGAACGGCGAACGGTTTGAGCGTGATTCCGGATCGAGTTTTCGGAAAGGACGATGCGGTCGATCGAATGTTGCCGGAGTTCGATTCCACTCCAGCCGTAACCGCTCTGGATCAAACCTTGTCGCAGATCGCGGAGTTGTACGGACTATCCACCGCGGCCTTTGTGGCTTTGATCCTGGAGTATCCGCAATATTGAGAATATTCGAAAAACATTATCTTTCGTTTTTAAGTTTTTCGATTTCTCGTATGAGTTCTTCCTTGCTGACGTTCGGATCCGACTTTAATTTTCGGATCAGTTCGTCGGCCGTCGCTCTTTTGTTGGCTGCCTTTCGATCGATCGTTCCTTTCAGAAGAACCGGCGCGCCGACGGAAAAGACGGCGACCTTTTTCGCGTCCACCGGTTCCAATACGCAGGATTGCCGAAACACTTCCGAAACTTTGTACGGAACTTGATCCTTGCCTACGAGAAAGATCATTCCGACTTTGATCGATTCGGTTTTGGAAAACACGGCCACGATTTTTTCATCCGAGGTCGCGGATGATTTATAAAAAACGACTCCGGCGATTTCATTGTCGACCGTGACGCTTTTTTGATTCACGGTCGTCGTGATTCTTCCTTGAAACGGTTCTCCGATTTTCGTAAAGACGTTCTTGCCGAATTTCAACGACTTCCCGTCCGGAGCGAATTCTCCTAAAAGATTTCCGCTTGCGGTAACGTTGCCCACTTCCCTGACTTTCGAAGCGGCGCCCATCTCGCTCAGTTTCCATTTTGTCGGATCGGATTCGCGCGCGCCCATGTGAAGCTGATGATATTCCTGATACAAGGATTCCTGCAGAAGAATTTCGGTATCGCTTGTGACGACTCCGCCCGTTCGAATTCTCCATTCTTCTCGGTTATCGCTCGCGATAAAACTGAGTCGAACGATCACCTTTCTTTCAAACGAAAGATCGCCGTTCGCTTTCGGAAAAATGCTTAAAACTTCGATTCTCATCTTATCTTCCTTGGCCCATTCCGCGCTTTCCGAAGAGATATAGAAACCGGCCAAGTCCGGATTCGGAGGGATGGGTTTTCCTCTCAGGTTGCCTCCGCAGCCGATGGACAAGATACTATATAATGAAATGAGAATATATCCGATTTTGTGGTTCATTCGATTTTTCCGTTGTTTAGGATCTCCGTCCGCACGGAAGGGTAAAGTATCTTTTTTAGGAAACTTTCTTTTTTGCAGGAATTCATATATTTCTTTTGAGAGCCTCGGAAAGTTTTTCGATCGCATGACGGAGCATGTTGCGCGGCATCCGATCCGCGTATCGATCCAGAAAATCGGTTTCCGTTTCGCAATCGGTTTTTCGAAAAATCGTAAAACGATTGACTTCCGTTGCGGACGAGATCGAATTCTTGCGTTTCAAAAGCATTTGCTTATTCGGAGAATCTTATGTTCATAGGACATTATAGCGTAGCGTTCGCGCTTAAGAAGACGGTTCCCAAAACTCCTCTATGGTCTTTGTTGGTAGGCGTCCAATTCGTCGATTTTCTGTTTATGATTTTCATCATGATCGGGGTCGAGCACATGCGTTTGATTCCGGGCTTTACCGCGAGCAATCCGTTCGATCTTTATTTTATGCCGTATACGCACAGTTTGGCTGCGGCGTTCCTATGGGCCGCGTTCGCGTTCGTCCTTTTCTATTTTTGGAAAAGTTCGGAGGATCGAAACACAAGATGGAAGGTCGCTCTTGCGGTTGCAATTTCCGTAATGTCGCATTATTTTTTGGATCTTCCCGTGCATACTCCCGATCTTCCCGTTTTGTCGGATTCGGGCACCAAACTAGGATTCGGATTGTGGAACAATCTTTGGCTCACCGTCGGAATCGAAGCGGCGTTGACGGTTTTTTCCTTCGCTTATTATTTCAAGGGAAGCAAACCTGGAGAAGGTTTCGCGGGCAAGTGGGGAATGTTGTCTTTGGGCGGATTCTTTCTTATGCTGATATTGATAAATCCGTTCGCACCCGTATCCGATAACATCTACGCGTTTGCGATTCAGGCTTTGTTTCTTTATACGTTGATTGCAATCCTCGGTCAGAAGCTCGATGAAAAGAGAATCTACGACGTATGAAAGCCCGAATCATTTCGGAACTTGTTCCTTAGAGGACAGGGATGACGGTTTTGAATCGGGCGATTCCGCTAAGAAAGGCTTGTCAAGATCGATCTTAATTTCAGAGTTAAGAATGTATGGCAAATCGGGAAGATTCTCAAAAGAAGACGCAAACAAAGAAACGTCCTCTTCATAACATCCACGGAAAAGAGATTCTAAAAAAGCGTCTCGAAGCGGAGAATTTCCCGAGAACCACTCTTTCTTTCTATCGTTATGTCATTTTGGAAAACGTGGAAGAGCTTCGGAACGTTCTTTATTTGGAATGGGAATCTCTCGGCGTTCTGGGAAGAATTTATATCGCAAGAGAAGGAATCAACGCGCAGCTTTCGGTTCCGTCCCACAATCTGGAATCTTTTCGTAAGAATTTGGATTCTCGCGAATCGTTTCGAGACATGCCGTTTAAGATCGCCGTCGAAGACGATCGCGAGTCATTCTTGAAACTCGATCTAAAAGTAAGAAAAAAAATCGTGGCCGACGGATTGAACGACGATGCGTTCGATGTGACTAACGTGGGAAAACATCTTTCCGCGGAGGAATTCAACCGTCACCTCGAGGATCAAAATACGATCGTAGTCGACGTAAGAAATCATTACGAAAGCGAGATAGGTCACTTCGAAAACGCGATTCTTCCGCAGTCCGATACGTTTCGCGAAGAACTCCAAATGCTTCTGGAACTTTTAAACGGGAAAGAAGATCAGAAAATTCTAATGTACTGCACCGGCGGAATCCGTTGCGAAAAGGCGAGCGCGTGGTTGAAACATCACGGCTACAAGGACGTGAATCAGCTCCACGGAGGAATTATTTCCTACGCGCACGAGGTTTCGCAGAAAGGTCTCGAATCCAAGTTTAAAGGAAAGAATTTCGTATTCGACGGTCGTCTGCGGGAATCCATCGGAACGGAAGTGATTTCCGTTTGTCATCAATGCGGTGAAAAGAACGACAGGCACGTCAACTGCGCCAACCCGGGATGTCATATTCTTTTCATTCAGTGCGAGAAATGTTCAGCCGCGTTCGAGGGATGTTGCACGGAAGAATGCAGAACGATTCTTCATTTACCCAAAGAACAACAAAAGGAAATGAGAAAGGGTAAGTTGAACGACAATCGTTTTTTTACGAAGTCGAGAATTCGTCCGAAAGTTTCCGAGTTGTATCTGAATCAAAAACCTTTCGAAACGGTCTGAACGCCGAGCGATGCGGTTCTCTTCGACCAGAACCACGCAAGAGTGATGCCCGCGATCGCGTGCCAGATTCCCCAAGTCGCCGCGATGATCGCCATACTTCCCTGACCTCCGAAAAACGCGAAGATCAATACGAGACCGAGTCCCGAATTTTGAATTCCGGTTTCGATGGAAATGCAACGCGCGTCCTTTTCATCCAAACGCATCAGCTTCGCGAAAAAATATCCCAGTAAAAATCCCGTCGAGTTCATTAGAAAAACGTAAAGAAACACTTTGTTGATCACTTTCAAAAAAACCGAAAAGTTGGCGGCGAGAGCGATTACCAGAAACGCCGCAAAGATCAGCGCGGAAAGAATTTTGATCGGTTTTTCGATCTTTTTCGTAATGTCCGGTAAATATCTCTGCGTTAAGAGTCCCAATGCGATCGGAATCAAAAGAATCATTAAAATCGCTCGGAAAACGTCCCACGGATTGAGGCTGATTTCCTTCAACGCAGCCTGAACGGGAGGATATAAATTGCCCCAGAAGAAAAAGTTGAACGGAGTCGCGACGATCGCAAGCGCGGAGGAAAAAGCCGTCAGAGAAATGGAAAGCGCGGTGTTTCCCTTGGCAATCGACGTGATAAAGTTCGAGATGTTTCCGCCCGGACAAGCCGCTACGAGAAGCATTCCGAGCGCGACTCCCGGAGGAGGATTTAAAATCCAAAGCAAAAGATACGTCACAAACGGAAAGAAAAGGAATTGGGAAATAATTCCGGTTAAAGACGCACGCGGTTTTTCGAAGAGCAGTTTAAATTCTTCCAATCTAAGATCCAAGGCGATCCCGTACATAATCAGCCCCAAAAGAATATTCAAAAAAACTAAACCGCTTTCGTTGAAATTGATCCGAACCGCGTCGAGTTCCGTCATCGTCTTAATCCGCCCAAGCCACGAAGATTTCTCTCGGACCGGAAAACGGATGTCTTCCGTGGGAAACCGTATAGTTGTCGATTACCAATACGTCTCCGTTTTGCCAAGAAAACAGGGAGATATTGTTCCAGAAGGCTTCCTGTATCTGCTGGAGCTCGGTGGTAGAAATTTCCTGGCCGTCTCCATAAGAGCAATTCGTATCTAAATATTCCTTTTTTGTGGTGATCTTCTTTAAGAAAGTTAGAATTTCGAGCGCGATCCCGACGAAAAATCCGCGGATCGTTTTTTGACGCGCGAAGATTCTCCAATATTCTTTCCGCGCCGCGTCGATATGGAACACCTGCGAATGATTGTGCCAAGCCGAGGATTTGAATTCCGGATGTTTACGAATCGCTAATGTGGTATTGACGAGTCTCAGATTGTCTTCTCCGTACCATTCCACGTTGAAGTTTTGTTTTTTGGATATCTTTTCCACTTCTGCGCGATCGGTGGTCTGAAACATTTCGTCCCAGCGTTTCGTTTTCCAAAACTGAAAACGCGATTTGTTGGAAGGTCCGTCGTAAACTCTTGAATACCGGATTTTATTCGTTTCGAACTTATCGCGGATCGACTGCGGAACTTCCTGAAGTACCTTTCTTAAATCGGTGATCGGAGTTTCTCCGAATCGACCGGGAGCTTTGCCGCAATAGAAAAAAAGTTTCCGGGGAGGAGAATCGAGAAAGCTCATTTCCGCGTGCTGCATAATCGGATATGCGGGAGGAAGTTCGGTAGCGGTAAAGGCGTATTTCGTAACTTGATTGCGGGGAGAAGTTCCCAAGTAGTTATTCTTCAAGTTGGAATCCACGTTGAGGATCACGTCTTCGAAATCCTGAGGAGAAGCGACGTCGAATCCTCTAAAAAGAATCGCCCCGTATTGTTTGAGGTCTTCAGTTAACACGCGTTTGTTGGACCGGATCCATTGAATCAAAGCCTGTTTGCTTTTCTGTTCGGCGGTGTTCGGTTGATAAACGACGGGAAGCGGATTTTTAGAATCGATAAATCCTTTCGACAAGGAAGAAGCGGATTTTGATTTCGTATTTCGGACGGATGTCGTTTTAGATTTCGGTTTAGATTGGGTCTTACTTTTTGTCTTGGGTTTGGATAGAGTTTTGGTTGCCATGGCGAATAACGTCCCCCGAAAGTTTTCCAAATCGTATCTTGGAATGGATTTGGAAAAGGTCTTTTTTACCTACGATGAAGACCTTTCGTGGATTAGACGCAAGGAATATTTGTTATAGTGGATAAAAATTTAATAAAATAGAGGATGTTCTTTCTTTTCGATTGTGGGAACTCCTTCCAAAAAAGGAGATCTCTGACTTCGTTCAAGATCTTCTGCGTATTCACATCTTGTTGAACTTCTAAAATTTTTTTCATTGTGCATAAGATCCTTTGCCTTCGGGGGTTGGTTGCGGAGAAGGGGATAAACGCGCCGGTTAAGAATGCGACGCGTTTTACGGTTCGGTCGGCCGGAAAACTTCGTTTGCGGCGAAGTTCACTGCGGAAATTACATTAGAATAACGTTTTATTCTAAATTTCGATGCAGATTTTTCCGAAGTGTTTCCCCGACTTTAGCGATTCGTAAGCCTGAGGCGCTTCCTCGAATTTAAAGATTTGATCAATGACAGGTTTGATCTTGTTGGCTTCGACCGCCTTGTTCATATCTTCGAAGTTTCGTTTGCTTCCCACGATGATTCCTTGAATTCGAATTCCGTGCATCAGGATCGGAAACAGGGAGAGATTGTTGCTTTCTCCACCCGCTAAAACTCCGATCAGTGCGATCGTTCCCCAAGGTCTCGTGCAGGAGATCGATCTTTGCAGAGTTCCCGCGCCTCCGACTTCGATGATCAGATCCGCGCCTTTCTTGTTCGTGATCTTGCGAACTTCCTTATCCCAATCCGGTTTTTCGTTGTAGTTGATGACTTCGTCCGCGCCGAGTGCTGTGAGCTTTGCGAGTTTTTCGTTGCTGGAGGAAGTCGCGATGACCTTGATTCCCATCATTTTAGCGAATTGTAATGCGAATATGGAGACGCCCCCCGTTCCTTGAACGACGATCGTTCCTCCCGGTTGAATGTTTCCGTGTGTGACGATTGCGGTGTAAGCGGTGAGCGCGGCGCAAGGGAGAGTGGATGCTTCCGCAAAGGAAAGATGTTCCGGCATGGGAACGATTCCTTGTTCTCCGAAAATTCTATATTCACTGAGAGTACCGTCGAGCGGACCTCCTAGAGTATTGCGCAACATATCGTTGTCCGGCGCTCCGTCGAGCCAGGTCTGCGCGAAGTTGGCGCAGATCTTGTCGCCGACTTTCCACTTCGTAACTCCCGGACCGATCTGTGCGATTTCTCCGGCTCCGTCCGAAAGAGGAACGAGAGGAAGTTTTTGTTTCGGATTGTATCTTCCGATCGCCATCAGATAATCCCTATAGTTCAAAGAGGCCGCTCTGAAACGGACGAGGACTTCTCCTTGTCCAGGAACCGGATCGGGACGTTCCGCGATTTTTAAATTCTCCAGGCCGAATTGATTTTGAACTTCGTAAACTCTCATGAGAGGATCAAATTTTCGAACGGACTTTAAGAAAACCATTTTTTGATTTCGAAAGAATCGATCGATTTCGCGGGACCGACGTCGTCTAAGCTATGAGAATCAGCTTCTCTTTTTCTGATTGCTCGCGGAGGCGTTTTGGAAAAGCTGGGAAGTGAGTTTATGAGCAGCGTTGCGGAAGTTCAAAAAGAAATCGTTTCCGAATTTTCGGAATGCACCGATTGGCAGGAACGTTATCAACTGTTGATCGAGATGGGGGACGAACTCGGTTCGCTTCCCGATGAGGCCAAAACTCCCGAGCGTTTGGTTCCCGGTTGTCAGTCCCGCGTTTGGATCGTCTCCGAAGAAAAGGAAGGCAAGATCGAGTTTCAAGCCGACAGCGATTCCGCAATCACGCGCGGTATGATCGCTCTTTTGATCCGCGTTTTTTCGGGAAGAACCCGCGAGGAAATCAAAACCGCTTCTTTGGAATTTTTAAAAGAGATCGGTCTCGACAAACATCTTTCCATGTCTCGCAGAAACGGTCTCTATTCGATGGTCAACATTCTTCGGAATAGTTGAACGCGAAACGATCTCGTTCGTCGCTCGCGGATTTTGAATTTCGTTTAACAATTTAGACTTCGATTTTCGAGGACGGTTGTGCGCCTTCAAACGTTCCGTCAGATGATTTCCGGACGGTCGGGAAGTTCGTTCGGGTTTTGTTTTCCGGGCGGGAAATGTTCCTGCAAAAGTTTTGTAAACGATTCGATCGCAGCGAGAATGCTTTCGAGATACGAACCGGATCGGAACCCATCCTGCATTTTGCCGCAGATTTCGTCTAACGTGTTTTGTCCGACCTTTTTGTAGATTCCGCGGTCGGCGAGCAATTCTATCCTTCGATCGATGAGTTGAACGTAGATCAGAATCCCCGTGTTTTCTTCCGTATCCCAGACCCTTTTTTCGGAAAATAGTTCCGCCGCTCTTCGTTTTGCGTCCAGACCGAACAAAACTCTGGAAACGGGAAGAGCCGATTCCAAGATCACTTTGATTTCTCCCTTATGCGAACTTTCGGATTTGGAAACGGCGGATTCGATTCTTTTTAAATCCTCCGCGCTGAAATACCGTTTGAATCGATGGGTTTTCGATTTGTCCGCGGTAAAGGAAAAAAGGGAGAAGATAGATTCCAGCCAATGATTCAGAATTCTTTGCAGAAGAGAAGGTTCGGATGTATATTGCTTTATCATACTATTTGAATCCTTTTTACCAGCTTCCCGAGGCGCCTCCGCCCCCGGACGATCCGCCTCCGCCGCTCCAAGAGCTTCCTCCTCCCGAAGAACCCCAGGACGAACCGCCTCCTCCAATTCCGCCTCCGTTTGCGAGAACGAAAAACCAGAGTAAGAGCGCACCCGGAATCAACAACCAAAGAGTGATGGACCAAAACAAACCGAGGATCACGAAGATGACGGCTCCGAATCCTCCGGAAAATCCGTTACCGAACATCAGCCCGAACAATTTTCCGAGAATGACAAGAATGATGAATGCTGTTACGAGTTTATTCGGAAGTTCCGGTTCGAAATCCCCGTCGCCGGAAGAGGTCGAATCGGAACCCGCGACTTTACCGCTCGCGGCGGGGAGTTCTTCGCCGTCGATCTTTGCGATGAGCGCGTCGATCGCGTCCGAAATTCCTTCGTAGTAATTTCCGTCGCGAAACCGGGGGATCATATAATCTTCTATGATTCGTTTTGCGATTACGTCGGGAACCGCGCCTTCTAATCCGTATCCGACTTCGATCTTCGTTTTATGGTCTCCGATCGCGACCACGATCAGAATTCCGTCGTCGATTCCTTTGCGTCCGAGTTTCCAAGCTTCGAAGGTTTTGACGGCGTATTCCTCCACGGTCCAATCGAGAGTGGAGCCGACGACAAGAACCGCGATCTGACTTCCTTTTCTTTTTTCAAAGGCGACTAACGTGGAGGTTAGAATCGCCTTTTGTTTGTCGGTGAGCGTCGACGTCGTGTCCGTGATCTGCGTACGCAGCGGGGGAACGACGGGATCCTCCGCTTTCCATTCTTCCCTTAAGAGAAAAACGGAAAAGTTTCCCGTTTTTAAAGTCCAACCCGCGCTAAACGCGAAAAGTCCGATAAAGAAAAGGATTCCGAATTTCAACCGGATCATATTCAAAATTTTTAAAATTTAACTTCGGGCGGTTTGGAGATTTCCTTTTCGTTTTCGACCGTAAACGAAGGTTTTACGTCGAATCCGAAAAGTTTTGCGGTGAGATTGCTCGGAAATTTTCGGATGGTACTATTGTATTTTTGCACCGCTTGGATGTATCGGTTGCGCGCCACGGTGATTCTATTTTCCGTTCCTTCGAGCTGTGCCTGCAAGTCCCGAAAGTTTTCGTTGGATTTCAACTGAGGATAATTTTCCGCAACAACGAGCAAACGGGAAAGAGCGGATGTCATCTGTGCCTGCGCCTGTGCATATTTTTTGAAAAGTTCCGGATTGTTCAGAGTCTTTTCGTCCGCTTGAATCGAACCGACTCCGGCTCTGGCTCGGGTCACTTCGGTTAACACTTTTTCTTCCTGAGCCGCGTATCCTTTCACGGTGTTGACCAAGTTCGGAATCAAATCGGCTCTTCTTTGATATTGGTTCAAAACCTCGGCCCAAGACGCAGTGACGGCCTCGTCTTCTTCCTGGATCGCGTTATATCCGCAGTTGGTGGAACCCAAGACCGCGAGTGTGAAAGTAATCGCCAAAAACAACTTGGTTGGAATTTTCGTTTTCAAGAAATTTCTTTCTCCTGTAGAGGTGTAATTCTTTTACGATTAGACCCCGATCGTAAATCGAATTTTCATTCTTCAAAACGGAAAATCTTCTTCTATATCCGTAAAATCGTTCCCGTCCGTTTCGCCGACGGGAGAATTTGTTTCGGATTTTTTTTCAAGGTTGTGTTCGGAAAGACTTAAAGAAAGATAATTCTTTCCCGTGGCCGATTTTCGAATCCAACCCGCCAGGCGATAGGTTTTCCCTTCGAGGAGCACCTTGCCCGTGTAATCCGGTTGTGTTTCCTTTTCCTTGGTTGCATTACTAAAGAGACTTCCTTTTTTTTCTTTGAGTGCGTATTCCGCCATATTCGATTCTCCCTTTGCGGTCGTTTAAGCCGCTTCCCTTGCTTTGCGAACTGCTTCTTTTTCGAGCGCTCTTTTGCGGATTTCTTCGATGAGTTTGTCCGCGAGAATTTCCGCGATCGCTTCGATTCTTTCATCCATCCATTCTTGATTCATTGTGGTTTGCATTGTGTTGCCTCCGATCTGAGATTTTAGAATACGATTTCCCCCGGACAAAAAGCCGAATCTACGAGGCAGGTTCGGCGTTTTTTGCGATTTTTTTTTCGAATCGGAGAACGGATTTCCCGGATTTCTTTGATAAAACCTTTGACCTTTATCGCCGACGGAAAGAATAAAGGGCGGATTTTCGGTGACTACGTTATGCGGATAAAATCGGATTCTTTAGAACTGGAGCGATATCGGGAATTCTTCCTGAGCAGCGCCGAAGGAATCTGGTGTTTTGATCTCGATCAGCCTCTCGATACGAAACAAAATGAAACGAATCAGCTAACGCATCTCCTAACGCACGCTAGACTGACGATCTGCAACGATTCCATGGCGAGAATGTACGGATATTCCGCACCTTCCGAAGTGATCGGCCGGACCCTTTCGCAGCTCGTTCTGTCCGATTCTCCCGAGGAGCTGGAGCCGTATTACGCGTTTATCCGCGCGCAATACAATATGAAGGATTTTGAATCCAAGGAATCCGATCGGTTCGGAAACCGGAAATACTTTCTAAACAGCGTCGTCGGCGTCGTGAAGGGGGGAAAACTCGTTCAGATTTGGGGATCGCAAAGAGACATCACCCCTTTGAAACGATCCGAGGATCAACTCAAGTATTCCCTTTTTTTACAGAGCAATCTCACCGAAATCTCCAAAAGTTTCATCACGCTTCCTCCGATGGAGTTGGACGTCGCGATCCGCAACTCGATCGAAAAGGCAGGGAGAATCTGCGACGCGGACCGAGCCTATATTATAGAATACTCAAATACTCATAAATATCTTTCCAACACGTACGAATGGTGCCGCGAAGGAATCCCTTCTCAGCTTCCGTACTTCCAGAATATTCCCGTACAAAATCTTCCCGCCGATCGTTTCGAACAGATACGAAAGGACGGATACATCGCGTTCAATTCCGTCGAAGAAATCGAACGGGAGAATTCTTTCCTGAGCGAGTTGATTCTTCCGAGAGGAATCCGATCGCTGCTCATCATCCGCTTGACATACGAAGGAAAGGAAATCGGTTTTTTCGGAATCGATATGGTGCGGGAGGATCGGACTTGGACCGAAGAGGAGATATCCATTCTCGGTTTGATCGGCGACTTGATCGTCCTTGCTTTCGATCGCAAAGAAAAAGAAGGAACCTTAAACGCATTTTACGATCGGATGCACTACGATCTCGAACTCGGAAGACTTACGCAACGATCCCTTGTCGATCGAACCTTTCCCGATTCGAAATACTTCCGCATGGAAACATACTTCCGTCCGTTTGAAAAAGTAGGCGGGGACGTGATCAGCACGATCGAAAACGAGGACGGAAGCATCGACATTTTGTTTGCGGACGTTTCGGGTCACGGGATTTCATCCGCGATGGTTTCGGGAATGGTCGTGATTTCGTTTAAGAATTCTTCCCGAATCGGATTGTCTCCCGCCGAGGGACTCATTCGAATCGTAGAAGATCTCAAACCTCTCGTAGTCGATCATCATATCTCCGCTGTGCGCGTGAAGTATATTCCCGAATCGAAACGTTTGGTTTATTCGTATGCGGGACATCCTCCGATTCTTTTGTTTCGAGACGGAAAACGGATCGAACTCGACGGGATGAATCTTCCTCTTCTTGCGTTTGAAGGGGCGCAGTATTACGATCAATCCATCGATCTTTTACACGGGGATCGGGTCGTATTCTTTTCGGACGGGATGTACGAGATCTTTGACGCCCAGGGAGAACTTTTGGATCTTCCCGGTTTGATCTCGATCCTTGAAGAATATCTCGCGACGGAATCCATCGAAGATTATATCGAATTGATCGTATCGGATCTATTCGCCTATTCGGGCGGAAACTTTGGAGATGATATCGCCTTAATGATTTTGGATATTTATTAAACGAAGAATCGATTCTTTCTTTCGAAATCGCAGCTTGATTTTTATAGATAGCCTCTTTTTCGCAACGGGAGAATGTAGGATCTCCTTCTCCTTCGAAAACGAATCGGCTTCTTAAACGATTTCGCAATAAAACGATCTACTTTATAACCTGGCAGGATTGGCCACAAGGAAGGAACTATAATTCTCATAACAAAGGAAATTACCTTTTTATGAATCGATTTATGGTTTTGATCCGGCTCATCGCCGGAATCTTTCTTTTTACTTTTTGTTCTGAAGCGGAACGGATCAGCATCGACGCCTCTTCCAGCGCAGGATTATTGTTTCAGGGCGGGGTAGAAGTTTTTCGAATTCAAAACGGCTTCGGACCCGATTCCAAAGAAATCACTTCGTTTCGATTCAACGCGGCAGAAAACTCGTTTGCCACCGACTTTGTCGGAGAAATTTCAGGAACGCAGATCACGGTTTCCGTTCCGTTCGGCGCCATTCGTCGTTTGAAGGCGACCTTTGTAAACACGGGCGCGGCGGTTCAGATCAACGGAGTTTCGCAGACGAGCGCACAAACCGAAAACGATTTCAGTTCTTCTCTTGTATATCGTGTTACCGCAAAGAGCGGTAGTTTTGCCGATTATTCCGTGAACGTAATTCCGACATTTCGTCTAACGGACGCGGGACAAACGAATTGTTTAACCACTTGCGCGGCCGCTCCCGGTCAAGATGCGGAGTATTCCAAGGGTGTTCCTTCTTCGTTTCAGTCCAATGTCGTCTTAAACGGGTATTCTCCCCAACCCGTTACGTTCGATCGTCAGACCGGACTAACTTGGCAATATTGTCCGGGCGGAGGAACGGGCGGCACTTCTTGTACGACGACTTATTATTATATACAACCTGCCGCGGTCGCTTATTGTAACGATTTGAATTCTATGAATTCCGGAGCGGGATATGCGGGACTGCAAGGTTGGAGATTGCCGAGCATCGAAGAATTGATGACCTTAAGCACGAATGCCGCACCGACGAGCGGCGCTTATATCGACCTTTCCCACTTTCCGAATGGAACGGGAGGATTCTGGTCCTCTTCTACGAACCAAACGAACGTCGCGCAAGTTTGGGGATTCAATTTCATAAGCGGAGTCAACTTTTCACATGATAAAGTCGCAGGAAGCAATCGTGTCCGCTGCGTTTCCGGAGCTGCGATTCCTTCTCCATCGTTTACGGATTTGAACGACGGATCGGTTCGTGACAATCGGACTGGTCTTGTTTGGCAAAAATGTTCCATCGGACAAGTTTGGACATCGGGTTCCACACAGTGTACGACTGGAATCGTCTCAAGCCAAAACTTTGCCGCGGCTTTGAACGCTTGCGAAACCTCAACGGTAGCGGGGCGTTCTTGGAGACTCCCGAACGTCAACGAATTACGAAGTTTACTGGACTTTTCCTCGTCGACTTCGGATGCAAAGATCGATCTTAGCTTTTTTCCGAACACTCTCGCATCGTCGATTTACGGTACGAGCAATTCGATTCCGGGAGGAGGGCAGGTTCAACGGGTTCGTTTTGGCGATGCGATGATCGATTTGGCTTCTTCCGCTACGAACAATTATACCCGTTGTGTTTCCGATTGAATTTGATTGCGTAAGTCGTAACTCTTCCTTTTATTTTGCGATCGTTTTCGGTTTTTCTCCGAAAACGCGTTGACCCCTCCTGAACGTTAGTTTGTTTTATAAAAAAATCTTAGAACGATTCTCCTTTGGATCCTTCTAATAGATAAGACAAACCTTATGCGCTCCCTAATTCGCAGTTTCTGGATTTCTTCCGCATTGATTTTGATTTCATGTGCGCAAGCCGACAAGATCAGTTTTGATTCTTCTTCGAACGCCGGACTTTTACTGCAAAGCGGTTTGGGAATCATCCGTAATCTCGGATCGGGAACCGCATTTTCTTCGTTTTCCTTTTCGGCTCAGGAGAATTTTCTTTCCCAAGATTATCCCACCGTCATCAACGGAACGAATATTACCGCAACGGTTCCGTACGGAGTCGTCGCCCGACTTAGACCGACGTTTTCTGTGTCCGCCGACGCGACCGTTAAGGTCGGACAAACGACTCAGATCAGCGGAGTCAATTGGAATGATTTTTCAAATCCGGTGACGTATTCCGTCGTTGCCGGCAACGGAACCGAACAAAATTATACGGTTTCCGTTTCCGTTACGAACCCGATCACGGACGCGGGGCAAAAGATTTGTTACGACGGAACTTTGAATTCGATTGCTTGCGGCGGTACCGTTCATCCGAATCAAGATGCGGATTTTCAAAACGGACCGCAGGCTTCGTTCGTTAAAACCGTCTTTCCCGAATACCCGTCTCAGCCCGTGATTCACGATAAGATCGCAGGACTCGCTTGGAAACATTGTCCCGAAGGAACGAATCCGGTCGATTGCAGCGGAACGAATTCTCAATATTCCTATGCAAGTGCGGTTGCCGCCTGCGACGCGTTAAACGCAGGTAACGGTTACGCGGGTTATAAGTCCTGGAGAATTCCGTCTATTCAAGAATTGTATTCGATTTCCACATACGAGAATCCGACTCCGAGCCCGTATCTCGACGTTACATTCTTTCCGAATTCTTCCCAAACGTTTTGGTCCGGGACCGCGGTTGCGACTCCGGGTTCGAGTCGATGGACGTTTAATTTTGCGCAGGGAACTTCGAGCAATCTTTCCGAAACCGGATCGCTTCCAGTGCGTTGTGTCGTAAGCGGTGCGTTTCCCGCAAAACAATTCGTGGACATGGGAGACGGAACGATTCTGGAAAAAACCTCCAATCTCCGTTGGGCTCAGTGTTCGTACGGACAATCGGGAACGAATTGTTCGAGCGGAACGTTAACCAACATTGCGCGTCAGGCGGGATTGCAATTCTGTGCGAACATCGCCACAAGCGACGGAAAACCTTGGAGACTTCCGAACGTTCACGAGCTTCGTTCGATCGTCGAATACGGATTTACCGTAGGAAACGGAGTTCTTGACACCGCGTATTTTAAGAATAATCCCGTGAACGTGACCTATCTCACGAGCAGCGCTAATCCGGACCCTTCCAATAAGAATTTGTTTCTTCTGGATTTCGTTTACGGTCCGATTTCTTTGAGTTCCTTTTTGGCTACTACCGCGGCGATCCGCTGCGTCAAAGACGGACCATAATTTTAGTATATTCTAATGTTTTAGTTCATCGTGATTTCGGCATTGTTCGCGTCTCGGGAATCTTCTTCGCTTTGACTTTTTCGGTTCGATGCGGCTCCGTTTGCCGCAGCAGTTCCGTTTGGAGCGGGCGCTGATTCTTTTTGAGTCGTTTCCGATTTTTTCTTTCCGATGGAAAGAACTCCCGCCAACACCAAAATCGTTCCGGCCATTCCGGAGGAAGTGATGGGTTCTCCTAAAAAAATCCATGCGAGCAGGATCGTAGACATCGGGCCGACAGAGCCGACGATCGCGGCTCTTCCCGAACCGATCATCCGAATTCCTTCCGTCGTAAAGTAGGCGGGGATTACGGTCGTCAAAACTCCTAGCGCCAGTCCGTATAAGTAAACGGGTACGGGTTGTAGGAGCGCCGCCGGATTCTTTACGATAAAGAAATGAATCACCACGATCAAACCGGACAAAAGCATAAGATACGAAGTAAAACGGACCGAACCTAATTTAGGAATCAAGGATTCGCTTCCTACGAGATACAAAGAATAGGCGACGGCGGATGCGAATACGAGCAGAACTCCCTTGCTCGCTTGCGGGCCTTCCGTTTGAATATCTCCGATAAATGCGATCGCGATTCCAGAATAGGTAAGAAGAATCGCGAACACTTCCACGGTCTTGATCTTTCTTTTGTAGAGCAAGGAACTGATCACGAGAACGATCGTGGGATAAACGAATAAGGTAAGTCTTTCCAATCCCGCGGAAATATATTCCAAACCCATAAAGTCGAATAAACTCGCGAGATAATATCCCAAGAACGCGAGCGCAAAGATGAATGCGATATCCTTTTTGGAAAGAGCGGTCGAGGAATTCGAATTTCCCGAGCGATACGCGATCCAAGCGAAGAACGGGATCGCAAACAACATTCTAAGAGCGAGCGCGGTGATCGAATCGATTTCGTATCGATATACGAGTTTGACGAAGATCGCTTTTGCGGAAAAGAAAACCGCTCCCGCGAGTACGAGCGCCGCTCCTAAAAAAGGTTTCCATCTGGGTTCCGGGGCTTCCATAAAACCATGACTTATTCCCAGGGGCTTTTAAGAAAGATATTTCCGTCCTCATCGACGGAAGGGAAGAATTGAATTCCGGATTCCGCATTCTTTCGTTTTAATTCTTTGATCTTTCGGATTTGAACGTAACAATCGCTGAGAAAGAAAGCGTGTCCGCATCCGAGAAGATGATACCCTTCGTGGATCAGAGTGCCGTTTGAACCGCCCGCCATCCAATGCGATAGAGTTCTTGTTTGTCCGAGAATATAACCTCTCGTTCCGGTTTTTGTTTCCACGGCTCCTAAAACCTGAAAGCTGGGAATTCCCAAAAACGCCAAAAAGATTCCGACTAGTTCGAACGCGGTATCGCTGAACTTTCCGCCCGCGACTGCCAGAAGACGATCGCATCGGCTCGGAAGCGCCGCGGCAAAAACCCGATCCATGATCGCCATTCCGGTCCAGCCGGGACGTTCCCAATCCTGGACTTCGCTTAACAAAACACGGATTTTATAATATTCTAATTCTTGGTTCCAGGCTCCGATCAGTTCGATCAATTCCTCCTTGGAAACCTTCACGTCCTTCCAGACGCAGAGACGAAGCGTTTCCTCCTTTCCGAAGTCGATTTCCCTCCGTACGGCTTCCCGGTGAAAGCCGACCGTCGTACAGGAAAACTGAACCGCGCAGAAAAGGATGAGAAACGCTTTTTTCAGTCGTAAAATTCCTTATTTGGAATCGGGAATTCTGTGCATCCAAAGCGAAAAGAGCGCTCCGGTCGCAAACATGATCAAACTGTAAATCGCCGAAGGCACGGCCATCGCCGGATTTTTCAGGATCGAACTCGCGATCGCGATTCCGAGGGTTCCGTTTTGAATCCCCACTTCGATCGTGATGGAAGTTCTCTGCGATTGAGTGACTCTCATGATCGTCGCGCCGATAAATCCCAATACCATCGTAATCAGGTTCAACGCGAGGGAAGCGGGACCGACTTGGATGAAATAGGGAATGATGTTGTTGCGTTCGCGGATGATCGCTCCTGCGATGATCAAAACGAGAAAAACTCCGGAAAGAATCTTGACCGTCTTTTCGAACTTCCGAGACAACTCCGGTTTTTTCGCGTTGAGAATCATACCGAGCGTTACCGGTAAAACGGTGATCAAAAAGATCTGGAGAATGGTTCTCGGAATATCCAGTTCGATCATTTGACCCGCGCCTAAAAAATGATGCATAGAAACGTTCAGAAGAAACGGGATGGAAAGAACGGTGACGCAGCTTGTGATTGCGGTTAACGTGATCGAAAGCGCCACGTCTCCTTTCGCCAAGTGTGTGATTAAATTCGAAGTCGCGCCGCCCGGACAAAGCGCGAGAAGCATCAGTCCCACGGCGAGTTCTCCGGGAAGACCGGCAACGCTGGCGATGATCCAGCCGGTGATCGGCAAAAGCAGAAGCTGCAACGTAAGACCGGTTATCACGGCCTTGGGAAGAACGAAAATTCTTTTGAAGTCGGCGATCGTAAGAGTCATCCCCATTCCGAGCATGATAATGCCTAACGCGATCGGGAGAAATACGTCTGTCAGCAAATTGGATTCCATAGTGAACGACCTATTTTTTTGTTTCGAACTCTATATTGAATTTCGAATATCCAGTCCAGAGTAATTTTCCGATTTCGTAAATTTTACGTTTCGATTTTTCCTTTTATCGAACGATTGAACGAAAAATTTGGAAATAAATTTCCGATTTTCCGTTGTAGGATAGGAAAAACGATGAGAAACTTAAAAATCATTTATACCGCGCTTGTAATCGGCTTAGTCGTGTTCGGCGGATTTTTCGTGTTTCTTGCAAACTCGAACGGAACTCTTCCGAGCGATCTGAGCGGAATCATTTTGGCGGTAACGGTTTTCCTGTTGCCGATCGCCTGGTATGTTCCTCTGTTCTTCGCCAAAAGGAAGATGATTCAGGATGATTTGGGACCGAAGGAAAAATTCGTTTCGTATTCTCAGTCTAAAATTCTTTCCGCGATGTTTGCGGAAGCGGGTTATACGATCAACGGGGTGTTCTATTTCGTGACTTCCGATTCGATTCATTGGATCGGAATGGGAGTTTTCTTCGTTGCGATGCTTCTTTTGTTTCCGAGAGGTAAAGAATTCTCCAGCCTTTATAAATCCACTGAATTTCCGCCGTAACGGTCGTTCCGTCCGGGTTTAAAAAAAGAGGTGATGAATTTCCGAATTCCGAAAATTCTCGTGTTGCATGGCAGAAAATTCTAACTTGAACGGAAAACAATCGTTCAAAAGAAAGTTTTTAATTTGGTTGATTCCGTTCTTAGTCGTCAATCTGCAGAGACTCATCGGTCTTACGTCCCGCCGAGTCAATATCGGAGACGAAGGTCTCGTTAAACTCCGAAAGGAAAAAAAGCCTTACATTCTTTCCATCTGGCATACGAACGTTCTTTATTCTCCCTATCTCAATAAGAACGCGGGTGCGGCCGTTTTGATTTCCGAATCCAAGGACGGGGATTTTATCAACGAAGTCGTGCATCGTTTCGGCAATTACAGCATTCGGGGAAGTTCTTCCAAGGGCGGTTCCAAAGCTCTCAAAGCCTTATTCGTTCATCTCAAAAAAAATCTTCCCGCTGCGATCACACCCGACGGTCCGAGAGGTCCGGCCTTTGTGGTGCAGCCCGGTCTGATCGCCTGCGCTCAGGTTTCCCAAATCCCGATCGTTCCGATGCACTATGAATGTACGCGTCAGTGGATCGCGGAAAAAGCTTGGGACAAACATAGAATTCCGAAACCCTTCACGACCTTCGTAGTTTCCTACGGCGAACCGATTTTCATTCCGAAAAAACTCGACGAAAAAGGGTTCGAGGAAGCTCGCTTAAACGTGGAAAAAGCGATGATGGAAAACCGTCAACGGGCGATCGACAAAGCGGAAGAATTGAGAAATCAATAATATTCTAATTTTCTTTCGCGTGTTCCTTTAGGATCCGCTTGACTTCGAGAAACGTGGGCAAGTGGTTTTGAACCGAATGCTCGGATTCGATCAACATTTCCGATTCGGGATGATCCAGATGAGAACTTTCATACGGAACCACCGAGTCGCTGATCCAATCCAGATCCGCGAGTTTGGAATTTCCGATGATGGAATGGAATTTCACCTGCGGTTTCAGGTTTCCGGTCACTTTCATAAACAGACTTTTGGGTGCGAGTCCGTCGACTCCGTAAACTCCGGCGACCAATTCTCCCTTTTTGTGGGTCGCGTTTAAGAACGCATATCCGTACTCTATTTTTTTTAGGACTTCCTTCGGTAGCCGAAAGACGAACCGAGCGATGGTTCCGAAAATTCCTTCCGCGAGATTGGAGCCTCGGTGCGGTGTCGCAATGAACACGGCTCTTTTGACGAAAGGAACCGGTTTGAACTCCAGAACCTTTTTGATTTCTTTGCGGGATTCTTCGTTCAAGGAATCGAATACGCTGTGCGGGATCTCGGCGGCCGCCATCCATTCTTCCACGCTGCTTTCGGTGACGGCGAGTTTGGCGACGAGCCCGCCCATGCTGTGACCGATCAGAACGGCTCGATCGAAATTCTTATTTTCGTTTTTAGGATCGTATGTTTTGCGTAAATCATATAACGTTTCTCTAAAGTCCGCCGCGGAAAAAACCATGGGCATCGCGGTCGGATACCAATAAACGCAGAATTGATACTTCTCCTTGATGGCGGGATCGGACAGAAGTTCGTTGATCATCGGAAACCAAATGAACGGAGAAGAAGCGAGTCCGTGCAGAAACACGACCGGAATTTTTTTCTTGTGATAGGGATAAACGAGATACAAACCTTTTCTCGTGATCGCCGTTTCTCCGTCAAAAACGGAAAGCAGATCGTCGCGTTGTTGCGCGATCGTCAGCATGTAGGCGAGCGGAGTGGTCGTATCACTTTCCAAAGGAAGATCCATTCCGTCCAACTGAATGCGATCCCGAAACACGGGATCGTAGACATGAATCTTCGCTTTCAGATTCATTAAATCACGATTTCCTAAATAAGATTCCTCTAAACTAAGGAACGCGGTTGCGGGATACGCTTGTCCGACTCCGGCGATGAATTCGTATTTGGTCCGTTCCGTATGCGATCCGTCTTCGGGGAACTTCCGGTTTAGAATCAGAGGCGTTCCGATTCCGTATTTGCTGATGTGATTGGAAAACCCTTTGACGCGATAGTCGTAGGCGACTTCCACTTGCAGGAAATTCTGCGGACTCCAAGCGGATTCGGTTTCCGCACCGATCATCTCCAGGGTCCCCCGGATCAAAGGAAGGTTTAAGTCGGTGATGCTTGCAAGTTTGCGGTTCTTTTTCGCATAACGAACCAGCTGTGCGAGCGATCGGTTGTAAGTAAGAAGCGCGAATCGGAATTCCGCCGAAAACGGATCGGGAGCGGGACTTGCCTTCTTATCGAACAGATAGGTGTACGCGTAAACCAAAGCGGACGCATACATCTTTGCGAACTGAGGATCTTCCCTATCCATTTCGTTTCCGGTTAGGTAACAGAGTTCGGAAAGGAAGTAGGAGAGTTCTCTCGACTTGTGTGCGAGAAGTAGGTTGTCCAAATCGTAGATGACGACTAACGGATCGCGTTCGAATTTTTCGAAGAGATCGTTGCTTTTTAAATACCGAGTCGTAAGTAGGCTGAGTTTGTTCGAGGAAACGCCGCTTCTGTTGACGAGTTTTTCCTGTTCGAATTGGGAATAAACGGAAGTGGAATACGTGGCGCAACTCAGTAAAGAAAACGAAAGGAGCATCGTCCAAAAAATAAATTTCATCAAGCGGAACCTTGATCTCACCAATATCAGAATCCGAAGCTCTGACAAGCTAAAAAGAAAATCGAAACGTTTTTACCATAGACAAAGTTTCTTCCTGCAACGATTCTTGCACCGTGAAATTCTTTCCAATCGTATTGATCGTATTTGCTTCTTTGATTTCTTCTTGTTCCGTTTCGAAGGAAACCGTTTTCGGTCCGGGGTTATGGCCGACAAAATCGGGAAGTCGTTCCGTCGTCGCGGGAACTCCGATTCCGATCGTGTTCGTTCCCGGCTATAAGGGTTCGGAACTCTTTCAAAAAAACGAAGACGGTTCTTGGGATCGTTTGTGGCTCAGTCCTTGGCAGGCTCTGAATCTTACCGTTCCCGATCTGACTCTTAAAAAGAACGATCGAGTCGAAGCGGGGGGAATTTTGACTTCGGTGACTTTGATTCCTTCGCTGATCGAAGCGAAAGTTTACGAACCTTGGTTGAATTTTATTTCTTCAATCGGATCCGTAAAGTTGTATGTGTTTCCGTACGATTGGCGTAAGGACAACGGGGAGAATTCTCTCAAGCTCGAAGCGTTTTTGGAAATCGTTCAAAGGGAGAATGGCGTATTACCGGTGTTAGTCGGCCATAGCAACGGAGGAAATCTTTCCCTTTCCGTGATTCAACGAAGACCGGATCTCGTTTCAAAGGCGGTTTTTGCGGGAGTTCCGTTTCGCGGAGGGATCGGATTTATGGAAGACTTAATCTCCGGAGTTTCCACCGGATTGAATCCCGAGATCACGAGCGCTTGCGTCGTTTCGAGTTTCATTTCGGTTTATACGTTTTTTCCGAGAGAAGGAAGTTTCGATCTGAAGGACACCGTAAAGGATTCGGATCACAAAACGATTCCATTCCGTTTTTTTAATGCTTCCGATTGGGAAAAATACGAATTGGGTCCGTATTCGCACGAAGCGCATTGCGAACCTCCCCCGACGTTTCGGGAGTTTCAATCCAGATTGGATTTGGCTCTTGCGTTTCGGAATTCTCTCGAAATCCGAAAAGGAAACAAACTTCCTCCCGCGCTTGTGATTCACGCGAAGAATCGACCTACGATGCGCACCCTTTTACCCGAAAAGAATCCGGATCATTGGATGTGGGATTTTAAGAATTCGATTCGCGCGCCGGGAGACGGAAGAGTTACGTTCGAGAGTTCGATTCCTCCTGATGAAGTCGCTTATCAAAGTTTTATCACGGAAGCGGAACATTCGGATCTTCTAAACGACCCTAAGGTTTGGGAAAGAATCGCCGCGTTCTTAAAGGAATGAATTTTATTTTCCCTTCGAAAATAAATTCTCCTCGAGGAACCTGACGGCGTTTCTATATCTCCGATGCGCGGGATAAGCGTACAAAGCCGTCCTTTGGAAACTCTTTCGGTTTGCCGCGCTTATACGTTCTCCGAATTCTTTCCGAAAGAAAAAACGCAGGAGTTGTACGAATCCGAGAAAATAAGAACTTATTTTGGAGTGGGAGCGGAGCAGGGATTTCAAGCGAAATTTTTCTGCATACTTTCGTCGGACTCGTTTCGTTTTTCGGGATTAACCGGGAGTTCTATAAAAAAACGAGTATATTCGTTTTCTATACTTTCGTAATAGAGTTCTCCTCCGTGGTCCTTGATGATTCCGATGCTGACGGAAAGACCTAATCCCGTTCCTTGATCGACTTTTTTGGTCGTAAAAAACGGACTGAAGATCTTCATCGCTTCTTCGGGAGGAATTCCGACGCCATGGTCCTCGATGCTCAATTGAATCCAGGGTTTTCCTTCCTTGTCGAACGGGTTCGCACGGATGAGAATCAGTTTGTTCGAATCGAATTTAGGATACTTCAGATTGAGCGCGTCTCTCGCATTGTTTAAAAGATTTAATACGACTTGCTGGATCTGTTGAGGGACGCATTGTATTTCTGATATGGAAGAATTCATATCGAGTTCGATACGAATCATATCTTTCTTAAACAACTGTTCGCAAAGGGTAACGGTCTTTTGAATGATTTCCTGAAAATTCACTTGGGAAAAAACGTTCTTTTCCTGTCTTGCCAATCGCAGAAGATCCTTCGTGATTTTTGCGATCCGCTCGCCTTCGGCCAAAATATTGCTTGCGTATTTGAGAATCGAATCGTCCTTGCTTTGCGCGAGAATCAGTTGTGCGTAGTTGACCATGATCGTCAGAGGATTGTCGATCTCGTGCGCGACACCGGTTGCGAGAAGGCTGATGACTTCGAGTTTCTGAGCTTGAATCAGCTGCGATTTAAGGGTTTCGTTTTCCTTTTCGGCCTTTTCGAGAAGTTGTCTTTCCTCGGATTCTTTGAGAGCACGTTCAACGGCGAGCATCAGTTTGGCGATTTTGTTTTTGGAAATATAATCCGTAGCTCCCTGTTTGAGTGCTTCGATCGCCGCGTCTTCACCCAACCAGCCTGAAACGAAAAGAAACGGAACGTTCGGATGATATTTTTTAACCGCATATAAGGCTTCCATTCCATCGAAGGAAGGTAAGGAAAAATCGGATAGAATCAGATCCGGTTCGCTGGTCTTTAATTCCTGAATCAATTCTTCTTTGGTTTGAATTTGTTTATAGGAAAAATCAAGACCGCTCGCGCTGATTTGCCGGATCATCAAGGCCAGATCGTTCGGGTTATCCTCGATGCAGATGATATAGACTTTCTTTTGAATCATTAGGATACGCTTTTGTTCATTAGAATCCAGTAAAATCCGATTTCGCTTGCGACGTCGCTGAACTTGCCGAACTCCAAAGGTTTGACCACGTAGCTGTTCACTCCGAGTTTGTAACTTTCCACGATGTCTTTTTCTTCCGCAGAAGAAGTAAGGATGACCACGGGAATCATCCTGGTATGTTCTTCGCTTCTTACTTTACGCAAAACCTCTATGCCGTCCACCTTCGGCATCTTTAAATCCAAAAGAATGAGGGAAGGGAGTTGATATTTATCCCGATTTTCGTAACGTCCCGTCGCGTAAAGATATTCCAACGCCTCTTCTCCGTCGCGGACCAGTTTTACCTGATTGGTTAGATTATGTTTTTTTAAACTTCTTAGAGTAAGTTCGGAATCCTGCGGATTGTCCTCCGCGTAAAGAATCGAAATCAGATTGTCCTGGAGGTTATTCACGGTTTTTATGAACTCCTAACGTAAAATAAAAACAGGCTCCTTCGTTCAATTTGCCTTCTCCCCAAACCCTTCCTTCGTGTTTTTCGACGGCCCTTTTGACGATCGCCAAACCGACGCCGGTTCCTTCAAACTGATCCGAATGATGCAATCTTTGAAACATATTGAAGAGTTTGTGTCCGTATTTCATATCGAATCCCGCTCCGTTGTCCTTGACGAAGAAAACCGTTTCGCCCTCGTTTTGATACGAACCGATTTCGATCTTCGGTTGTTCCTTTTCTTTGGAATACTTAAAGGAATTGGAAACAAGGTTGAAAAGAAGCTGTTTTAGAAGACCCGAATCCGCCTTTGCCTGGGGAAGATCGCCCACCACCGTATTCATCCTGATACCGGGATAGTAATTCGACACTTCTTCGAGAACCTTTTGTGCCATCATCTTCATATTCACCGTGGAAAAAGTGATCTCCTTTCTTCCCAGTCTGGAATATTCCAAAAGATCGTCGATGAGATGACCCATGTTTTCCGAGTTCTGGATGATGATGTCGAGAATTCTTTTCCCTTCATCGTCGAGTTTATTTCCGTGATCTTCCACTAGAATTTTAGAAAAACCTGATATTCCCCGAATCGGCGCCCGAAGGTCGTGGGAAACGGAATATGAAAACGCCTCGAGGTCCTTGTTCGAACGTTCGAGCTGAGCGGAATATTTCTTCAGATCTTCGTTGGATCGTTCCGCAACCCCTTCCGCGGTTTTGCGGCGTTTGCTTTCCTTATAGATCAGCAGATTTTGAAGGACGATGAAGGAAAGATTCAACGCGATTCCCAAGAATACCAACGTGGTCGCGATCGCGAGATTCCGCTCGGAGTCTTTTTGACGGATCGCTAACAGACGGAATTCTTCCGCTTTCATTTCGAACAAAAGGCCCCTGATCTTTTCGGTGAGAGGAATTCCTTGCGGGGAACGGAAAGGAATGTTATAACTCGCCAGGCTTCGCATTTCCCTTTGGATTACTTGTTCCTCCAAATAAGCGAGTTTTTGATCGACTAACGAACGTACAACGGCGATCTGTTTTTGTTGTACGGGATTGTCCGCGGTAAAGTTTCGAACTTGTTCGAGGTTTTCATAGATCGCGGCTTTATTTTTATAGAAGTTTTCAAAGAGAGATCGGTCCTTAAAAAGGATATAACCGCGGATCGCGGAATGAAGTTCGCTGAAAGAAGAGAGAGTTTCCTCCAGATGGATGATGACTTCTTGCGTATGTGTTTCCCACTTTTTCAGATTTTCGGATTGTCTGAGTCCGTAAAAAGTGGCACCCGCGATGACCGTGTTTAAAAATACGACGACGATCAATCCAAGGACGACGTTCTTTTCAATCGTATTCTTCAAAGCGAACCTCAATCGGAGGAATTATTGTATATACCGGCGGATTTGTCGCAAGAGATTTATTTCTTGTTCATACGTTCCGGAAAGGTATTTTACATTTTTCTGAAGTAATCGACGAAAAAAAATCGGGAAAAGAGCTCTTTTTTATGTCCCCGCCCGTTTGTCGAGCGGTCGTTAACGTTTTTCGAAACAAAGAGCCATCATGTCTCCTTGGTCGAAAAATTTCACACCCGGGTCCGCGATCCACTTGAACGCCTTATAAAATACGGACGCGTCTTTTTTTGCCGTCAGCCCGCTTCCGTATGTGACGTGTTTTTTCTTTTGATAACCGATCGATTCGCAGAGCCGAACGATTCCCGGAAGAGAATAATAGTAGAGATGTTCCGGAACGTTTAGATACCTCCAGGAAGGCCCTTGAAGTTCGGCGAGAAGTCCCCATCGACACGTGGAAAGTATGATTCTTCCGCCGGGTTTCAAATGTGTATGAATCTTTTCTAATGTTTCTTTCGGTTTGTGGAGATGTTCGATCGAGGCCCAAAGGGTGATCAAGTCGAACCGTTCCGCATTGGACGGTTTCCATTCCAAAAAATCAATCCGCTCCACTTTGAGTTTCAACTTCTCGCGTGCGAACTTTACCGGAGCTTCGGCGATGTCCATTCCGTGCGAATCCCATCCTCGCTGCTGCATGTAATCCACGAAATAACCGGCCGCGCAGCCGACATCGAGACAACGTTTCGACTCGGATAAGGATTCTTCCCAAGACTCGAAGTCCAAGTCCTTCAGGTTGAGTCCGAATACGCGCGAGATTTCGCTTCGGATTCCGTCCGAAAAATAGTTGTCGTATCCGCGATCGCTTCGTTTTAAAAAATATTCCTCCGAATAGTAGGACGCGACTTCTTCGGGAGAGGGTTGAGGGCTTACTTGAACGAGAGCGCAACGTTTGCATTGAACGATGTGAAAGAGTTCGTTCTTATGATTGGATTTGGAGAATAACGGTTTGAACTCGAAAGAGCCGCAGGTATTGCAGGGGATGCGTTCCATTCTATATATCGTATCGGGAAGAAGCGTGATTCCTTTGATAGAAATTCTGCTTTACGAGGATCTTCGTCTTGAAACTGATGAAAGGACATGAAACAGTCCGTATTTCTTTCCGTCGTATCCGTTTTATTTCTTTTTTCATCCGTTCTTTCCGCCGATCCGCAGGCGAACACGACGATCAAAATCAAAGCAGTGGGGGACATGGTTCCCGGTACGAATTTCCCCGAACCCTTGAACATCCAAGATCCGAGATCGTTCTTATTCGGAAAAGTGGAGAATTATCTGAAAGGCGCGGACATTCTTTTCGGAAATTTCGAAAGCACTCTGACCAATTATCCGAACACGTCCAAGGACACTTCGAGAAGAATGATCTTCGCCTTCAGAACACCTCCTTCTTACGCGAAGGTTTTGAAAGACGTGGGTTTTGATATTTTAAGCATTGCTAATAATCATTCCTTGGATTTTCATCAGCAGGGTTTCGACGACACTCAGAAAAATCTTTCCGACGCGGGAATCCGTTATACGGGTAAGAAGGGAATGATCACGTATATGACCGTCAAGAACGTTTCGATTGCTTGGATAGGATTCTCCCATTTGAAGTCGCATAACAACGTAAACGAAATCGAAGAGGGAGTGGAGCTCGTCAAAGAAGCGAAGAAAAAGGCGCAGCTCGTGTTCATCTCCTTTCACGGCGGCGCTGAAGGAGGTCCGGCTCTTCACGTTAAAAATCAGATGGAACGTTTTTACGGAGAATACAGAGGGAACTTAGTCGAGTTCAGTCATTCTCTCATCGACGCGGGCGCGGATCTCGTGATCGGCCACGGTCCTCACTTAGTGCGCGCGATGGAATTGTATAAGGGGAGGCTGATCGCGTATTCTCTCGGAAACTTTATGGGGTACCGCGCGTTGTCATCCAGAGGAATCGTGGGTTATTCTCTCGTGTTGGAAGCGGAAGTGGACGCACAAGGTAAGTTCGTAAAAGGAAAGATCATTCCGTTGCAGTTGGACTCCGCCTCGATTCCGGAATACGATCCCGAAAAGAAAACCATCGATCTGATGAAAAAGCTGACCAAGGAAGATTTCCCCGGCAAAGGACCGAAGATTTCCGAAGACGGAACGATTCTTCCGGGGGCTTGAATCTTTTTCGAATGCCGAATCCGGCGCTTTTCGATCCGCAAAACCTTTTCCAAAAGTCGCGTTTTTTCTTTCGAAGTTTATCCGAAACCGCAAACTTTCGCGTTCTCGGATTCTTCGTTTAGAATTCTCTTGCTCGCGGAGTGTGGCCCGGAAATCTTGGAACGGAAGCTTGTTCATCCTCGAAGAGGAAGGGAATCCGGTTCAAATCCGGAGCTGAACCCGCAGCTGTAATCGCCTTTAGAGATTTCGCAACAAAACCACTGCGTATAACGCGGGAAGGATGCGAAGTCGGCGAAAGCCAGAAGACCTAACAAGCCGACAACAAACTGATGGGACTTTCGGGAGTTAAGGTCGGGTTTGAAAAATAGGCTTTCGTTTGCACGAAACCCCGCTCGGATTTTCCGGTTTTTCTTTCCCTTCATTCCCGGGCGAAAAATGGGACAGGAAAATCACATTCGAATTTTAGAATATTCTATAATCCTGTTTCTGTTTTTCGGCGTTTCGGACGTTTATTCTCAACAGAATCCAAATTCTCCCGTCTCCCCAAAAACGGATTCCGTTCAAAAAGCCGAAACCGTTCAAGTGCTCGGAAAGGTTTCCGATTCCGGTTCCCAAAATTTCAGGTCCAATCCGAGCGGATTTCAATCCGCGATAAAACTCGACGAAACCTCGGCGCGTTATACCTCTTTGCCGGAGGTTTTGGAACGCGAGGCCGGTTTGCGGGTGCGTTCTTTCGGGGGTTTGGGTTCGTATTCCACTCTTTCGATCCGAGGAACCAATCCGAACCAATCCCGGATTTATTTGGACGGAATTCCGATCAACAATTCCCAAGGTGGAGAAGTCAATCTCGCCGATTTGCCGTTTGACAGTTTGGAAAGTGTGGAAGTCTATCGTTCGGGAAACCCGATCGGATTTTCGGGATCAGCGATCGGAGGTTCGGTCAATCTAGTTACGAGAAAGGATACGGGCAAACCGCGGACGCGAATCAACATCGGGGGAGGTTCGTTTAACACGGGAAAGGCGAGCGTATCTCACACGGGAACATACAACGGCGTCGGAGCGAGTTTTTTGGCGCTCGGCGAAAAATCGGACCAAAACTTCTCCTTTAAAAACGATCATGGGACGGTCGTATTAAACACGTTAGACGATACCGTTGACAGAAGAAAGAACGCTTCGTTCGAACGGGCCGCACTTTTCGGAACCCTCAAATACCGGATCGGTAAAACGGAACTGAAATTATTAAACGACTTCAATCATAGAATCCACGGTCTGCCCGGACCGGGCTCCAATCAGACAAATCAGGTCCACCGTAAATACGATCGTTATATGGGTTCGTTCGCGACGGATACGAAAGGATTGCTGATCGATTCGTTTCGATTGGAAACGAGAAGCTTTTATACCGCGGCCAAGGATGATTTGTTCGATCCCGCTTCCGAGTTTTCCAAAGGAGTTCCGAACTCGAGAGCGGAGATCCGTCAAATGGGTGTTCAAGTGATGCCGACCTTGTATCTCGCGGAATATTATCAGATCATACGCGGTTTCGCTTCTTTGGAAAAGGAAACCTTCGATCGGGAACGTCTGACTCCTTCCAACATCGTCGGCCGCGTCGAACCGCTCAAGGAAAGAGCTTATTCTTCCTTTCGATTGGAGGACGAGATTCGTCTTTTCGAAGCGAAGGTTTTGCTGATTCCTTCCGTGACCTGGGATCAATACAAAGACCGTTTCCCCTCGGAAGAACCTTGGTATCGAAGGGAGAATCCTCTCGCAAGCGATCAAAAAAAGACGGGATTCACGAATCCTAAGTTCGGTTTCGTTTGGAAGATGTTCGAACGGGAAAATTGGGATGTTCAGTTTCAGGCGAACGTTTCCAAACAATATAGAATTCCTTCCTTTTTGGAGATGTTCGGTGAACAAGGAGCCGTGATTGCGAATCCGAATCTAAAACCGGAACAGAGCGGAAACGGAGACGCGGGTTTCGTATTCAAAACCGATCATTCCTTTTTGAAAACGAAATCCGGTGTTTCGTATTTTTCCAAAGACATCCGGGATATGATCCTGTTTCTTCCCAATTCTCAGTTTACCCTTCGTCCGGAAAACGTGGACTCCGCGAAAATTCGAGGCGTTGAATTCTCCCATCGAGAGGATTGGAAATACGGTTTTAAGTTTTTGTTCAATTACACCTATCAGGAAGCGGTCAACACTTCTTCGTCTCCGTATCTGCACGGAAAGATTCTTCCTTTGAGACCGAGACATGAATTTTCCAGCACGTTCTCCTGGAAGGGTAGGAAATTGGAAACGGGGATCGAATTGTTGTATATCGGAGCCGTGTTTCGGGATAGAACGAACGAATACGTGAACTACATTCCCGCGAGACAAATCTGGAATTATTTTTTCACCTGGGTTTTGTATTCGGAGCCCGGAGAACCCGTAAAGGATTCTCACGGAAATGAAAAAGAATCGGCTCCGTCAAAGGAATTCCTTTTCACCTTCGAGGTGAAGAATTTTACCGATAAAAGAATCTCGGATCTGATCGGTTATCCTCTTCCGGGAAGAAGCTGGTATGCGACTCTGAGTATGAGGTTTTGAGATGAATTCAAAACTTAAGATTTTAATTGTATTCTTTTTTTTGAATGTATTTTGCAGGGACATCGAAAGGCCTTCTTTCTTGAGTCTTCTTTTGACGCAGAATTCTCCCGGTAATATCGGAGTCGTTACGACTGATTTCGGAGGAGGCGGGCGTTTTAAGGTCGTAAATCCTTCTTTGTTGTATTCGTATCCCGGGTTGACTCCGATCCATTCGGATGCCGTGGCTCGTTTCGGAATCGGAAGGGTTTTCGTTTTAAACCGACTCAACCGGGACAGCATTCAGGTTCTGGAACCTAACTACGGTTTTGCGACGATCGCGGAGCTTTCCCTCGGTTTGAAAGTGAATCCCGTCGACATGGAATTCGCAAGTGCTTCCAAAGCATACGTGAGCCTTTACGGTTCCAATCGTCTTTTGATCGTGGATCCGACGTATTTGACCGTCACGGGTTCGATCGATCTCGGAGCTTACGCGGAAACGTTTTCCACAGGAGGCGCTCCCGACGGGATTCCCGAGATGAACGGAATGAAAATCGTGGGCGATTCTCTCTTTGTCTGCATTCAAAGATTGGATCGTAACGATCCTTCCGGTTATTTTCCACCGAACACTACTTCTCTTTTGGTCGAGATAAGCATTACCACGGATTCGGTCTTGGGTGTTTATACGTTTCCAAGTTCCAATCCCGTAAATAAACCGCAGCTTGCGGATCTTTTCGGAGAACCTCATCTTGTGATCGCAACTCCGGGGAGAATGGGTTTCTTGAGTCAGATCGACGGCGGTGTGAGCGCGTTTCGTTTGTCGACGCGGAGTTTCGTTTCGCGTTTGCTTTATTCCGAAGCCGTCGCGGGCGGCGACATTCTTACCGTTCAAGTGAAATCGGATACGATCGGATACGCTTCCGTGTTGGATTCGGGTTTTACGAAAACGCTTCAGGTATTCAATCCGACTACCGGCGAAAAACTTGCCACGCTTCTCACGATTCCGTCGAGCTACGATGCGAGTCTTTCGAGCATTCTTCTCGCATCCGATAAGATTTTATACGTGGGGAATACTCAGTTTCAGAAACCGGGTGTGACGATGTTCGACACGGAACGAGGAAACACACTCTTGACCCCGAATCCGATCTCGGTCGATCTGCAGCCGTACGATATTATCGAATTGAAATAATTCTCTTGAATTTTTTCTGAAAACGGGATTTAATCCTCTCTCAAAAAAGCGACGGTGTGTTATGCAGGAAATCTTTCAGGCAATCGCGAGCGGACTCAAGGCGAAAGTTATCGGTCTTTTAAAAAGAGATCCGAGTCTGTTCCAAAGTGTAACGGAAGAAGGAATCACCCCTGTTTTATTTTCACTCTATTATGGAAAATTAGATATTTCTAAAGAGATCTATGAGATTCATCCGGAGCGGAATCTGTTCGAGGCCGCGGCGCTCGGCGATTTGGAGGAGGTCAAAAAGATCGTTTCGAATTCCGCGGATTCGATCAATTCGTTTTCCAAGGACGGTTGGTCCGCGCTTCATCTCGCAGCTTATTTCGGTCATCTGGAAGTTGCAAAATTTCTAATCTCTTCCGGAGCGGACTTGGGTCTTACCTCTAGAAGTAAATTGTCTTTCGGAAACACGGCGCTTCATTCCGCGGTAGCAACCGGAAAAAAAGCGATCGTGGAACTTCTTCTGGAAAAAGGAGCGGACGCAAACGCGCTTCAAAATCCGGGAGGCATCACTCCGTTGCACATAGCGGCGAGCCGTCCGGGCAGCCTCGAGATCATTCAACTTCTTTTAAAAAAAGGTGCGGACAAATCCAAACGAAGTTCGGAAGATCAAACTCCGCAAGCGATCGCTTTGGAAAGAGGAAATTCCGCGGAAGCGAAGGTGTTGGAAGTCTGATAAATCTGCGATCCGATCGTCTTTTAAAAAATCAAAGAATGAAAAATAAAAACACCACCGTTTTCCAAAATATCATTTTCATCGCTGTAGAATTGCTCGCGTTTCTATTTTTATCCGATTGCAAGGTCGACATAAAACAACTTCCTCAGCCTCGCGATTTCAGCGCCATCAACTTAGCCAAATCGAAGGAAACATCTTATATCGGAAAATTCGATGTTATATCCGCCGAAAATTATAACCTAAGCGGAGCTTGGAAATACACGTTTAAAACTATCTTAAAACAGAATTGTGTTTTTTGATTTAAACGGAGGAACCGATCCTATAAACTTGATACGATTGGTCGATATTTTCAAAGTAAATTAGGGAAAGGAAGAGTTGCCAATGGAAACTTTAAAGTTTACGATTATCATTCACGCAGATGTAAAAACCGTATGGAACAAAATGCTCGAGGATAAAACCTATCGAATTTGGACCGAAGCGTTTCATGCGGGCTCTTACTATGAAGGAAGTTGGGACAAGGGAAGTATCATTCGTTTTTTGGGACCGGATGAAAACGGCGGCTTGGTAGGTATGTACAGCCGGATCAAAGAAAACATCGCACATCAGTTTATTTCGATCGAACATTTAGGAATGATCAGCAACGGAGTCGTCGATACGGAAAGCGAAGAAGTGAAAAAGTGGACGCCCGCTTTCGAAAATTATACGTTCAAAGAACAAGGTCCCGGTAAAACGGAATTGATCGTTGAGATGCAGGTCGCCGAAGAATTCAAACCCATGTTCGAAGATATGTGGCCCAAGGCGTTAAAAGCTCTGAAGGATTTGTGCGAAGCTCGATAGCGGATCGATTTTCCCGTTTCGAAGCGAAAATTCCGGAAAAAAAGATCGGGCTGAATCGTTAGATCAAAAGTGAAATTAGATCAACTCCTGCGCTCTTTTCGAGAATCAAAATAGGATTATAAAATTAGAATATGATCGAAAGTTCGGAGCTTTACGACGCGTTTACGATTCGTGACGAAATCGGAATGCTTGCGGATGCGGTAGTCAGCGACGAAAAATATCTGAAAGCGGTGCGCAGCGCCATGGAAGGACCTTGTCAAACTTCCGATCAAGGTTTAAGATTGTTCGTGGTTTCTCTCATCGCCGTAAATCAAACGAACGTGGATACGGAAGAGCTAATCTGGCCGATCGATCCATCGACCGACACATTCGGCACCGAAGAAATTCCTTTGTGCGTATTAACGGATAAGGACCTTTGGTTGAAATACGAAGCTCATTGGAAAGAAAATGATCCCGTCGCTTGGACTGCATTCTTTTGGAGAATCGCGGTCCCCTTGACGGACAAGCTGGCGATCCTTCCTCCTTGGTAATTGCGGGGTTCGTTTTACATCACTTAGCGCGGATTCTATGAAATTTTTTTTGAATAAGATTTCCAATCACAAAAGCATTTATGAAATCTATGACGAAGAGTATCCCGATCTAACGATCTATGGAATCTTTCAGGATCAATATTTCGAAAAACCGTTTTCCGATTTTCAAATTTTAGGTTTGATGCCGCCGTTCGGTGGTTGGTTATCGGGCGTCGAGGATGAACTTTTTTTTTGCGAAAGAATTCTTCCGTTTTCGGGAGAAACTCGCGTCGCCCCGATTCTGATTCGTCCGGATGTTAAAGACTTTTCTTGTATGACGATCGTCGTTTTGGTGGAACAGACGGACTATTCGTTTCGTTGGAAACGATTCGGCTTGGATCGTTCGAATTTATACCCGTATCGAGAAAGACTCGATGAAGCCGTGGATTGGTTCGAGTCGGATGTCGGGTTGGAATTTTCTGTGAAAGAATATCGGGATGTTTTGGGAAGCTGAGAGCGGGTCGGTTTTTATAAAAAATGGGGAGTAACTTTCGAATCTTTGTTTTCTTTCTCAAGATTTGTCTTTCAAGCATTTTCATTGTTCACTGTTCTCCGAAGAATGATTCGAAAGATGCTCCTGAAAAACAGCTCGTTCAAATCATTCTTCAGCAAAAAATTGCATTGGTCGGAGATAGTATTTCCGCTTTTTGGCCCGAAGAACTTTTAAAACCTTTGGCCGTTACTAAGGTTGCCTTTCCCAATCGAAGTTCCCAGCAGATTTTACTAGCGGTCCGCGAGATGAACGGTTATTTCGATTTTTGCACATACAACGGAGGAGTGAACGATTTTCTGAGCGATTTTTCCGTGATTGAAACCGCTCGACTGGATCAAACGATCGACCGTCAAAAGGAGACGTTTCAAGAGCTTTGGAAACATTGCGGTCGCATACTTATCTTAGGAGTTTACTTTGTGGAACCTCCTTGGCCCATATTCGCCGCTCCTCAGTTGAATCAAAGAATGAAAGAGCGCATTTCTGAAGCGCCTATTTTGGATCTGAGCGGAGTTATTCGCACGAATATGCTGATGGACGGAGGGCATTTGAAATACGAAGGTTATCGGGCCTTATCCGAAAACATATTCAAACAATTGAATCCGATTCGTTAATAATAAAGAATCATTTTAATGAGAACCGCCCGCTCGAAATCCCCGTCCCTAAAGGAGGGTTGCGGATGAGCAACCGTTCCGCCCGGTTCAAAACCTCTTCCGATGTTTATAGGGAAGGAAAATCCCAGATTTGAAAGATGAAACCGAATGAATATCCCCGGAGCAATCACCGATGTCGAGAGTCTGTTTTCCTCCGTTTGATACCGGAATATCCGTTTGAATTCAATCAGAAACTGAAAACGATTTTGAAAGTAGGATAACGCGCCTTCAAATGTCCATGTATGTCTCAAGGATCGATCCTCGAAAATCTCGGATCGATTTCGCGAAAGATCGCTTTTCCAATGTATCATTGCGGACAAAACCAGAGATTGATAGCGAAAAATCGTGCAGAGATTCGGTTCTATCTGATAGTGTTTTTGAGTTCCGATTTCGTATTCTTCTTTTCCGGTAGGAAAATAAATTCTTCCGCCTCCTAAAAATGAGAATCGGTCGATCTGTTTCAAAAATTTGAATCCTAACTGTACATCGTTAAAATGTTCTTTTGCAGGGGTGTCCCTTATTCTGGATTCGGTATAAGGAATCGCGGCATAGGCAGAAAACGCGGAGTGAAATTTATATTCCGCATAAGCGTCTATTTCATAGAGTTCTTTTTTACTACGCATCGTTTCTTCTGTAAAATACGCGCCCTTAAGTCCGATGCGATGGAGCGGGATCGGGGAAAGGATAAACATTGTTTCGAATTCGGCATAGAGAAGCGAAGGAATCAAAACTAAGATCAGAGCTGTGACGGTTCTCATAAAAAACAAGGATACTTCATGAAAAAAAGTATGAAATGTCATCCTGAGTGAAATTTTGGTAAATTTCAACATGGAAATTTTTTTCGATTAATAGGTTTACTTTGAATGGTTTTTAATTCTGCGATTTTCGTAATTTTCTTTCTGTGTCTTCATTTGATATATTGGTATTCCAACGATTCGGCAAGGAGAAGATCACTTTTAATCGGATCCATGATCTTTTACGGATATTGGAGTCCGATCTTTTTACTTCACTTTGTGGGGATCGTTTCTCTCAATTATTGGGTTTACTACAAATACAAAGGCCGGTATTCGAAATCTCTCATTACTTCCATTCTTATTTTAAATTTTTTGAATTTAATCGTTTTCAAGTATTTTTATTTTTTTTCCAATATAACCTTCGATCTCTTTTCTTTCGACATGGCAGCTTTACTAAAAAACGGCCTTGGAATCAAGACGATCGTGCTTCCTCTTGCGATCAGTTTTTATACGTTTCAAATCCTCGCATTCCAAATCGATGAATATAAAGGAAAGGTTACGGAAGAAGTTTCTTTTGAGAACTTTCTTTTATTTATTCTTTTCTTTCCTCAATTGGTCGCCGGGCCGATCATGCGTCACGATCATTTTTTGCTTCAGATAAACAAGAAACGCAGGTTTTCGGAATTGGCGAATAATTCCGGTATGATTTTGATTCTGTTAGGAGTGGCAAAGAAGGTAATCATAGCGGATAACATTTCGCCGGTGATCGATCCGCTTTTTCAAAATCCCTCCGAATTCAACGCAATGAGTAGCATCTTGGCGATTTACGGATTCGCGATTCAAATCTATTGCGACTTTGCTGGCTATACAGATATCGCACGCGGGTTATCTCTTCTTCTTGGGATCAATATTCCTGCAAATTTCAGAGCTCCTTACTTAGCTTCTTCTTTCAGCGATTTTTGGCGGCGTTGGCATATCACTTTATCCACTTGGTTACGGGATTACTTATACATTCCTCTCGGAGGAAATCGCGTAGGAAACGTAAAAACGTATGTCAATCTGATGCTTACCATGGTTTTGGGAGGACTTTGGCACGGAGCGAATTATACGTTCTTAATTTGGGGAGGCCTTCACGGTCTCTATCTGATCATCGAAAGGAGATTCTTTTCGGAAAGAATCCAAAAACTTTCTTTGATTCCGAAAATTCTTTATTCGGTATTTGTTTTTCATTTGGTTTGTTTCGCATGGATCTTTTTCCGTTCCGATAGCGTGGCAAAAGCGATCGCCATCATTCGGAATTTATTTTCGACGGGTGGAGCGGAATTGCCGGGCATCCACTCTCTTACTAATTTTTTCGTATTAGCGATTTTATTGCACGTGTATGAGTATCTTCCACATTTCCGAAAAGCATTGAAATTTAAAAAAAGGAAAGTTCTGATACCCGCTTTAGGTATGTTGGTGGCGGTAGTCGCGGTAACTTTGTCTTCGAAATCGGTTCCATTTATTTATTTCCAATTTTAACGGACATCTATGAGAAAGTATAAGATTCAGTTTTTATTCCTTTTATTTTTCGCTTTCGATAAGATCGTCATGATCCCCGCGGTGAGACATTCGATTACGAGCGCTCTTCCCGGAAATCCTTATGTGGAAACGCTCGAGGATCTCGAGCCTAAACATCTGGATTCCAAAAGCGGACGGAAGACGCTTTGGAATTTCGGAACTTCGCGATCCTTCGGTTTTTATTCAATGCCCGTTGAAAAAAACACGGCGGTGGATCCTTTTTTAAATTCCGAACAGAAAAAACTACTCGGCGAGTACGACGTTTTCGCTTTTGCGACAGTCGGTTCCAATCCTTCCATATATTTTACGAGATTTTCTCAACTGTTGGATCGAGGATATACGCCTGATTTGGTAACGATCGAATTGTCTTCGTTTTCCTTTAACACGAATAGCCGGTACACGCAAAGCGCCATCGTAGAAGGAATTCCGCTTTTATTCACTTTCGCACATTTCGAGGAACTTCCCGGAAAGATCATCTACGACATTTGGGTTTCAAGACTCTTTGCTAGTTATCGTTACAAACTCTCCTTGTCCACTATGAAGAAGAAATTGTTTGGAAAGGATCAGGAGAATCCTCTGTTAAAACAATTCGGAGGATTAACGACGGAAGCCTTTATGAACACGATTGAGGAAGCCAGAAAGGAAAAAATAGATCGGGTTTACACGGAGAAGGATTTTAACGATTTTCCCGAAAATTTTCAGTTCGCGAATGAAGCCGAACGTTATGTTCGTTATGATCTTGCTTCCAAGGTTCTTGATAAAGAGTTTTACTCGAATTACTCGTTCAATGAGGATATGATATTATTCTTACGAAACATGATCATTAAGGCGAAATCAAAAAACATTCCCGTCGTTCTTTGGATTCCACGGGCTCATCCCGAGTTGCATAAGGTATATCAAAAATACGATTTAGATCGAGTTTTTAGCGATCGAATCAATGTGATCGCTTCGGAATACAATGTTCCTCTTGTGAACTTGGACAAAAAGAATTCTACGGAATGTAAATACTTCCAGGACATTAGTCACGCTTCTCTACGATGTTTCGATGAGATTATCGCTAAGGTCGCCGCGGCAAATTCATCGAATCAGTAGCGCAATGTACCTACCGGGACTCGAACCCGGACCCCAGGCTCCGGAGGCCTGTACTCTATCCGTTGAGCTATAGGTACGCTTACAAGTGAGTCTTTTGGAGAGGGCCGGGCTGTCAAATGCAAATCGGCCGGAGGAACGATCGAAAGGAAAGTCCTTGAAAAACGAATCGGAGCTGAAATCCTATTCCTAAAAGATAGAGGTAGAGATGAAGGTCGAAATTCTGAATCAATGGGAAGGATTTTCCCTGCGAAAGGTAGTTGCCGTTTTTATATTCGTTCTCGTATGCGGGTTGGTTTCTCCGGCGTTTGCGGTAAGCGAGGAGGAAGAAGAGCGTCTTCTCGAAAAAGCCCTTTTAGAGAGCGCGGTAACTCCCGGTCAAAAGCAAGCGATCGCGAATTATCTGAGAGCGACTGCGACCGCAAAACGAGCCAGAGCGAGCGAACTCAGAGAGTTGGCAAAACTTTCCCGCGGCGAAAAATTTCTCCAGGCGCGCGTACGTAAGGAAAAACTTTTCAAAATGGCCGATTCGTTGGATCGCCAAGCGGAACGCCACGAGGCCGCCCTCAAAGAATTTCAGATCGAAAGCCACTAGATTCAAAAAATCGAATTTAGTTTTCGATTCGTTTTAAGAGAATCGAAAGACATTCCTGGGCGATCTCGTCCAGTCCCCGTTCTCCGTCGATGCGGATCGCTTCCTTAGGAAGAATTCTCTCGTAAGCCGCGTGAATTTTTTTCAATTGGGCGAGGGTTTCAAAACGTTCCTTGTCCTCTTTTCTACGGCTCAATCTTTCCAGCGCGGTCGCGGGATTCAAATCCAGATAAAAAAGAAGGTCCGGCGTTCGAAAGTTTCGGTTTAAATTTTTGTTAAGAATGGCTTCGGGAGATAAGTCGTCTCCGCTTTGATAGGCGGCGGTGGAATACATGTAACGATCCAGCAGAACGTTCTTTCCGGATTGTAAAGAAGGAAGGATGTTTTGTTTCAACGATTCTTCCCTGTCGTTTAGGAACGCTTCGATCTGTTCTTCTCTTCCGAGTTCGATTTCGCCGCGCAGGAATTTTCGAAGAAACTTTCCCGTTTCCAAGTTTGTCGGTTCGGTGAAACCTACGGAAGGAATTCCTCTTTCAACGAGTTTTTCGGTCAATGATTTGCAAAGTGTGGATTTTCCGCTTCCGTCGATTCCTTCAAAAACAACGAACACAGGTTTTTCGATCTTCATTCTAAGGTTTCCCGTTCAATTCTTGACAAAGAAGAATTTCTAAGAAATCGTTCTTCTACTACATGGATTCTTTTCGAAAGGGAGAATCCAACGAAAAAAAATCCTCTATGAAACATATATTTTCAATTCTGAAACTTCTTTCCCTCGTCGTCGTTCTCGGCGTGCTATTGGACTTTTGTTCCTCTGCCGCGGCGACGCAGGTTCAAACGCAGACACAATCTTCGAACGGTCTTGAAGATCCCGAACGGGAATTGGAACGCGAGTTCGACGATCTTCCTGCCGACGGTAAAACCTCCAAACATACCAAAAACGGAATTCGTGTGCATCATATCTTCGAAGAAGTATATCCGACTTCTTCGCCGAGTGTCGTTTCGATCTTTACCGAAAAGACGGTCAAGTCCTCCGCGATTCACCACAAGGGCGGCCATCTTTCCGAAAAGATTTTAGTGATGCTCGGCAGCGGAATCGTCTACAACAAACAAGGTTATATTCTTACCAACGCACACGTCATCAAGTCGCACGATCATCTCGTGGTTCGTGCGAAAACGGGCAAGTCTTACGAAGCGATCGTCATCGGTCAGGATAAACGAATCGATTTAGCGATTTTGCAAGTGACTCCGGACGAAGACATCGTTCCCGTCGAGAAGTTGGATTACTACACGCATCAAAGAGGCGAAGCCGCGATCCAAAAATACATCAACGCGAAGATTCAGATCCGCAAAAACCGGGAAGCCGCGAAAAATAAGAATCGTACTTCCGCTTAGTAGTTTCTCTCGTGCGATGGCTCGCCCAAAAATTGGAAACTCTTTCCGGGGATTTTCGGTCTAAGCGGTAAAGACGGGAGAATTCTTCCTCTCGTCCCAATCCAATTTCGAATCCGAATGTGTACCGAAGGCCTTGCTTCCAAATCCAACTTGACAGTCAACGAAGCGGACCGATTCTTTCAGGTACCGAGCGGAAAATCATTTTCAAAGGGATAGAATTCAATGAAAAATATGGAAAAACTGAAGTATGTTGCGGTCGTAAGCATTTCACTTCTACTCGGGGCATTCTTATCTCCTGTGATGTTTTGTGGAACGGGCCAAAGTAGTCCGTTGTTTCTCAACGCAAAAGGCGACAAGGAACCGAGTCCGGCTACGCGTCAAGCGATCACGATTCAGCAAGCCTTCGAAGAAGTGTATCAAACCGCTTCTCCCAGCGTAGTCTCCATCGCCACCGAGAGAACACAGAACGTTCCCGTTCATCCCGGGCCGTTCGGAGATCCTTTCTTTGACCAATTTTTCGGAAGAGGTCAAGGCGGAGGGGGAAGAGTGATGAAACAAAAACAAACCGGTCTCGGTTCCGGAATCATCCTCAACACACAGGGTTATATTCTCACCAACGAACACGTGGTTCGTTCCATGGATAAACTTACCGTTCGTTTAAAAACGGGAAAGACGTATAACGCGGAACTTGTGGGTTCCGATGCGGTGATCGACCTCGCACTTTTAAAAATCAAACCGGACGGAGAACTCGTTCCGATCGAACTCGGCGATTCTTCCGCCGTGAAAGTAGGGGACTGGGCGATCGCGATCGGAGCTCCTCTCGGTTACGAACAATCTTTAACGGCGGGAATCGTGAGCGCCGTGGGTAGAACGGGAATCGACAACAGCGGAGTTCATTATCTGCAAACGGACGCTTCCATCAACCAAGGAAATTCCGGCGGACCTCTTTTAGACATCAACGGTCGCGTCATCGGGATCAATCGTATGATCGCTTCGCAAAGCGGCGGTTCGGTGGGAATCGGTTTCGCGATTCCGATTAACGAAGCTAAGGCGATCATGGAGGAATTGAAAACCACCGGCAAGGTCAAACGCCCCGCGCAGGCTTGGCTCGGCGTCGGCGTCGATTATCTTCACGAAGAAGACGCAAAGCAGTTGAAAATTTCCGGCGGAGCGGTCGTTGTACAGATCATGAACGATTCTCCGGCGGATCGGGCCGGGATTCAGTTGATGGATATCATCACCGAAATTTCCGGAGTGAAGATCAATTCTCCCGAAGAAGTGGTCAGCACGGTGAAGAAGAGCAAGGTGGGAGATCGGATCAACATCACGATCATTCGTCAAGGAAACGTTTCCAGACTTTCGATCCAGCTCAAGGAAAGACCGAACTGATTGTCAAAATCCCATACGCTCAATCCGGAAGAAGAATTTGAAGAAGAGTCGGGCTTACGTCCTTCTCTTCTTTCCGAATTTATAGGCCAGAAAGAAGTCCTCGAAAATCTTAGCATTTATGTGCAAGCGGCCAAGAACCGCAGACGCGCACTGGATCACGTTTTGATTTCCGGTCCTCCCGGTCTCGGGAAGACGACTCTTGCGGGAATCGTTTCCAACGAACTCGGAACCAGACTTACCGTAACATCCGCTCCCGTCATTACCAAAGGAGCGGACTTGGCCCGTCTTCTTACGAGTATGGGCGAGAATGAAATCCTATTCATAGACGAGATTCATACGCTTCATAAAAAACTCGAAGAGATTCTCTATCCCGCAATGGAGAATTACATGATCGATCTCGTGATCGGCGAAGGCGTTACTGCGCAAACCGTTCAAATTCCTTTGAAACCGTTTACGCTCATAGGCGCTACCACCCGCAGCGGTCTGATCAGCGAACCTCTCAAAAGCCGTTTCGGAATTCAACTTCGTCTCGATTATTACGGCGACGAAGAGATGAAGGAAATCGTTCTGCGTTCCTCGAAAATTCTCGGAGTGAAGATCGAAGACGATGCCGCCCTTGAAATCGGAAAACGTTCCCGAAAAACTCCGCGGATCGCAAACCATCTTTTAAAAAGAATCCGCGACTTCAGCGAAGTGGAAGGCAATCCCGCGGTGAAAAAGGAGCTTTGTCTCAAAGCCTTTGAAAAGATGGGGATTGACGACCTGGGACTGGATGCTATGGATAGACAGATCCTCGGATGTATGATCGATCGTTATAAAGGCGGCCCTGTCGGCTTAAAGGCGATCGCCGTCGTCGTGGGCGAGGAAGAGAAGACGATCGAAGACACCTATGAATCCTTTATGGTCCGCATCGGTCTCATCAACAGAACTCCCGCCGGTCGTGTTGCGACCGAAAAGGCGTACAGACAACTGAAGCGATTGGAAGAATTTTCCGGAAACCATGGACAAGACCCGACTTTATTCTGAATATTCCGGAATTCCCGAAGACGACAAGAGGCTGATTTACGCGTCCTTTCTCGTTCTTGCGCTCGCGTCTTTTTTTACCGCACATCTACTTACACGCAACATGCTCTGGAAAATTCTCGGCAGCGAACCCATGGTCAAAATGGAAAGCAACGAGGAAAAGGAAAAGATCTACGAGGTTCTTTTGGAACAGGACTTTGTGGATAAGAATATCAAGGACGAGTACAAGGCGCTTTCCAACGTAGACGCCGCGGGCGCCGGCGGGATTACGAAGAAGGAAGGATTTCATTCCGCAAGTCCGTTCCGCGAATTCATCATGGGAAGTATGGCGAGGAGACCTTCCGAGGCTCAGAAGCAGGAAGCCAAAGAGAAGAACGACGAAAAGGCTTTCGAAGTCGGCATCTACAAAATCGATCCGGTTCAAACAACGACCACCGAGGAAACGAAACAAAGCTCGCAAACCTACGGAAGAATGACGAAGATTCCGTTCAACTATCGATTCGAACAGGACTTCTTGTTTCGTTGGGACGGGAACCAAGCCTTATCGATTCCGAGAAAAAAACTCGCGGGTTACGAATACTTCAAACGGATGTTGAAACAAATCGAAGGAAGTTTCGCTCCTCCCGGCGGAGGAAATTTCGCATATCGCGATATGGCCGGAACCGTGGTGCGCGAAGGTATTCTTCCGGGACAAGTCAAAGTCCTTTTTATGTTAAACGACGGCGGTCAGGTTTTGGATACGAAACTCGTTTCCGGTCAGGGTCAGGACGTCGTAAACCAAGCGTGTTTGGATTCGATCCGCGGTCAGAATTTCGGAAAGGTTCCGGATGAAGTGAAGGCGCAAGGGATGATCTTCGGAATCAACTTCATCTTTCCGATGATGCGGCGTTAGTCGATCATGGATTTTGTTCGTAAATTTCAAATTTTTGAATATTCCACATCTATAGAGCTTCTGTTTATACACCTTTAAAAAGGAAATCCAAATCGAACATGGATCCGGTCAAAAAAGCGATTTACGAAAGGGAAAAACTGAAACGATCGGAACGCGCCGATCTTTTGCGGGAAAAATCCAGGACCGAAAGAGCGGAACGAATGAAACGATCGTTCGCGTCCTTTTTTGAATTCGTTGCGGGAACTTCGTTGTGGATCGGACTCAAACGCTATTTCCGATTTTTTCTCGCGGATTTCTGGATTGTAAATTACAGTTTTATAATATTTTTGCTTTTATTTTCTCTTCCCACCTTTTACGTCCTTTGTTTGGTTCCCGATTTTTTCGAATCGCCGACGGTGAAAACTTTGGCCGTGATTCCGCCCGTAGTTCTTTGTATCGAATGGTTTCGGAAGCTTCTTTTCGAACGAACAATTAAAAATCTTACGATTCCCGTAAACGGATATCGAGACATTTGGGAACATCCCGAACTGGGATTTTACAACTGGTTCGTATTGGAGCTGAAGGTCGCAAGTGATCGAAATCAAGAAGCGATTGCGGCGCTTTTGGAATCCTTTACGATACGCGCTAAAAAACTCTTTTATACGCACGATTGGGATATCCAAGAACCGCGCACGTTTTGGAAACATTCCGCAAATATTGCGAACGGTAGCGCGAATTCACGCGTCGTTCTATTGCTGCTTCGGGATTTGCTCGTGAAACTCGATCGATTGCATCGTTTTGAACCTTCGATCCGATCCGTGAATATTACGATTCTATCCGGTCCGATCGAAGTCGAAGCGCGGGTAAATCAATCCAATTCGGATTGATAAACGAATTCAAATATTCTAATTCGTATATCAATTCGGAATCGTCGAATTTTTTATTTTCGAGCGGAAATCGCTTCAAACGTATCATCTGGATGAATCTTTCCAAGGACTTGAACGGGTTGATCCTCGATCGAAAAAAAAGATCGCATGAAAGAATAGGATTGATTGAAAAAGAAAGAATCGAATCGTTCATGAAAGAATCGGAATATACAGAACGAATAGATTTTCGCCGTTCTTGAAAAGAAAATCATAATGAGCGTTTAGTTTTTCCGCCCGCATTCGAATACTGCTCATTCCGATTCCGGAAGGTTCCTCCGCGTTGATTTCGAATTTCTTTCCGTCGTCGATCACTTTTAGAGCGAGATGATTCCCTTCCTGATTCCAGCCGATTCTAATATTCTTCGCATCTGAATGTCGCAGAATATTGGACATGATTTCCAGAAAGATCTTTTGGACGTGCAGACATTGATCGAGATGAATCGAATCGGAAACATCCTCGATTTCCGTTTGGACCTGGATGGTTCCCGTGCCTCCTATTCTTTCTCCGTATCTCCTGAATACGTCCTCTACTAGTTCTTTGTTGCTTCCGTGATGATGCATCAAAAACACGATGTCCCGTACGTTGGAGATCAAATGGCCGACTTCCGTTTTCAACTTCTTCAGAGTGGAATCGTTTTTGTCCTTCGATTCCAGCTCGAAAAGAATCGCGGTCAGCTCCGAGCCGATCGAATCGTGGATATCCGATGCGATCCGCGTTCTTTCCTGAGCCTGTAATTTTAGTTGTTCGTTGTATTTGATCTGAAGCGCGGCGAATTCTTTCGCTCTTTCCAAATCCTCCGCGAACTTCGAGGAGATGATATAGGAATTTAATGCGACAAAGGTGATAAGCCCTAAGGGGAAGCTATAGGGAAATAAAACATAGACTTCGTATAAACCGTAGAACACGTCGTTCATCATGGTGAAAGCCAGAACACACCCGGTTAAAAGAATCGACTTGGACATCGGCTCTTTCGCCCGATATGCTTTGACCGTTCCGACGATCAATACGACTCCGTACAAAGGGGGAGTATACATAAACAAGGAATATAAGGTTACTAGGTTGCGTTCGTTTAAAAAGAAAATTCCGAGAAAGAATAAGGCGCTGGTTCCGATCGCGATTCGAAACCATTTTAGATCGAACTGGGCCGGAAACATCTTTCGAAGCATGCTATAAAACGCGGGAAAAAAAGCGGCTTCGCAAAAAAATTCGATTCGAATTCGCAGATCGAGAGATAGATTCGGGATCGCCATATATTGAATTCCGGAAGTGATAAAGGAATAGCCCGAAACCAAAAAGCAAAACGCCGCGAAATAAAGAGGAACAAGATCTTTACGATACGATAAAAAGAAAACTACGTGATAAATTCCGAATGAAAAGATGAGGATGATCAAAACGATTTCCATCCATTCTTCCTTTCGTTCCTCGGAGTCGATCGTGTGCGCGCCGCCGATTTGAAACGATTTCCGGATTCCTCCTTTGAGATGATTCCCTTTGAAGTTGGAAACCACGACCGTGATCGTAAAATCTCCCGAAGGAACGTCGGCGGTCGTAAGGAACGGATGCGCGACAAAAACCGTATCCAGCGGATCGACTCCGGTAAATCCGTTGGAATAAACCTTATGATCGTCGATGTAAACGTCGTAGACTCCGGGAAGTCTCGGAATACGGATTTTTAGATTCGGATTCTTAAAATCGCATAACACGCGCAGACGATAGGAGGCGTATCCTTCAAGAGTGAAATGGCGATCGTATTCCCTCCAAATTCCGGGAACGGGAAAATACGAAGGTTCTTTTGCGATCGGTTGTTTTCCGTGCGCCAGTTCTTTCCAGTAGAATTCCCAGTTTCCGTTTAGAGAGGCGGTGTTTTCGGCCAGATCGAAGTTGCGAAGATCGATAACTCCTTTGTCCGCCGAAGGTCTTTCCTTGGACGAAACGGTCGGAGAACAGGAAGCCGTTATCAAACAATAGATTAGAATAATGGAATGAAATAGAATTCTCATATTCTTTATTACGGATATCCGGGAACGTCCCGGATGATTCCCATTCTTCTGCCGCGGATGATCGCCTCGGATCTGGAATGGACTTCCATCTTTTTGTAGATTTTTTCGATATGTCTGCTGACCGTATGGCTGGAAATATCCAATTCCTCCGCGATATCCGGAAAGGTCATGCCAAGCGCGACTAAGTTGAGAATCTGCATTTCCCGTTCTGTCAATCCGAGAGTATTGGCGATCGGAGGATTTTTGGTTTCTTCTTTTTTCGAAAATTCGCGGATGATCTTATCCGCGATCCTGGGAGTCAGAGGCGCTCCTCCGAGTATGATGACTTTGAGTTCCGCGAGAAACAATTCGGGAGAAGTGTCCTTCAGAAGATAACCGGACGCGCCGGCTCGGATCGCTTCCACGATCTTTTCCTCGTCCTCGAACACCGTGAAGATCACATATTTCGTGTTCGGTGTTTTTTCCTTGAGTTCATGAAGACATTCGAGTCCGTTTTTTCCGGGAAGTCCGATGTCTAAGATGACAATGTCCGGGGCTTCCTGCGGTAAAAATTCGATCGCCTTTTGGGAATTGGGATAGTGTTTGAGAAATTCAAAATCGGAGGACTTGGATAGGAGTTCTTGGAGATTGAGAGCGGTGTGCCGATTGTCCTCGATGATGGAAACTAAATAAGAGGATTTCCTTTCTTTCGGCGATTCCGGAGCTACGACCATCCATCTGATTCTTCACATCCGTTCGATCCGGTAAATTATTTTTCTGTTACCGAAAGAATTCGTTCCATTCTTCTTTTGCTTTTTCCCATCTGCGTTTGCGATCCTCTTTGTCTTTGATCTTCAGATACAATCGAGGTTCTTTTTCCGGAAAGGTGATACGTACCCTGTGTTCGTGAAGCACTTCCACGAGAACGGTTTGTTTGTTCTCGATTTCGATCGAATAATTGACGACGCTTTTCATCTTCATCGGAACGAAACCTTGACCTAAGTTGCCGATTCCTTTTCGAAAATCCAGTGCCACGCATTCGACCGGTTTATGCCAGGTGTCGCAAAATCTTCCTTCGGGAGGAGGAACCGGTTTAAGTCCGCATGAAGCCGAAAAGATCATGAGAAACGAAGAAGACGCGATCGCGGCGTATCTTCTAAAAACGTTACGGAGAATCCGATCCTTCTGGACTTCGTTTAACATTGGAGTCGACCGCGTTTCGTTCATTGATCCGATTCTAGTTCGAGGTTGAGCTTGGTTTTCAGCGTCGGTTTTTCCTCGATGATTTCCCGGGCGAGTTTTACGATTTCTTCCCTTCGATCCTCCGCTTTCGGATAGAGTTCTTCGAGGATCGTAATCGATTTCGGATGAAGATTCTGCAGTCTGAAAATCTTCGCTTCCAAAATCCAAGAACCGGTCGTGATAAAGTCTTCGTTTTCGTTTCGTACCTTGCGGATATAGTTCAAGGAGGAAACGTATTGACCCGCGCGGAATTCGGAAAGGCCGGTAAGAAAATGGGCTTCCCGATCCGTTAAAAGAATCGAACCGCTGGACTCGGGGCTCGCCAGATTTCGTTTTAAAAATTCGGTGTCGCCCGATAACGAAGCGCCTAAGATCGAGATCCAAGTATAACCGATCTTGAATTCGGGACTGATCTTGTCATAAGGAATCGAACTCAAAAGCGCGGTCAAAGATTTTCTGGAAAGATGTTGTTTGATCGTTTCTCCGAACGCGATCATCGTTTCGTTGTCCGGATTTTCCGCGACGGCCGGATCGATCGCCTTTGCCCGAAGCGCGTTACGATACATTTCCTCCAGAATCGGAAGATACGAGCCGTCCTCTTTTAGAAAATCGTTGAACCCCGAATAGGCGAGTTTGACGAGCGTTCCCGAATCGAATGCGAATCCGTTGAGTAAAAACGAATCATAATTTCCTAATGCAGTGTAAAAATATCCCAGCTCGTCCGATGGGTTCGCGGTAACGTAATCTTTCGCCGCGTTTTGGAAATTTTTAACCGAACTTTCGTCTAAAGTTCCGGAGAGGATCTGCTGCTGTATGTTCTTTCTTTCCTTTTCGAGTAGAATCTTTCGGTCGCCTGCAAACAGATTCTTAATGTCTTGGCGGAAAAAAAATCCGGTTCCGCCTAAGAGAAGCAGAAGAGCGGAGAAAATGTACGGTTTATAACTGGTTTTCTTTTTATAACTTTTCAGACCGGATTGATACAACATACTTCGTCTACTTTTTATCCGCCTATTCAGGGTTCACGTATTTTTTGGATTCTATTCTACCCCTAAAACTTGACACTGAGGACACCCCTGATTCCGTTGGATTCTATGCCGTACGATTACGATTTTGACGAAGATTTTGAATTGGAAACCGGAGACGACGAGGACGTCACGGACGAAGAAGTTTTAACGTTTGCTTGTGAGGATTGCGATCACCGTTGGGAAGAGGACGCTTTCGAAGCGGAAGACTACGGTCCCGAGGGCGCGATTTGTCCGATGTGCGGTTCCGCTGCAGTAATCGAGCTTTGAAAAATACCGGGCCGGTTCGGCGATTCGCATCGAATTCCGCCATCCGGTCTTTCGGGTCCGCATTCGTTCTATTCCATTTATTCCTTCAAAGTCCGATTTCTTCCACCGATTTCAGCGACGTTTATGATTTTTATAAAAAGGGAAACTATGATACTTTAGTAAAGGTTTCCCGCACGGCTCTCCGCAAGGAAGAAGTCGATTACCGCATTCTTCTTTTGTATGTCGCCGCGGAAAAAGATCCGGAAGAGATCGACAAAACGCTTCGAAGTATTTATGAAAAGAAGGATTCGCATCCTGGAATCTTTTACAATTCGGTGTTTTTGTTTCTGGAACGTTGTCTGGTTTTGGAGGACGAATCTTCCGGAGTTTATTGGGGAAAAATTTTCAAGGAACGCGGATCGTCTTCGGTGCGTTATGCGGAAGGTCTCTATACGTACGCGTGCATTCTTTACGAGGCGGAGAAGTTCGCCGAGGCGAAGCAGATTCTTTCCAAGCTTAAGGAATTGAAGAACGCCGAGAAGTTGAATAAGAAAATTCGAATTTTAGAATTGAGCATCGAGAAAAAAACGGAGGCGCAGACGTGAAAGTACTCAAGGTACAAACCGGAAAACTCAAAGGTAAGTCGATCGAAACGCCTCCGGCCGTCGCGGGGAACACGAACTTCACTCCCGCGATTCTGAAAAAATCCGTATTCGATATTATAGGTTCCTTGGTGTTAAAGGGAAGATTGATTCCGGAGGAATCGGCTTTTATCGACTTTTTTGCGGGCTCGGGCCAAATGGGATTGGAAGCGGTAAGCCGGGGTTTCGCCAAAGTCGTTTTATACGAACTCGCTTGGGAAAGATCGGATAGTTTGCGGAAGTTATTCGCGAAATTAGGGGACAACTGCATCATCTATCGTAAAGACGTATTCCGTTTTTATGATAAACTGGATATCCCCGAAAGATCCCGCGTATTCTTTTTGGATCCTCCTTATTCTTTTTGGGAAAAGAAGACGGACAAAATCAAGTCCTTGGCGGATGCGTTGTTAAGCGAAGAGACGACCGTGGCCGTTTTCGTTCAGTCTCCGATCGATCCGGGCTGGTCCGATTTTGAAACCCGTAAATTCGGGAAGAATTTTTTGACCTTCCGGGTCAACGGGGGAGTGTCGGTCGATTTAGAGAACGGTTCCGACACCGAAAAGGAAGGCGCCGACGATTCCGACGACTTGTCGGAAGAGAATTCGAACACGGAAGATTGATGTTTCGCGGCCTCGGAAGAAAATTGAAACCGAACAAAAAAACGTTTTGAAAAAGTTTTTGAATATGAAATTTCTCCGAATCATGAAAATCGCAGTCGAAGGAATTTTTTCGACTCGAACGCGTGAGATTATCGAATCCATAACGACCGAAAGAACGATTCGCCTCTATCTCGTATTTTTTGTGATCGGTATGGGAATTTCCTTCGCTACCTTGCTCTTGAACACTTCCTTTCAGTTTATGGGAGTGGATCTTTCCGAATTCAAGTCCCTGTTCGTCTCTTTCCTTCCTTTATTCTTAAAGGATTATATTCAAATTTTATTATCGAGCGGAATCGTGTTCGGCGCGCTCGGTCTGCTTTTGTCGTCGCCTTGGTTTGCGGAAAAAGGGAAGAATGGGTTCGGCGGCGAACTTAAAAAATCCGGAGTTAAAGAAGTTTGGATTTTTGGAGTTTTCGTTTTTTTGCTTTGGTGTCACTCCATCATCTTTTATCCTCAGCTCTACGGAGAATTTTTCTTTTACCGTTTTTCGTCTCTGCGATTCTTTTTGTTCTTTCTGACGGATCGGGTTCCTCCGATCGTTCCACAAGCGGCGGCTCTTTCGATTCTCCTGGCCTGCACGATAAAATATTCCATTTCTTTAATTTTGCGCCGCGATTTTTTCCGACTTGTTTCTTTCGTTTTATTCTTCGTTTTTTTGATTTGTTTTCATCGTCTGGGAAGCGTGCCCGGAATTTTTCTTGTTTCGATCGCTTTTCTTTTTACGTTCGCGGTTTCGAACGTAAAAGTTACCGCTTTTGCGGGAAGCGCCGCGGCATTGTTCGCGATCCTTTTGACTTGGAACGTAAATCAGGAAGTCAAACCGCAAGTCCCTCCGGTTTCCAAAAACGCTCCGAACATTCTGATTCTGAGCGCCGATAGCCTGCGGCACGACAAGATGGGTTACTCGCTCGGAAAACGCGGACTTACCCCGAATATCGATTCGTTATCTCAAGATTCCGTAATATTCCAAGATCATCATACTACGATTCCGAGGACGTTCCCCGCTTGGGCCGATCTGTTGACCGGCCAACCGAGTTTTGTTCACGGAATTCAGGATATGTTCCCGGACGCGGAAGATCGATCCGGGTTGAACCGGACTTCTTCCCGTACGCTTCCGAAACTTTTATCGCGGCTCGGATATCGGACCGAGGTTGTGTCCTCTTTTGCCGGAGATATTTTTCCGAGAGCGGATTGGGGATTTCAATCGGTAAAGGCTCCGATGTTTCACGCCGGGACTCTGACTTCCCAGAGAATTTTGGAAACACAGAGTTTTCTGCTTCCGATCGTTACGGGTTCCTTGCCCAAGTCGGGTCCGTATTTTGCCGCGCTCCGCGGTATTCCGAGTTTAGGAGATGATTCTAAAATCCTGGACGATCTCTGGCCCGCGCTTGAAAAAAAGGAGAACCCGTTTTTTACGGTCTTCTTCTCTTCCGTGACCCATTTCCCGTTCAGTCCGCAATATCCGTTTTACAAAGAATTTACAAATTCTGAATATTATGGAAAGTTTAAATATTTTAAATTCGTGGACCCGAGCGATTCTTCAGAATTGGAAAAACCGGATCAGGAACAGATCCGCGGTTTGTTTCAAGGCGCGATCGCTTCCTTCGACGAATCGGTCGGCAAGATCGTAACACATCTCAAAGAAAACGGTTTGTATGATTCGACGCTGATCGTTTTGACGAGCGATCACGGGGAAGCGCTCTTCGAAGCCGATCACAGTCACGGACACGGGGAACATCTGCGAGGGGAGGGGGTGACCCATATTCCTCTTCTGATTAAATTTCCGAACAACAAAGGCGCGGGCAAAAAATTTGCCGGGATCAGCAGTTCTTTGGATTTGTTTCCGACCCTGATCTCGTTCGTCGCGAACGCGATGGAAAATTCTCCCGTTCAAAACGAGCTTCGAAACGAACTGAAAAAACGTGCGGGAAGGGATTTATCCGTCGCCTTGACGGCGCAAACTTGGAAGGATTCGCGATCGATTTATGGGGAAACCGGGATTTGGTTCAGCGACCTCGGCGATCATTTTTTTCAAAAGGAAAGAATTTTCTATCCCAATATTCTTCGTTTGCATTCGATCGAAGCCGGGGAGATTCCGTTTATCACGATCGGTGATTCTTACGCGAAGGAAAGCGTGATCGTTTCCAAACATAGAATGTTTCAGAATACGAACCGCAAACTCATCTACGCGCCTTCCGAAGACGGGGTGAAATGGAGTTGTTACGATCGGATCGCCGATCCTTGGAACGTGAAACCTCTCTCCGTCTCCGAATGTTCTTCCTTGAAGGATTCTCTCGTTTCGTTTCTTCTCGCGTCCGGAAAATTCAAGAAAGCGGGAGAGTATTTACTACCTTTGTCAAATTGATGCTTGAAGGATAGGGTTAAACTAAAAATCTGTAATTTTAGTATGCCTAGAAGAGAAGATATCCGTTCCGTACTCATCCTGGGATCGGGTCCGATCGTAATCGGTCAGGCTTGTGAATTCGATTACTCCGGAACACAAGCCGCAAAAGCCCTGAAAGAAAAAGGGATTCGCGTTATCTTACTGAACTCAAACCCCGCGACGATCATGACCGACCCCAATCTTGCGGACGCCACTTACGTGGAACCGATGACGGTTCAGGTCGTTCAAAAAATTCTTGAGAAAGAAAAGCCGGACGCGATTCTTCCCACGGTCGGAGGTCAGACCGCTCTCAATCTCGCTCTCGCCTGCAACACCGCCGGGCTTTTGGAAAAATACAACGTCGAACTGATCGGCGCCAAAGTCGATGCGATCAAAAAGGCCGAGGACAGGGAACTGTTCAAAAAGGCGATGGAAAAGATCGGAGTAAGAGTTCCCGCATCCGGTCTCGCAAACAATCTCAAAGACGCATACGAAATCAAAAAAAGACTCGGACTTCCATTGATCGTTCGTCCCGCGTTTACGCTCGGCGGAACGGGAGGAGGGATCGCTTACACCGAAGAAACGTTCGAAGAAGTCGTATCGAAAGGGCTCAAGGCTTCGCCGATCAGCCAGGTTCTTTTGGAAGAATCGGTTCTGGGTTGGAAAGAATTCGAACTCGAAGTCATGCGCGACCTTGCGGACAACGTAGTCATCATTTGTTCGATCGAAAATATCGATCCGATGGGAGTTCACACGGGTGATTCCATCACCGTCGCTCCGCAGCAAACCCTTTCCGATAAGGAATATCAAAATCTGCGCGATATGTCGATTGCGATCATCCGCGAGATCGGAGTCGAAACCGGCGGTTCCAACATTCAGTTCGCGGTCAATCCCGCGAACGGAGACGTGATCGTGATCGAGATGAATCCGAGGGTTTCCCGTTCTTCGGCTCTTGCTTCGAAGGCGACCGGATTTCCGATCGCAAAGATCGCGGCTCTTCTTTCCATAGGTTACACGTTAGACGAAATTAAGAATGATATCACAAGAGTTACTCCCGCGTCCTTCGAACCTTCGATCGACTATGTCGTAACAAAGGTGCCTCGTTTTGCCTTCGAAAAATTTCCGGGAACCGACGATACGCTCGGCGTTCAGATGAAGGCCGTCGGAGAAGCGATGGCGATCGGAAGAACGTTCAAGGAGAGTTTTCAAAAGGCTCTTCGTTCCTTGGAGATCGATCGTTACGGTTTCGGCTCGGACGGATACTTTCAAGAATTATTATATGCAAGAAGTCTAAATCCGGATCAGAGAAAGGAATGGATCGATTCTTTTCTGAAACGTCCGAACGACAAACGTATTTTTTACATCAAACTCGCTTTTGACGAAGGTTATTCCGTGGATCAGATTCACGACCTCTGCAAGGTGGACCGCTGGTTCCTGTGGCAGATGGAAGACCTTCTCAAATTGGAGAAAGAATATTCCGAAAAGGGAAATTCCGTTCTTTCCAAGATGAAACAAGCCGGTTTTTCCAACAGACAGCTTTCCTTTCTGAAGAATAAAAAGCAGATTCTGGATTTGCTCGACGGGGGTCTTCGGGTCGATCTGAAAAAAACCGAAATTCAAAATCTTCTCAAAAAATCCGAAGACGAGATCGAAGCCGAACTCGGTTCCAAAAAGATTCTTCCCGTTTACAAACGCATCGACACATGCGCGGGAGAATTCGAAGCTTATACTCCGTATTTTTATTCTTCCTATGATGAAGAGGACGAATCCGACGTGACTCCGGCTAAGTCCGTGATGATTCTCGGAGGAGGTCCGAACCGAATCGGTCAAGGAATCGAGTTCGACTATTGCTGTTGTCAGGCTTCGTATGCGCTTCAGGATTTGGGAGTCGAGTCGATCATGGTCAACTCCAATCCCGAAACCGTTTCGACCGATTACGATACTTCGGATCGTCTTTACTTCGAGCCGTTGACCTTGGAAGACGTGTTCCGCATTTATCAAAACGAAAAGCCCGAAGGAGTGATCATCCAATTCGGCGGCCAAACTCCGTTAAAGCTAGCAAAGGATCTGGAAAAGAAGGGAGTGAAAATTCTCGGGACAAGTCCGGATTCGATCGACCGCGCGGAAGACAGGAAACGTTTCGTTGAAGTATTAGAAAAATTGAAACTGAATTCTCCGGAAAGCGGAATCGCAACTTCTATGGAAGAAGCGAGGGAGATTGCATCGAAGATCACTTATCCCGTGTTGGTTCGTCCGAGTTACGTTCTCGGCGGACGCGCGATGCTCATCATCAACGAAGAGAAGGAACTCGACCGCTATATGGAAAAGGCGGAAGAGATCTCCAAAGATAGACCTCTTTTGATCGATTCTTTCCTGGAAGACGCAATAGAAGTGGATGTGGACGCTCTTTGCGACGGCAAGGACGTGTTCGTTACAGGAATCATGGAACACATCGAGGAAGCGGGAGTTCATAGCGGCGACTCGGCTTGTGTTCTTCCTCCGCAGACGCTTTCCAAAAAGATGATGGATGAAATCCGCAAAGCGACCGTGGACCTCGCGCTCGAACTTCAGGTCAAAGGTCTGATCAACATCCAATACGCGGTCAAAAACGAAATTCTTTACATCATCGAAGTCAATCCGAGAGCCTCCCGAACGGTTCCGTTCGTTTCCAAAGCGCTCGGACATCCGATCGTAAAATATGCGACCCGCATTATGATGGGGGAACCGCTAAAGAGTCTTCCGCTTCCGAAAGAAATGGCGTTCTCTCAGGTTTCGGTGAAAGAAGTCGTACTTCCGTTCAATAAGTTTCCGGGAGTGGATACGATCCTCGGTCCGGAAATGCGCTCTACGGGAGAGGTGATGGGAATCGCTTCCACTGCCGGAGAAGCGTTTTTAAAATCGCAGTATATGGCGGGGGACGAACTTCCTTCGCAAGGAACCGTTTTCGTAAGCATCAACGATAAAACGAAGTCCGAACTTCTTTCCTACATCAAGGATCTTTCGGAACTCGGCTTTAATCTGATCGCTACTTCGGGAACGCATAAATTTCTTTCCGATAACGGGATTCTTTCTTCCAAGATCAACAAGGTTTACGACGGAATCTTCCCGACGGCGCTCGATTATATTCGGGAGAATAAGATTCATCTCATCATCAACACCCCTCTTTCAAGAGTGACGAGAGACGACAGTTTTACGATCCGTCAGGCCGCGATCCGATTTAAGGTTCCTTGCTTAACGACGTCTAACGCGGCAAAGGCGCTCATCAAGGGAATGGTGGAGATGAAGAACAAGGGTTTTACGATCCATTCTCTTCAAGAAATCCACGCGATGCCGAAGACGATTTAAAATACATTTTCATTTTTTATTATGGGCTCGGAAATTTCCGGGCCTTTTTTATTTCAACATCGAGTGGTCCTTTTTAATTGCATATTTTCTAATTACGCGTATCGATTAATATTCGGCATTGCAGCTTGAATTTGGATGAAAGCCTTTTCGTTTTTATTGAGACCTTTAGCGAATGATTTGGTTTGTAAACGTAAATGTTGTATATTAAAATTATATAAAATTTCTTAATGCGAAACGTGATAAATGAGCGTTCGATTTATCTCAAAAGATTTGGCTTTTCTCCTTGTTAAATTTATATTGTAAAAAAGGAGAGAAAATGTCGAAATTCAGAAATCAATACCTGTTAATTTTGTTATTTCTATTATTAGTAAACTGTTCTACAGAAGTCGTTCGAGTGAATAATCCAAAAACGGATAAAGACAAGAAAACTTACGGGCTCGTTGCGTTTGGCCTCTATGTATATAATGAAAAACAAACCGATCTATTGGATATGTTTAGTAAGGATAAAGGCAGAGTCTTTAATGATCTTGGTAGGTCCGGGGTTCAATTCTCCGAAATTATTTCCAAAGACGCTGCTAAAAATCCTGTCAGCGTCAATCCGTATCCGAATGACAGCCCAGTCCTTGTGGAAAAACGTGACTCGGTGGATTACTTCGAATCGAAAGTAGGATATATTTCGCCATTCTATCTGCTGCTTTCCGTTGATCCAACAAAAGAATATCTTATCACGAGAATCGCTTATTCCTATGAAATAAGCTGTGGCCAGAATTGTAGAAAAACCGTTGTGCAGGATTTTCCTCTCAATTTGGCTAAATCATTTAAAGCGTTTCCGATTAAGGCGAAAGCTGGCGAAATCACATTCGGTGGGATCTTGATGGCAAGAGTTTTTCCTACGATGAAGGATGACCCTTTCGGAATTCCGGATGATACGGCTGGTCTCACGGAATTGTTTTCCGGCAATAAGGTTGCTATTAGTTTAGAGCCCGGAGAAGAGTTTATTCAGAAAATGAATTCTGATGAATTGAAGCAGTTTTTTTACGGCGGGACGGTCGATAAGAAAAATGCCGAAAAGTTGTTCTACGAAAACTTAATCAAAACTTATCAAGAAGGGTATTGGAAAACTCTAGCGGAGAAAAAGAGAGCCGCTTTAGGCAACTAAATTTGATCGCGTCTATTTCGGCGTATTTGAATTCGAAATAGACGCATTTCCGCGATTTATTTTTTTCACGAATCTTACTCAATAGTTCATATCACGAACTTCGCATATACTTGAATGTTGATCGGATTTCGGTCAAGGTTGGTTGTTTTTTTCCATCGGAAACGTTTCCGATGGAAACGACAAGACGATGTAGTATCAATTCGACGAATCGGAAAACTGCGCCCTGATCGTTTCGATTCGTTTGCGATTGACCCCTAAATCCGATTTTCCGAGACGGGAAGCGGATCTAACGTGGATCAAAGGCGCGTTTGCGTCGAATGCGAATTCCGCATCGTCCACAAATCTCCAGATCAAACTCGTAAACTCAACGTAAAGATATTTGTCTTCCTCTTTTATAAGATTGGTTCTGGCCGTTCCCAGTATCACTTTCTTCAGCTTTGCTTTCGCATCGGTCGGATTTCCCGAATAGGTCAAGGGTTGAATAAAATGTTCCGGATCGGATGCAGGTGCAAAACTGCTCACACAATTCGGAGTTTCCGGACAAGGCCCGAGTTTCCCGTTTTGAATCCCTAAGGTTATAGGTCTTGTCCCAGTGCATTGAATGAAAAGAAGAATGGAAAACAGGGAGAGGAAACGAGAAAGTCGCACGGTAATACTCGAATGCCGATGAACGCCGTTTTTTACGAATCGATTCCCGTGACTTACTTTCGACTTACGCGCGTTAGGTTGTACTCCGCTTGGAAGCGAAGGAATCACGGAAAAATCAGAAGATGCACATTTTGTCATAAAGGAAGAGTATCAGGAAAAACGAAATTGGCGAAAGAATTTTGTATTCTTTTGTAAAAATCTTATCGATTTCTATAAAAAAATAATTTCATGAAATGTGGAGGATTTCACTCTAAGACGAAAACGATGTCTCTTCTTGAATCTGAAAAAGTACCCTTAGGAAGTTTGCTTCCATCCTTCCAGCTTCCCGACCCGAACGGAACGATTTATTCCTCCGAAAAACTTTCGGGCGCGACCGGTTTGCTGCTCGTCGTTACGTGCAATCATTGTCCTTATGCGCAGGCGATCTGGCCGAGATTGATTCGTTTTTCCACCGAGATTCTTTCCTTAGGAGTAAGAACGGTCGCGATCAATCCGAACATTCATCCAGATTATCCGGATGATTCTCCCCAAATGATGCTCGCAAAAATCAAAGAATGGGGTATTCCGTTTCCGTATCTCGTGGACGAAGAGCAGGAAGTCGCGAGAAAATTGAGGGCAATGTGCACGCCGGATATTTATCTCTACGACAGCGAGCAAAAACTTTTTTACCACGGGAGAATGGACGACAACTGGAAAAATGAAAGACAGGTTTCCCGGAAAGAACTCGAATACGCGGTTCATCAACTCGTAAAGGGAAATCCCGCTCCGATCAATCAGATGCCTTCGATGGGCTGCTCCATCAAGTGGAAGGAGTAATTTCTTGCCTGCAATCACACCCGATCATACTCCCGTCGCCGCCGAATTCCAGGACGCGAACGTAATCAGCGAACATTATCGCGAAATCGAAACGAAAGCCCTCGATCATTTTCGCGAGGAATTTAAAAAGAATGAAAACGCTCTGGAAAACGTTCCCGTTACCGGATTGAATCCTTTTTTAAAACGAAGCGGGGATCTCTATCAGGATTGGAGAATCTTAAAAAAGAATCTTACCGATAAATACGACGAACTTCAGAAAAGTAGAAATCTCGAATATGAATTGATCTATCGTAAACTCGTCGCGGATAAAAATCACAAAGCGAAGCCGACTTCGCTCATAGGGGATATTTTTCAATCCGTTGTCGACGGAGTTTTGAACACGGTTTATACCTGGTTCGATTCGGAGAAGAAAACCGATCCTCCTCAAACCGCGGTTACTCCGGAAAAACATCCGAAGAAAGAAAGCGACGACTTGAAAAAACTCTACCGGGAAATGGTGCAAAAGAAATTAAAAGAAAGGGACCGAAGTTTTTCCCTGTTTCAAGATATTTTGAAAGAGTCGGCTTTGAATTGGAATCAGTCGTATCGAAAGAAGTTTCATCAAAGTCTCGCTTCCACGGTCAAACAACTCGAATCTTCCAAGGCGAACAAGGCCGAAATTTTAAACGTTTCCAAAACGGCGAAGAAGGCGGTGCTAAGTTTTCACGACGAGGATAAGATTCAAAAATATTCCATTTTTATGATAGACTATTTCTTCGATCGACTTTTGAAAAAGGAGCCGGTCGCGGAAAACAAAATGGTTCTTCCCGAAAAAACGGAACCCGCAAAATCCGAGGAAAATAAAACCGCCGCCTTGATTCCGAATCCCACAAGGGAGAATTCCGAGGCGCAAAAGGCGGTGGATCGCGTCGTAAACGAATCGAATCACGAAAACGGAAAACAAAACGGCTCCAAGAAGAAATGTCCGATCACGGATTTGCCGGATCATCTCATCAAGGAATGTTATTCCGATTATTTGATCGTGGACTTGTCGACGAAAGAGAAACGTTTGGAGTTGCATCGGATCCGTCTCGGGAAAGAGAATCAAAACACGAGAGCGGAAGCGATCGAATTCTTCAGTCAATGTGCGAACAAGGACTCCGGCTCGGTAACGGTCGCGGAAGCCGTATTAAAACGACACAATATCACACAAGAGGAAGAATCCCGTTTAAAGGATATGATCCAAAAGCAAAAGTCGTGTAAGTAGGCTTTGGGACTTTTAGAAAAAGCGATCGATCGTTACGGCGGTTGGAAACTCTGGGATCGCGTCGATTCATTCGAACTCGAGTTGAAATATCTCGGCGCGCCGATTCCTAACCGAAAGGGTTTAGGCAAAACGTTCGCGAAACCGAACTTTCTAAAAATTTATCCCAAATCGTTCACGGCCGAGTTTTTGGAATATCCTTCCGCCGGTAAAAAAATCGTATTCCAAAACGGTAAAGTAGGAATCTTTTATATACAAGAAACCGATTTCGAATTCGAGATTCCAGATTACAGAGAAACGTTCCGAGGTTTCCGGAAATACAGACGCTGGAATCCGTTGGATGCCGCGTATTTTTTCGGATATGCGATGACTCAATACTTCAGCGTTCCTTTTGTACTCAAGGAATTCGGAGTTCGGGAAGTTCCTCTGATCGACGGTTTTCGAATCGACGCGGAGTTCCCGCAATCCATACACACTCACTGCCGAAAACAATCCTATTATTTCAACGAAGAAGGTCTTTTAATACGCAACGATTACACCGCCGACGTGATCGGACCTTGGGCGATCGGCGCACATCTTACGACGGATTATCGGGAGATGGACGGAATTCCGGTCGCGACTCGACGCAAGGTCTTTGTTCGTTTGGGAAAGTTTGTAACGCGGATTTGCGTTTTGTCGGCGGAGTTGAATCCGATTCGAGTGAATTTTCGTTGAAGCGGAGATCCTACATTTCTCAAGAATTCGATATAGGAAGTAGGAGATCCTACCGCAGTTTCGGAAACGGAAACGCGCACAGAATTTGTAAGAGTTCCCACATCTTTCCGAGTAACCCTGCTTACTCGCAGGAGTTCCCACACTCTCCCTCGGAAATTCCGCTCTTCTTCGCGACATAATCGCAAAAGGGAAGAAGATAATTTAAAAAACCGTCAAGGAATTCCGTGAAAGATCGATTTTAATACTGCGGAGCGCAGTATGAACATTTCCGGTGAACTTCCTCTAACAGAATTTAAACCTCAGAAATATACGGAACAAACCCCAGGTCTTCCGACCCTCGGTGCTCCGATCGGAAAAAATTCCTTTCTCGACGTTATGAAATCTCTGCAAGGTTCCGCGCAGAAGGGATTGGACGAAACTCTGACCGGAATTCAGAACGCATTCTCGAAGTCCGAAGTTCCCGCTCCCCAAGAAAAAAAAATCGAATCTTCCGACAAGAATGACACGGAAGAAGTTGCTTCCAAAGAAGAAGTTAAAACGGAAAACGAAGAAGTCGCTCGGGAGGAAGACGAGTTCGAAGCGATCGAAGAAGCGGATAACGTAACGACGCTGCCTTGGTTTCTCGTTGCGGAAGCGAAACCGAACGAAACGGTCGATCCTGAAATCGAATCCGCAATCATAAACGAACTACAAACACAAATCACGGAAGACGTCGCAACCGAATCCCTCGAATCAAAACAGGTTTCTACGAGCGAGCTGATCGAGACCCTTTTTGCAACGGAAGAATCTTCGGAATTGTTAAGCGAAGTAGCGATAGAGGAAGGATCCGCGTTTCAACCGGAAGAGCAGGGAGAAACCTTGCCTCTCTATGAAGACTCGAAAGAGATCAAACGCCCGATGATCTCTAAAAGGGAAGAATCGATTCGCGAAGAAGCATTTAAATCATCCGAAACAAAATCATCCTCCGAAATTTCAAGAAACATCGAAACAAACGCAAAAGAATCCAAAGAAAACGGAAATGTGAAAAATCTTTCCAACAAAGAGAACGGCTCGAAAGGATCTGAAGAGGCGAGAATCGAAGTTTCCAAAGAACTCGCACTCGATTCCGAAAAATGGAAGATCAGCCGGGATAAAAAAACGGATTCTTACATGAACTTGAAGACCGCGGCAAGAGAAGAAATTAAAACCGCAGTTCTCAATCAATTCGCCGAAAATTCTTCCGGAAAATCCGGACAAGGTCAGGAACAATCCTTCCGCAACGGAGGGGATTCGTATTCTTCTCTTGTAAAAGGTGTTGGAGCCGCCGGAGTCGGCGCTTCGAGAGACAACGGAACCTTCAACAAAGAATTCTCCCTTTCCAAAGATGCGGGCGTTTTATCGAAAAAAGACGTTCAACATAACTTTCAAAATCTGATCCGTTCCGCAAGAGTGCAGATCCTTGAAAACGGAAGAACGGAAGCGAGCATCCGCATGAATCCGAAAGACCTCGGGCAAATGTCCCTTTCGATTTCCACGGACAAGGACTTGGTACGCGGAAAACTTCTCGTCGAATCCGAAACCGTCAAACAGCAGTTAGTCGCCGATCTCGCGAGTTTGAAACAGGATCTCAAAGCGAACGGTCTCGAACTCGAGTCGCTCGTGATCGAAGTCAAAGAAAGAGAGGAAACGTTCGCGTTCAACGGCGATTCCGATAAGAACGGAAAAGATCCTAATTCTTTCCAAGCCGCGTTCGGAGAGGAATGGAACTCCGACTTTAAAAAATCTTTTTACGAAGAAGACGAACTTTCCCTAGAAGAAAATTCTTCCGAGTCTCATGGTTTTTCTGAAAAAACCGAAGGGAAAACCGAGAAACTGCTCGATCTGAAAGTATAGGCCTCGGAGGAAATCATGCCAGAAGCAGCCGGCGTTAGCCAACAAGCAACCAGAGATCGTTATCTCGAAGGAGACAGAAGTTTCAATATCCGGAACCACATGGATAATTTGGAACGGGAAGAAAAGAACGGTCTCAAAGGAATCGAGATTCGCTCCACGGTAAAGTCTCTCGGCAAGGACGATTTTCTCAAACTTCTTATAACGCAATTATCATCCCAAGATCCGACCAACCCGGTTAAGGACCAGGACTTCATCGCACAGATGGCGCAGTTCTCTTCTCTCGAACAGATGAACAACATCTCCACCGGAATTCAAAAGATGGGGAACCGTCAGAGTTTTTCTCTTGTTGGAAAACTCGTTTCCGGTCCGGACTTCGTCAACGGTGAGAACGTCGCCGGAATTGCGGGCGCTCTTTTTTTCGACGGAGAAGGAAAGACATTCGTTCGAGTAAACGGTAGATCGATCGACGTGGAACAAATTTCCTTAATCAGCGACCCGACCGTTTTGAAAGAACAGGAAGCCGCTTACAATCAAGCGCAGGCTCAACAGAATCAAACCGTTACCGGACCGTCAAAGCAAACCGCAGCAGGCGCACAGACGGCTGCCGGAGCCGAGACGATTGCGCCTAACGCACCTCAGGCGATTTCGGACGCTGACTCCGCAAAAAGGGAGCGCGAATCGGTTTCGGCTAACGCGGAGCGGTCGCCCGAGCTGAAGGACAAAACCGCGACCGAAGTAAAACCTTCGGACTGGAAATTTCCCGGCAAAGATAAAAGCAATTCATACGAATAAATAAACAAAGGATTATCGAGGTAACAGCTTTATGATGAGGTCACTCTATTCCGGTGTATCCGGACTTAAGAACCACCAGGTCCGAATGGATGTCATTGGAAACAACATCTCCAACGTGAACACTCACGGTTTTAAAACCGAGCGTGTTACGTTTCAGGATATGATTTCTCAGGAACTCAGAGGAGCTTCCGAACCGAAAGAGAATATCGGAGGTGTGAACCCTCAACAAGTCGGTTTGGGTTCCTTGATCGCGGCGATCGATAAGATCATGACGCAAGGTTCTCTACAGACAACCGGTAAGAATACGGACGTGGCAATGTCCGGCGAAGGATTCTTTATCGTGAAAGACGGAGACAAACAGTTCTATACGAGAGCCGGAGCTTTTAACCTCGATAAAAACGGCTACTATGTAAACCCTGCAAACGGTCTCAAGGTTCAGGGTTGGAATTCAAGACTCGACGACAAAGGAAATAAGTTCATCAATTCGTCCGCGTCCATCGAAGATATTATCATTCCCGTATATTCCAAAGAGCCGGCAAGAGCGACTTCTCAGATCGATTTCAAATCGAACTTGAATTCTTCCGCTCCCGCCGTTCCTCCGGACGCGACTCAGGAAGAGATCACCGCTATGATCAACGATCCGGATCCGAAGATGAGAAGAGGGCACGTAACTACGATTAAGACCTTTGACGACCAAGGGATTCAAAGAGAATTCAAGATGGAATTTTACAAGGTTCGCGATAACACTTGGAAGGCTCGACTGAGCATGACCGATGCGACTCAGCTTTCTGCGGACGTTTCCGGAACCGGCGGACAAAACACGCAACTTCCGGGAAACACGGAGCTTGAATTCGGCTTCACTCCGGACGGAAAACTCGTTTACGTTTCCGACGGCGTGGACTCGATGAACAGCGGTAAGTTGAATGCGAAGGTTTCTTTCCGAATCGCCGGAAATCCCGCGGTTCAAAGCTTCGATCTGAATTTAGGCGAAGCGGGAATGGTGGACGGAATCACCCAATTCTCCTCCGACTTCACTACTAAAGCGGTGAAACAAGACGGTTACACGATGGGATATCTGGAATCCTTTTCCATAGACAACTCCGGAACGATTACGGGTGTATTTTCGAACGGCGTACGTCAGCCTCTCGCGAGAATTGCGACCGCGGTATTCAACAACCCGGCCGGTTTGGACAAGGCCGGAGACACCATGTTCGCGTATTCCATGAACTCCGGAGAACCTAACATCGGTGAGGCGGGGGTTCAGGGAAGAGGAAAGATCAACGCGGGTCTTTTAGAGATGTCTAACGTGGATCTTTCCGATCAGTTTACGGACATGATCGTGACTCAAAGAGGTTTCCAAGCGAACTCGAGAACGATCACGACGTCCGATCAGATGATTCAGGAAGTCTTGGGTCTCAAACGTTAAGAATCTTTCTGATTGATTTCCTCTTCGGTCCATTCCATTGAGCCGAAGAGGGGATGAATTCCGCAAGTTTCAAGTTATAGAATCGTTCTCTTTTTTTTGCCGAATCGGAGGAAAAATTCTCTTTCCACTATATTTCCAGTACAGTTTCATTGGTTCCTGGTAGGATGAGTCAGAAGTTTCCTAAATACATAGTTACGGACTCCCGTTCCATCGCTAAAAGACTGAACCCGCTCGCCCTCCGCTTAGAAATACAATTTTTAGATCTCTCCGAATTCTTTCAGTCCGAAAACATCCGAGATTCCATCGGGTTTTTGAACGTTATCTTCTATCTCACCGTTCCGAAACTCATCGAAACGCAAAGGGAAATCCACAAACAGTTTCAGAGCAATCCATTGATTCTAAGCCGTTTTATTTTGAACGACGGTTTGGATTACGCTCACTCCGAAGAATTGAAAATCGAAGAAGATCTGATTTTTTCCGTTCTTCCGGAATCTTCTTCCGATCTGATTTTGAACAAAACGTTTCTCAATGCGCTCACGCAATTGCAGATGATCACCGACCAGTTCGATTTGCAGCACAAGGTCAATACGACCAAGTATGAGATTTCCAAACTTACTCGGATCGGAATCAGCCTCGCGGACGAAAAGGATTTCAACAAACTTCTTCGGGAGATTATTTTCAGTGCGAGAGAGATCGCAGTCGCGGATTCCGGTTCTTTGTATCTCGTGGAAAAGGACGAGCTCGGCTTTATCCGTAATCTTCGGTTTAAAATCTCCTCGATGGATATCGATACGGAAGAATTCCTCCTTCCGATCAATAAATCCAGTATCGCCGGTTACGTCGCGGCCACGGGAAAAATTCTGAACATACCGGACGTGTATGATCTTGCGGAAGACGCGGAATATACGTTCAACAGCAACTTCGACGTATTATCGAATTATCATACGAAATCCATGCTCGTCGTTCCAATGAAGAATCACAGAAACGAGGTCGTGGGAGTCATACAGCTCATCAATAAAAAGAGAAACTTCAACCAGAAGTTGACCGTGGAGCAGATGAAAGGGAAGGACGTTCTTCCCTTTGACGATTATTCGGCGCAACTCGTGATGAGCGTCGCCGGACAAGCGGCCGTGGCGATTCAGAACAACAATCTTTTACAGGAAATCGAAACGCTATTCGAAGGATTTGTAACCGCTTCCGTAAACGCGATCGAATCCCGGGATCCGACTACGAGCGGTCATTCGTTTCGAGTGGCGCTTTTAACGGTCGGATTGGCCGAAACGGTGGACGGGGTCGGACACGGAAAATACGCCGAAACAAAATTTTCGAAAGAACAAATCAAAGAGATACGTTATGCGTCTTTGCTTCATGACTTCGGAAAAGTAGGGGTCCGCGAGAAGGTTCTCGTTAAATCGAAAAAACTCGAAGACTACGAACTCGAACTGATCCGCTGGAGATTCGAATACATCAAAAAAGACATCGAATCAAGAATTCTGCAGAAAAAAACGGACTATCTGAAAAAACACGGAACGGCGGGTTTTGCGGATTACGAAACCTCCCTTGAATTCGAACTTCAAGTCGAATATCAAAAACTCGATCAGATGTTTCAGATCGTCGTCAATTCGAATGAGCCGTCTATATTAGAGGAATCTAATTTTCAAATGCTCGAAGAAATCGCCAAGGTGAATTATTCCACCACCGGAGGCGATAATCTGCATTTGATTTCGCCGTATGAGTTCGGATTTTTGACGATCAAAAAGGGGTCTCTCGATTTCGCGGAACGAAAGGAAATCGAATCGCACGTGGAACATACCTTTCAGTTTTTGAGTAAGATTCCTTGGACCGGAGATCTAAAGATGATTCCTTCGATCGCGCACGCGCACCATGAAAAACTCGACGGAACCGGTTATCCGAGAGGTCTTGCCGGAGATTCGATACCGGTTCAATCCAGAATCATGACGATTTCCGATATATACGACGCTCTTACGGATAAAGATCGTCCTTACAAACGCGCGGTCCCGGTTGAAAGAGCATTAGATATTCTGCAAATGGAAGCGCGGGAAAATCACGTGGATCAGGATCTTTTGAAAATCTTCATCGAAGGGAAAGTCTACGAACGATTGAATAATTCCGGTTATTTGCGTTAGGCGGACGGCTCGGGTTTCAACTTCGATTGCGACGCGTAAGTTCATTATGGCGTTCCCGCGCCCGAAATGATTGTTAAACGAAGTTCTTGGAAAAACGGCGCGGGCCGGGCTTGCTCCGCGCTCAGGCTAACGCCTTCGGTCGTCTCTTGCGAGACGACTGCTTTGCACGCTCCACATCCCTAACGCGGAAAACAAATCGAAAGTAGAGTGAGTTTTAAGAGCACACTGTAAACGGAAGTAGCATTTCTGAAAATGCCGCTTCCGATTTTCAAGTGGAATTTATCGTGATCGTTTGTCGGAACAATTGAAAAATTTTCCTTGCTAAAGAAGAAAGCGGTTTTAATTCTTTCCGATTCTTTTTATGCTATCTTCTTTAAAAAATCGTCCACAAGAGAAAGGAAATGATTTCCTCGTTCCTCGAAATTCTTATATTGATCGAAGCTTGCACAGGCCGGAGAGAAAACCACCGAGCCGATCTCCGCGCCGTTGGAAAGGCGAATTCGTTTGAGAAGGTTTTCGGTGAAAGCATTTGTGAAATCGGAAGAAGTTTGAAAAGCGGTTCCCGGACCGGAAGGGAGGAACGCTTCGGGATCTAAAGGAGATCCGAAAGAAGAATTGCCCGGACCGGTGGCGTTCGAGACTATATTTCCTTTTTTGAATATTGCAAACGCGTCGTTCAATGTATCAACGGAGAAAAGTCGATCTCCGACGACTTCCCGAACTCCCTTTTCCCACGCAGATCTCGCTTCTCCGATCAAAATCACCGAGCCGATTCCTTTTATTAGAAAATCATAAAGCGGTTTCGGGTCTTCCTGTTTCGGTCTCCCGCCGAGAATCAGGCAGGTTTGCGGAAGATTTTTCCAAGTCGCCATTCCGGCGAGCATGCTGTGGAGGTTCGTGGATTTCGAATCGTTGATAAAGGAAAGGCCGAATTTTTCTCCCGCGATCTGAAAACGGTGGGGAAGTCCTTTGAAACGCGGAATCTGCGCTTGGATCGATTCCGGTTTTCCTCCGATCGCTTCCGCGGCGAGAATGGAAGCCGCGAGATTTTCCCGGTTGTGCGTTCCCGGAAGATAGAATTGAGAGATGTCGTAGACGTGCAACGCCGTCTTGATCGTTTGGGAATTTTCATCCACAAACGCATTCGATTGCGGACTTCTACCGAAACTCAAAAGCTTGCATTGATACGAAACCGAAGAACTAAGAATTCTTTCTTTGATTTTTTCGGAAACGATTAGGGAATGATCGACGTTGGAAAGATCGGCTACTTTTAATTTCGCCTGGAAATAATTTTCCATCGTCTTGTGTCTTTCAAGATGATCGGGAGCGAGATTTAAAAAAACGGAAACGTTCAAACCCAAGGAAGAAGAGTCGTCGAGTTGATAACTGGAAAGTTCCAGCACCGCGAGTGAAATCGGCTTCTTACAAAAAGAAGTAAACGGAATCCCGAGATTTCCTCCTTCTTGAAGATCAGGGAAGTCTTTTTTTAAGAGATGCGCAGTCAAAGAAGTCGTCGTCGATTTCCCGTCCGTTCCGGTTATGCCGATGATTCTCCCTTTAAAAAAATGTCTGCCGAGATCGATCTCCGAAAGAACGGGAATCTTCTTTTCTAAAGCGTGAGAAAGAATCGGATGAGTCGGTAAGATACCGGGCGATTTGACGATCAATGCGATATCGGTAAGGGAAGAAGGATCTACGTCGTCGGATAGATAGGGAACGTGGAGAGACTCGGGACGATTGCGGTCGCAGAGAATGGGGTTTGATTGTTCGTGAATCAGAAGTTCAAGAGCCGAGTTGCCGGAGATTCCTCCGCCAAGAACGAGAGTCTTTAGCCCTTTCAGGGACTCGGGAAATTTCATTTTTAGACCGGTGAACAGTGATTGACAGGTTATTTTCACCCCCGATAGTTGTCAGTAGCAAAAACGAAGGATATTCTCTTGCTCGATCACAAAGTACGCGACGGTGTTTTGATTGTTTATCTCAAAGGACGTTTGGACGTTTCCATCGCCAATGAGGTTGAGGAAAATCTGAATGACCTGATCGACAATCAAGGTCATAAAAAAGTGATTCTGAATATGCAGGAAGTGGATTATATGTCCTCGTCCGGTTTTAGAGCTTGTATCTCCACCCTGAGAAAGTTAAACTCCAAAGAGGGTGCATTAAAAATTAGTAATATCAAACCTGCGGTAAAGCGGATCTTCGACGTTATCGAACTCACTTCTCTCTTTGACATTCGCGAAACCGAAGACGAGGCTTTGAAATCCTTCTAAGCCTCGATGTCCTCCGCTCAACTACACCGGGTTCTCCGGGAAATCATCGCCACTAAACAAAACGAAATCAAGGAAATCGGAAAGTATGACCCGGCTCCTTATCGAGGACTCGGGCTTGGAGAATCTCTGCGAAGCAGAAACTTTTCCATCATCGCCGAGTGCAAACGCAAAAGTCCTTCTGCCGGCGAAATCCGCTCCGAGTATGATCCCGTTAAAATCGCAAAGACGTACGAGGATTCCGGCGCTTCCGCGGTTTCCGTTCTGACGGATCGAAATTATTTCGGCGGTTCTTTAGAGGATCTAAAGAACGTTTCTTCTCTTTTGAAAATCCCCGTTTTAAGAAAAGATTTTATTTTGGATGAATCTCAAATTCGAGAAGGGAGAGCCTTCGGCGCCTCCGCGATTCTTTTGATCGTGAGAATTTTGACTCCCGATCAGATAAAAACGTTTTTGAAATCCGCAGCGTCGCTGGGAATGGATTGTCTCGTGGAAGTTCACACGGCGCAAGAAGCGAAGATCGCCTTAGACTGCGGCGCGGAAATTATAGGAATCAATACGAGAGACTTGGATACGTTTCAGATTCATCCGAATTTGGTCGAAGAGGTCTCCGCGTTTTTACCGCCTAACATCGTCAAGGTGGGAGAGTCCGGTGTTAAGAGCCGCGCGGATTTGGACGCATTCCGCAGACTCGTGGATGCCGCGTTGATCGGAACGTATTTTATGGAAAAGCCGGACATTCACAAGGCTTGGTTGGATCTTTTTTGATCGCCTCTTTTATTTGTTCCGACAAACTACCCGCACAAAATAAAACTTGACCTTAAAGTAATGCTTCTCCCGAAAACGGACGCTTTCCTAGTTTAGAATACGTCCTTTACAAACGACGCAAAATCCGATACGCTCAAACGCGGAGAAAAGAGATGATCGTTTATGCGTTGAGTTGGTTTTTCCTTTTAGTCTTCGCCTTTGTCAATGCGGCGATCCGCGAACTTACGTACAAAGAAGCGACGGGAGAATTTTTATCCCATCAGATCTCCGTCTTTACGGGAATGATTCTTTTGTCCGTTCCGATTTGGCTCATTCTCAAGTTGAAACCTTTGAAAAATTCCGGACAAGCGGTGCGCGTCGGATTGCTCTGGGTTTTGTTAACCGAAGTCTTTGAATTTTCGATGAGCGTATTTTGGGTCCGCAAGCCGTTCGGGGAATTTCTACAAGTTCATAACGTATGGAAGGGCGAGATGTGGCCTTTGCTTCTCGTATGGATCGGCGTCGCTCCGTATTGGTTTTACAAACGATTCCGAGCCTAGGAGAACATAAGACAGAACCCAAGTCAACGCATTGGAAGGTAGAATTCGAAACGATCGATTGAAAAGACTATCCCGTAACCGCCACTGCAAAAAAATCGACCTGAGAAGGCATTTCATGACTCAAGAAACCCTCGGAGAAATTCAAACCGGTAAGATTCCGTTAAAAGGAAGAACCTTAAAGGAACTCTCGGAGATCATGGTTTCGCTCGGGGAAAAACCGTTCCGCGCAAAACAAGTTTATCACGGTTTATACGTGAATCGCTACGAGTCTTGGGAACAATTCACGACATTCTCCAAAGCCCTCAAAGAAAAGCTCGAAGAACTTTGTTCTCTGACTCGTCTTCATGTCGTCAAACATCTCAAGTCCGTCGACGGAACGCAGAAGTTTACGTTCTCGTCCGAACCCGATAACGGAAAAGAATTCGAAGCCGTATGGATTCCTTCGGGAGACGGCGGACGAAAAACGATCTGCATCTCTTCGCAGGTCGGCTGCACTCTGAATTGTAAATTCTGCGCGACAGCTAAATTAGAATTTCAAGGAAATCTAAAGGCTCACGAGATCGTCGATCAGATTCTTCAGGTGGAAAAAATCGTAGGCGATAGAGCGACTAACGTGGTTTTTATGGGAATGGGAGAGCCGTTTCACAACTACTTCAACGTGATCCGCGCCGCGTCGATTCTTCACGATCCGGACGCTCTCAATCTCGGCGCGAAACGGATCACGATTTCCACTTCCGGAGTCGTCAACGGAATCCGCCGCTTTATCGAAAACAAGGAACCGTATAACTTCGCGATTTCGCTCAATCATCCCGATCCGAGCGGAAGACTCGAGATCATGGACATCGAAGAGAAATTCTCTCTTCCAGAACTTTTACAGGCCGCCAAGGATTTTACGAGAGAATTAAAACGAAGAATCACGTTTGAATATGTGATGATTCCCGGCGTTAATATGGGAAGGGAAAACGCGAATAAGCTCGTTAAGATCGCAAGATCCCTCGATTGCAAGATCAACGTCATTCCTCTCAACACGGAATTTTTCGGATGGAGAAGACCCACAAGGGACGAAGTCGCGGAATTCATCGCGCTTCTCGAACCCGCCGGAGTTCCGATTCTCAACCGAAGATCTCCGGGCAAAGATATCTTCGGCGCCTGCGGAATGCTCGCCTCAAAAAGTTGACCTCAGCTTTCGTTTCTGAAAAATGGGGCAATGAATCTAAAAAGAATTCTTCTTTTTCTATCCATTCTATTTTTTGTTTCCTGTCAGGAATACGTTCAGCAGAAATGCAGTTCCGCATGTAAGTTTTTCGTTCAATGCGCGGTGACCACGTTCAAGGACGTGAAGGTTACGGACGCGGAAAAAAATCAGGCGATGATCGATTGCGAAAGCGGATGTATCCGCGAACAAAGTTTTGTTCTTCCGTGTTTCGAATCCGAAACCACATGCAAAGGTTTTAATACTTGTGTGATGGAATCCGGATTTATGGATTGAAAGGAGTTCTTATGAATCAGATCGCAGCCGACAACAAACAACCGATTTCCGTTCGCGTCCTTTTCGTTTTATTGATCGTTTCCGTTCTTCCTCTGCTCTTTACTCTTCCTCTCGACGTGATCGATATCGATTCTTCCCAATACGCGGAAATTTCGAGGGAAATGGTGGAAGGAGGAAATCCGTTTTTTATCCGGGACAACGGAAGAAGATATCTGGATAAGCCGATCCTTACGTTCTGGAAGATTTCTCTTTCGTTTCTCGTGTTCGGTTATCAAAATTTCGCGTTTCGTCTTCCGGCCCTTTTGTTCACCTTTCTTTCCCTATGGGGAATGTTCAAGCTGACCGAGTCCTATTCGGGAAGCCGTCTGCGTGCATGGATCGCGACGTTCTTATATGCGCTTTCGCCCGGTCTTTATTCGATGGTCGTCGATCCGAAGATCGACGTGTATCTGACTCCGTATCTGATTCTCGTTCATACGTTTTATTATCTCGGATTTAAGAAAAATAAGAATTATTATTATCTAATGTATTTTGCCATGGGCCTCGGTTTTATTACGAAAGGGCCGATCGCGATGGTGATTCCCGGACTTTCGATCGGGGGCGATATCTTATTCAGAAGGGATTGGAAACGTCTTCTGGAAATGAAGCTGTTTCCTGGCGCGTTGCTTGCGATTCTTCCCCCGCTTTTATGGTCGATTCCGTTGTATCTCGAATTTCAGACTTACGGTCCGTATTTCTTTTTATGGATTCAATCGTTTGGCCGCTTTTACGTGAAGATGTACAACCAGAAGTTCAATCCTTTGTTCTTCTATTCCAATTTTTCCTGGGCGTTCGGCGTTTTTATTCTTCCTTTCGTAGGTTTCGTTTTCGACCGGGTTCGGAGATTTTTCAAGGACGGAGCCGGAAAATCCGTATTTCAGAATATTCTAAAAAATGAATATAAGAATGGCGATTTTGTTCCCGGTTTTTGGCTGTTTTTGTTTCTTTTTTTGATCAGTTTTTCCAGATATCAATTGCCTCAATATATCTATTGGTGTCTTCCGGCGGCGGCGGTGATCGGGGCCGGTTTTTTCGAATCGATCCTGACCGGTTTAAAGGATCGGAAAGAGGACGGTGCGGTTGTTAAGGTCGGTCAAGCCTTGCTTTTGTTTACGGCAGGAGCATTTTTGGCGACCGTCTTTATTTTACCTTCGATCAGCATTCAAGTCGGATGGGAATATTTGATTCTTCCTTTGATTTATCTCGCGGTATTTCTTTGGATTTATTTTCAATCCGGCAAAGAAGGACGATTGCTCGCTTCGTGGGTCTTTCCGGTTTCGCTGTTCTTCTCGATCGTGAGTTTATATCTTTATCCGATGTTGACCTCGTATCAGCCTTCGAAAGAAATCGGAATCTTCATTCGAGAAAACGAACCCGGTAAGGAAAAATTATTTCTTTTCGGAGTTCCGGCTTCAAAGCGCTCTTACGCGTATTATTCGCAGAGAATTTCAAGAACCCTCTTCGATCCCGCAATCCTGGTAGAAGCGATTCAAAAAGACGGACAACGTTATCTGATCGTTCAAGACAAATGGCTTTCGAAGATGGACGAGTTTTTCGGTAAGGACGTACAATTTGAAACCGTCCGAGAATTTCCCTCCTATAAAGTTGCGACCCCGGAAGGAAAATTCTTTTTGAAAGCTCAAAGGGAGAAGGTGGTCGGTAAGGTGATTTTGATGAAGGCCACTTTAAAAAATTCCCAGAAACGATAAGAGTTTTGAAAAAAACGTGCGGGGAATTTTACGTTTCACCCGAAAAATAAATTAGGCTAAATTGTGAGCCTGGTTTGGTTTTGGTCCCTGGGTAAAACCGGGGACTGCTTTTCCTTTGTTTTTTTCGTTCTGGAAAAAATTATTTAATACGAAGTCAGTATTTTCAAGAATCAGTAGCATAAGCTACGGCTATTGCGTAGTTCGGCTACAACGGGAATGACTGCTCTTCGTTTCGTAGGCCGCCTCGTATTCTTTTTCTATGTCATTTTAATCGGTTTATCGGCGAATCGTTGAATAAAGGATTTCGAATATACGTTCGAATGCAAATAATCTTTAATATTCGCTTTGTTAAATGTTCGGTTTATAAAAAGAACTATACTAAATAATAATCCAATATAGATTTTGGCCGTGGGTCTCAGTAATTTATTGTCAATAGTGACGGGATTGCTTCACTTTTTATTCGGCGTTTATACGTTCCGATTAAAAGGGAATCGTATTGTTCAGAATTATTTTCTACTTTTAAATTTTGAATTATCCTTATGGTTACTGATTCAAGGCTTTCGAGTCTTGGTTCCGCTTGAATACCGCAATTTGGCGCTCAATCTGAATTTTATACCGATCTTGTTCGTTCCATTTACCCTGTATGTTCTTTGTAAAAAATTGGAAAACTCGGAAAGCAGGATTCCTATTTGGGCCTCCTTGATCGCCTTTGTTGGGTTAGGTTATTTTGTCTTCAACTGCGTAACGCAAAGAATGGCGAATATGAAGGATCAAGAAAAATTCGTTTATGAGATAAACGTAAATTATCATTTATACGTTTTATATCTGATATTTTGGACCGGACTTTCAATTTTCGAAGTCTCGCACAAGATGCTCAGAAAGAGAGGTGATTTTAGAGTCAGGCTGTTTTTTTTCCTGATTGGAGCAATTTTAGCCTTACATAGTACCACTTTCTTCGTATATATTCTTCCGCTTTTCGGAATCTTTAAGCCGTGGTTGTCGTCCATCGGACTTCTTATTTCTTGTCTCTTTTGGGGAATCGCAATATTGCATTTCGATGCCTTCGAAATTAAAGCGAAAATTATCGGCGGCGCCGACGTTCCTTTGATCCATAAGGCCGCGTCTTGGAGTTTCTTGAGAATTTTAGCTAGGCTTGATCCGATGCGCTTTATTCAAAAAAGTTCGAAAGAAAAAGCTGCGATTACGAAGGAAATACTGATTCAAGATTATGATCTGACTTCCAAATCGGGTGAGTTGTCCGTCGATAAACGAGCGGAACTACTTTCCAAAAAGTTCGGAAAGTATTTTAAATAATTTTCGAACTTTTACCTTCTTCGCGCTCCTTTCGATATCGATTTACTCTTAGCTAGAATCCGTCAAGAGGTTCGATCGTTGATGTTGCCTCATTTAAGCTTGAAAAATACGATTTCTCTAATAGTATGTACTGGTTGTATAGATTTCGATGTAGATAAAATGATATATTCGTTTAAATCCCTTCTCTTTCTTTCATTCATCATTTTTGCGTTCACGAGTTCCGTAAATGGAGAAGAAAATAAAAGTTCCGAAACGAACTCGGCTCCCGGTAAATTCGGAATCGGAATCAGTTTATTCGGACCAACCGGCTTGACCGGCAAGTATTGGATGGACGACAAAAAATCTTTCGAAGCGGGACTCGGATTTAGCGCGTTCGGTAACGGAAGATTTCACTTTCATGGAGTTTTTCTTTATAACTTCGCTTCTTTAAACGAATCGGTCGGTTTTTATGGCGGCATCGGCGGGGTAGCGGAAGAAAAACATTACCGGGAAAAAGAAAGGGTAGGACGTGGCAGATTTATTGAGACCGAGGGGTATGAAACTTCTTTCGGCGCTCGCTTGCCGGTCGGTTTGTCTTGGAGATCGCAGGATAAGAAATTCGAGTTATCCGGAGAAGTCTATCTCAATGTTTTTTTTCTCGGAAGGGGAGGCGCCGATCTCGGTCTGGTTTTTGCCGGTAGAATTTATCTTTAGTTAAGACGTCCGATTTATTTCGACAGAAATACTGCGATTTCATTTCGATGGATCCTTTCGAATATCTCTTTCCAACCTTTTCTAAACGATCACAGGATTAAAAATTTTTTTGGATTGAAATAGTTTTATATAAAATCATAAGCTATATGAAAACGTTTCCATAATTGGAATGGAAAGAGCCGCCGTTGATTATCTTGAATAGGAGAAGCCATGAAATATTTCGAAGATTTGCAAGTGGGAGAAACTTTTGAGTTGGGGAGTTATACCTTATCGAAGGATGAAATTTTGGAATTTGCCGCGAAATACGATCCGCAACCGTTTCATATCGACGAAGAGAAGGCGAAAGAGTCCATATACGGAGCCTTGATCGCTTCCGGTTGGCAGACGACGGCCGTTTATATGAAGTTATTTGTCGAAAATCTAATGAATCGAGCGCATGGAATGGGGTCTCCCGGTTTGGAGGAATTGAAATGGAAACGTCCCGTTTTTGCCGGCGACACCTTGCGGGGAAGATTTAGTATATTAGAAAAAAGTAAATTTAGAGCTAATTTGGGACTCGTAATGGGAAAGAACGAGCTGGTTAATCAAAACGAAGAAGTGGTTATGACCTTCAAAGGGAAGATGCTGTTCTTAAAAAGAGAAATCTAAGATTCGTATTGTTGCTAAGAAACTGAGATCCGAAGTTTTAAAAAGAAATTTTGCGGAGTTTTGTCGAGATTTTCCGTACTTAAGAAAATCTCGGTTCGCTTCTAAATATTGAGAACGTTGTCCGCAATTCGGTCGGCTTAATTTGAAAAATAATTGAAATCAAAATTATGCCCTTGGGCTAGTCATTCGTAAAATGCGCGGTTGTCGTTTAACGATCCGCGCGAAATCGGAAATCAATTCATATCGTCGATCTTGATGTCATCGGGTGCGGGTTGGCCTTTTCCGTTTTCTATCAAACTCTTAAGACTCAAAAGAAAGACCGCCCATTTCATACTACAATGTGCGGTGAACTCACTTTCGGTTTTCCAGTCTTGATGTCGAAAGTGAACGAGGGTCATCGCTGCTCCATCGGGCGCGGTACCTGCGCGTAGATCGAAATCAACATGCGAACCGACCCAATCCTCCGGTCCGTTGACACATTCCCATAACACCCGAGCCGGAGTCGATTCTTGAACTTTCATATCAAAGAAACCTTTTTCACCAAACGTAAAACGAATCGCATCTCCTACCGCCGAAACTCCTCCTGAAAACGCGCCTTCCACTTGTCTTGTCCACCAATTCGCAAGACCGGCTTGAGTCGTTAACGCTTGAGTTACTTCGTTTGCTCCGGCTCGAATGCCGACTTTGTGGTAAATTCCATTCATACTATTCTCCTTTTTGTTTTCTCTTCCGGCCTCGCCGATAAAGACTTTGTTTTACTCTTCGCTTACGTACCACGTTTCGAGCCCGTTGAGAATGTTCGTCCAGCCGCCGTGATGCATTTCGATTTCTTTTCGATCCGCTAAACGTTCGTGAGTCAGCGTTACGAGAGTTTGCGGTTTGTTTTTTGCGCCGTTCGTGCCGGTGATCGTCACGGAAGGCAACGCGGTGAATGTAACGGTGACTAACGTTTCCCGATGGCCTGTCGCGTGCGAGCGCCATGTGAAAACGAGTTTTGTGGGTTCGTCGATCGTTATATATTCCCCTTCGTGCGGTAAGACTTTACCGTCGAGAGTCATGTCGATGCGGAATTTTCCGCCGGGTCGCGGATCGATCGTTACCGATTCGATTCCGATTTCTTCTCCGGATAGGAACCAACTTGAAAATTCTTTTTCTTGTAACCAAGCTCGAAAGAGTCGAGAAGGTTCCGCGTTAATTTTTTTTTCTATTTTTAGGACGGGTGTGGTCATCATCTTGCTCCTCAATGAATGCTTCTAATTTATCCAATTTGTTACTCCAGAATTCTTGATGATAGGTAAGCCAGGCGAATGCTTCCGAAAGAGAACGATTTTGCAGTTCCAAACGAATGCTACGGCCGTCTTCCGGCGTGCGCACCTTGCGAACAAGTCCCGCAGCGGCCAGAACATCGATATGCTTTGCAACCCCCGCAAAGGACATCGAGAAGGGCTCCGCAAGTTCCGAGATGGTGAGCGAGCCTTTTCGCAAACGTACCAGCATTTGACGTCTCGAATGATCGGAGAGCGCTGCAAATACCCGGTCGAGTTTCTGTTCTTTTTTTAATTCAACCATTCGGTTGAATATATGGCAGCTCGTTTTTTTGTCAATTGTTAAACTATTGGGTTGAATACTTGTTTTGGTGAATTACGATTTTTTTTAAGTAAGCGCCTAAACAACCGCACCTTTTTCTAATCGTATAAATGTTGTAAACTGTCTTTGATGAAAAAAACGAAAATAGATTGGCCCAAAGAGTTTGATGACTTTTCAAAGAGTGGACTTTCCCAGCCTCAGTATTGTAAAGAAAGACACCTCAAATACACGACGTTTCGATATCATTGGGAGAGACGTTCTAAGCATTCAGAGAAGAACGACTTTGTAGAAATTCCTCCTTCCTCGACAAATTCTCAGTCATTGGTAGAAGCCGAATTTTTGACCCTAAAGATAGATACGTCGGGGAAGGCATCGCTCCAAGTAAACGTTCAGTTTAGTTTAGGACGATGGAGTTAAATCCCGGAAACAGAAAAGTGTATCTTCGACCTGGGGCGACGGATTTAAGGAAATCGATCAATACGCTCTCTGTAATCGTAGAAGGAAAGATGAAAAAAGATCCGTATTCGGCGAGCGTCTTTCTCTTCTGCAATCGCAAGAAAGATAAACTGAAGATGCTCTACTGGGATAAGAGCGGGTTTTGCCTTTGGCAGAAGAGACTGGAAGAGAGTAAATTCCCGTGGCCGAACTCAGAGGAGGAAGTGCATAAAATACCCGTTGAAAGGTTTCATTGGCTATTGAATGGGATCGATTTTTTCAAAGAGCACAAGAAACTAAAATACAAGAATGTCAGTTGAAAATGTTTGACTCAAGAAAAGAAAGTATTAAGACTGAATCCGAATGTCTTTGGATCTAAACTCTCTTCCTGATGATGTAGAAGAACTAAAAAGAATCATTATATTAGAGAATAATAAATATCAGGAAGAATTACGACTCCAAAAACAGAAAGAATCCGAACATTTGGATCAGATCGAGAGATTGAAGATCCAGCTTTTCGGGAGAAAGACTGAGAAATGGAGTCAGATCGAAAAAGATCAAGGATTTCTTTTTAACGAAATAGAAAGCTCCTTGCAAGAAGATTCTCCTGAACCCGAAGAAGAAAGTCTTTTTAGTCCTGTTAAAAGCCATACAAGAAAGAAGACGGGAAGAAAACCTTTCCCGGACTACTTTCCAAGAATCGAAATCCTACATGATATTCCTGAAATTGATAAAACCTGTTCTTGTGGTCACGAGCTTACTCGTATCGGAGAAGACAAGTCCGAGAAGTTAGATATTATCCCGGCTAAAATACAAGTCGAAGTTCATATTCGCCCTAAGTATGCGTGTAAGCATTGTGAAGGAACTTCTGATGAAACTCTACCTGTCGTAAGAATCGCGCCGGTTCCCCATCAGATCGCTGAGAAGAGTATGCTTTCTTCCGGATTCTTAGCTCACACGCTTACTCAAAAGTTTGCGGATGCTCTTCCGTTTTACAGACAAGCCGGGATTCTCCAGAGATCGGGAGTGGATATTTCAAGGAGCACCCTTTCCAATACCGCAATTCAAGTTTTTGAAAAACTTTCTCCGATGATCGAGGATGTGAGAAGGGAACTTTTCAAATCGAAGTATTTGCAGATCGATGAGACGATTCTTCAAGTGTTAAACGAAGAAGGAAAGTTGAATACATCCAAATCGTATATGTGGGTGATCCGAGGGTTCATCAGAGAAAAGCCCGTTGTTCTCTATCATTATGAGCCGAGTCGGAGCGCTAAGTTTTTAGAAGAATGGATCCAGGGATTTGAAGGAATCATCCAAACGGACGGTTTTGAATCTTACGATTCTTTGTTGAAAGTTAAATCTAAGATTCTTCACGCGGGATGTTGGAATCATGCGAGGAGGAGATTTTTCGAAATTCTAAAAATCGATTCTAAGAATGTGCAAGCAGAATGGATCGTAAAGAAAATCGGTAAGCTTTATACAATCGAGTCAAAAGCTAAGGTAGAAAGTTTAAGTTCTGAAGAACATCTGAAACTCAGGCAATCCGAATCTAAGCCTATCGTTGATGAGATTCGTTCTTGGATGAACAAACGGATCGTCGAAGTTGCTCCCAAATCTTCTATGGGAAAAGCGCTCTCTTATCTTTCTGGCCAGTGGGAAAAACTGCTTCTCTTTTTGGATCATCCGGAATTGCAATTAGATACGAATCTCGTTGAGAACGACATTCGTCCTTTTGTGATCGGTAGAAAAAACTGGCTCTTCTCCGGTTGTCCACAAGGGGCAACTGCGAGCGCGGGATTCTATTCGTTAATTCAAAATGCAAAGATCTCAGGTATCGATCCTTACGCTTATTTACGAGATCTTTTTAAGTCTTGGGAAACGATACCGAGAAGTCTTTCTTGCGAGGATCTGCCAAAAAACGGTGGGCTTGTGGTTCGTTAGGCGGTTACTTTTTTAATGAGAAATGGATGCTGATTTTCTTTTGGATACTGTCTTAAAAGTTTCGCACAATTTAATTTCGAGAGGTCGGATTCTCCATTTGTCGATTTGAACAAAGACTTTTTGATTGAGTTTGCCGATCGTTGACGGTGAGATCTTGGTTCCCCAAAGACTTTCGTGATGTCCTCGACTCTTCGAACCGAACCCCCCGCAAGATACATCTCCATGAGAGCTTCTTCTACGGAACTCTCCCTGCGTTTGTATCTTTCGATGATTGCCGACTCGAACGTAATTGTCCTAAGTTTCGGAACTTTTAACTTTACTTTTCCAGCTTTTGTTTCGAAGTTTCTATTATACGAACCCGCTAGTGTATCTCTACTCGATCCGGATTCCTTTCATACTTGGAGGCTTGGTAGAGTTTGTCTGCGTCTAAGAGAGCGTTCAGTGTTTCTTCCAGTATCTCCTCTTACGAGTTCGCTCAAGTCTTTCCCCGAGTTGAGCCTCATCCGCTTGGATTACTTTCAGGTGCGATTTTTCTTCTTCTGCCCTCATGGGGGTTCTCCTTCTTCTTGAATTTGTTTGGTCACAATCTCAATCGGCAAGGAGAGCCTTCTCGTTTATTCGTAAATGTGCGAAAAAGTTAGGAAATTATCGCTTCTTTTTTTGCTTTTAATATTCCTGATTCTTTCAAAGAGGGCGATAACTCCAAAAGAAAAATAAGAATATAGCGAATAAAGGTAGGAACCAAGTTAAGAAACTTCGGCCTATATTTTGCTCGAATACGGTTTTCGACATTCTAATAAAGCTGATCGTTTGCAGAAAGATTCCCGCAATTAAAAATAAGCTTACAAATCCTAAAAACAGAATCATATAATAAATATCTCTCTTAGCTGAACTCGGCATTATCGTAAAAAAGAATAAAATCGGAAAAAGAGATAGGAGAATATATACGTTACTCGAAACAACTAACGAAACACATTTTCGGAAATTTACGTTTTTTTCTCCGAAAACTCTAACGGTTAAAAAAGTTCCGATACTAAAATAGAGTTCGAAAACGATCAAAAAGAACGCGAAGAAAAATATATTGTAGGGGAATGCATTTAGTAGATACAAAAAGACAGAAATCTTTCCTTCTACAAGATAACCTCTCATAATCTGAGAATACTCCACCAAGTAAGAGAGATTAAACATTGAGAGAATAAGATTAACAACTATATAGAGTGCGATAAAGCTGATGTGTGTTTTGATCGTAGATCTAAAAAAAGCACTTCCGTCGATTTCGTTAATTCGGTTAGGGAAAAGATGAAATTCAACGGTTTTCCTTATTTCCCTTTTAAATATGTTATCCGCTAGGAATTCTTTAAATTTATCCAGTAACTTCATTTTATTTTCCTTCTTGACTTTCCCTATCGTTCTTCCAATTACCTTTGAATATTATTTTTCCAAGAGAATCTTTAAAGATTCCAAAACCGTTTCTTTTACCCGCTCGCCAAGAGCCGATATAAATGTTTCCATCCGGATAGATAAAGGCGCCGCTCCCGTCGTAAATTCGACCTTCTTTATAAACTCCGTTTAGCTTTGTTCCATCGGCTAAGATTAAAGTGCCTGCACCGTCCGGTTCGTCATCATTCCATTGTGCGCTCAGGATTGTTCCATCCTGCCAAACGAACATGCCTAATCCGTGTTTTTTATTATTAACAAAAGAACCTGAATAAGCTGAGCCATCGGGATATCGATATTGCCCTCTTCCGTGTTTGACGCCATGTCGCCACTCGCCTTTATAGAAATGCCCGTCATCGTTTTTAAATAATCCATACCCGTCCGGATGGGAATTCTTTACATAGCCTTCGTAATATGCCCCATTTCTGTATTGCATTTTTGCAAAGCCGTTTTCACAATCTCCGGCAAGGCATTTATATTTCGTATAGTTTAAAATTGCTGTTACTACTATAAATAAGATCAATAAAGAAAGAGTTATTGCGGAATATTTACCAATTTTTGTGCTGACAAACTTAAGGAATCTTCCTGGAAGTTTGAAAAAGGCGGTTTTTAATTTTAAAATTATTTTTTTGGAAATCAATTTTATTTCCTCCAATATCGGGAAAATCGTAAGGTATTCGACGCTCTTTTGAAAAGAAGATTAAGTATGCTATTGTATTCCATATCAAAGGAAAATAATGCAAACTTGGATAGAAAAAGTGCACATAGGAAAAATCCGATCACATTTTTTAGCAGCAATAGTTCAGGATTTGCGAATAATAAAAACGGAATATAGAGCATGAATGCGATATAAAAAAGTTTCAGATCTAATTTTTCTCTATTTGTGTTTTCTTTACCTGTCAACTTGGTGATTGCTTCAAGCATGAGCGATACAAGTACGACAGCACTTCCGATGTGCAGACTTATATCATAAGTTTTAAAGATTATCAAATAAAGCGATAAAAAAATAGAATACGCAAATATTACGGATAAGAAATGCCCGCTGGCTTTTGTTAATGATTCCGTAAAGGCTACTAAAAGAAAGAAGCAGATTGAAATTAACAATATTATATGGGTCGTAAATACCGTTTTTGATTTTGACAGCTTTTCAATCCGATCGTTCAATTCTATCCTTTCATTTAAGTTTAATATGTTCTTTGCGGTGTTTTTGACGTTTTGGAGAAGCGAAATGGCTGAATAGGAATCGGTTCGTATTGATAACGAAAGACTTGGGCGTTTATTTTTTCTAAAAAGTTTTATCGGTGAAGCGCTTTCCTTCTGACTGTATAAATTACCTATCGGCGAGAACTGGCCGATATTGTTTTTAATTAAAAAACGATTTAATTGTTTTTCCGATTCCCTATATTCTTTTGAAGCGCGAATGCGAATATCCAGTTCGTTATTATTTTCGTTAAATTTGCTAACAACGGAGCCCTGTAATATTGTACGTAAAAAAGATCCTATCTCGGAATTCGGAACCAAAGAATTCTTGCTATTCAGATCTAGTTGTAATTCATTGCGAGGAGGTTTGAAGTTCAGGATTACTTCGTGTATTCCGGGTAAATTAGTGATCGCGTTTGCAACCTGAGGGACGGTTTTGTTTAGAGTAGAGTGGTCTGAACCGATAACATCCAAGGAGATCTCTTTCATTCTCCCTAATTCGGATTCTTTCGTGAAATAACAATAAGCAGGATTTTGTTTTCCGACTGATTCGTTTAGAGAAGGAATGATATTCTCTTTAAAAAAGATATTTTTATCGTAGTTGATGATTAGAAATGCGTGGCCCGATTCGATTTGGGATATGACATCTTTTGTTTTTCGATTCTCAATCAATTTTGATTCAATATTCCGAACGATTTTATCCGTATAAGAAAAGCTCGAATCGGATGGAAGTTCTATGTAGCCGTATATCCGATCGTCTTCGATATTGAAATAAACTTCCTTAGGAGATCGAATGTATAGTATAGCAGCCGTTAACACCGCTAAAAGAAAAGCTAATAATAACGTTACATTTTTGTTTTGTCCTAACCGGGTCTTGGAATTATCTTCTTCGTTATTTTTCCTCGTTCGTTTTACAGGAATTGTTTTGAATTCTATAGTGTTATGGTCTTCGGAATTTTTAGACGGTGATTTGATGTATTGATAAGATAGATATAGAAAAAATACGCCGAGAGATGTAAGTAACGACAATCGTAATAAGTTGGTGCCGATCGTTGGGTTTAGAATAATCGTTGGAATAAAAAGGCAAGGAAAACTAAGGAGAAGAAATAAAAACAAGCTTCGCTGCGTTGTCTTATTAAATTCTAATTCTTTTAATTTTGAATACAATAATGTCCAGAATGCGAACGAAAGATAAATCGAAAGGATACTTAATAAATCGAAGTCGATTTTGAAAACGAAATGAACGAAAACGAAAATTAGAAATATAAATATCAGTTGGAATATTGTTGTTGCAAAGATTCCGACCGCTTGTTCCCCGAGTTGTCGACGAATAGAGACGAAGAAAAAGATCACGGTAAGTAGAACGATTGAGACTGCATTTATATAGGCGCTTTTTATGTTCTCGGCTTGGTTAAAAATGATTTCGATTTGCCGGTCCTGTTCGTTTATTTTTTTTGCTGCATTTTTTATATCCGAGGATATTTGTAAAATATTTGCGTCGTGTTTTTTGTAAACATATACCCCAATGTTTTCGTTTCCATTGACTCTGTAAGCATTGTCTTCGTCGCGGTATGAGCTTTCTATTTTTGCAAGATCTCCGAGTCTAACGATTTTGCCCATGTCTAAACTGGTTATTGGTAAATCGACTAAGTCTTCAATCGTAGAGAATTTTCCTCTAAGCCTGACTTGGTATAGACCGTTTTTTTCCTCGATGGACGCTACCGTTGAGGATAGATTATTAAAATGGATCGCATTATAGAGATCAGTTAAACTCAGATTGTAGACATTTAATTTTTGCATGTCGAAAGAAATTAAGATTTCTTTTACTTTACCCCCGGATACCGTTACTTTGCTGATACCTTCTATTGCCTCCAAGGTCTTTTTTAATACTGTGTCCGCATATGTCCTAAGTTCTCCCATTGATTTGGGATCGGTTACTTTCAAAGAGACGACGGCAATGGGCATTTCGGTCGGATCAAAGTTTAAGACTTTCGGTTTTCTTACATCTTTGGGAAATCTACCGACGGTACTTTCGATCTTTTCTTTTATCTCCAAGGTCTTCAGGTCTAAATTCGTACGGCTTTCGAAATCCAATCGGATTAAAGCCTTTCCTTTTTCCGACTGAGAACGAATTTCCGTTATTCCGCCGATCGTCGAAATTTGATCTTCAAGTGGAATCGTGATCGTTTTTTCGACCGTATCTGAATCTGCTCCCGGATATTCAACGACGATGGAGAGTGCCGGGTTTTTTATAATGGGAAACAATGAAAAATTGACTAAGAATACGGATATTATCCCGAATAGCATTAAAGCACTTACGAGCATTTGGATCGTAATTTTGGAAGGGTATTGAATTGAATTCGTAGTCACGATAGTTTTTCTACTTTTCTATTTTTTAATAATAAAAAGAACAGAATAGGAAGCAGGAATAGACTGAAAAAGAAGGAGGAAAACAAACCTACGATTACAACGATAGCCATCGGCGATTGAAATTCGGCCCCTTTTTGAAATTCAAGAGCAACGGGTACCAAACCTAAAATCGTCGTTAAATTATTCATTAAAATTGGACGAAAGACAATCTTTCCGCTTTCGATAATCGCTTTAGCAAAGTCACCACTTTCCTTAAAAGAGATAATCAGATATTCGAAATAAAGAGACGCATTGTCGACTACGACGCCTAACAGAAGAACCAATCCTAAAAACGCGCTGATATTGAAACTTTTACCGAATAGAAAAAGCGCAGGGAAAATTCCGATAAACATGAGCGGGATAGTACAGATCATTACAGCGGCAAGTTTTAACGATTGAAATTGACTGCTTAAAAGCATATAAATCAATAAAGAAGCTAAGATGAATGCGAAGAGAAGTTCATTATACGATTTTTCTATGTTTTCCGATTCTCCTCCGATTTTAATAAAATAGCCCGTCGGCAATTTCGTATTTTCGATAATTTTTTTGATTTTTTCCGTTGTGCCTCGCGGATCTAAGTTGCCTTGGACCATGTTGACTCGCGAATTGCCCGCTCTTCGGATAGAACTAGAAGAAATATTTTCTTTTATACTGGCGATTTGAGATAATCTTATGAATTCGCCCGAGGGAGTTTTAATATTCAGAGTTTGAAGTTTACTTAGATTGTCTATATCATTCCTTTTTACGAGAAGGCGAATGTTAAGATCTTCGTCCTGGTATTTAATTCGCGAAATGTCGGCACCGTAGCTTGCAACTTTTATGTATTGTGAAATATAATCGTTGGTTAGTTTTAGAGAACTTGCTTTGATAGTATCGAATTCAATTAGATATTCATGTTTTTTGGTTTCTAACGTGTTTCGTAAATCCGTTGCAACGTTTTCTTTCCTCAATTTTAAGGTAAGATTCTTTCCAATGTCAGAGAGAGTTCTTAAATCCTCGCCGTGAATTTCCAAATTGAGCTGACTATTGTGGGGATCGAGAATCTTACCGATGACATCCCCGTTTCCTTCGAAATTGATTCGGATATCCTCAGCAAACGAAATTTTCTTTCGAACTCCTTCAATAGTCTCTTTCGTCGATTTTGATGCGTTTTGACGGAGTAACACTCTTATTTTGGCCATATTGGCGCCGGATCCTCCGTTTATTTTTGATATAATATCGTCGCCATCCGATCCAATTTTAGCGATAACGCTTTTTATATTTTTGTCGGCAAGAAGAACCTGCTCGACGGTCTCTACTAAATTGGTTGTGCTCAGTAAAGTGCTATTCTGACTGTTTTCAATGTTGATCGTAAATTCTCCATTGTCCACCGCTGGCATAAATTCGGTGGGAAGAAAAAATAAAAATTGGGCGGATAAGACAAGTCCGAAAAATAAACCGAAAACTAATTTTTTGGGATTTTCTAAATACGATCTTAACTTCACCTCATAGGATATCAATGCGGATTCGTACAGGTGTGCCGATCGTTGGAAAAGGCGACTGCTCTGAAGTTGTGATCCGAATTCGCTTTCGTCTAGGAGGACGTAAAGAGTCGGGATGATCGTGATCGATGCGAGTAAACTGATCGATATGGAAACTACGATTGCAATCGCCATCTCGGTGAAAAGAATTCCGATGAAGCTTTTTATAAAAATAATGGGTAAAAAAACAATGATGGTAGTTAAGGTTGCCGATACTACAGAACCCATAACTTCCGAAGTTCCTTCGACCGAAGAATCATACGTGGATTTGCGTTTTTCTAAGTTTCGTTCGATGGAAGAAAATACAACGTTACTCGTATCGAACAACATTCCGATTCCGAGAGCTAAGCCACCTAAGGACATCATATTTAACGAGATATCAAAGATGTAAAAAAGAAGAAACGTTGCGAGTAATGAAAAAGGAATGATGATTAGAAGTATCAGCGGCGCTCTGAGACTTTGAATCAAAAGGAGAAGTACGATAAAAGCCAAGGCGGCTCCTATCACCAACGACCAGATTAAACCCCAAACGGAATCGCGTATAAAAATAGATTCGTCATATATGGATTGAGCCGATAATTTATCGGAAAATTTTAGATTGATGGATTCCAGCTCGTTTTGTACACGATCGGCAAGTTCTACCGAGTTTCTTCCAGATTCCTTATACAAGTAAATAACGATACAATCTTTCCCGTTATATCGGGCTAAGCCGCTTCGTTCTTTGAATGTTCTATAAACGCTCGCGACCGAACCTATCGGTATTGGAATACCTGTCGTGTTGGTTGTTATAACTGTGTCTTTAATATCATTTAGCGATTTATATTCCCCGACGGTCCGCAATAATAAATCTTTATTGCCGACTGGGAGGCTGCCCGCGGGCATATTTATATTTGCCGTTACGATGGACCGTTGGATTTCCGGAATCGATACGCCGTAGGTTGTCATCCTTTCCGGATCGATCTCGACTCTGATTTCCTTTTCGTAACCGCCCGAGATTTGAGCGTATGCAATACCGTCGATTCTTTCAAAGAACACTTTCACGTTTTCTTCCGTGAAAGATCTAAGCGATTTTGCATCGGTATCATTTTTCGGGGATATAACGATTTCTTGAAATGCCGATTGGGAGGGGTCGAATCTCGTAGCTAACGGTTTGCTCGCATCCTGCGGAAGTTGATCTCGTATCAGGTCGATCTTTTCACGAAGTTCAATGATTGCAAAGTCGATCGAAGTATTAAACGAGAATTGAACAGTTATGACGGAAATCCCTTCCAGCGATTCCGAGGTAACTTTTTCGATTCCTCCTACTGTTCCTATCGAATCTGTGAGAGGTTTTGTGATAAGATTTTCGATCTCTTCCGGAGACGCATTCGGATAGGTAGTTATGACCGAGACTCGAGGGAAGGCAATTTCAGGAAGAAGAGTAATTTTTGCGCTCTTTAAACCGATGATCCCGAAGATTGCGATGGCAATCCAAGTCATTAAAACCGTTACCGGTTTCGAGACACAAAACTTAACAATAGCTTTCATCTTTTATCAAAGATCGGATTTACCGGCATTCCGTCTCTAAGCTGCGAAATTCGTTCCAGTAAGATCGTATCTCCATCCGACAATCCTTCCGTGATGACGATTTTTCCTTCGCTTTGGGTTCCGAGTTTCACTTCATTTTTATAACTTTTTCCGTCCCGAACGACACAAACCGTTCCAGTCGTACCGTCCTCATTTAGCAAAACAGCCATACTCGGAATTCTAATGGTTGGCTTTTCCTTGCCGGTAGTAATGTTCGCCCGTATGAACATTCCCGGTTTAAGCTGTTTGTTCTTATTATCTACGATCGCTTTGATTTCAACGGTATGGCTTTTTTGATCAATCAATGGACTGACTAATTGTACGATTCCGGCAAATTCCTGTCCTTTATAGACGTCGGCGAAAAAAGTAACACGCATTCCTTTTTTAAGATCTATGGACTCGGATTCGGGAATGTTAAGGACCGCGTAGACTTGTTTTACATTGATGATCGATAAGACATGTTGACCTGGACCGGAACTAGCGAGTATTTCACCCTCGTTCTTGAATTGTTTAGACACGACACCTGTAAGCGGTGAAAATACTAAAGACTCCTTGAGCATCATTTTTGTGGAATTAACTTGCGCCTCGTGGGCTTTTAATACTCCCTCGGTAACTTCCCATTCCGCTTTTTCGATGAGACTATTTATCTCCGTCAAAATTTCGATTCTTTCTTCTTTCGTATCCGGAATCTTATAATTATTTCTTAATATATCCTTATCCGTTAAGCCGATGCTTCGGATTTCGACGTCTTTTTCAGCCAACTGGTAGGCGGTTTCCTTTGATTGCAGATTCAGCTTTGCATTTTCGAATTCTTCGCGGCTAAAACCGCCAGCATTGTATATTTCTTCGATTCCTGCGAACGTATTTTTCGATTTTTCATATTCCTGTTTGGCTTTTTCCAAAATTGATATGGATTTTTCGTATTCTTGGATTTTTCCGAGAACATTCCCTTTTGCTTTTATATACTTTTCGCGAGCTAATTTAACTTGCGAACGGGAGCTTTCCATAGTCGATTCCTGCTTGAGCAATTCCAATTCAAGCGGCAAGGTTTCCATTTTAAATAGTTTTTGGTTCTGAGAAATTTCCTCCCCCTCTTTAAAATAAGTCTTTTCAATTCTTCCCGAAACTTTGGAATAGACATCGACTTTTTCGATAAAATCTATCATGCCGGAGGCTTCCACTAGCGGAGTTATCGATTCGGTTTCCACGTTCATCGCCAAAACGGACAACTTTTGGCTTTGCTCTTCTTCTGTGTCATTTTCACTCTGCGACGGAAGCGCAAAAGATATCGGTTTGGTCATAAATGATGTAGTATTTTTTAATATTCTACTATTCGAATTTTTAGATATTCTAACTAAAAAAACAGAAACAATAAAGTAAATTAGAGCGATACCTAAGCTGTATTTGCCCGTTTTAGACGTTAAAAATTTGACGATCAAGTTATCATTCTCCTATTGAAAAATTTGTCCTTTCTCAATGGTCATTCCTTTAAGGTTCGGATTTTCCCAAAAGATCCAGATATTTCTGATTATGATATGCGGCTTTTTTTTCAAGTTTTGCTTTTCTATAAATATTTTCGAGCTGACGGTGAGAAAAGGCTAACATGCGGGTTTGAGCTATTATTTTTTGGTAAGCAAGAATTGCTTGGTCCGATTTTCCTGTTTCTTCCAATAACCGGGCGCTAATAAAAAGGATCTCCAAATTTTCGGAATCTTTAGAAAGGAATTTCTGTAGATTTTCCATAAGTTCTTTTTTGAGAGGAGTTCCCGCAAATTGTGCTTTAATTAACCAACCTAAAGCATTATAATCCGCGGAATCATCATCGGACAATTCCTGGAATATTTTCTCTGCTTCCTCGAATCTGCGGTTATAATATAGAAGCTTGCCTGTAACAAGTTTTACGTCTTTGTAATCCTCGTCTTGTTTGTAGAGTTCGCTAAAAATCTTCAATGCTTCTTCTCTTTGATTTGCGACGAATAGAGCGATTCCTCTTTGATACATGGAATCCATTTCCTTTTCGGAAAGCCCGCAATTTAAAAGGATTGTTGAATGACAAAGGATAATTATAAATGAAAGTTTCGTTTTAAAAAATACGCTTTTAGAATCCAAATTTCCACCACTCTTTATTTTCAATATTTTCCTGTTTTTTCATGATCTTATCCACCAAGCTGATGCTCGCTTGTCTTAAATCATCGGCTTCTGAAAAATTTTTCGATTCTTGTGCGTAAGAAACGGTACGGATTAATTTTCCAGTTTTATCGTAGACATCAATGAATATGAGTGTAGTAAAATTTCGGTCCAAAATGCTCCCGTTATCGGACATTCCGAACGATCCTTGGAGATAATAATCGAAATTGGTTTTTGTCGATAAGCTTTTAATTTCCGTTTCGGTAAGCATACGCTTGGTATCTTTTGCTGCGGCTGTAGTAGCGTCCGAATTCGGCTTTACTCCTTCCGGATTTGTCATAGCCTGCATTGCTTGAGTCGGAACCGGAGGAGAGACACTATCCTTCGCTTCTGGATTTTGGACGGTACTCGACGGAGTTTGCTGAGGAGCGGAGGTTGAATTCTTTGATGGATCGGATTCCGAACCGTCTTCCACCAATCCGTTCCCGCCTCGAATAATCTCGAACTTTAACAAGCTTATAAAATTCTTAATTCGAAATGGATCAAATCTGAAGTCTCTGTTTTCTAAATATCCGATTTGATAGTTCGCTTTTACTTTTTCGGCTTTTTCGGCGGCGCGCGCACTCCGATTAAAAACCATACAGCCGTTATACAGTATACACAGTAAAACGAATATTAAAATTTTATGAAGTTTCATATCGTATATTCCTAAATTATTATTTCTCGGCTTTACTGGCTTACCATGGAAAAACTAAATGGAGTCAAGGGTCTTCCCAATATATCCGTCGCCGAGCCGTTTACTTGAATCGTATAGACAGGGTAGTTGGGCGAGGTGGGAATGGCAGGATAAGGGATTGCTCCGTTATTTGCGTTGAAATCGAATTTTGCATTCGTTAAATTGAAATCCGCCGAACTTCCGAACCCATTAACTCCTCCACAACTCGATTCCATTTCCGAGAACGTCACATCTAAAACGCGGCAACCGAATGGGTATACGGCTTGGCAGTCACTCCAGTTCCAGCTTGATAAACGAATAACGGTAGAGGATCCCGATTCGCGAGATAAAGAAACCGCGCCAATCGTACTACCCAGGTTCATATAATTGTTGAAGACCAATCTAAAATCGTCTGTGGTCTTGTTGTTACAAGAGGCTGCATTATTGTTTCCTTCGTCCCCGCCTTCAAATCTATAACTGCTCGGTTGAAGAATCGGTAGACTGTTGTCCCACCAGCAAGAAGTCGAGGTCCAAGTTCCGCCCGCGGCGCTTCCTATTGCGGGGAATGTCGGGGAGCAACCGGGAGCCCCTACTTGGCTAACCAAGCCGACTGCTTGAACGACCGGATTCGGGTTGTTACCACCTGCGATAAAGCTTGCTGAAATAGGAGTTGTCAAAGTATTATTGTTCGCTGCAGTTGCAGAGGAAGCGACTGCGATCGTATATCGAACGCCAAACTCTAATTTCGAATCCGTGGTAAATGTCAGTGTCTGGTTTCCAGCCGTCCAAGTAAAATTCCCGCTTATCGGGGGGCTGATAGAAACTGCGTTTTGGGTTAAGACGGGATTCATCGGAGTATTGAAATTGATTACGAAAGATTGGGAGTTCGGATTCCCTAAGCAGCCGTTAACGACGTTTGCCGTCAAGATATCGACCGGCGCTCCTATGCCGGCTTGACATCCTGCTAGGGATCCTGTTGTTACAGTCATCGTATTTACGTTTGGTCCTGCGTTTGCGGTTCCAACAAAGAACGTCCCGATGGAGTTACCCCCCAACGCTATTCCATTCATGTCCTTTGCGCCTACGTTAAAGCTGATATTATATCTTTGATTCGCGTTCAAAGCGAAATCAGGTTGAATTGCAAGTGTGCTGCCGGAAGTCCAAGTATATGTAGCCGAAATCCCCGGGCTAATAGATAACGAAGTAAGAGTAGCGGACGTGTTCATCGGTCTTGAAAAGTTGATGACGATCGGATTTACGGTCGGATTGCCCATACAGGCATTGGTTACATTCGAACTAAAAAAATTGGTTTGGGTTGCCGTGCCGGCGTTACAAGCGATGCTATTTCCAGCCGCCAAGAACATTCCGTTCACGACAGGACTTTGTCCCGCGCTCGCAGCGTTTCCAATTGAAATCGAAGCACTAAACGGATCTTTAAGATCGAGTCCGGCCTTATCTTCGCAACTTTTCGTTACAGTATATGTATAAGTCCCCGGATTTAACGGATTTGACGGTGAGAACGTTAATACGGTGCCGTTCAGTTCGGTAAAAAAACCAACCGTTTGCGGAGACATGCTGAATGCGATTCTACAACTTTGCATATTCATTTCTCGGCTGAAACCCACGTCGAATTTCTGATCGGATGGTAGATTATCTGTTCCGGACCGAGGGCTGCTGAAGATCACTTCCGGCGGAGGATCTCCCCATAACGCGCCTAAGCCCAAGAGTTTTTCTCCCGTGTTTTGACAGTTTAGCCCGATTAAAGAAAAGAAAATTAGAATATATAAAAATGTTAATTTACCTTTCCAGACGTGTTCAAATTCTATTTTCATATTCTTTATTCCTTACCTTTTTGATTTCGTCGTTTCCTGATTTCTTATAAGATTCAAAAGTATCGAATTACCCGAACCTTTCGAATAATTGATTAATCTTCTTAGCCCGCCTTCATCCGTCGTTACCTGAGCGTATTCGTAACAATTGATCGCGTATGAAGCAAGGGCGTCGGTTAAATCCTCTTGGGATTTTATCATTTCAAGTTCGGAATTGATCTGATCTTCCTTTTTCGCGTGACCATGCGCGACTTTCGCAGCGGTCACTCTTCCTGATTCCACTTGAAGATTGATCCGAGAATTCGCTATGTTGATTAGTTCCCAAGATTGATTCAGTTTATCGACCGCTTTTTTGATCTCAAAACCGACTTGATTTTCCATATTGCGATAATTTAATAAAGCTTCGCTGAGTTGAATCTCGCCCTCAATCGCCTTTCTGGATTGGCTTAGATTGTCGAATAATCGTACTGAAGTGGAATTGTAGCTATTTGTTCCGGGGCCTACGGTTTGATTTCCGAAGCCCGGATATGTTTGAATTCCGTTTCCGTCCTTTTGTACGCCTGTGTTCCCGTTGGATTGAACAACGCTGCTCCCTAAAGGCATTACAAGATTAAAATTTACCCCATAGCTATCATGAGTAAATTGATTGTTATTTCCGTTTCTTCCTGCGTAACCGCCCAAATAAACTTTAGGCATATACTGATTGTCTAAGATTTCTTTTTCATTCTTGATTTTCTTTACGAGAACTTGCATTTTTTTCAGATCTTCGCGTCCATTTTTCGCTTTGGATATCAATTCGTCCATATTCATGGAAGAAGGGGGATTGATTACGAAGTCGTAAAATAAGTTTTCGTCCAACTCGACATTGGCATAATAATCCAGATTCATCACTTGTTTTAAATCCAATAACGCCTGATCGCTGTCGTTTTTGGCTTTCTGGACGTTGAATTCGGATTGTTTAACCTTACTTTCCAAATCCAAAAGCTGTACTTTAGTTATGAAACCTTGTCTAAACTCTACTTGTCCTTTTCGATACCCTTCTTGCGCTTTTTCTAATGCTTTTTTTTGTATAGATACCTTCCCTCTTGTCGCTAAGGTCTTAAAATAGGCTTTTTGTATTTCGAATCGCAGTTTTGAGAGGGTGATCTTGAAGTCCTGCTCATTTAGAAGTTCGGACAGTTTGGCAATTTCCAAATTTAAGTTCGCTTCTCCGCCATCGAAAACCAACTGTTGGACCGTCAACCGAATGTCGTTGTATATATTGTCCGTAGAATTCACGTTTTGATTTCGAAGTCCGTAATATTGAATTCCAAACTTAGGGAGAAATTCCCTCCATTTCTCCGTGATTACCATTTTAGAAACATCCTTTCGAGCTTCCAAAACCTTAAGAACTACGCTATTGCTTGATCCGATAAGAACCGCCTGATCCAACGTTATCTTCATCGGCGGCTGTTTTCCAATATCCGCCTGAGCACCGAGATGTTGGATAACGAAAAAAAATAAGAATAGAACGTACAGAAGTTCCACTTTGAATAATTTTTCGTTTTTTTTCATGTTGAGGATTCGTGCGCTCTAAGGTTCAAATATGGGTATTTACAATAACGTAATTATGGCGCATTTGCTTGAAGCTATACGTTTTAGGTCTAATTTTGTTAAACGAAATTGATACGTAATGATCGAATAGTTTTGCATAGCTTGTACGTCAAGTTGTAGTAACGATAGATTTCGAATGGAACGTAACGCTATATTCGCCATTTTTAAGTATTTAGAAGATTTCATTGGTCTTTTATTGATCATATTTTCGTTGTCTGTGACGGCTTCTTTTTATCCTATGTAATTTATTGATCTGTTTTAACGCTGCTTTTTGTCACATTCACTGTTTGCGTTAGAAACTTTTTCCAAAGGCTGCTTTATCGTATTCAATGTCTTGTTCGACATCTTTTGTCCTCTTTTTTTAGTAAATGTGATTTTTTTATTTGCATTTTATCTCAAAATCCATTCCCATCGCATTCGAGAGCTTTTTCAAGTTTTTTTTAAATGTTTTTCAAGTATGTAATTCGTTGAGGGGAGTAGTTTGATGATTTTGAGACATTCTTCTATATTGTTTCGATTTCTTCCATTGTTGATCGGCTTTTTCGTTTTTTGTAAGCCTCAAAGCACCGATTATTCCTTCTTATCATATTTAGGCGTTGCAAACCGTGGTAGTTATACGAACGGTGTTTTTTTTCCTTCCGATAATCCTTTTCATATCGGAGATTCTTCTTATTTAAACGGTCCTAACGGCGGCAATACAGGGAGTGTCGTTTCGGCCAACGGGGATAATTCAACGTTAGGTATTTCAACCAGAAACAATGGAATTCCGGATATCATCTTCTTATTTAATGAAAATGGTATTCCCTACGCGATCGATTCAAACGGCGACGGCTCGGCCGATTATTATATTTGTTATAAAAGTCAGAACGAATATTCTTTAATGACCGGATCGGGATGTACAGGAAATCAAGTCGTTGTCATTGCGGGCCAAGGATATGATACAAATGGCGATGGAATTTCAGATAACAACATTCTATCCCAAATTAACAACGATTCTCTTGCGCCCACTTCGGTTATTAGCCCGAATCCGGGAATTTACGGTTCCGCAGTTCCATTAACGATCGTTTGCAACGATAACGTCGCTCCCGGGAATATCGTTTATACTGTTGATTCTAGTACGCCGGCTTTTAGCCCGATTCAAGGAAGTGTTTCGAATCCGAAGCTAAAACAACTTACTTTGGGCGGTTTAGACGGTCTTTATTCCATCAAATACCGATGCCGCGATTTGGCAGGTAATATCGAATCCGTTCATACGGATAACTATGAAATCAATCATAACGTTCCTTCCGTAACGATATCGAATCAAAATTCTACCGGTGTCAGCACTCAAGCGAATACGATTAACGCTCTTTCCTTTAACTGGACTTCGAATTACACGGGGACTTATTCCATACGTTTGAATGCAAGTAATTGCCAAAGCGGTTCCGTTTTACAAACGGGGCCCGTTACCGCGAATGCCGCAAATCTTTTCAGTGTTTCAGCTAGTAATTTGAATTTAGGGGTAAATACGATTCATGTTTGCGCGAAGGCTGCCTTAACGGGTTATCAAACGTTAACCGTCGTTCGAGACGAATCTCAACCTTCTATTAGTTCGAGTCCGGGGGGAGGAAATTATGGAAGAGCTCAGAATGTTAGTTTTTCATGCACCGATAATAATCCTGCCGGTTGCGGAAAGATTGCTTATACTTTGGACGGATCGTCACCGAGTATAGATGGTAGCAACGGTACGGTTTTGACGGGAATTGAATATCAAAATCCAATTTCGATTCCTCTGAACACCGCCGTTACTCTAAAATTTATCGGAGTGGATTTGGCAGGAAACACCTCGCCATTACAAACCGCGAATTATTTTATCAATACATCCGTCGCAACCGTCACTACGAATTCTTTTTCGCCTGTGAGCCAACTTGTCAATGCGACCGCCGATCAAAGTGTTACATGGGTAAGCGATCAGAATGGCGTGTTTACATTTCGCTCCGGTTCGGACTGCAGTGTGGGTACGGTTTTAACCGGAACGAATAGCGCCGGGAACGTTACTGCCGGGGTTCCGATTACAACCACATTATTGAATTCTAATTTTGCACAAGGAGCGAATACGGTTTCGATCTGTGTGGCTAACGCGAGTCTGGATCCTGTTTACGGAAATACGTCTTTTAGCGTTACGAAAGATAATACTCGACCCACTGTGAGTTCCACAAATCCCGCGAATTTCAACGCCGGTAGTCCGGTTTCGATCATTCCGAATCCGGGTCGTATACAGATCGTTTTTAATAAGAATATGAACACTTCCTTCGGAGGAATTTCCACCGGTTCTCGAGTTGCGAATCTTTGTTATCCCGCGCCGACCAATCCTCCTTTGAGCGTTTTCGTTTTTGACGGCGCGAACTGGGATTGTATCGATTTTACCGCAACCTACACCTGGACCAGCGCGACGACGCTTCAAATCGATTTTTCTTGGGTTAACTTTCCTGAAAATGCAAAGATTATGTGGACTCTTTCCAAGGATGTGCTTCAAGATGCAGCCGGTAATTCGCCCTTAACCGATATTCAACAGAGTTTTCTGACCGGAATGCGGAATCAATTTTTTAGACCTCTTAAAACCGGTCAGTCGATTTGTTGGGACTCGAACGGGAACTTGATTCCATGCGCCGGCACTTTTCAGGACGGACAGACTCAGACGGGTGTGGCTCGTAATTACAATATTCAATATTATTCCGGTTTTCCCAACGATGCGGTAACCGAAGACGTCGTGACCGGATTAAAATGGAAAACCTGTGTCGAAGGTAAAAAATCGACATTGAGCGGCGGCATAACGCAGTGTGTTGATATCACCACTCCGATTCCCGCTGGAAGTTGCGCTCCATTAAATTCTTCTAATAATCCCGTAAAATTGGACTTTTGGGCCTTTTTTACTTTTCAGGATATGAGCAATGATGTCCATCCTTCCGGCGTGAATGGTTGCTCTTATTTGAATCAATGTAATTCGGGTTCCGGTTTCGGAGGAATTACGGATTGGAGGCTGCCGACTCAAAAAGAATTGGAAACGTTATCCGTTTTCGGTTCTTCTTCCGCCGGAGCCACTTTCCCTAATACGGCCTTTCCCGATTCGATCGCGAATTATTATTGGTCTTCCACGCTTCGAAGATCCAATCCTTTTTACGCTTGGGGTGTTAACTTCAATTATGGAGCTTCGGGTTCGTTCGTAAGATCGAATACGAATAACATCCGTTGTGTGTCGGGTTCGGGAGGGTCGAACCAAACACTTTCCGATCCGGGGGATCAGACAATCGTAGATTCCACTTCCAATTTAATTTGGCAAAAATGCAGCGCCGGTTTGTCGGGAAATACTTGCGCTACCGGCACGGCTACTAAGCCGAATTGGTCCACAGCTTTAAGTTACTGTAATAGCCTGAGCGGCGGCGGTCGCATTTGGAGACTTCCTACCGCAAAAGAGCTTAGCAGCATTGTGGATATAAGTTCTACAAGCAATACACTTGCAGCAAGTTCCGTTTATTTTCCAAATACGAAGAATTCTTATTATTGGACTTCGTCATCTTATGCACCGTCTGCCAGTAACGCTTGGACAGTGTTTTTTCAAACAGGCGAAATGACGCCTTTCTCTTCTAAATCGGGAACGGCCTACGTTAGGTGTGTTGCCAATGGACCGTAGTTTTTAAGGAATCATAACCGCAAAAATCTTTATGAGGTGAATCGGAGTAGTCATGGTGGATCATATCAGAAAAGTTTTATTCTTATTTTGTTTCTGTGTTCTTTTTCAAACTTGCGGTACAGGAAAGAGCGATGCAACTCCTGCTGCGTTGTACAACGCATTCTTAAGTCTTTTGAAAATTCCCGTTATAAACAATGCGGGTTCAATCGAAGCCCCCGGATCCAATTCTATTTTTTCTTTTTCTCCCGGCGAATCCGTTGATTTAAACGGCGGGAGTCAAGGCGGCTCTGCAACGGGAATAGTTGTGGATCCGAGCGGCAATGGGACCGCTTCCGGAATTTCAGTGAACGGAAACGGGGTCCCGCAAATCATTTTCGTAAATGCTGCGGGAGGAAATCCGATCGGCGTTGATATTAACGGAGACGGAATCCTTGATTATTATTTATGCGCGGGTTCCGGCGGCGCGATTACGTTAAAAACCGGTCCAAACTGTACGGGAAATACCGTTACCGTTTACCCCGGTTTCGGTTATGATGAAAACGGAGACGGGGTCGTCGATAACCCGATTTTAGCTTTAATCGGTAACGACTCTAACCCTCCCATGTCTTCCGTTTATCCGCCGTCGGGTATTTATGGAGGAGCGCAATCGGTGACAATTACCTGCGCCGATAACCTTGCGCCCGGTAATTTGGTATATTCGATTGATGGAACTGTTCCGGCATTTTCCCCCTTAGTCGGTTATGTTAAAAATCCGACAACCGCCACCTTTTCCGTCGGTTCTTATGGAGAAGGCATTTATACGGTTCAGTATCGATGTCGTGACCTGGCGGGAAATTTGGAAGCCGTTCAATCCGCTGTTTACGAGGTGAACCATAACCTTCCGAATGTTACGGTCGACGGCGGTGCGACCAGCAGTTACGTCAGCGCTATGAACGGGGCAGTGAATTCTATTTCGATTTTTTGGAAAAGCAATCAGAGCGGTACTTATTCCGTAAGAGCGAATGGTACCGGATGCAGCAGTGGGGGAATTCTTAGCACCGGCTCCGTTGCTGCCAACGCTTCCAACACTTTGACGATCGCCGCTTCCTCCCTGAGCGTAGGAAATAATTCCATTTTTATCTGTGTTACCGCCGGATTTACAGGTCAGGCGAGTTTTAACGTGGTTCGCGACGATACAGCGCCGACGATCACGGCGGATCCGGGAGCGGGGAATTACGGAAAAGAACTCAGCGTTTCTCTCAAATGCAATGATAATTCCGGCGTTCCTTGTTCGGTTATTGCATACACGATCGACGGTACGAATCCCCTTATATCGGGCAGCTTAGGTACCGTTACTGCAGGCTCAACTTATTCCTCTTCTTCCGTTACGGCGACGCCGATATCCGTGCCGAACGGAACCTTAAACCGGAATATCAAGTTTTTAGCGCGGGATAAGGCGGGAAATGTAGGCGCTATTCAGTCCGCCATTTTTTCGGTGGATACCTCTCTTCCTACATTGAATCTTCTTAGTACGAATCCCGCCTTGTATTACGGCAGTGTCGTCATTGACAATGCGACGATCCCTCGATTCAACTGGGAAGTCAGCGGCAATAAGGTTTCCTATACTCTTTTGAAGAAGAGAACCTCCGCATGTAGCCAATGTACGACTGCCGGAGTCGCAGATTGTCCCGTCGGTAAGTTCAAGGATACGAACGGGCTGTTGTATTCGAGCGCGGGGGATTGCAATTGCAATAACGGGATTTCTCTCTTCGGCTCGAACACCAATGCAAGCGGTCCTCTGGGCGCTACGAATCCGATTCAAGTCCCTTCCGATATTGATCCTCTGAATTTCTCCCTGGGAAAAAATACGCTGATGATCTGTGTTGCGAACGCGCAGGCAAACTTCGGTCCGCAATATGCGAGCAGAGAAATTTTGGTTTGGAAGGATTTGGACGTTCCTCAAGCGACAAATATATCCCCGACGATCAATGCGCATAACGTAAAACCGGATCCGGGCGAGATCGTTATTACTTTCAGCGAACCGATGCAGAACATTACACCGATTTTGAATGTTCAATATTTCAATGGGACCCAATGGGTGAATTTCAGTTTCGATACCGTTTCGGGAGCTACTCCTAACTTTTCCTGGAACACCGGAGTCGGCGAGCCTCACAATATTCTTACCATTCGTCTTCCTTGGATCCGTTTTCCTGAAAATGCGTTTTTGCGCTGGGAAATCGATAAGAATAGTTTGAAAGATATTTCCAATAATTCAGTCCAGAGCAACGACGTATCGGGTCATTTAGCGGGCACTTTTTTAACGGGTTCTTATTTTTCGACAAGAGCTTCGACCTTTAAAACTTCTTTGGGGAAGACGGGGCAGAAACGTTGTTTTTTCCAGTCCGGCGGTACTAACGGGGCCGATTGCAAAAATAACGGTTCCGATCTATCGGACGGGACTCCTCGCGAAGGCCAGGATGGTTACTTTCAGCAGGGTTTTGATTTCGCAACAACCTCTTTTTTGAATTCAGCTCATTCGACGAACGCGAGTAGTCGAGATGATAAGACTACTTTGTTTTGGCAAGATAGTTATTCGATCAACGGTTATGCTGATTTTAACGGGGCTTTAAAAGCCTGCGCCAATTTAAACCGGATGAATCAGAAACCTCCCGAACCTACAATACCGCCCGCACCCCCCGCGCCTCCTACGTATTACGGTTACGCGGATCGCGACGATTGGCGGCTTCCTTCCGTGGAAGAGTTGGAAACTATTCTAGCCTATGAAAACGAACATCCCTTGGTTTCTCTTGGGGCGTGTTCCGGAATCGGAAATGAAATGAATTTTTGGACTTCTTCCTTTTTTACCTCCAATTTGAGAAACGCTTGGTATGTGAATTTTTGCGAACGTCACGTTTATTTCGATCTGACCGCGAACAATAAACGAGTTCGTTGCGTTTCAGGAAACATCCCTAGCCAAACGCCGTAATTTTTAGGAGTGAATATTTTTTATGAAACTTTTGTTTAAATCGCTCATTTTCTGTTTTTGTTTGATCGGGCAGGTCATGGCAACTCCAAGCAGATACACGGACAAGGAAGACGGTACGGTATTGGATACTAGAACCGGTCTTGTGTGGCAGCTTTGTCCGGCAGGATTAGGTTCGGAAAATTCGACAACAAAGAGATCCACTTGCGGAATACCCACTACGGGAAACACGAACGGCAGCCCTATCGCCTATAATTGGAGGGACGCTTTAAATTATTGTAAAGGAATCTTACCGCTAAAAAAGCCTCCGGTTTTGCCCGCGGGTAAATTTTGGAGACTGCCGAATATCAATGAATTAAAAAGTATCGTCGATCGGTCGCAAATGAACCCCGCGATGGATACGAGCAAATTGATCGGCGGAGGTGTGGATTTGTTTTGGTCTTCCACTTCCGTCGCTTCCGATTCGACCGCGGCATGGACCGTAAACTTTTTTTTCGGGACTTCGTATGGCTCGAGCGACAAGGATTTCGGTTATTATGTGCGTTGTGTTAGCAATTAAGATCACCGATGCGGGTTCGTATGTTTACAATTCATTTTAATCATGATGGAAGCGAAAATCGAACGATTCAATACATCTTACGAGTAAAGCATTTATAGGCCATAAATATCAATCAACATTAAGATAACGTCTTTCTCCTCCCTACGACGATTTGTATGAGTGGGAACGAATTACGCTATCGAGGATTAATTTTCATGTATAATAAAAAAAAGAACTCCCGTTACTTTATTATTTTCTTTTTAACTTTGTTCTCCTTTTTCCCACTCAGTCCTCAGCCCGTAGTAGTTCCGAATTTGAATACTCCCGTATTCAATACGAACAGCATGAATCAGACGTTTACGGTTGCGGACGGTATGCGGACGATCGGCAACTGGGACGCGTTCGTGTTTCAGAACGTGAGTATTTTGCAGACACAGTGGGAAGCGCAGGTTCAAGCTCAGATCACGATGATGGTGAACTCGATCACGACGAGCGATCATTTCGCTTCGGTTCAGGAGTATCAAAGTTACGTTTATAATTCTCTGCAAGGACAGGCCTCGGAACAACTTTTGACATGGCAGAGCGCCGTAGAAGCGGAGATTTTACAGGAGAGGAGCGAATATCTTTCGTCCTTGTATGGAGCGAATTCGAGTGCGGTTGCTAGTTCGACGGCTTCGTTTCAAAGCCAATGGGATTCGTTTGTTTCCGGTAACGGTTTGAATCTGAACTTAGGCGGTGCTCTGAGTCAGGCTGTTTTGAACAGCGGCCAACAGACGTTGGAAGGTTTGCAGAGTCAGTGGTGGAACGATTTTCACAATAATCTGCAGAACGGTTTGCAGACATATCAGCAAGCGCTTCAGGGTTTGACCGACAAATATCAGAACTTAATTTCTCAGATCAACGCTACGGAGATGCAGTATCAGGCGCATCTTGCCCAGATTCAACAGAGTCAAGCGGGCGTTAAGAGCCAGATTCTTTCGAGTTTGGAAGGGTATCAGAACTTTTTAAACAGCAACGGTCTTTTTTGGAACACGATTACCGTGTTGTATGACAACAATTCGAACAGTTATGTGCAGGCGAGTTGTCCGAGCGGTCACGTGTGTGTGACGTATCAATACGATCCTACGAATTCCCAGTTTTACGCGGCCGGTTCTTGTCCGGTAGGTCATACTTGTGCGAACATTCTCTACGACAACAATACGAGCAGTTATCTTCAGAACACGGTTTGTCCTTCGACCTGCAACGGATCGGAGATGGAGAACTTGACGGTTCGCACTAGTTTGAATGCGGACGGTCGTGCGTTTCAGAACGTGATCAACAAGGTGGCGAATGCGATGCAGGAAGGGTATGTGATGCCCGCGATCTTCGACTATACTTCCGGAACGATGCTTAGCTACAACAACAACTGTTTGAACGGCAGTACTTGCGTGAAGGGTTTGTATGACGCGACTTCGGGTTCTTTTGTGGCATCGAACACGTGTTCTGCGGGACATACCTGTTACAGCGCTGTTGTGGACAACACGGTTCCGGCTTCCGCCACCGGTTCCTATTTTGCGAGCAGTTGTCCGGTGGGGGATACGCGTTGCGTTAGCTGCGCTTCCGGTCATACCTGTCAGGTTCAGGAAATGGAAGCAGGCTTTTTGTACGCTTCGAGTCTTTTGAGCAACTTTCTGCACAACGAACTTCTTTCGACGCAGAACGCGCTTCAAAATGCGGTCGCCGTTCAGAACGGGGGAACATACAATTTTCAATACGGGCAGTCTCAAGGTGCGTACAATAACGACGGTATTTGGAGTTACGGGGATCCTATTTTTTCGCATACACCGTTTAACCACTTTTCGGCGACTTCCGGAGGTCCGGCTTCCGTTTCCATTGCGGAGATTTTGAACACTGCGTTTACGGAAGGGGAAGGCGGGCTTGCCAAAAAGATCATGGCTTATATTCGCCAAGAGATCACTCAGTCGGACCTCGCGAACTGGATCATGGACGCGTATGAGAGCGGTTTAACCGGAAGCGGGTCTCCTCTTTCGGGTTTGATGGGGGCGCTGGGACCGGGCAGAACGATTACCGGGTTTAGTCAGATCGATCTGCGTGCGTTTCAGAACGAAGACGGTTTTACGCCGTTTTTCAATGCCACTCCCTACTGCGGGAGTCCGCTCGGATGTGCTTCCGGGGATATATTCAATTGGACACCCGGGATTTATTTAGCGAATCGGACCTACTCCGAAATGAGAGCACAAGGTTTGGCCGGAGTGAACGGGAGCTGGGGCCAGAATTTTTACGATTATTTTGCGCGCGAGTGGATGATTTGGGACGGAATTCCCTTTCTTGGAGACATCCAACATACGCAGAACTATGCCTGGATCGAGTTGAACTTTCAAGTTACGAATAACAACGCGTATGCGAACGTAACCACGTATCAGGATTTGGTTCTTCAACTTCAGGCGTTCGAGTACGATTGGCAGACGAATGTGATGCCTTCGATCACGAACTGGACGGCGCAGGTTGCTTCTTACCAAGCTCAGTATTCGAACTGGCAAACTCAGATGCAGACCGCATTGACGGATGCGCAGAACGCTTTCAATTCCGGGGTGGCGGATATCCAAAGTCAGCAGTCTTCCTGGCTTGCCCAAATGGGTCAGTTGCAGCAACAGGCAACGAGCGCCTTCAACGCGGCCGGGAACGCTCTTCAGAACGGTCAGGGGCAATCCAATTACATACAACTCACACAACAGGTGTTAGCCGGTTTGAACAAGGGACAAATGAAGTCGAACCTGGACGGGGACTTGACCGTCAACGACGGTTCCTTTAGAGACGCGTTCGGTAACATTTTGAACGGGCTTAACCGCAATGCGGACAGGGGGATTCCTAATTTCGGACTGTTGGATACGATCGGTTCGGGAATGAACCGGATCACGACGGGGATTTCCAACCTTTCTTTATTGTCTTCCACGAACAACGCGACGATGGATACGATCTTGGGATATATGAAAGGTGTTGCGGAGAGTATGCGCAACGAGAAGCAGTTCACCCAGAACGGTTACGGGGATCTGGTAGAAGCTTCCGGCATCAAGACAAGAGAGGTTAAAAGTAAGGATAAGTATTCGGGAGAGACGATCACGACCACGTATGTTTTGAAGGATGACGGTTCGATCGATACATTCACGGACGAGGACGGGAATGTGAAACAAAAGACGTTGGGGGATTGGGTTCAAGGGCATTGCGGTAAGGACTTGGGCAATGCGGAGTGCAGTCGGTTTGTGGAAAACAAATACAGCAGTGTGGATGTGGGGGCCGACGGGAAGATCACGGCTCACAGAAGGGTGTATAACGGAACTTCTTCGTATTGCGGTAGCGACATGACGAATTCGGATTCGTATTGTTACAACACGGATGATGCGGTTGTAACGATTTCGGCTCCTTCCAAGGATTCGTTTCTTTTGGGGAGAGGCGCTTCCCGATTGGGCGATATGTTCAACGAGAGGGAGAAGGGTTTTAGCGATCTCGTAAACGCCACATTCCAAAACGTAAACGGTTATCTTTCCTCGAACAAACATACGGCCGCCCTTTTTACGGAAGTTAATATTACGCAGAACGTTCACGACAAGAACGCGTCTTTGGCTTCGCAAGACGTCAATAACAAGGTGAAGATTGCGAGTATTGTCAAGGATTACGTGGAAGCAGTCTTGCTGGGAGGGATGTCGACCGGCGCTTGGGTGAGCAAACAGGCGAACCAAGCGGTACAGGACGTCGTTGCGACCGCGCTTACGAAGGCTTTTGATTTGCCGCCGGATGTTGCGTCGTTTTTGTCGGGCGGTCTCATGGCGCACATAGAGATGTCGAAGGCCAAGCACGATATGGGCAGTCATAATTTGGGAATTGGGAAAGGAATCCATTCGGCGATCCATCATTCAGGTTTTGGAGGAATGGAAAAAACTCTGCTCAGGGTTGCTCCTTTGGCTACAGAGATCCTTGCGCCGATTGTCGGTTATGGTGCGATAGCTTTTTCTCTATCAACTTTAGATAAGTATGAAAACAATCTTAGCGCGATTGAAAAATGGAAGGATTTCAAAAACAGCATGTACGGTTTTGGAGTTCAGAAAATTGCAATCGCAAACGGGGCGTCACCCGAATATGCGGCCGCCTTAGGCCAAGTTGCGATCGGATATATGGAGATGCGCCAGGCAAAAGAAGAGCTTGGAATGCGTAGCGGAGCGTTTTCTTTACAATCTCTTGGCGGTGAGTTTAAGCGAGTCGTAGCGGGGATATCTGGTAATATCGGCGAGGTTGTGGGAGCGGGAATTAAATCGAGCGCTCATATCACGGGAGATCTTGGATTAACGTCGGAGAAATACGAAAAACATATCAATCAAGAAACCAGATCGATCCTGAACGAACTGAAACTGAGGGATCTGAAAGAAGATATTAAAAACTGGGATACGACGCAACAGGTGCTTGCGAGCGCTTCTGTGAAGGAATACGGCAGAGTTACGCATATGGATCCTGCTCAAATCGAGCTTTGGTCAAAGCAGGCGAGCGACTTTGTGGTGCGCAAACAAGCGGAGCGGGATTTACACAGACGGGACGGGATGCTGACCAACGGACTGCCGCTTACACTGGGATACAGCTCCCTTTTTATCCTTGACAACAAGTTGTTCAACGGAGGAATCACGTCTCTCATATCGAAGGGATTCAAAGGAATTCTGACTTCGGTAGCGGATTTAGGGAACATGCTGGGAGAATCGGTCGTACCTTCGGACTTAAGATCTTCGATATATGACCAAAGTAAAGAGTGGCACAACAAGATAACGCTGGAAGACGTGAAAGGCAGAACGGGACAAGGGATTATCAACAAAGCGTATGTAGAAACGGAGATGCGTAACGTCCTTTTTGACAAGATCGGCGAGGCATTGACGGGAGATCCTGCAATGGGTCACAATCTGGGGTTATTGCTCAAATACCAAATCGACAAACAAGAGGCGAGAAAGGCAGCGAGAGAACAAAGACTGAAGGATGCTGAGGTATTGGTCCAGTTAGCAGCAGCGGCAGCAGTGACCTATTTCGGCGGTCCCGCGGGAATTCAGATGTTAAATTCGGTGATCGGAACGGGTGCGACGGCGATTAACACAACATTGGCGACGGTTGGGCTTTCGCTTAACAATGCGCAGGTGGCCATGCTTGCGGCGAGTACAGCGGCGACGATGGCGATCGAAAACAGAATCAACGGGGCAAATGGCTCGGCTGCAGCCCTTGTAAACGGCCTCATCTCGACGGCGACCTTAGGAGTAAAAACTCCTCTTACGGGCTACGTAACGTATACCAAACATCAGAACGCGAACCTTTTGACGGGTCAACACGAAGTGAAAGGCGGTTGGGGCGGTGGAGTTAGCTTGAACGTGTCCGGTGTCAAAGGGTTACCTGGGGGAGAAATATTAAAGACCGCGTTGGAAGGAATGAAAATGAGCAATCTAACCTTGGGACTGAGCTACAATGCTGATCAAGGTCTTGGAATGAACGTGAACACGAACTTTACGAACAACGTAGGCTTAGGGTTAGACTACAACTTTAAAAGCGGCAGCTATACCGCGAACGCGAGCTATGACGTGAACAAGGCAGGTGGAAAGTCTTGGGCGAACGGAAGTGTTAACGTATCTGCGAGTAGAGAAGGTCACTCGAGTTTAGCGTTGTCTTACAACCACGACGGAAACACGGCGATTCCTCAGAGACTTCGCGGAGGTGGAGCGACGCTTGACTTAGGTAATGACGGTGTATTGGGTTTTAGCATCCAGGGACTGAAAGGGGCTACGATCGGTACTGTGAGCTACAACACGAACAGTCACGGTTGGGAACAGGCGACTTTGAACCAGAATTTCCAGAACGAATATCTTCAAGGTGTGACAGCTGAGAACTCTGCCTACAACCACGAGAAGAGCCAGATGGAGATCTTGCGTACGGAGCTGAGTATTGCGACGAAGATGGAGAAACCGTTGTTTACGCAAGCAGATGTGGACAAGTATTTACCTAAAAACAAGGACGGCAGCATCGACGTAGAGAATGCACAGCCTGAGAAGTTGTTAGAGAAATGGAACGCGCACAAGGAAGCGATGTCCCAAACGCCTGAGGGCTTGCAGAAGTGGAAGGACGATGTAACGAGAGCCGGAGAGAAATCGGGGATTGAGATCAAGTTCAACGACGGAAAGAGTGCAACGAGCACTTTCGGTAAGTTTGTAACGGGAATGTTCGGAGACATTGCCCAGAGCTTCGGTATTGCGAACGACGGAAGCAAGATGGTGGACAAACAAGGCGTATTTCACTTAGACACGTGTTTTCGCGGAGACGTCCCGGTATTGCGTTTGAAACACAAAGAAAACGGAATATACGGGAATGTTAAATCACCCGAGTTTAGTTCCGAGGACTACGAGCTAATTGCGATCGAAGAAGTAAAGATCGGGGACGTAGTTCAGTCCTGGAACGAAAGAACCGGAAAACTCGAGAACAAGAAAGTGACGGAGACGTTTGTCCACGAAGTTCCGCAGCTTTTCTTTCTTGAGTTAGACGGGGAAGACGAGATTCATACGACTTGGAACCACCCGTTTAGACGGAGAATCGTAACTCAGAATGGTTCGAATGCCAGCACAAATCAAAACAGAGTATCGCCGTTTGATCTAAAGGGAATCCAAAGAGATTTCAAAACTCATGAACATCTGCTTCATCCGCGAGAAGCAAGAATCGTGACGAGCCTTTTGGGCTCGGGAAGCGAGAGCGAAACAAAGACAGCGAGTGTAATAGAGGAGCTTCCCCATTCTACAGATTCTAACCATTCAGCGTCGGATGTAACGTTGACGAAGACGGAAAGGTTCTCTTCTAACGCAGGATTGACGAAGACAGTTCTGACAGACGCAAGCTTGGTGAATCCAAACACAACCCAAACCTCGGAATGGGTGAAGGTGGAAGACCTCCGCTTGCGAGACCAAGTTCTCAAAGCAGACGGAAGTTGGGGAACTGTAACGGGGATTTACTACTACAACACGGAACCGACTAAGGTTTACAACTTAGAAGTGGAGGAGAATCATACTTACGTTGTGGGCGGAAGAGAATCCAATTCCGGCGCGGGCTACGTTGTTCACAATTACAACAACGCGCAAGAGGCGATGTTCGGAGGATTCAAACGACTTTCGAACGATGTGTATGACGTAGCGAAGAAGTTCGCGGGACTTGAAGGCGGGACCGGGAACGAGGTATATCAGAAAGCTGTAGAGTTTCAGCAGGCAGTGAAGGAAACGAACGCGTCCCGGGAAACGTTAAACAAGGAGTCGAACATTCTTGTTACGAAACAAAAAGCGGCGGAAGCCAGTATGCAACTGGGAGTGATCCGCAACAGCGAATTCATGAAAGCGATCCACGATCCAAAGAGCGACAATATCCCTGGGGTTGCCGACCTTCGCAGGCAATTGAAGGGAGTGGATCCAAGTAAGGGCTTTAGCGAGAATCATCTGAAAGCCGTATCGAGTTGGCTGAGTTCAAGCGGAACAGGCTTTGGTATCGGGAAAATGGGTTCGATTCAGACGAATCCGATGAAGGGATATATCGTATCGGCGGCACTCAGTATATCGAGTGCGAAAGAGCGCGGAGATCTTGTGAAGACGATCCAGGAAACGAATCAGAAGTTAGCAGAACACAAGATTAAAGAAGACAATATCGGCCGCCAGATGATCGAGAGATCGGAAAAGGTGAAGAGCGACATTGTAAAGCTGATCCAAGAGAAACACCACAACGATCCGAGGTATGCTGAAGTTCTCGTAGAACACGGTTTTGTGAAGAAAGACACATTCAATCCGGCGGAACACAAGGTAACGTATGAGGAGAAGTTGAAGGCACTGGGAGACAAGATCAAGCCGGAAACGAGAAAACAACTTGCCGAGTTTGACCGCAAGATCACAGACCTTCGCGTGAGCCAAAACAAACACGAAGCCGAGAGCTATGCTCAGTGGAACAAAGATCATCCGAACGAGCCCTACAAGCGAACTCCAGAGATGGAGAAACGCAGAAACGACATGGTGACAATGCAGAAGACTTTGGAGAAGGAAAGGGCGATGATCATCAACCGGGAAGTCGCACCCTATCCGAAAGAGTCTGAGCTGCATCGACTTGAGAAGTTGGGTGAAGGTCATTCACTGAACGACAAGCAGAAGACCGAGCTTACGAATCTGCGAAACGAGAAGAAGACGCACGAGACTCAAGTGGCGGCGCTGTTGGATCGTGATGCGAATGCGATTGAAACGAATTTGAACAAACTCCTTGGAAAACCTGAGGTTCCAAAAGACTTTAAGGCTGTCGTGAAAGAAGCGGATACTCGGAAGTCGTATGACAAATATATGGGGTTAAATGCGGAGCAAGCAGCCGAGCGTACTAAAACGATTGCATTGGAGCATGATGCTAAGAACAACTCAGAAGCGGTTTGGCAGAAGTCGAAAGATACTTTGGAAACTGCGGAAAAAGATTTGAAAAAGATCGACGCAAGTCTTGCTTCTCTGAATTCGAAAAAAGCGGATTACGAGACAAAGAAAGCCGCGCTGGAAGAGCAAAGAAAGGCGGCTGCTGATAAGGTCTCGAACTTAAACAGAGACCATCAGGAATATACGAAACAAAAGAACGAAGCTTTTGAGACAGTAAACAAGCGCGAGGACAGAGAATCGAAGGAGCTGATTGCTAAATTAGGAAATCAGAATCTTGACAAGATCGAGAAGAATATTGTAGCGAAAAAGAAAGAGTTAGCGGAAGCGTTTTTAAACGAGAAGAATTCAGAGAAAAAGGTAAAAGAGCTGACGAAAGAGATTACGAAGTTAACTGCTCAGAAAGATGAGTTGAACGACAAGATGGCTGCGGCTATCAAGGCGATCGATGACAAGAACAAAAGCAGTGATGTTGTGATTGGCACGTTGCCAAACGATCTTTTACCGGATCATCTCGCGAAGTTTATGGACCCGGTACAAAGAAAGGTAGAGTGGGTAGAAAAGAATCTTGAATACATGAAGAAAGAGTTGTACGCGGGTGAGGATGTGGAATATACCGTAAAAGGCAACCAGGCGATTTTGGAAGACGGTGTGATCAATTTGGGAACGGCACACTCCAATCAGTTTGTAGATTATGGAGCGACTGTGAAGATCATTTCGGACAGCGACAAGTCGATGTTTGGGAATTCGAACGGACTGAGTTACAACGAAAAAACGGGTAAATATGAGTATGTTCAGAGCGGAAGAAACACTTGTCAAAGTTACAGTTTCTTGGAGCAGTTGTTGTATGTCGGAGTGTTGTTTCGAGATTCGGGAAGGTCTCCGATTCACGAGTTGACAAAGTTGCAATACAACCTTGGTTTAACAGCAGAGATGTCGACAAATACAGCGGCGGCATATACCAAGCTCTTGGAGCCGTATGGAATGAAGACGGTAACGTTAGGTGATGGTGATCATGGAGTTGCGGAAAACTTTGCCAATATCAAGGCCGCTTTGAAACGTGGTGAGATTGTAAACGCCGGAATGTATATCGATGGGCCTGTAAACGGGGAACATCGTGCTGGGTATGACAAATACATGAGGCCATTGGATCCAAGCAAGGGCCACCGAGTGGACATCATCGGGTTTGATGACAAGCGGGGAGAATGGATTGTAAACGATTCTGCGAGACCAAATCAGATGATCCGATACAAATACGGTGACTATGAACTCGGTAATCGTTGGTCGATGGTGATTCGGAAAAAATAACGAAAGTAAAATGAGGGAAGGGTATATATATGAAATTTGAAAAACAAGGAAGAGTGATATTCGTAATTGGTTGTATTCTTTTGGTCTTGCCTTTGTTCGGCGGGGAGAAGGAGGAATTGAAGGCAGTAAAGGAAGATATCAATGTAACTGGTCGTACTTGTTCTTGTTTTAAGTTAGTTACTTCTTCCGAAGATGCTTGGGTATATGGAGTGAATTACTATATCGATACTTTTAAGCAATTGATGAAATCTTCTCACAAGGAAGAAGCTAAAAAGAAAGTTGGCAACAAACGTAAGTGGATCGTCTCCAAATCGCAAGGGGTTGGAGAATCTATTTACTTTCATACTAGCTATTCTGGCGAAAGCGGTATTAAAGTATTGAATGATGCTTACAGTCTAAATTTCAAAAATTACTGCGAAGCGGATGGTAAAAAGGAAGAATATTCCAGAATCAAATCCGCCAAGCTAACTTTCATGGAAGCTCCGTACACTTTAGTGAATAATGCAAACACTCCTCGACTGGATGCGAGTTTCAAAAAGACGAAAGAGTTTGATGTTGAGATTGGAGAATCGGACGAGATCGTTTCGATTCTTCCCGCATATACCGTGCTTGGAACCCAAAAGGGAGCCGGTGAAGGTGGAAACGTTGTCGTCGTCAAGCTGACTGTAACAGGTGTATATCCAGGTAAAAAATCTCCTCTTTGCGCTCAGGACTTTTTCATGGGTGGCAAGTCATTCGGCAAATACACGGACTTAGTGAAACAAGTGGATGAAATCAACAAGTAATCCTACAAAACGAATCTTCTTCATTGCGGGAACGACACTTGTTGTTCTCATAGTCGGATTTTTTTCTTTTTTCCTTTTTCAAAAGAAGGAACTCTTGGATTTAAAGAAGGAAGAGAACTGGGTGAAGGTATTTCCATCGGCGTATCCGCAAGAGGATGACCTTACGCCGATCCCCGGCCCTTTTGAAAAATACAAACGAGATGGTTATTATACCCTGATTGACCCGTATCCTTTGGCGCAACTTTTAAAATTGGATTCGGGTTCAAGACGTGCGTTTGCTTGTTTGGCTCTGGATGTGACACATGGTGTGGCTGTGGTTAAGTTTTTGTTTGATCGGAATTTTTACTCGGTGGATGTGAAAAGGCGTCATGGCGACCATTACGATTTTATAAACGATGGCGAGATGCTTTCGTTTCGATTAGAGCCTGAAATGAAACTCAAAAGCGGAGATATTATATATATGATCCGTTACGAGGATGATGATTATTTTCGAGGCGAGCATTACTATGACAGAGGTACTAATTCGGGAACGAATTCAACGGATATTGAAAATGATATGACTGGATGTATTCGATCGGTGTTGGAACAATCTGTTAATTTAAATACGAATTAGTTTTAGAGAGAAGACGCAGATATGACAACAAACGGAACACCAAAAGGCTTCGTGCTTGGCGAAGCGGTTCGCGACACAACGACGGGCCAAACGATGTATGTGGAGAAGGCTTGGAGTCCGACAGTACCTTGCATTTACTTTGATCCGAAGACGGAAAGTCTTGTGAAGGTGGATCTGTTGCCTGAAAACTTGGAGAGGATCAAGGAGATATTGCCGTATTTACCGAAGTGAAGAACTTGCAAACCCGCGAATGGCAAGGAACAACAAGAAAGGTTCTCTATTGAAAGGACATACAGTTTTACATGTGAATCAGGCGAACAAAAATTTCCTTCAATTTCTCCTTTCCCATTGACAATAGCACTCTGTAGACGACTCTTTGATGTATCAAAGAGTCGGTTCCTGACTCAGTAATTTTCCTTTCATTTTTTCTCCAAACTTTCAACGGCTAACGTTAAAGACATTCCGACTGCACAGGCTGTGCGAAACAATCAACTATTGAAAGAGAAAGTATTTCCCCGCGAGAGCGATCGCAGCGTAAATCCGGCATTGCACCATCGAGTACTACGCTGTTCTTTTTCTTTCTTTGCACTTGATGGGTAACCGCCTAACGAACCACAAGCCCACCGTTTTTTGGCAGATCCTCGCAAGAAAGACTTCTCGGTATCGTTTCCCAAGACTTAAAAAGATCTCGTAAATAAGCGTAAGGATCGATACCTGAGATCTTTGCATTTTGAATTAACGAATAGAATCCCGCGCTCGCAGTTGCCCCTTGTGGACAACCGGAGAAGAGCCAGTTTTTTCTACCGATCACAAAAGGACGAATGTCGTTCTCAACGAGATTCGTATCTAATTGCAATTCCGGATGATCCAAAAAGAGAAGCAGTTTTTCCCACTGGCCAGAAAGATAAGAGAGCGCTTTTCCCATAGAAGATTTGGGAGCAACTTCGACGATCCGTTTGTTCATCCAAGAACGAATCTCATCAACGATAGGCTTAGATTCGGATTGCCTGAGTTTCAGATGTTCTTCAGAACTTAAACTTTCTACCTTAGCTTTTGACTCGATTGTATAAAGCTTACCGATTTTCTTTACGATCCATTCTGCTTGCACATTCTTAGAATCGATTTTTAGAATTTCGAAAAATCTCCTCCTCGCATGATTCCAACATCCCGCGTGAAGAATCTTAGATTTAACTTTCAACAAAGAATCGTAAGATTCAAAACCGTCCGTTTGGATGATTCCTTCAAATCCCTGGATCCATTCTTCTAAAAACTTAGCGCTCCGACTCGGCTCATAATGATAGAGAACAACGGGCTTTTCTCTGATGAACCCTCGGATCACCCACATATACGATTTGGATGTATTCAACTTTCCTTCTTCGTTTAACACTTGAAGAATCGTCTCATCGATCTGCAAATACTTCGATTTGAAAAGTTCCCTTCTCACATCCTCGATCATCGGAGAAAGTTTTTCAAAAACTTGAATTGCGGTATTGGAAAGGGTGCTCCTTGAAATATCCACTCCCGATCTCTGGAGAATCCCGGCTTGTCTGTAAAACGGAAGAGCATCCGCAAACTTTTGAGTAAGCGTGTGAGCTAAGAATCCGGAAGAAAGCATACTCTTCTCAGCGATCTGATGGGGAACCGGCGCGATTCTTACGACAGGTAGAGTTTCATCAGAAGTTCCTTCACAATGCTTACACGCATACTTAGGGCGAATATGAACTTCGACTTGTATTTTAGCCGGGATAATATCTAACTTCTCGGACTTGTCTTCTCCGATACGAGTAAGCTCGTGACCACAAGAACAGGTTTTATCAATTTCAGGAATATCATGTAGGATTTCGATTCTTGGAAAGTAGTCCGGGAAAGGTTTTCTTCCCGTCTTCTTTCTTGTATGGCTTTTAACAGGACTAAAAAGACTTTCTTCTTCGGGTTCAGGAGAATCTTCTTGCAAGGAGCTTTCTATTTCGTTAAAAAGAAATCCTTGATCTTTTTCGATCTGACTCCATTTCTCAGTCTTTCTCCCGAAAAGCTGGATCTTCAATCTCTCGATCTGATCCAAATGTTCGGATTCTTTCTGTTTTTGGAGTCGTAATTCTTCCTGATATTTATTATTCTCTAATATAATGATTCTTTTTAGTTCTTCTACATCATCAGGAAGAGAGTTTAGATCCAAAGACATTCGGATTCAGTCTTAATACTTTCTTTTCTTGAGTCAAACATTTTCAACTGACATTCTTGTATTTTAGTTTCTTGTGCTCTTTGAAAAAATCGATCCCATTCAATAGCCAATGAAACCTTTCAACGGGTATTTTATGCACTTCCTCCTCTGAGTTCGGCCACGGGAATTTACTCTCTTCCAGTCTCTTCTGCCAAAGGCAAAACCCGCTCTTATCCCAGTAGAGCATCTTCAGTTTATCTTTCTTGCGATTGCAGAAGAGAAAGACGCTCGCCGAATACGGATCTTTTTTCATCTTTCCTTCTACGATTACAGAGAGCGTATTGATCGATTTCCTTAAATCCGTCGCCCCAGGTCGAAGATACACTTTTCTGTTTCCGGGATTTAACTCCATCGTCCTAAACTAAACTGAACGTTTACTTGGAGCGATGCCTTCCCCGACGTATCTATCTTTAGGGTCAAAAATTCGGCTTCTACCAATGACTGAGAATTTGTCGAGGAAGGAGGAATTTCTACAAAGTCGTTCTTCTCTGAATGCTTAGAACGTCTCTCCCAATGATATCGAAACGTCGTGTATTTGAGGTGTCTTTCTTTACAATACTGAGGCTGGGAAAGTCCACTCTTTGAAAAGTCATCAAACTCTTTGGGCCAATCTATTTTCGTTTTTTTCATCAAAGACAGTTTACAACATTTATACGATTAGAAAAAGGTGCGGTTGTTTAGGCGCTTACTCAAAGGTCTCTTTTACTATCTGTTCTTTGTCCTTTGAAGACCATCTTCTTCTTCGTTGAACCGATGTGATTACAGTAACCGGGTCATTAATAATAGTATTATTCATAGCATTACTCCTATTATTTAGAAGCTAACTCAGCTGTACGGTTTTAAGTGGGGTAACTACAGTCATCAATAGCTGTATATTGAAATCTCTTAATTTCCTTGCCTTTGGAATTACGGAAAGAAAGGAATTTTACGTCTATTTGTACATGATGTCCTGGAACTTTTTTTTCATATCGAATAAACGAAGATGGAATAGATCGCCTTCTTTGATTCTCCGGTAACTTGTTCATACCATTTCGTTTTAATACATAATATACTGCAGCAGCAGTGATTTTTATCGAGAGATAGCGTTCTAAGTGCCATGAGATTCTTTGTGGACCGAAATGATAGGTTCTACGTAGGTGTAAGATTTTTTCTTCAGTATCCTTGTTCGTTCGCCAAGGGCAGGCACCAGGACGAAATCCCGGTTTCTTATCAATGAGTCCTTCTTCTCCATAGGTCTCATATGCCTTTTTCCACTGATAAAATGTTTCTCTTGAAATTCCAAAGTGTCTACATGTTTTGGAAACGTTCTGAGATTCCTTGGCATGATTTAATACTTTGATCTTTTTCTGAATACATCGCTGAGAATCCTTCGACATATTATATACCTCGGCTTGAAGATTTTATCATATCTGTCAACCGAGGTCATTAGTTTCATACCAAATTCAACGGAGATCCGATTTGTTCAACGATTCATATCGATTTTGAGTTGAGAGAACATCGTCTCCTTGTCCCAATATCCGTGTTGAACCAGAATTTTACCGTTTACGATCTGAAAGATTTCGCAGCCGTGCATATCAAAAGAATTGTTGTTGGGAGTATGGCCCGCAAATTCTCCTTTCATTGTCCCGCTGAAACGCCACTCGACTACAACCCAAGGTTCTTGTTCGATCATATTCATGACTTCAATGCGAATGTCGGGAAACGCCTTAAATACATTGACGTACGTATTTCGCATCGCCTCGCGTCCTTGAACGGTTTTTCCCCAAGGGAACTGTAAATTCGCAATATTTTCGTCGTAAAGCGATATGGCGGCATCGGGATTGTGGCTGTTATACGCTTCGATCCAGCTCATTGCGATTTGTTTGGGAGATCGGTTATTCAAAATTTGTACTCCTTTCGTTGAAAATTTTACTTCGGTCAAAGTGGTACGGTCGTTATAGGTTACAATCAAAACTGCGAGTAAGCGATCGCACGTGCGAGAATATTTACGACTGTCGCCTAAACGCACGTGCGAGAATATTTACGACTGTCGCCTAAACGCACGTGCGAGAATATTTACGACTGTCGCCTAAACGCGCATGAACTCACGGTAAGTGTGTGATTTGCTGATTGTCCGCTCGTCCTGTCGCCTAAACACGCGTGAATTCGCGACTCGCAATCATCTCCGGATTCTATCCCTCCAACCTAACGTCCAATACAACCGGACAGTGATCGGACAAGCCGCTTTCGTTTGCAGGAACTCCGTCAAACGCTCCATCGTCTTCCGCAAACGGAACCGGAACCAATTTCGAATTTCCGATCGAAACATCCGTTACGATCAAATCGATCAAATCCTTGTGTCCCCAGCAGCTCTGTTTCACATAACGTCCCGGATTTTTCAGATTCAGACCTTCCGATAGAAGCTTCCAGGACCGATGATCCTTTCCGAGAGGAGAATTCATGTCCCCCAGAAGAAAAAAATTCTCTTTCGTTTTTAAGATCTCGTTTAAGACGAGAAGTTGTTTCGATCTGAGATTTTTATCTCTCTTCGAGTTTCCGGCTTTCAGATGAACGCTCAAAAAAGAATAGTTCCTATTTCCGATGGAAAGAGTCGCTTCCACTCCGCTTCTCAAGCCGGGTTCAATCGCAAGAGCGGAGTAGTGGGCCGCATCCGCGAAGCGAAATTTGTTTTTCCAGCAGATTCCTACCCTTTGATCGTATCCGGAAATTTTCTTTGTTAGGGAACAGGAAAAAGATGCGGGGAGAATTTTCCGGATCGCTTCTTCGTTTTCCACCTCTTGGAGTGCGATGACGTCGGGATCGATTTTCAAAAGATGTGATTTGATTTTTTCAAAGTCGGATTCTTTTCTCGGGATTCTTCCTTGAGGCGATTTTTTCTCGTCTCCGACCTCGTCATACAGAAACATCGCGTTGAAACTCGCGAGTCTCAGTCGAGAATCCTGTGCCTTGAGCGGTTCCGGAATAAGGAGCGGTGCAAAAAAAAGAAGAAGATACGGAAGAATTCTTCCTAAGAACGAGAGAAAGCTTTTTTGCATCGTAAAAAAATCTCCTTAGACGGAGCCTTTGAGAAAGGTTTCCGTATTTTTAAATTCTTTATTCCGAAAAAAGGAAAACTTTTTCCGCCGTTTTACGGTAGGTTGCAAAATTTTTTTCGAACTTTTTGAAAATTAATTTTTCATTTATGAAACTTTCCTAATTGATACCTATTCTCAAATAGACTCCAAAATAAACGCAAAGGAAAAGGCCTCAGATCTTCGTTTACTTGCAATTTTTCACAGAGCCAAAAATCCTGTTTCCAATACCAATATTGGATTCATAGGGACTTCATACGAATGAATAACAGAGCACTGAAACTTTCGGTACCGCTCATTGCCCTCGCGGCCGTAGCGTATCTGATTTTCTCTCCCTCCAAGTATGTTGGGTATGCGCCCGATCAGCCTATACCCTTTAATCACAAGATACATGCCGGAGACAATAAGATAGACTGTAAATACTGTCACACCGGGGTAGAAACCTCAGCACACGCCACAGTCCCATCCTCTTCCACTTGCATGAACTGCCACTCTCTCGTTGCAACCAACAAACCTCTGATCAAGAAACTCGCTAAGTCGTATAACGACAACAAGCCGATCGAATGGATTAAGGTTCATGACATGCCAGACCACGTTCAGTTCAATCACTCTCGTCACATTTCGAGAGGAGTGGACTGTTCTCAGTGTCACGGTAACGTAGCGGAGATGGTGAAAGTAAAACAGGTAGCATCCTTAAACATGGGATACTGCGTGGATTGTCACAGAGAGAACAACGCTCCGACAGATTGTTCCACCTGCCACAGATAACCGGGAGTAATACTGAACATGGATCAAAAAAATTTCCAAAAAGAAAAGAAGGCTCACTGGCTGTCTTACGATCTTAGAGACAAAGACGAAGAAGTCAAAGAGATGCAGAAATCCGAATTCTTCACTTCTCCCGATCCTTTGATCGCGAGAATCAAATCCGGAGAATTCGATCGTAAATCCTTTTTAAAACTGATGGGCGCGGGAGTCGCGATGACTTCCTTAAACTGTATCCGCAAACCCGTTGAGAAGATCGTTCCTTACGTGGATCTCAACAAAGCGGACGAAAACGCTCAATACGATTTCGTAAAACACGGACATTCTTATTACTACGCTTCCGTTTTTGCGGGAACCGGTATTCTTGTGAAAGCGAGAGACGGTCGTCCTCTTAAACTCGAAGGAAATCCGGATCACCCGGTTTCTCAAGGTGCGTTAAGCGCTGCGGGTCAGGCGGCAATCTTTGATCTTTACGATCCCGATCGTTCTCAAAACCCTGCGACCATCGAAGGTGGAATCGAAGTTAAATCCGATTGGGCGACCGTAGACGCAAAAGTAAAAGCGGCTCTTGCGGCCAACAAAGGCAAGACGGTTGTCGTAACAAAACCATTGGATTCTCCTTCCACAAAATCGATCATCGGCGATTTCTTAAGAACCGTCGGCGGCGGAAAACACTACGAAATTTCTCTTACTTCGGCGGAAGAAGCGGTTTCCAAAGGTCAGGCGGCTTCTTACGGAAAGGCTCTGATTCCGAACTACCACTTCGATCTTGCAAACGTGATTCTTTCGATCGATTGCGACTTCATGGGCAACTGGCTTTCTCCCGAAGAACACCAAAAGGATTTTTCCAAAAGAAGAAACCTTCGCGACGGCGCAAAAGACGTTAACTTCTTCGTAGCTGCGGAATCGATTCCTACTATGTCCGGTTCCAACGCGGATCTTCGTCTTCCGATTCGTCCCGGCGACCAAACCAAACTCGCTTTTGCGATCGCGGCGGCTCTCGGTGAACTCGGAGCGAACACGAAAGACGCTCTCGGCGGAGAAACCGTAGCGAGCCTTTCTTCTTCTCTCGGTGTGAGCGAAGAAAGTATCCGCAAAACCGCGAAGGCTCTTTGGTCGAACAAAGGAAAGTCCCTCGTGGTTGCGGGAAGTCTTGCGGCTTCCACAAAAGACGCGGTGGATCTTCAAGTTCTTGTAAACCTTCTCAACAGCGTGTTGGAAAACGACGGCAAAACCGTGGATCATTCCAACCCGAAAAAAGAAGGCCTCGCGGATTATTCCGGCAATTTCAATTCTCTCGCGGCGGAACTCAAATCGACTAAGGTCGGAGTTCTTTTCGTAAACGACGTAAACCTGGTTTATCAAGCGGGGGAAGAATGGAAAAATCTTCTTCACCAAGCGGCTTTGGTCGTGGCGCTTACGGACCGCGCGGACGAAACCGCTCTTGCGTCTAACGTTCTCGCGACTACGACTCACTTCCTCGAATCCTGGGGAGACGCGGAAGTTACGAAGGGAATTTTTTCCATTCAACAGCCTGCGATTCGTCCTCTCTTCAATGCTCGTTCGTTCGAAGACAGTTTGATCGCGTTTGCGGGCGGCTCACTCGGCGGAGAATCCAGCTTTTACGAATACGTGAAGAATTCTTGGACCAAAAAACTCGGCTCTAAACAAAGATGGGAAGACCTCTTACGAGCGGGAACCACGGTCAAAGCTTCCGAGCGCAAAAAAGTTGCCGGTTCTTCCAGAAACTTCAACCGTTCTTCTTTGAAAAAAGTCGAGTCCGCTTCCGCCGGTCTCAAACTCGCGTTGTATGAAACATCGGCGATCGGAGACGGTAGAGCGGCGAACAACGCTCAACTTCAAGAACTTCCGGACCCGGTGACCAAAGTCACTTGGGATAACTACATCCTGCTTTCTCCCGCTCTTGCAAAAGAAAAGGGAATTTCTTCCAACGACGTTCTCGTTCTGAAAACGGCGACTCAGACCATCGAACTTCCCGCGCAGATCCAACCTGGAATGCACAAAGAAGCGATCGGTATCGCGGTAGGTTACGGTAGAACGGCTGCGGGTGCGGTCGGAACGGGAGTCGGTAAGAATGCGTATGTTCTTTCCGAAAAAGGAATCTATTCCGGTATCACAATCACTTCCCTGGAAAAAACGGGAAAGACGTATAAGTTAGCCTGCACACAACACCACCACATGTTGTCTCCGGGTTTCAGCTATCCGGATCGTCCGATCGTTCAATCGACTACGATCGAAGAATATCGCAAAGACCCTGCTTCCGGCAAGGCTCCTTCCGAAATTCCTAAGATCCTAAAAGACGGGAAACTCGTAAACGCTACGGGTGCAAATCCTACTTACGCTTACCCTGGTTACAAATGGGGAATGAGCATCGATCTTTCTTCTTGCACCGGTTGCGGTTCTTGTGTGATCGCTTGCCAAGTGGAGAACAACATTCCTGTTGTAGGTCGTGATGAAGTTCGCGTCGGTCGCGAAATGCACTGGCTCCGAATCGACCGTTACTACATCGGCGAACCCGACAGGCCCGAAACTCTTCAAGTGGCTCACCAGCCTATGCTTTGCCAACAGTGCGACAACGCTCCTTGCGAAACCGTTTGTCCGGTTCTTGCAACCGTTCACAGTTCCGAAGGGATCAACGACATGGTTTACAACCGTTGCGTGGGAACTCGTTACTGCTCGAACAACTGTCCTTACAAAGTAAGACGTTTTAACTGGATGCAGCACTGGTATAACGGAGCGGAAGGTTCCAAAGCTCCTCGTTACTTGGGACTCAACCCGGAGGTTGCTGTTCGCGGTCGCGGGGTTATGGAAAAATGTAACTTCTGCTCTCATAGAATCGCGGAAGCGAAGATCGCGGCTAAAAACGAAGGCCGAGTTCTGAAAGACGGAGAAGTGAAAACCGCGTGCCAACAAAGTTGTGCGGCGGATGCAATCAGCTTTGGTAACACGAACGATAAGAGTTCGGAAGTTGCGAAACTTTCTTCCAGCCCGAGATCTTTCCGTGTCCTCGAATATCTGAACGTCGGTCCTCAGGTCGCTTACCTGACCCGGGTCAGAAGCTCAATTTAATGGAGTAACGTAAAAAGCTATGTCAATGTCCAACGCAGTCAAAGAAGCCCTGGATATCCAGCCTCTCGTAACCGGCGGTAAGTCGGTTCGGGACGTTACCGAGGATATCTTAAGACCGGTCGAAGCGTTCCCCACTTCTTTGTGGTGGAAGGCTTTCCTTCTGGTTCTTACCATTACCGTGATCGACTTAGGTATCATCGGATACCTGATGTGGGAAGGTCTCTACATCCTCGGGATCAACAATCCCGTGGCTTGGGGATTTTTCATCGTAAACTTCGTATTCTGGATCGGTATCGGTCACGCCGGAACCCTGATCTCGGCCGTTCTTTATCTGTTCCGCCAGGAATGGAGAACCGGGATCAACCGCGCCGCAGAAGCGATGACCATCTTCGCCGTATTAACCGCCGCTTCCAACCTGATCATCCACATCGGAAGACCTTGGGTGGGATTCTGGTTGTTCCCTTATCCGAACGAAAGAGGACCACTTTGGGTAAACTTCCGTTCTCCTTTGATTTGGGATACGTTCGCGGTTTCGACTTACTTAACGATCTCTCTCGTGTTCTGGTATATCGGTTTGATTCCGGATATCGCGGCCGTAAGAGACCGTTCCCAAGGAGAAATGAAACGTAAGATCTACGACATTCTTTCCTTAGGTTGGGTCGGTTCCAACAAGGCTTGGTCTCACCTCGAAATGGTGGCGATGATCCTCGCGGCTCTTTCCACTCCACTGGTTCTTTCGGTTCACACGATCGTATCCTTCGACTTCGCGGTTTCGATCCTTCCCGGATGGCACACCACGATTTTCCCTCCTTACTTTGTGGCAGGGGCGATTTTCTCGGGGTTCGCAATGGTCGTAACTCTGATGGTGATCGCGAGAGAAGTGTTTAATCTGAAAGATTATATCACCATGAAACACTTGGAGAACATGAACAAGGTCATCATGGTGACCGGTTTGATCGTAGGTCTTGCTTACTCCACCGAGTTTTTTATGGCTTGGTATTCCGGTAACGAATACGAAGGGTTTACTTTCGTAAACAGAGCCTTCGGTCCTTACGGCTGGGCTTACTTCATCATGTTTAGCTGTAACGTGTTTTCTCCGCAGGTATTCTGGTGGAAAAAACTCAGAACCAATATCCCGGTTATGTTCGTGATTTCGATCATCGTAAACATCGGTATGTGGTTCGAAAGATACGTGATCGTTATGACGACTCACGCGGACTTCCTTCCTTCCAGCTGGGATATGTATATCCCAACCGTTTACGACTTCATGATGCTCATCGGAACGTTCGGAATCTTCTTCACGTTGTTCCTTCTGTTCTGTAGAATCATGCCGGTTATCGCGGTCGCGGAAGTTAAAACCGTTATGCCTCACAAAGACGGAGGACACCACTGATGTATAAACCTCATAAAGAACAATTTCATACGTTCGAAGAAACAAGCTCGGGAGTATTCGGGCTTTTCGACAGCCCCGCGGAGATCATCTCTGCGGCGGAAAAAACCAAAGAGAAGAATTATACGGACTTCGATTGTTTCACTCCGTATCCGGTTCACGGTTTGGACGACGCGATGGGAGTTCCCCGTTCCGGTCTTCCTTGGGTGACGTTCTTCATGGGTCTTTTCGGATGCACCGTAGGTTTCGGAATGCAGTATCTGACCCACAAGTTCGATTGGCCCATCAACATCTCCGGTAAAAACCTGAACGCATGGTTCGCGTATATTCCGATTACGTTCGAATTCACCGTGTTTATGGCCGGTGTGGGAACCGCGGCGGCGATGTTCTTTTTAACCAGACTTCCGAAAATCAATCGGAGAGTTTTGCATCCGGACATCACTACGGACAAGTTCGCACTCTGGATTCCATCCTCTTCCAAAGGTTATAAGGAAGACGAGGTCGTGAACTTCATCAAGGGTCTCGGCGGAAAGAACGTCGAGGTTGTGAAATAGGAGCAGGGACAAGAATGAAATATTACAAATCTCTAATTTTCCTTTTGGCCGCTGTTCTATTCTGGAACTGCGAGTCCAAAACGCCTCCTCTGGAATACTTTCCGGATATGGCGGATTCTCCGGCGAGAGAAGCTCAGGAAGAGGACCCGATCGCACACGACGGAGCGGCTTCCAGAATTCCTCCGAAAGGAGCGGTTCCGGTGAATTATTATCCATACGAGTATCTCGGATTGGATGTAACACAATTACCGAATAAAGGACTTTCTAATCCTTTTAAAAACGATTTGGCCAATCTCCAAAAGGGAGAGGCTAAATATCAAACGTATTGTTCCCCTTGCCACGGCGTAAGAGGGGCGGGGAATGGAACCATCGTTGGTCCGGCTCCAAGAATCGGTTTTCCGGTTCCTGCCGTGATTTCTCCTAAGATCCAAGGATATTCCGACGGACAGATCTATCACGTAATGACCGCGGGTTGGGGAAGAATGAAGAGCTACGCTGCTCAAGTTTCTCCCGAAGACCGCTGGAAGATCGTTCTCTACGTGAGAAAACTCCAGGAATACGAGAACAGAACAAAAAAAGACGTGGCTAGGAATTAAGAATCATGGAAGTCAAAGTCGAACAAAATCTGATTAACTTCAAACTCGACTCCAAGACCCGCAGCGCCCTTTTCGGGATGATCGGGATCGGAGTCTTAAGTTTACTCATTGGGTATTTCACCCTTTCTCATACCCCTCCCAGACACGAGGGAGGACATTCCAATCCGGCTTGGTCCGCGTTTTTGATCGGAACCTTTTTTATCACCGGGATTTCGCTCGCGGGAGTTTTCTTCACTGCGATCAGCAATATCACCGGTGCTCATTGGTCCATTACGGTAAGAAGACTCGCCGAAGGTTACGGATTGTTTCTTCCCGTAGTCGCGGTTCTTTTACTGATTACTACGGTGGGAATCCACGATCTTTACGAGTGGAGTCACGAAGAAGTCGTAGCTCACGATCATCTTCTTCAGCACAAGAAGCCGTTGTTGAACACTCCTTTCTTCGTGATCCGAATGATTCTTTTCGGAGCGGCTTGGTCCGTTTTCGGATGGTTATTCCACAAACGTTCCACCAAACAAGACGGGGATAAGGACGTTGCACACACTCAGTTCAACGCGAGATTGGCCGGAGGATTTATCGTATTCTTCGCTCTTTCTTTCTCTCTTGCTTCTTTCGATTTGATCATGTCTTTGACCCCGCACTGGTTTTCCACCATGTTCGGAGTGTATTGTTTCGCGGGAGCGTATCAAACCGGACTTTCCACTCTCGTAATCATGATCTACTTTCTGAAAAAGAAAGGTTATCTCGGAAACTTAGTGAACGAAAACCATATCCACGATATCGGTAAGTTCATGCTCGGTTTCTGCGTGTTCTGGGCTTACGTGGGATTTTCACAGTTCATGTTGATCTGGTATGCGAGCATTCCGGAAGAAACTTTCTTTTACGAGCAGAGATTGACCGGCGGTTGGGAAGTGTTCACTTACGCTCTTCCGTTTATCAAGTTCATCCTTCCGTTTTTGTTGCTCTTGAACAGACCGAACAAAAGAGACATCAACTTTCTCGTGAAAGTTGCGATCTGGATCGTGTTTACGCAAGTGATCGAAATTTATTGGCTGGTGTTTCCGGCTAACTTCGAAAACTTCCAGCTTTCCGGACTTGTAGTAACTCTCGGAGCGGTGATCGGTTTTATCGGTCTTTTCGGTTTCGTAGTGTTGAAACGTTACGAGTCCGCGGCTCTGATTCCGGTGGGAGATCCAAGATTGGATCAATCCTTACATCATCATCAATAAGAGAGGAAGAACGATGAAAAAGAATTTAAAACTGACCGTTCTTTTAACAAGTATGGCTCTTCTTTTGGGAGCCTGTTCGAAACTCGCGCAGGTTACCAATCATAAGAATTGCGATCCTTCCTTAGTGAACGCTTCTCTGGAACCTACGGTTCCTATTTTTGCGGAAGCGGATGCGACTTCCGCAGTTAAGGAAAGAATCGCTCCCGGTTCCGTGGTTCGAGTGTATGACTACAGAAACCACGAAGCGAATCCTAAACTTTTCGTTCGTGTTAAGACCGAAAAAACCGAAGGCTGGATCAATCCTCGTTGTTTAGTGGTGGGACAGGATCCTGAAAAATCCGTTTTCACTTGGGGATACCGGAAAGACTACGTTCACTTTTACAATCCTGAAGACCACGAGCATTATCCGAACGGATACGAATTCCCGGAATACGCTTCTCTTCCTAAGGATAAGGTTCCTTTGGCAGAACTTGCTCCGGAACTGAAAAAGTAAAACAGCAACCGTTACTTAAAACATTGGAAAGCTCCATGCCGCTTCGAAAGAAGGGCATGGATTTTTTTTTGCCGTGATATTGTTTGAACTAAAAGTCTTCGGTATTCGAAAATATTATCAATTCTTAAAATACATTCGTTTTTTGTCCGAGCTCGAGCAAAGGACGAATATATTAAAAAAGGGGTTTTGACGTGAGAAATTTAAGTTTCATTTTGATTGTTGTTGTAGGTTTCGTTTTCAATTGTAATCGACATTTTTTTCTTAAGGAGTTCCCGGTCTCGGGTGATGTTAAGATTGAGAAAAGACCGAAAATCGCGTATATCGGTTTTAGAACTTTCGACGCTCGGATGACCGGATCCAGCGGTAGACGCACAACGTATACCGCCGAATTGACGTACGCCGAGCGTACGATCCCAAAATTAGAAAAGGGCGTTTTTATCGATGAACTGAAAAGTAACGGGACGAGAAAAGATTTATCTTCGGATCTTGTAAAAGCTTTTACACTATCTTATCTTCAAGAGGTAAAGATAAGCGGTTTAAAGGAAATTTCTTACCTTGTGGAAACGGAAAAACAAGGTGAAACCCTGATTTATAAACTCAAAGATTATCCGGTTGACTATTACGTAATTGGAATACATGGACCGGCCTTTACCGAAGTCTCGAATATCGGAGTCGGAATTCTACATTTATTTAGCACACTTTTTTCGATGGTCACTCTCGGATTGATACCCAGCTATAGTGCGGAAGAAGCAAATACGGAAGTGAGAGTGTACGACAGGAATTTGCAACTTCTCAATAATCTGAAATATGATAATTCTTATTCCTCGATTTCTTCAATTTGGATTTCAGCGAATCCACCTAAGTGCGGTAGGTTGGAGTGTATCGTGAAAAAAGTCGAATCTCCTCAAAGTTTTGTCTATCAAGGAATGGGTCCTAAAGTAGAAGAGGATGTTCTACGGTTGATAGAGCAGGTGAAAAAATAAGATCTATTCTGAAACGAAGTTTTTTCAAACTTCGTTTCCCTCCTGCTCTGCAAATAGAACATGTTTTTTTTGCCCTCTGCTTCGGATCGGTTGCTTATAATCGAAGATTTCCTCATTTATAATCGGGGTTGTTGGGCGACCGGATTTCATCTACCATTCTCCCTAGAAAAACAGACTTTGAAGAAGTCTGGAAAAGAAGGGAGGAAAATCTTTGGAAAAAAATGTTCATTTTCGAGTTCGAATCCTTTGGTTTTCCGTTCTTTGTCAGTGCTTTTTTTTCGGTTGTCTGCAGAGTCACGATCCGAGTCATTTCATGGTGTTGCTGGGCAATCCTACTTCGGCGACGATCGAAGATCTTTCGAAAACTGCGGGAACTCCTCCCACTTTGACTTACGCGACGAGTTCGTTTCAATTTATTAAGAACATCTCCATTTCTACGATTCAACCCACGATCACCGGTTCTGTAACTTCGCTTTCCGTTTCACCCGCGTTGCCGTCCGGTCTTTCCTTAGATTCCGCCACGGGTGAAATAACGGGTATACCTACTTCTAAGCTTGCCACTTCTTCTTATACGATTACCGCTTCGAATTCCTCCGGCTCTTCTTCCGTTTCAATTCAGATTTCTGTCGATGCTCTCAATGCGGAATGGGAGAGTTTTTTAAAAGCCCCCAATCCGGATAGCAGCGATACGAGCGGAGGATTCGATCTCGATCTTTCGGGAGACACTTTGGTGCTGGGTATTTGCGGCGAGGACAGCGCTCAAACCGGGATTATCCAAAGTCCGTTTGTCGGTTTGACTTCTGCCGGGGACGACGATTCTGCAGTCGGCGCGGGAGCCGCGTACGTGTTTCGTCGCACTGGAACCGCTTGGGCTTTGGAAGCGTATCTCAAAGCTCCGAACGCGGAAGCGAACGATCAATTCGGTTGCAGCGTAGCTATCTCGGGAGATACGATCGTCGTCGGTGCTCGCGCCGAGGATGGCGGGAATTCCGCCATTCTTCATTCTCCTTTTGCCGGTTTGACACCCGCGGGAGATGACGACACTCTGTCGAGCTCAGGGGCTGCGTATGTATACCGTCGAACCGGAACGGTCTGGGGCTTAGAGGCGTATTTAAAGGCGCCTAACGCAGATCTTGGAGATCAATTCGGAACCAGTGTTTCGATTTCCGGCGATCGGATTGGTGTAGGCGCTGGTCAGGAGCGAGGAGGTCTTGGAACGATCATCCAAGCTCCGGCACCCGGTTTTACGGGTGCGACCGACAACGATTCCACTCCGACTTCGGGCGCGATTTATATCTTTGAAAGAACCGGGACGACTTGGACTTGGGACGCCTATATCAAAGCTCCCAACGTGGAAACCGGGGACTTGTTCGGACTCAAGTTTAAAATCAGAGGAGACACTTTGATTGCCGGTGCGATCAGCGAAGACAGCGGAAATACGACGATTCAAAATTCCTTAGGGCCGTCGCTTACGACCGTAGGAGACGATGATTCCCTTTCCAACTCCGGTGCGGTTTATGTATTCCGGAAGACCGGCGCGAATTGGGCGTTCGAATCGTATCTCAAAGCTCCGAACGCGGATAACAGCGATCAGTTCGGAGCCAGTTTGGATCTTTCGGAAGACGGAAATGTCGCCGTAGTCGGAGCCTACAACGAAGACAGCCCTCAAACTACGATTTCAAATTCTCTAAGCGCGAATCTTACGACTGCGGGCGACGACGATTCCGCCTCTGCTGCCGGTGCCGTGTACGTATTTCGTAGAACCGGAACCGTTTGGGCGTTTGAAGCCTACTTGAAGTCCCCGAATATCGAAGCGAACGATAACTTCGGAAGAAGCGTTTCCATTTCGGGCGATATGATTGTCGCTGGAGCAGCCGGAGAGGACAGCGCTCAAACCGGAGTTTTACATTCGCCTGCGACACTTGCCGGTCCGGGAGCCGACGACGATTCCATAAGTAATTCCGGCGCGGCCTATGTATTTCGAAAACTATCTTCCGGTTGGGCCTTTCAATCCTATTTAAAAGCGACTAACGCGGAAGCTTCGGATGCGTTTGGAATTGCGGTTTGTATCGACGGAGACTTGATGGCGGTCGCGGCGCAGAACGACGACGACGGTCTCGGAATGATTTTGAATAAGTCCGTAAATTCTCCCCCAACGCCTGCGACCGACGACGATAGCGTTTCGAATTCCGGGGCCGTACATATTTTTTATAAGTGATTTGAGACGATCCTAAGGTCGGAGCCGAATAAGAATAAGATTCCGTAAATGAATTTCGGAATCGAACTTCGATTTTAAAAAGAATCGGAACCGCGCGGATCTTTCCGATTTTTTTACGGGCCCCCGCGCTTCGATTCTTCTTTTTGATTGCAAAGAGCCGTGCTTTAGGAGAATCTAATACGGAAGCGGACGAGAGGACATTCGAGTCCGCAATTTTCCGGTAACACTATGAAACAATCTCGATTCTTCGTATTTTACATTCTGTTTCTTTCCTTTCTTCTCGACTGTAATTATCATTACTATGTGCAAAAAGACGGCGCGGACAGTGCCGCGATTCCGAACTTATCCAAGGTAAGAATCGCGTACATCGGTTTTCGGCCGTATGCGACGGAAATGACGACTTCTTCCGCGGAAACGAGGGTTTATACCGCCAATCTCGCATATCCCGATCGAACCATATTAAAATTTCAGAATGGAGTTTACGCATCCGATCTCAAGTCGGCTGGTTTTAGAAAGGATGTTCCCTCGGATAAGGTTAAGAAGTTCGTCCAGGATTATCTCAACGAAGTTAAGGAAAGCGGGGTTCTGGAATTGACATACGTTACGAGCGTGGAAAAAAAAGGGGAGGACAGGATTTTTAAACTCAAGGACATCGGGGTCGATTATTACGTTCTCGGAATCCATACTCCCGCGTTTCAGACTCCGAAACATTTCGGGAGCAGCGTCGTACAATTGTTTTCCTCTATCTTTTCCGTCATCAGCTTCGGACTGATTCCGAGTTATGCGTCCTTGCAAGCCGGGACCGAAATCAGAATTTATGATAGAAATCTAAATCAGCTCACTTCGATCAAATACGACAACGGATATTCCGTGATGGGTGCCGTTTGGGCTTCTTCCGTACCGGAAGAATGTCGTAGAATGGGATGCGACGCTCTCAAACAGGTGACTTCTCCGCCTAAGTTCGTATATCAAGAATTCGGATCAAAGTTCGAGATGGACGTTGCGAGTTTTATCCAAGCGCAGGCCGCATTTCGAAAATGAACGATTCCTGGGAATGGTTCGGAAATGCCTTTTCCGTCTTCGGGGGATTTCTGGCTTTTTTGCTCGCGTTTCCGGAACTGATTCCATTCAAAAAAACTAAATTTCAAATCTCTTTCGCGATCACTCTGCTTTGTATCGGAGTTTTGCAGCTTTTGAACTCCGCCGTTTGTCAGGGAGTTTTCTCGGATTCCGCTTTCTATGTTCGCTTAACAATTCCGCTCTTGTTTGCCTCGGGGCCGCTCGCATATACGGCGTTAGCCGCAATGGTCGAGGAGGACTTTCGATTTGATCGAAAGCGAATTCTTTTTTGGATTCCGACGATCGTCTGCGGAATTGCGGTTTTTTTAATTCCTCGGGAAGAATCGGTTTTTCCCTGGAAAGTCGTGAGTCTTTCGAACGCTTCCGGCGCAAAAAGCCTCGTCTTATTTTTGTTTCTTGCTTCGACCGTATTTTCTTTCGTTTTCGGAATTTCGATTTTTCGAATTTTAATTTCGGTCAAAGAAGCTTCGCTTCGACTTTTGATCCGGATCTGCGCTTTGGACTTTGCGGGCGTTTCCGTATTCGGGGCTCTCGGATTTTTATACGGCGTTTTCTTTTTAAAAATTTCCTCCGTCTTTGTTTCTTTGGCTTTGTGCGGAATCTATTACGTACGAAAGCGCTATTCCAATTTGGAAGAAACGATCCACGTAGAATTGGTGAAGGCGAAGTATTCCCGATCGCGTCTCGGCGGATTGGAAATCGAAGGGATTCTTGCGCGTTTGGAAACGATGATGCGAACCGAAAAATTCTATCAGGATGAGGAAGTATCTCTTGCCGCCGTCGCGGAACGCGTTTCGTTGACGACTCATCAACTTTCGGAACTCATCAATAGCAAACTGAATAAGAGTTTTTTCGTATGGCTCAATCAATACAGAGTGGAAGAAGCGAAAAAACTTCTCGCGGAAACGAATAAGACCGTTTTAGAAATCGCGATGGAAGTCGGATTCAACAATCGATCCTCTTTCAACGAAGCCTTTTTAAAGCTCGCCGAAAAAACTCCCGTCGAATATCGAAAAACCGCAAAGGTCTGAAAAAAATTGTAAGCCTTTATAACACCGGTCGATTTCCAAATCGAAGCGGTGCATACTGGGTCTTGTTGCAAGCCAACAAGGAAGGTATGAATGCAAACCAACAGCCTATCGATGCAGCGATCCGCGGAAGGAAATCGTCTACTCGAGTTTTTTTCGAAAATTTATATCGCTTTAAACGTCTTGGTTTACGCGGGCTTTACGATCGGTTTTTTTCTCGTTCCGATTCGACTCGCTTCGATGATCGGAATCGAAATCAAAAGTTCCGCAGCGCTCGCGGATTTCAGAGCAATGTACGGCGGACTTTGTTTGGGAGTAGGCGTCGTCCTATTATTCGGATTATTCAAAGAAGAATGGCGTAGGGCCTCGATTCTGCTCGCCATCACAACCGCATCCGGTTTGTTCTTAGGAAGAATTTACACTTTGTTCTTGGACGGTCCGGGAAACGAATACATCTATTTGAGCATGGCTACCGAAGTAGGAGCGGTTGCCATCGGAACCTGGATATTACAAAGAACATCGAAGTAACGAGTTTTTCGTTACAACGATACGAAAGTTTTTAAAAACGTTTCTACATCGAGAATCGGAAAAAACCTTCCTTCGAATGAGTTTCGAAGGAAGGTTTAATGCGGTCGGATCGAACGATATTTTGGAATTCGATTCCGAATCTATTTCTTACGGATCTTCAAATCTTTTTTATCTTGTACAACGAACCCGAAACGAGAGTTTCGCATCGGGAATATTGCTTGCGGCAAACTGCTTCGTGATCGGGCAGTTCAACGCTTGAAGATCGAAGATCGTAGCCGAAGTTTCCTTAACCGTTGCGGTACAGGTTCCTCGGACGTTATTGGTTCCCGCTCCGTAAACTCCTCCAGCGGTGTCGATGTCCAAAGCGGAACCGCCTTCACCCAGCGTATGCGTCGTAGTCTGCGAGAAATTGATGTTGTGGATGTTCAAAATCGGAAGGTTGTCCGCGTCGACCATCTGAACGATAATTCCTCCGACTCCCGAAACGCACAATTGCTGGTTGGTCAGAACGAAACTTTCATCGCCTAACTTCATAATGGCGGTGCCGTCCGTAGGTTGCGGCAGGTCCGCCGGACCCGAATTTCCGGCTAACGCCAGTATGGCGAGAATCGGAGTCAGATCCGTTTTGTTGTCCTCGGCGCAATTCGAAAAATTGATCGCCAATCCTACGAGAGTGAGCGTTAGAATGTATCTAACGTTCTTTGTTTTTGTTTGCATTGGGGTCTCCTCTATTTAGAACGGAACGCGAAAATTAAATCTTACGATCGTTAGTCGCGTTGTCGTTCGAAGAGTAAACCTTTGCTAAAACCGGGATTTTCATTTCTGGAAATAAATTTATTCCTTTTTTTCGGGAGTTCATTCCGCGTTAACGATACGCTTCTAAGCTTTAAATATTTGGTTTCAAACTTTTTGGAATTTTTTCTTAAAAACCTGAACGTTATTCGCCTTTCATTTGTTAAATGAAAATTTTTAAGATGTTTTTTTTATTCGATTTTTTTACTCCGAAGTCGATGCTGCTTACGCGTGTTTCGAAACCGGATCTGCTTTATCGAAGAAAATAAGCTGTAGGTTATCGCTCCTGGCGCTGCGATGTGGGGCGGTGTTATGAAGTTTCTTTGGAGGAGCATCTTATAAGTTATCAAAAAATTATTTTTTGATTTTGAAATCACCGTTATGAATAACTCCGTTTCCGAACGGTTGAGTTTTTTCTTCCGGGAAATCGGGAATTCTATTTTTACGGGATCGAAAGAGGTTTGGGAATCTTTGATTGCGTTAGTTTACTTTGGAGATATTCTTGGACCTTCCATATCCTGAACGAAGAGAATTATCATGATAAAAAAGAAAAAAATTGCAACCTCCCACGCGTCTTTCGCATCCAATGTTTCCTCTTTCTCGATTTTATTTCGTAAAAAAATTTTCGAATTCGGCCGGAAAATCTGGATTTTTCCCCTTCTTTTTCTACTCCCGCAGGGCGTATTTTCCTGGGGCACTCACTATCTCGTGATGGATCGCGCATTGGAACATCCTTCGATGCAATTCATTTCTCAAGAGGTTTCCTCGGAGTCCCTTGATTCTTTCGTAAAAAAGGAAAAGGATTCCTTAAAGGTTCTATTCGACGAGTTTGCGGATTGGGAAACCGAACGCGGCTCAAAGCGGTTTAAAAAGGTGGAATTTAATGCGAAATCGCCTACCGTCCTCGATTTTTTAAAGGCCGCGAGACTCAATCCCGCGACCAAATTTATGGAAGTGGAGCGTATTCTTCCCGGTTCTAAAAATATGAACGGCGATGTTCCGGTTTCGGCGATCACTCCGTATTTACCCGATTTGGCGGAACTTCCTGCGAGATTTCGATCCACCGCGGGTAAAAAAATCAAGATTAGAAACGTATTATATACCTTTATCGACGAACCCGATTGGGGAATGGACCACAGTCTTTGGGGTTTCGAGGAATACGGATACGGAAAGCAGCCGTACGGTAAACCGCAAGGTGAAAGCAGCAAGGCTCCGTTTCATATGCAGTTTCAGAACGAAAACTGGATTCTTTCCTTATTCGCGCCGGAAATCGTGGAAGGAGGAATGATCTTGGATCGAATCGAGTTGTTTTCCAGACTTTCCAAATTGGCCGGAAAAACGGGACACGATTATTGGAAATATCGATTCGCCGCTTGGGCCTGTCATTACATTCAGGATATCGGGCAACCGTATCATTCCAAAGCGGTTCCTGACGCCGGTTTTTTCTATTACTTGAAATTTGCTTTTTCTTCTAAGGAATCCAAAAAGGAAACGAAGGCGAAAACCACACAGCTTGTTTCCAATCGTCACTTCCTATACGAAGACTTCGTTTCCTACGGATTGATTCAGTTTTATAAGAGCCCGACTCCGGTGACTTCCACTTTGGCCGGATTTTTAACGAAAGATTTCGACGGTTTCCCGGATGAATCGTCTAACGCTGATTTGATGAAATTCGTGGGTAAGCGGGCGGCTTTCCATGCGGTCGACATCAACGAATCCATCATCGATACGTTCGGTTACGAATATACAATGAAACCTGAATATGATCTGGAAAAGGAACTCGGAACCAAGATGAAGGAAATCTTCCCGACCTTGGATCGCGAAAAAGCCGATCATCTTTTGGAAGAAACGGGCCGGGACTTTTCTCTAACCGGTTCGGCTACGCGGGAAATTCTCCGTTCTCTCTTAAAGGATTAGAACGTTTTCCGATTTTCGAAAAAGAAACGCCGCATACGATTCCTGCGGTTATGCGGCGCGATTTTACCTTTCATAAAAATGCCCCGGTTCTTTTAGGGGCATTCTTTCGATTTGCTCCGCCCGCTCTTTACGGAGCCGATTTTCGTCTCCGGTATGGATTCGGATCTTGCTCGAACGACTCTTGAATTGCGGAAAAAAATCCTCTCTGATTTCGGAATCGATCAGCCGATCTCGGTCAAAAATCATAAGTCTGGTCGAAGAAGACGGCGTTTGATGTTAGGATCATTCCCGAAAAGCGAAAGGTTTATCCTTAAGGTTTTTCTATGATTTCGATTGAATTTGGAGAATAGGGAAATGGCTCAGAAATTGAAAGAAGCGGCGGATAAATTGAAAACTTCCGATCATCCGGTCTTGGACGCGATTATCATCGGAACGGGGTTTGCGGGACTTGGAATGGGAATCCGTTTAAAACAAGCGGGAATTCATTCTTTTGTCATCTTGGAACAAGCGGATGGGGTGGGAGGTACTTGGAGAGACAATCATTATCCGGGCGCGGCCTGCGACGTACAGTCTCATCTGTATTCTTTTTCGTTCGAACAAAATCCGAACTGGTCTAGAATGTACGGTCTTCAATCCGAGATCCTGGGTTATCTGAATCATTGCACGGATAAATACGATCTCAGGTCTCATATTCGTTTTAACAATTCCGTGAACTCGGCGATCTTCGACGAACGATCCGGGTTGTGGCACGTAACGTCTACGAACGGAAATTCGTTTAAGTGTAAAAGTCTGATTAACGGTTCCGGCGGTTTGAGCCGTCCCGTTCTTCCGGATATTCCCGGTTTGAAAAAATTCAAAGGGAAGATGTTTCACTCGGCGCGCTGGGACCACTCCTACGATCTCAACAATAAAACCGTGGGCGTCATCGGAACCGGAGCGAGTGCGATCCAGATCGTTCCCGCGATTCAACCGAGCGTCAAAAAACTGCATCTCTTTCAAAGAACAGCGCCTTGGGTGATCGCGAAACCGGACCGCGCGATTTCCGGAACGGAACGTTGGTTGTTCCGTTTTTTTCCTCCGGCTCAACGGTTGTTCCGTCTTGCGATCTATTGGATGCTCGAATTCCGGGTGATCGCTTTTACGATTCATCCGGGTTTGATGAGGATACTGGAGGCATTTGCGAAAAGTTATCTCAAAAAACAGATCAAAAACCCGGAACTCAGACGAAAAGTGACTCCGAATTTTACGATCGGATGTAAGCGCGTTTTGATTTCCAACGAATACTACGGTGCATTACAAAAACCGAATGTGATCGTGAATACTACTGCGATCCAAGAGATCCGCGAGAACGGAATCGTTACGAAGGACGGTACGGAACATCCGATCGACGCGCTCATCCTCGCGACGGGTTTTCAGGCCGCGGAGGCAATGTCTCCTTTTGAAGTGAAGGGTTTAAACGGAAACGATCTGAACGACGCTTGGAAGAACGGAGCCGAAGCGTATTTGGGGACCACCGTTTCAGGCTTTCCGAATTTCTTTTTAATCGTAGGTCCGAACACTGGTCTCGGTCATAGTTCCATGGTTTTGATGATCGAATCGCAGATCCATTACGTGCTTCAGTGTATTCTTTCCATGCGTAAGAAAAAACTGAAATTTATCAACGTGTTGAAACAAGCTCAGGATAAATACAATCAGGCGATTCAGTCAAGATTGGAAAAATCCATCTGGAATACGGGAGGTTGCGTCAGTTGGTATCGCACGAGTTCGGGTAAGAATACTACGTTGTGGCCCGGATTCACGTTCGAGTTTCGTTTAAAAACCAAGTTCGTGAATCTTTCACATTACGAAGCGGTAAAGGCGGACGATCGACTGGAAAGTATCGGTTTGGTTTCTCGTATCGCGATGTTGTTTTCGGGAGTTTTCCGCTAAAAAGGATTCTCAAGACTCAATCGGAACCGCGATCTCATCGAATGAGACGGGGTTCTATTGGAAACCGTAGAACGTTTCCGTTTGTATGGCCGGGTTTTGCCCGGCTTTTTTTATTCTCGCAACCTACGATCATCGGACTCGGCAGTAAAGTTATAATCTATTTTTTATCGAATGGTTCGATTTTCATCCATACTCGTTGTGCTTTTAAACGGCTTATCAAGGGAAACAAACGAAGAAAAATTTTTTTTATTCGCGGTGTTTCTTTCACACAACGTCATGAGCCTTTGATTACATTAGAAAGGTGTTTTATTTGTGCGTATTTATTTGAAGTGGAAACAATTGTATAGAAAGAGTTGATTTCAACACGATATGTCTTTATGTTCATCACTCAGTGAAGCAGTTTTTCAATTTATTATTTCAAATTTTAAAAATGAAAAGCCGTCTTTGTTATCGCTTTCGCTTTTTTGTGCAAGTCGGATCAGAATTTGAAATTTAAGAAGTATAAAACCGTTCTCTTGCGTCGAACCTAAGTTCCCGTGCGTTGATCGGTAAGAAAATTATTTCCGAAACGAACCTCGCGAGAGGTTCGGTAAATAAAATGAGAATTTTTAAGGACAATTGAAAGAGAGGAGCGGTTCGTTTGTTCTTGCTGTCGAAAGAGAAAGAAACTCAAAGAGGTGTTGTCTATTTTATGAAATCTCTTTTATGTCGGTTTAATTTGAAATATTATGCGAAAGGATCGATCGGATGAAGTTCAATGAAGTCAAAATCATAGGAGCCATGTTTAGGGGCGCCGATCGGAATTACTTCGTGACGTTTTCGAATATCGTTTATATTTCCTCGAACGGAAGATATTCCGTTCTTCATACGCCGGATCAGAATTTGGAAGTAGTCGGAACGTTGAAGCAGACCTTACAGAGATTACAATCCGAAAAGTTCGTAAGAGTTCACAAACAGTATATTATCAATATGGAATTTTTAGGACATGTGGAATACTTTACGGACGGTGTGCACTACGCGTATATGACCGACGATGAAAAAAGTCAGGTTCCCGTGAGCAGGGTTTATCTTCCGTATACTTGGCCGAACCAAAACAAAGCGGAGGCGTGATTCTATTTCGATATGGAGTGAACTTCTTTCTCTTCCAGAATTTCTTCTCCTTTTCCGGTAAAGATGTGGATTCCGTCGTTTTGGGTTTTGATTCTTCCTTTTAAAATTCTTCCGTTCTTGAGACGTATGATCCAAGGATTTTCCGGTAAAGACGGATTTGCGGACGGCTTGAAATAGGAAGCTTGAGTGGAATCTCTGAGCGAGAAAGTCGTATCCTTCCGCAGAGTTTCATTCAACGTTTCGAATTGAGTTCGGTTTAATATTACCTTCCGAAGATTCGGTTTTTCGGTTTCGATCTCCATCGATTCGCCGGGTACGGACAAATGTTCGTGAACCGACGTATCTCGATCCTCATAGTCGGAGTCGAGAGATCCTTCCAATAAAGTGAAATATGCCTTCGTGTTGGCGATCTCCGCCAAAATTTTTGTTCCCGTAAGTTGAATCTTCCAGCCTCCGATAAAAAATTTAGTTCCGCTTCCGGGACGCAGATCTTCCCACAGATAGATTCTTCCCGTTTTGAGTTCAAGATGGAGTCGCGTAGTTTGCGAACGCACGGCTTGAATCGTAGCCGCGGTGTTCGGAAAAAGAAGGAGTCGAGTCGTTCCAAAAAGAGAAGTATTCGAAATTTTACATTCTCTTGGAGAAGGATCGATTTTCCAAAGATCCGGATCCGTTTGCAGAACCTTACATCCTTCTCCGTTCCAACTTAATTCGAAGTTCGCATTTCGATCCGATTGAAGCCGCCATTGTACCCAAACGATCGCGGAATACGCGATCAAAAACAAACAAGCGAGCGAGATCAACTCGAAACGCCAAACGGCCGGGAAAACGAATCTTTTGGTTTCTTTTTTGGAATTGCGCGCGTTAGGCAAAACGTCGATCGGGTGCAAAGACAGATTCGGAGTTTCCTCGCTTCCTTCTTTTTGAAAGGAAGAGTACTCCGTATACGGAGCGTACCGGATCAGCTCCTTTTTTTGTTCTTCACTCAAAGCCGGTTTAGAACTTCTTCGGAAGATTCGCAGCGGATAGAAGGATTCGAGAAACATTCTCTTCTCCAAATATTTCTTAAAATCTTCCCGTTTCATGCGAATGTGAATATAAACTTTCACCCGTACAAGCCAAGTATTAAAAAATTCCCGAACGTTTAAGATTTCTTGTCCCGTTTGAATGCGCTTGGAAAGGGAATGAACGATACAAATATGGGAATGTAAAACGGCCTCTTTGGAAATGTTTGCGGTTTTTTTCGATGCTCGGAAGTTGCCTTCTTTAAAGATGGTATCGATGGAAAAAAGAGGGGCGTTATTTTTCCTGTTCTTTGATCGTAAAGGAATCTTTTTTTCAAATCTCCTCCTGTTTTCTCTGGCGGGATCCGGAATTTATTTTTCGTCTCTCCAGAATCCAAGAACCTCCGTGCATTTATACGTAACTTTGATTCTTCTTTTTATGCCCTTGCATTTCGTTTTTGTTTGTTTTTTGATACGCAATGCGTTTCAAGGCGAATTTAAAAATTCGAATGCGAATCCTAAAGGTTTGGAGCCGAGCAACGTTTCTCCCGATCGGGAATTTTTAGGTTCACGAATTTATAATCTAAGAATGACCCCGCATTTTCTATTCAACTCGTTGATGACGCTGCGTATTTACATGGAAAGTGAACGAGAAGATGCCGTCGAATATTTGGATAGTCTTTCGAATATGCTTCGGTACTCGTTCCGTTTCGTAAATCGGGATCGCGTTTCTCTAAGGGAGGAATTGGATTTTACGCTCTCTTATTTCGATCTTGTTAAAAACAAGGCGAAACATCCGTTTCGAATTCTCATCAAAAAAGAAGTGGGAATGGAAATCGGTAAAGTTTTCGTTCCTCCGTTCCTGATTCAGACTTTAGTGGAAAATTCGGTAAAACACGCGGTGATGAAATCGAAACATTCGATCGTGATCGAAGTGGAAATCGGTTGGGAGTTCGAGGATCGGATTCGAATTACGGTACAAGACAACGGTCCGGGCGCACGGATCGCAGGCGACGATTTGGAAGAAGGGACATTCTTTTATTTAAGAAGAAGACTGAAGGAGATCTGCACCGAAGCGGAATTGAAGATTCAAAGCGAGATCGGAAGCGGGTTTAAAACGGAAATTTCCCTATACGACGCCTCTTTGCTCGAGGCCAGAAGTAAAATTTATTCCTGATTCAACGATATATTCTTAATTTTGAATATACTGAATTTTAGAAGCAGAACTCCAGACGAATCTGTGCTTCCGTTTCCGATCGGGAGCGTTCATTCCAGGGAAAACGAAAGGACGGAAGGATTCTAAAGGAGGAATTCTCCCCCGTTTCCGAATTCGGCTTCCAAGTCCAGATATCCAATAGATTCAAAACGTAGAATAGGGAAGTAAGAATCAGAAATGAGCGGTTTTTACTTTTGTGTTCGTAATAGGCTTCGTATTCGAAATCCACAAACAACAGTGCGTATTCCTTCCCCAAAAGAATCGCTTGTTCGTTGATTTCTTTTTGTCTTCTGAGTTCGCTTTTTCCCCTCAGATATTCGTATTCCGCCGCCGCCGCCGATAGGAGCGTTCCGATGAACAGGGTTGTTCCCGAAGTTTTTCTTCCGGTTCGAATTTGATGACTGCCCGGTATTAGAATTTCATACAGTCGAACGGAACGGTCGATCTCCTCGGAACTCGGGTTTGTTCGCGCCGGTGGACCGAAAGTATATGCGATTTTTTGAATGGATGAGTTCGGAATCCGATTTTTTTGGGAATCGATCGTAAGTGTCGTCGTATCGAAACCGATTTTAAATAAAACTCCTCTACTCCTTTCTCCCGATTGAAGAGTTACTTCCACTTCGTATCCGGAGAGCATGCTTTGAAATTTTTTCGGATCGAACGGAAATTGAAATTCGGCGGAACGAATCTCGGAAAGCAATACGACTTTAAGTTCGGATTTTTCCGCGTCGTAAAAAACGAATTTTTCACGATCGACGACTTCGAGTAGGATAAGTTCCGAAGTTTGGGAATCGGTAGCGGTCTGGAGCGTCGTTCGAATTCCGCTGAATCCGAGTTCTATCTTTTCGATTTCTTTCGAAGGGATTTCTTTTTTTCCCTCCGCAGTCGAAAGTTCCACTCCGTTTTCTTTATACTGAATGATCTTGCCGATCAAAGGAGTTTTATTTTTTCTAAGCCGTATCGTGTCCGAAAAGAGATTTTGCGAAAAGAATAGGACGATCAGAAATACGAACTTGGCGCCGATTCTAAACTTTGGGAACATGAAACGAAACGAAATTTCCGCGCGAATCGTAGATTCACGCGATCAATAGACTCTATTAGGAAACGTTTCGTTCTAATATACCGGATTCAAGTCTTTTACGGTCCCGTAACACACCGCACGTAATGTTGTCCCGATTTTAGATCGTCGTCGCTTCCTCCCAGATCAAAGTCGACGAGCATCGCTCTATCTCTTCCTCCCGGAGCGAATATCGATGGATGCGTGGTCGAGGTCCAATAATATGCAAAGTCGTGTCCGGGAGTATGCGGGAACGCGCTGCCTGCGACTGCCGGAGCCTCATAGTAGTAATTGATTATGGTAAAAAGCTCCTTGATATTCGGGAGTCTCCAAGCTACGCCCCCTAAAGTCAATCCGCTGCAATAAGCCAACGCATTTCTCCACGTATCGGTGGTCGCGTTTTCGGGACAAGTCGGAGGCGTTTGGCCCATACTACAGACAGTCCAAATCAGTCCGGTATCCGAGTCGATTACGGTACCGGGAATCGGTCCGGTACTATATGAACCGATCGAAAATTTTTCGGAGGAAACAACTAAAAGTAGAATCGCCAACGCAAAATATATGGATCTAATGTTTTTCATTTTTATCATCCTGTTCATTCGTTTGTAACGCAATAGTGGTAGAACTGGTATGTTTTTTCCAAATTCTGGGTCTTGCCTGCGAACGTATTGATTTTAAAAGCTCTGTCTTTGTTGTTTGTCGCCACCCTTGCGGTGGAGGACCAATAGTTTTCGCTCTTGAGCATATTCGGAAAATAGATAGGATGGACGATGGAATTCGATGTATAAGAATAATCTAAAATAGATTGAAGTTCTCTGATCGTAGGAAGCCTCCATCCTCCTTTGCCGGCATAACCAGCTCCCGAATTTCGAGTATCATAACTTCCGCAAATTTGGATCGCCTGACTCCAAGTCGATGCGATCGCTCCATATGCCGGACTTGTTCCGGTTCCGGTGCAAGCGCTTCCGGTCCAAACTTGTCCGTGAGTACATGTTGTCCAAGTGAGATCGGTTAAACCGTGATAGGTTATCGGGTCGTTCGGATAACTTGCGTTCACGCTCGGTCCCGCGAGAGTTGCGGAAGGGGACGGATCCGTAATTTCCCCGTCCATTCCCGGCTCGCAAGAAACCGAGGTTCCTATTTGGTTCCAGCAACCTATTTGTCCTGTGTCCACTAAAGGAACGTAAGTGGATTCCGCTCCGGTGGCGCTGGTTCCGGAATAGTTCGCCGAAAGGGAGTTTCCGGCCGCGTCTTTCATTCCTGAACCGGCAAGGGTCCAACGAAATGAAAAACTTTCGGGAAGAGCGTCTAACCTGATCGTTAAGTTCGTGTTCGAGGTCCACGTATGAGAATATCCTAAAGTGGAGAACGCCGTATAGGTTCCGGTTGCGATTCTGTCCTCGAAACTGATGGCCGGAACCGAAGCCATATCCATGGGTTCGTTAAACGTAAGTCTCAATTCAAAGGAAAGAGGGCTGAATCCGGTATGGCTGTTCGGCGGAGAATGCGAACTTACGAGAGGCGAAGTCGTATCCGGAACCGCGGCCAAAGTCGCGGTCGCCTTTCTGTTCGTATAAGTCGGCAAAAGTAAGGCGGCCAATGCGCTCATCGGGACAATTTCAACGTCGCTTGATCCGATCGCTATTTTTGTTGCAAGACCTTTGGATCCGGCCGTGTTCGATATCGTTAGCACTCCCGTATTTGTAGAGGTCCAGTCGACGTCATCGGTGATTTCAGCGTTTAAAATTCCGTTTATATAATGATACGCACGAAACTGAGTCGTTCCGCCCACGTATTCGCTCAAAGTTCTAGGTTCGATTAAAATGCTGTGCGAAGTGACGACTACCGCAGGCCCCCCCTCGGGCGCCGAAGGGGAAGAGGAATTCGTTGCGTTCGGAACATCTTTGTCGCCAAGGAGGGAGAATAATAACGCCCTTCCTTTGGGATCATCCATTAAGCAGAATTGAAACGCGAACGAGATGCAAAAAATCCCAATCACCCCGATGAATCGGAAGCGAAATTTTGTTTCGCGCTCGCCGATTCGAGGAATCAATCCCTTTGTTGAGTATTCTTTATGCGTCACCAAAACAACCCTCCGGGATCTTAAAATACATTATAAATATATAATGTGTTTTAAGAAGCTCTGTATTGTATACGACGTGAAACCTTTCAGAATCTCTAGGAAATGAAAGTATTATTTGCGCGCTTTTTTGTCGAAAGAAGAAGCGGTTGCGGACCGGGAATGAGATGCATGTATTTCGGAACGAAATTTCATGTCGATTTATACCGACCCTCCTACTTCTATAATTTGGTTTTTCTTATTATACTTTTAAATCGTGCGACGTTACGGTTTATGAGCGGTTTGTTGCGAGGGGAATGAAGAACAGTTAAAAGGGAACGAAACGCGGGCCTCTTTCGGTAATACGAATAGACAGCGGATTCTATGTCTGAAACGTAGATGGAGAATTCGGATAAGTCCGAGCGGTGGTTAGGATGAGAAGCATGGAAAAGCCCTATAAAACGGTCGTAATCGAAGACGATTTTATGATCGGATCTTTTATAAAAAAAGAGGTGGAAACTCACGGTAAATTTGAAGTCACGGAGATGTTCGAGAACGGTTCGGATGCCGTGCGTTTTTTGGCGCACAACAAGGTGGATCTTCTTCTTCTCGATATTGAACTTCCGGATCTAAACGGGTTCGATATATTGAAGGGATTGGATGATCCTCCCGTTACGATTTCTGTAACCGGTCACGAAGGAAACGCGGTTACCGCATACGATTTTGGAAATCTGGATTACGTAACTAAACCCGTCGTTCCTGAAAGATTGCACAAGGCATTGGATCGCGCCTATGAAAAACTTTCCAGTGAGAAAAACGTGTCGATTCACAATTACGGGACCAAATTTAAGGGAGTCGATCGCAACGTATTCATCACATTTTCGAATATCGTATATATTTCTTCGAACGGAAAACATTCGATTCTTCATACCGTGGACGACGGAATCGAAGTGATCGGAACGCTGAAAGACCTGGAACCTAAACTTTCCGCGGGCAAGTTTAGAAGGGTCCATAAACAGTATATTATAAATATGGAATATTTGGCGCATATAGAGTATTTTAACGGCGGATCCCACGTGGCTTATATGAAGGACGAGGAGAAAAGTCAGGTTCCCGTAAGCCGTATTTATCTTCCGGGGATCTGAAAATAAGTTTTCGACAATTCTAAATCTGATTTTCGAATTTAGCGGCTCCTTTGAATCTGGACGAAGACGTTTTCAAAATGCAGCCAGAATACTTTTCTAAAACCCGAGCCAGATCTTCCGTCGATTATCTTTTAAGAACCGTTCACCAGCATCACGTTCAGTTGAGTCTGATGGCCGATCAAAAAGCGAATATTTTGATCGCGGCGTCTTTCGTGATCCTTTCCTTAGCCCTCGGTTTTTTGCAGCGAGGAATCTACGTTACGGGCATCATACTTTTGATGGGTTTTCTGGCCGTTGCCGCCTCCCTCGCGATCTTTGCCGTGATGCCTCTTTCTAAGCCGGATAAGGTGCGTAAAAAGAATCCTTTGTTTTTCGGCGATTTCGCGGCGGACGACGAGGAAACCTTTTTTAAAAACGTGGAAGCCGTTTTGGAAACCGACGCATCTTTGTATAAAGCGATTTCCTATGATATCTATCAAATGGGGAGAACGATCTACTTTACGAAATACAGATATATCCGATGGAGTTATCGTTTCTTTCTGGCGGGTTTTTTCAGCGGAGGAACGCTGATCGTGTTCGAAAGTATCGGTTGGATTCCTTCCTTGATCCGAGGATAAAATCGTCGTTAGGCGATTCTTTTTAAACCCGCTAAATAGAGTTCGTATTCCGTTCTGTAACATCGATCGAAAGGAAGCCAACGTTGTTCGTCGATCAGGGAATCGAAGTTTTGAAACGAAGCGAACTCGGACCAGATTTCCCGAAACGAGTTTACAAGGAGTTTTCGGTAATACGTCTTATCGATATGGATCTTTTGGTTTTTCCGTTTTAGAGCGGAAATCGCCTCTTCGGGAAGATACCATTGGTCTTTGCTTTTGGCCTTTCGATTGAGAACCAGATAACGGATCTTTTCCCCCGCTTGAACGGAAATTCCCATTTCTTTCAGATTGTGAAGCGATACCGCGGCGGGTCCCTCGACTTCGTATTCGTCCAGATCCTTAGAGGTGGATCTTCGGATGAGAAGCTCCTCCAAAGGAACGCGTTCCGATTTGATGAGTTCGTCGAATCGTTCGTAAATTCGTAAAATCTCATATTCGGAATTCTTTAAGTCTGCGATCGTGATTTTTCCGCGCATCCATTCCAGCATTTCCGCCTGCGCTTTTTTGACGAAAAACGGGAGATCTTTTCTTCTTGCTCCGATCCCTCTGCATTTCAGATCTCCGGTTTCGAATCTTCCCATGTAGCGGTTGGCCACGGGCATTTGCGGATCCTGGCTCGAAGCGGGAAACAAAAGCCAAGTATAAATTCCGTCCACGTCGATCTTTATCGAAGTGCGTTTTTGAATTTCGATGCAGAGAGAATTCAATTCTTCTTTTGAGAACGGAGAAGAGTCTTCTTTGCGGATAAAGATGCTGTCGGTGATAGCGTGGATAAAAACGTATCCCCGATCTTCCGCGATTTCTTTTGCCGTGAGAAGTTTTTCCCTTGCGAACGCGTTTACGCTTTCGTGACTTTCCAATCTTCCGAACTTCGCGTTTCTATATCCGAGATAACCGAAAGAAGTGACGAGCATCCATTTCAAACTGGATTGTTTGCGTTCGTATCCGTAAAGTTTGTCGCCGTATTTATTTTCTTCGTGCGCTTTATGAATCTCCTTGATTCGATCTTTATAATACGCTCTTCGTTCGAGTACGTGTTCTAAGGCGTCGGACACGATTCCTTTTCGTTTTCTGCAGATCTTATATCCGAGTCCGGGAACGACCGGCGTTTGCGGATCGTCCGCGCAGCAAGAACAGTTGACGCATTCCGGAGAGATGTTGTGCAGCACCATCGTCGACGGATACATTTGCGCGAAATCGAGTTGCGCCACATTCTCCGCCGTCATCCCGAATGAAATATCCGGTTGAAACACGAGTCCGCCTTTGTCCGCTTCTAAAAGTTGAAGCGCGGTTTTGGGAGATTCGATCGCGCTTTTTTGCCAAGGCACGAGATAACCTCTTCGAAGGGCGACGTCGGTTTCGATGCTTGTTAGAGCCTTACCCGTGGAAGCGCGCGCCATCTTCTGCATGGGAAGACGCGAGAGTCTCGCCAATTCCACGATTCCCAAAAGATCCGCTTCCTTGTGAACGAAGCTGTTTTCCGAATCGATATGCCATCTTCCGAACAAAGGATACGAAGGAGCGCGATACACGATGGTTCCGTATGTGTTGTAACTCGTTCCTTTGGTTTGAATGTTTCTTCGGATCGGAGACGTTTTATCCCGATCAAAGGCCGGAAAAATTCTCAGCTTTTGCGCCTGTGCAAAAAGATAGGGAAAGATCGTATGATCTCCGTACGAGGAAAGAATCACGTCCGGATCTTCTTGTTTGAGAAGTTTATCGATTTTTAAAAGAAGATCTTTCGGGTCCTTTCCGGAAAATTCCCAGGACTGCGAACCGTCGTTGAATACGATGGAGTTGTTCTTCATATCGATTCGATGGCTCTGCGCCAATTTCATCGTTAGAATTTTGAAACTCGGAACCTCGTATTCCAAATTCTTAATTTGATCGTCGTCGGCGTCGATCGTACGGATTCGTTTTCCGTGTTTTTCTTCCGTATAAGATATCCTTAATTTACACAAAGGGAAAATACCCTTGTCCACCATGTAGCTCGTGGAAACTTCTATGTCCGAATGATAGATGTCGAATTTTCCGTAGAGCGCGTAAAGTTTTCGGGAAACCTTGGAAAGAATGGAAGGACGAGAGATTTTAAGTTCCAAAACCTGGACTTCCCGGTTTTCGTAAAAGAGGGTCATGGGAACGTATTTCGGTATTGCGGCTAACGCGTCCAGTTCGTAGAATCGCTGCACCAATTTTTTGAGAATGGATTCTTCCCCTCGCGCGTAGATGATAGGCTGATAAAAATCGTGGAATAGAACGCATTCTCCGTTTTTGTTTCGAAGCCATAGATGGATTTTGTCTTCTATATGATAAATATCGAATAAAGTTCCTTCTATTAAGATCGGTTCAGGCATGGCGTTTCGGTTTTTGGTCGAATCGATTCCCCGTGCGGAAACGTTTTTTCGTTTCTGCAAGCATATATTTTAAATTGTTCCGACAAACGATCGGTGAAAAAACGCTTGTGGAAGAGCGGAGGTTTTTTCGACGTTCCATTCTTTTCATAGATAACGTTTCGTTAAGTGAAGTCAGTTTCATTTTCCTTTCTCTTTTTGGGGATCGGACATTTCTTTTTTTATTTGATGAATCTCTTTTTTGAGATGGATCATCATTGTCATCAGCATCGTGTCGATCGGATACGGTCCCGACGCCATGACTCCCGCCTGAACCTGCAATTTCGCGACTCGAATCAGATCGTCGAAAATTTCCTGATCGGGTTTGCGAAGTCCTCTGCGAAATTCTAAAAGACCGGATTCCACCTGCTGCATTTGTCTGGAATAAGGCGTAACGGTTCTTCCCATATTGTTACCTCTGAATGTCTTCGGTTCGTTCGATCGTATCCGAAGAAGATGAAGATTTTTTTCTTACTTTTAAATAAGAGAGTTTATTTTCGATTTTGAGTTCCCAGAGATCGGCGGACGCTTCCGCCAATTTCGGAAAGAACGCCTTGAAGGTCGGGTGGGTATATTTCATCGATTCGATTACGAGAACCGGGACTTTCTGTTCATGAAGTCGTTCCAAAATGAGAAGCATCTTATCCAAGAGAAATCTTCCTTCGTCTTCTTGAACGTCTCCGTCGAAGAATTGTTTGCAAGGTGCCAAGAGAAAGTGGATGTTCTCCTCGTTTTTGCGCGAGGAAATTGCCTGCAGTGCGTCCAGGATTTGATACGGGGTGAATGCTCTTTGAACGAGAATGTTGCTCAACAGGGCTTCGGGAGGAATTCTCCTTTTTCTTGTTTCGGCCGTGATGACAAAGGGGTTGAAGCGGATCGCGCAATCCAAATTGAAAATCTTAAAACCGGAAACTGCAAACGCGTATTCCCAGTGTAGTGCGAGATTGTAGATCCCCGACATTCCCGTCAGCATTCCGAGTCCTTTCCTTTCCCAGCTGAGAATCGGATTGTAGAGATTGTCGATTCCCGAAGGAGTAGGGGGCACGGTCGTGAGAGCCTGAAGTTCCATAGTTACTTATTATATGATATGTATATAAATGTAAAGTGCTTTTATCGTAAGAGCTACGATTGAGTGATAAATAGGGAAAGCGGGAGTTCCTACGTTTCTTCGGAGATGGAGAAGTCGAAATTCAGGATATGTGTGAGTTCCCACAATTTGGACCGGTCAGGCGACGTTCGATCCAGGTTATGTCATATCTGCTGTGGGAACTCCTCAATAGATGCGACCGTAATACGAAGACTATGTCTGATAAAGTGTGGGAACTACCACACTTTTTAATTCGGCGAGATTGCGATTGTAACAATGGAACTGTGGGAACTCACACGTTCGTTTTACGGAAATATCCTCTTTCGCCACGAAAAATCCTCGCGCCAGAGATCGTAGCGATGCGAAGCAGCCGCGTGCGGCCGAAGCGTAAGCGAAGTCGCGCAGAGCTCGGTCCGCCCGAAGGGCGGAGGCGCCCCGGAAAACTCTAACAATAAAAAAGGCGCTCAACAGAACGCCTTTGAAAACTACCAAGTCGGTTTAAAAAATTTTAATCTAAACGGAAATTGGTCATCGGGAATTTTTGGGTGAGTTCCTTCACTCCGCCTTTGACCTTCGTTCTGTTTTTTTCGTCGTTCGGATTATCGAGGAAGTCGCAGATCAGTTTTCCGACCACTTCGATATCCGCGGGTTTTAAGCCGCGGGTCGTAAGAGCCGGAGTTCCGAGACGGATTCCCGATGCGACCGCAGGTGGATTTTTGTCGAACGGAATCGCGTTCTTATTCACGGTGACTCCGACTTCGTCCAATCCATCCGCAGCTTGCGCCCCGGTAAGTCCTTTTACGGATACGTCCAGAAGAACAAGGTGGTTATCGGTTCCTCCGCTCACGACTCTGTATCCGCGTTTTACGAATACTTCCGCAAGCGTTTTCGCGTTTGCGAGAACGGTTTCGATATAGGTTTTGTATTCCGGTTGAAGCGCTTCTTTGAAAGCCACCGCTTTGGCGGCGATCACGTGCATGAGCGGCCCGCCTTGGATTCCTGGGAAAACGCGGGAGTTTAGTACTTTCTCATTTTCTAATGTAGATAGAATCAATCCGCCTCTCGGTCCTCGGAGCGTTTTGTGGGTGGTCGTCGTGACGTAATCGAACATTCCAACGGGAGAAGGATGATATCCGGTGGAAACGAGCCCGGAAATATGAGCGATGTCCGCCATCAATTTCGCGCCGACTTCTTTCGCGATCTCCGCAAACTTTGCAAAGTCGATGGTTCTCGCGTATGCGGAAGCGCCCGCAACGATCAGTTTCGGTTTGTGCTCTCTCGCAAGTTGAGCGACTTCGTCGTAGTTGATCGTTTCCGTTTTCGGATCCACGCCGTAGGGAATCGGTTTATAAATTCTTCCGCTCACATTGACCGGAGAACCGTGGGTCAAGTGACCGCCGTGAGCGAGGTTCATTCCTAAGAAAGAATCCCCCGGTTCGAGACACGCGAGAAAAACAGCCATGTTCGCCTGCGCTCCCGAGTGCGGTTGCACGTTTGCGTATTGTGCGCCGAAAAGTTTTTTCGCTCTTTCGATCGCGAGACTTTCGACTATGTCCGCGTTGTGGCAGCCGTTGTAATACCGTTTTCCCGGATAACCTTCGGCGTATTTGTTCGTAAGTGTGGAAGTATATGCTTCCAGAACGGCTCTGGAAACGAAGTTTTCGGAGGCGATCATTTCCAGGTTATTTTCCTGTCTTTCGTCCTCTTGTTTTAACGCTGCGAATATCTCTGGATCTGCTTTCGGAAGAAACTGCATCTGGCCCTTCTTTTTGATGATTCCGAGTAGAAGTCCGATTAATCTCTGAAGATGAAATCCATCCTCGAATATTTGTTTTCCAAGAGCAGTTTCGCTTCTTGAAAAACCGATTTCGTAAACCGGAGATCCCTCTCTGTGCCCATTCTGGAAAGGCCCAGCGATTCGGCAAATACATGAGATAGGTCCTGACCAAATTTTACGGTAGAAAAATCGTTCGGAAGAGAGGTCACAAAATCGGAATGTTTGCGGTTCTTTCTGTATTCCGGTTCTTCCGGAGGGTGTTTGAGAAGTTCGGAAACTCTGGAAATCAAAGACGGTTTTAGGATCAGGGTCCCGTGATGAACCACCGCGCCTTTTTTGCGGAACTGAGCGTTTCCGGAAATCTTCTTTTCCAATCCTTGTTCGAATACGGCTAGATCCGATTTGCCTCGGAAAGAAGCGTCTAACGTTTGCCGCTTTAACGCGTTCACGACGAGGTTCAAAAAGTAATCGTAGGATTCCTTTACTTTGTAGAGTTCCGGTTTCACGTCCAAGGATAGGAAGAAGGTAAAGTTGAGATTCTCCTCCGGATGGTGGACGACCGTTCCGCCTCCGCTGGCTCGACGAACAATCGCCGGAAATTTTTGGTCAAAAATTTTTTGACGAACGAGTTTTGCTCCCGCATTTTCCGTTAAACGTTTTGTAACTTCGCCCTCGCGATCAACCGAAAGGGACGAATTTTTATTTTGTTCGTGCGCTACGTTGAAAACGTTTCCACCTGAATTCTGCTGCAAAGCGCGTCCTTGAAATCTTTGAACGACTTCCGGGAGAATCGTGTCCTCCGCTTTTTCGGAAAGGCCGAGCACGATGGAGAACGGATTTTTCCAAATCCGCAATCCGGCTCCGTAACCGGAAGATACGAGGTTGAGGCCGATCGCTTCTTCAATTGCGAGATTGGCCGCGGCGGATCGGATCGAATTTTGTACGAATGAGAATGTGCGCATGATTCGGCGAAATGTGGTAGTTCCTACATTTCCAGACTTTAAACAGAACTTCTTAGATACGACTTCGGAACAAGGTGGTAGTTCCAACAAGTTTAATTTTCGAACGGATCGGCATTCCGGCCGTTCGATCGGCCGTTTTCTACAAGTTTGAGGTTCTTCCCATTCTACCAATCGAAATGATTCCTAAGCGCCTATCCTAATTCGTTACAAATATCCAGTTCGAGTGGAAAGCAGCATAGGATCTTGATCGCTATCAGCGGGATCGCATGAACCGATCTTAGAAATAAGATTTTTACAAACGATTCGATCCTAATTCAAGCGAAGTGCCGGTTCGCTTTATAAGCTGAATCCTGAATCATTCATTTTCGGATTGAATTGCGCGAAAAATTCAGAGAAGAGGTGTTTAATAAACCGATTACATTTCGAGAGGAAAACACAACATGAAAAAAGTTAAGCCATCGGATTTGGTAGTAAGAATGAGAACATTAGTGAAATTTAAAATTCTTCTTTTTGCGTTGTCGCTGATCTTAGTGATTGTGTCCTGCAATTTAGAAGATGAGTTGGGTGATGTCCATGCCAAAGAGATCGACAGATGCGCGTTCGATTATTATACCTTTTCATCAAGCTGTATCGGTGGGGATGCTCCTGTTTCCGCAAAAATCGCTCCTTGTTTATTGATCGCGGACGACTATCAGAAGAATTGCAAATGATCTTTAAAAAAATATTGCGAAAGCTCTACTTCCCGCCCTTCAGCTTAAACGCCAAATGACATTTTACGGTCGGCCATTCGTTTGTTAGAATGCTGTAAACGGCAGTGTCGCGTAACGTTCCATTCGGCATCACTCGATGGTTGCGCAGGATTCCGTCTAACGAAGCTCCGAGCCTCTCGATAGCACGTCTTGAATTTTCGTTGAGACGATGCGTCCTAAACTCCACCGCGATACAATCCAGATTTTCGAATGCGTGTTCCAAAAGGAGAAGTTTGCATTCCGTGTTCACGGGCGTTTTTTGAAATTCTTTCGCATACCAAGTGGAACCGATTTCGAGTCGGTTGGAAACCTTCTCGATATTCATATAACGCGTGCTGCCGATGATCCTTTGATCGCTTTTGCGCCGAACCACGAAGGGTAAAGAGGACTTTTCCTTTTCTTCCAGTAGCGCTTTATCGATCCAGTGTTTCATCTCTTCGGGCGAAGGGACCATCGTAAACCAAAGTTTCCACAGTTCTCCGTCTAACACAGCTTTGACTAACTCGTCGTGATGTTCCGCTCTAAGCGGATGCAGTTCGACGTACTTTCCGAGTAAAGAAACAGGTTCGGGCGGATATGCGTATTTCATTGTCGTTGTCACCTTTTCGAATTTGTGGTAGTTCCAACATTTTTTCAAAAAAACCGGAATCGAATTTCCTATATTGCAGAGAACGTTGCTTTTACCGAGTCATTCCCATTTTTTTTCGTATGAGTTCCTACATTTTCGGATTCAAGGCAAATTCTGCTTACTACTTACAAGGTTTTTTAGTAAAACACGGACGAGGAGTTCCCACACTTTTTGAATCGGAGTTGCATTCCATTGTCCCGACAAACTTTATTTTACCGAAAAAGGATTGCCTGAAGCGAACGTTTGTCCTTGGAGCAAAATCGGAAACTGATTCTTCTGATCCTTCTTACTTGATCGGCCGCGGGCACCCGTCATTCTTCCGAATAATATTTGCTCGAAGCGTCCTTTAGGAATTTCTTTTCCTTTCTGGAAAGCGAGTCCATTCCCGACTTGGAGATTTTATCGAGTAGCTGATCCACTTCTTCCCGAACGTGAATTTTGCGGTTCATTTCCTCTTGCCACTTTCTCATTTTCCGTTTTTGAAGATAACGGCTTAAGGACAACGAAGCGGGAATCTTAGACTTTAGTTTATTATAATAAAGAAAATAAAGGCCGCCTCCGATCGCTCCGCCCAAATGCGCCATGTGAGCGATGTTTCCGCCGGGACCGGAAAACGCGATGATCAGCATCAAAATGATCACCATGTATTTCGCCTTCAAAGGAAAAAATCCCATGAACAGCAATTCCTGGTTCGGCCAGATGAGCGCGAACGCGATTAACAAACCGTAGATTCCTCCCGAGGCTCCTATGATCGTGCCTTGGTGAAATCCGAAGTTGTGAAGCATCCACGGAAAAAATCCTCCCATAAAACAGGAGAATAAATAAAACTTCAGAAAATTCTTTCCGCCCCAGTAGTTCTCAAGTATCGATCCGAACATCCAAAGCGAAAACATGTTGAACAGGATATGAAAGAAGTTCTGAACCGAATGTAAGAATGCGTACGTAATGAACTGCCAGACAAAGTAATTACGATTGATCAAATCTGGCGTCATTCCCAGATACAACGTGAGATAATCTCCGATCGTCCAGGAGAGCAAAAGCTGAACCGCAAAAAGTCCCCCGTTTAGGATCAATAAGGTGCGGACTACGGGAGTCAGTTCCGGACCGATCCGATTGTAGATGCCTGTCATAGGGGAACATGATTTCTCTTTAGAATCCGACGACAACCGTAAAACGGTTTTTCTTTTCCTCTTCTCTTTGACAGAATGTTTCAAACGGAAATAATCGGCTCAAGGTGATCGTTCAACTTTACGGTACTCGGGGTTCCATTTCCTCTCCTCTCCGCACCCCGGAATACATTCAGAAAGTGACTCAAATCCTGGAAATCGCTCGGGACACGGGACCGGACGCGCTTGCCGATATTCAGAAATTTATTTCCAAACTTCCTCCGTATCTTACGCACGTGGTCGGCGGCAACACGACCTGCGTTTCCGTAAAACTTTCCTCGGGAAAAAGAATCATCCTGGATTGCGGTACGGGAGGACGCGTAATCTCGGACGAACTCATGCAGGGAGAGTTTTCAAAAGGTGAGGGAAAGATCGCATTCTTCTTTACGCACACGCATTGGGATCATATTCAGGGGATTCCCTTTTTCAAACCGCTCTACATTCCGGGGAACGAGTTCCATTTTTATTCTCCGTTTGCCGATCTTCCGGAACGTTTCGAAAAACAACAATCTCCCGAATTCTTTCCCATTCCATTTTCCGCCCTTGCCTCCACGAAACTCTTTACCTGCCTACGCCCTGACGAAACTTTGGATTTAGAGGGAGATTGTAAGGTCAGGTTGTATCCTCTCAAACATCCGGGCGGTTCGTTCGCCTACCGTTTGGAGGAAAAAGGAAAGGTCTTTGTTTTTGCCACGGATGCGGAATTTACGGGAGAAGACTTTGCTTCCGTCACGGAAATGAAGCCGTTTTTCGAAAATGCCGACCTCCTGGTTCTGGATTCCCAATATACTTTGGACGAATCCTTCCAAAAATTTGACTGGGGACATACTTCCTACACGATGGCCGTAAACTGCGCGGTCGCCTGGAACGTGAAAAAACTCGTTCTGACCCATCACGAACCCGCTTATGCGGACGACGTTTTGGACATCATTCTCCAGGAAGCCCAAGCGCACGCCGTCGCGCTCGGGAATCGCACGATCGAGATCGAACTCGCGGTAGAAGGGAACGTTTATAAATTAGTATGAAAAGTATCGGACTGCATAGAACCTCCAAAACATTGCTCATCATCGCCCTCTTAGGAGGTCTCTTTTTCGGTTATATTCTTTCGGAAGTGGACGAAGGGGGAGAACTCGCGATGCTCGCTTCCTACCAGCCCACGACTCCGACCCGACTCTACGACATCAACGGAGTCGTCTTCGCGGAACTTTATAAACACAAACAGCAGCTTCTGAAATATCAGGACATTCCCCCGCACGTGGTTCAGGCGTTTCTTTCCGTCGAGGACAACAACTTCTTCAATCACTTCGGGATCGACTTTATGGCGATCGTGCGCGCCGGAGTCGTAAACGTCATTTCGGGAAGAATCAAACAGGGCGGTTCCACTCTCACGCAGCAGCTCGCTAAAACCGTTCTTCAAAACAGAAAACGTTCCTTTGCGAGAAAATTCATCGAGGCTCTTTTTACGCTTCAGATCGAACAAGAATATTCAAAAGAAGAAATATTAGAAATTTATTTTAATCTTATCTATCTCGGACACGGAACGACGGGGCTCGCTTCCGCCGCGGACGTGTATTTTCAAAAGGACGTAAGCGATCTCGACATCGCGGAAGCGGCGATGCTCGCCCGACTTCCGAAGGCGCCCGTAAAGTATTCTCCGTATAAAAACCCGGCGATTGCAAAAGGCGCGCACTTGAGCGTTTTGAGACTTATGGCGGAACAAGGTTATATTCCAGCCGATAAGGTTCAATCCATCCACGACGATTTCTGGAACAAATACTGGCCGGTCGTGATTACGAAAGCACCTTCTCAATCCACCTGGGGAAATCGTCTGAACAAGGCTCCTCACTTCACCGAGTATGTCCGTCAAAAACTCGAAAAGGAACTCGGAGAAGACAAGGTTTATACCGGCGGTCTGAAGGTTTATACGACTCTCGACGCGCGCAAACAGGAAATCGCTCAGGAAGAATTATCCAGAGCGATCAAAAAACACGACGACCTCGTTTCCGGTGTGACCGTGAATTATTCCGGCGGCGCGGACCGCGGTCTCGTAGGTCTTTATTATCTCATGGGTTCGGTTTTCCCGATCGGAATGCCGTTTATCAGTAAGCTGGACGAGAAAGCGAACTACCGAGTCGCGCTCGAAAGAGAACTCATCGACGCAGTCGATATTCTTACCATATTGACTCCGGGCGAAAACGAATCCGCGGCGATCGGCGAGTTTCAAAAACAAAGCGCTGTCTTCGGTAAAAATTTACACGTGGAAGGAGCCGCGATCACGATCGAACCTTCCACCGGTTATATTCAGACGATGGTCGGAGGATATGAATTCACTCCGAAGAATCAGTTCAACCGAGCCACGATGGCGAGACGCCAAACCGGCTCCGCGTTCAAACCGTTCGTCTACGGAGCCGCGATTTCCGAGCGCGTCGTGGGAAGCGGAACGGGAATCATGGACGCTCCTCTCACCACATTAACGGAAGAAGGCGAGGGTTGGTCTCCTCAGGATTTCGACGGAGACTTCTTGGGAATGGTTCCGTTGTCGAGAGCGCTTTCTTTGTCGCTTAACATCGTATCGGTGCAGGTGTTCCTGCGAACCGGACCCGACGCGGTCATCGATTTTTCTTCCCGACTTCTCGGAGTGAATCCGAGCCGTTTTCCTTCCAGTCCCGCGCTCGCGCTCGGGATCGCGGAACTCACTCCGCTCGAGATGGCTCTCGGTTATGCGACCATCGCCAATAACGGAAGAAGGGTAATTCCGTTTTCCGTTCGTTATGTGATCGATCAAAGCGGAAACGTGATCTACAACGAAGAAGTCAAGGTTCAGGAAGAATTGCAAAAACAGGCCAAAGACGGAAGCATTCAAGTGATCTCCGAAGGAACCGCCTACATTCTTAAGAAAATGCTCACGAACGTAGCGATGGCCGGAACTGCGGCCATGGGTTTGCGCGATCCGGACAAGGGAAACTACCGTGGAATCGCGGCCGGAAAAACGGGATCGACTTCTTCGTTTACAAACGCGTGGTACTGCGGATTCGATCCGAACTACACGACCGTGATTTGGTTGGGATTCGATAAGAGTTCGATTTCTTTGGGGAGAGGACAGGCGGCTTCGGTTCTTGCGGTTCCGATTTGGGGAAGAATGTACAATCGTTTTTACGGCGGTCAAAATTATCCGACCTTCGGCGAAGACGTTATGCCCGAGGAAGTGCAAGGTGGAGGAACCTGCGCTTACAACGGACTTTCTCCGAAACCGGGAGTATGTCCCGTAACTCAAAACCTGACTCTTAAGCCGATCACGGTTGCGGGAGTTACGAAGGCGGTTATGGGCAATCGTCAGTGTGATGGAGAACGGGATCACCACAAGTCCATGGATTTTAGAGAATTCTTACAGAAAGAATATCAGATTAGTGATGAAGAATTAGGCAAAACAGATCGGAAGTTTAAACCAAGAACGGAATAATCGCGTTTTGGAGAATTTCGTTTACAGAATTTTTTCGTTTAGAAGGATTGAAACCGAGGCTTGCGCAACCGCGCATCAGAAACCTCTCAAAAGGAATCATTAATGTCTGTAGAAATCAAGGTCCCCGAAATGGGAGAATCGATCACGGAAGCAACTATCGCGAACTGGGTTAAAAAAGAAGGAGAACAAGTAAAACAGGACGAGATCCTATTGGAACTGGAAACCGACAAGGCGACCATGGAAGTTCCGGCCCCGTCCTCCGGCGTCCTTCAAAAAATTCACAAGAAGGCCGGAGAGACTGTGAAGGTGAAGGAGATCATCGGTCTCATCGACGCCGCCGCAACTGCCTCCGCTCCCGCACCTTCCTCTTCTTCATCGACTACTTCCACACCGACAGCACAACCTTCCGGAAACGGCAATAGCAACGATACTCTTCCTCCTGCGGTCCGCAAACTAATCGACGACAACGGCCTAAATGCTTCTTCGATTTCCGGTTCCGGAAAGAACGGACAAATCACAAAAGAGGACGTATTAAAAGCGATCGAATCGAAATCCTCCGCAAGTGTGGGAACTGCAACGGCGGCCAAATCGGCTCCGACTTCTGCTCCTTCTCCCGAAATTCCGAAAGCTGTACCCGCGCCGAGAAGAACGGATCTTCCGAGAGAAAACGCGGTTCCTATGAGCCGTTTACGCAAAGTGATCGCCGAACGTCTCGTGTCGGCGCAACACAATGCGGCAATCTTAACAACTTTCAACGAAGTGGATATGAGTTACGTAATGGAACTCAGAAACCGCTATAAGGATAAGTTCAAAGAGACGCATAACGTGGGCCTTGGATTCATGAGCTTCTTTACGAAGGCGGCGATCCACGCTCTCAAAACGATTCCCGCAATCAACGCCGAAATCCGAGGAAGCGATATCGTGTATAAAAACTTCTACGATATCGGAGTCGCCGTCGGGGGACCGAAAGGGCTCGTGGTTCCGATCGTAAGAGACGCGGACCTTTTGACCTTTGCCGGAATCGAACAGGAAATCGGAAGACTCGCGAACCGAGTCAAAGACGGAAAGATCGAACTCGCCGAAATGGAAGGCGGAACATTCACGATTTCCAACGGGGGAATCTACGGTTCGATGATGTCGACTCCGATCCTCAACCCTCCTCAGAGTGGAATTTTAGGACTTCATAATATAGTAAAGCGTGCGGTGGTCGTGAACGATCAGATCGTGATCCGTCCGATGATGTATCTCGCACTTTCCTACGACCACAGAATCGTGGACGGAAAGGAAGCGGTTACGTTCCTCGTGAAGGTGAAGGAAGCGATCGAAGATCCGGCCCGACTCTTACTCGAACTTTAATGAAAGAGGAATCATGTCAGCAGAATTTGACGTAGTCGTGATCGGCGCGGGACCGGGGGGCTACGTTTGTGCCATCCGGGCCGCTCAACTCGGTTTCAAAACCGCAATCATCGAAAAAAGAAAAACCCTCGGAGGCACCTGCCTCAACGTGGGTTGTATCCCCTCCAAGGCTCTTCTGGATTCTTCCGAAGAATATCACAAAGCCCTGCACAAACTCGACGTCCACGGAATCACCGTAGGAAAAGTCGAAGTCGATCTGAACAAACTGATGAACCGAAAGGATCAGATCGTAAAGGAAGTCACCGACGGGGTGGACTTTCTCATGAACAAAAATAAGATCAAACGGTACGAAGGTTTCGGGAAAGTTTTATCGGCCGGAAAAGTGGAAGTCGCATTAAACGATGGAAACAAAGAAACGCTCAACGCAAAACATATCGTGGTGGCAACCGGATCGGTTCCGATCGACATTCCCGGTTTGACCGTGGACGGAAAAAACATCGTCACATCCGATCATGCGATCGATATCCGTAAAATTCCCAAGAAGATGATCATCATCGGAGCCGGAGTGATCGGTCTCGAACTCGGATCGGTTTGGTCCAGACTCGGCACCGCGGTTACGGTTGTGGAATTTTTACCGGGCCTCATTTCCAATGTGGATCGTCAGATGGGTTCACTTCTCGAACGTTCTTTGACGGCGCAGGGAATGGAATTCCTTTTTGAGCATAAGGTCAAAGGCGCAACTACGGGCAAGGGCGGAGTAAAAGTTCAGATCGAAGATTCCAAGGGAGAATCGAAAGAACTCGAAGCGGACGTCGTACTCGTCGCGGTCGGACGCAGACCCTTTCTCGAAGGTGTAGGTTTGGAAGAAGCGGGAGTCGCATTAACACCCCGCAAACGAATTCAAGTAGACGGACATTTTAAAACATCAGTTCCCGGGATCTACGCGATCGGGGACGCAGTGGACGGACCGATGCTTGCGCACAAAGCGGAAGAAGAAGGCGTTGCACTCGCCGAACTTCTCGCCGGACAATCGGGACACGTAAATTACGACGCGGTTCCTTATATCATCTACACTTGGCCGGAAATGGCTTGGGTTGGAAAAGGCGAGGAAGAATTAAAAGCGGCAGGAATCGAATACAAAACCGGAAAATCACTCTTTCGACCGAACGCGCGTGCAAAAGCGATGAACGAAGCCGAAGGACAGGTTAAAATCTTAGCGGATAAAAAAACGGATAAAATTCTCGGCGCCTTCGTGTTCGGGCCGAGAGCTTCGGACATGGTGGCCGAGCTTGCGGTTGCGATGGAATTCGGCGCGTCTGCGGAAGACGTCGCGAGAAGTTTCCACGCGCATCCGACCTTGGCGGAAGTCATCAAAGAAGCGGCGATGGCGGTGGATAAGTGGGCGATCCACGCGTAAGCGCGGATCGTTATTAGGTAGGTTTCAACAATGAAGATCGAAAAACTCATGGCGCTTTACGGAGAGAACGGCGCTCTCCTCGAAGAACTCTATAATCAGTACAAGCTCAATCCGGAAACGGTGGACAAAGAATGGAAGTCCTTCTTCCAGGAAGTGGATTCCAACGGACTTGCCAACGGAAACGGCGGCGGATATACGAACGGGAACGGAAAGTCTGCCGTTGCCACTTCCTTTACGGACGCGCAAGCGGGTTCCATCCGCGAAATGGGGATCATCAACCTTCTGAACGCATACAGAAGACAAGGTCACCTTGCGGCAAAACTCGATCCGCTCGGAATTCAAAAACCGAACCGAACGTTCATCGATTCCAAATTGCACAGCATTTCTCCCGCGGATTTGGAAACCGTGGTCGACAGCGATACTCTTGGAAGAGTCAAACTTGCCGAGATCGTGGATCTTTACGAAAAGGTTTATTGCAACACGATCGGAGCCGAACACTTCTATCTCGTGGACGACGTGGAACGGGAATGGCTTCAAAAAAAGATGGAGTCTCCCGCATTCTTAGCCCCTCTGCCGAAGAGCATCAAACTCAGATTGTTCGAAAAATTATTCCAAGCGGATTACTTCGAAACCTTTCTCGCGAAAAAATACGTCGGTAAAAAAAGATTCTCTCTCGAAGGGGGAGAATCCTTCATCCCTCTTTTGGATACGATCGTGGAAGAGGCCGGACATCACAAGATGGACGGACTCGTGATCGGAATGGCGCACAGAGGACGACTCAACGTTCTCGTGAACATCATCGAAAAACCCGCGTCCCTCATCTTTGCCGAATTCGAGGAAAAAACCGACAAGGATAACCTGAGTTATGCGGACGTGAAGTATCACCTCGGTTATTCGAACAGCAGAATGACCGCTTCGGGAAAAGAAGTGAAACTTTCTCTCGCGTTCAATCCGAGTCACTTGGAATGTGTGGACCCGGTCGTAACCGGTTCCGTGCGTGCGCGTCAAACTCTGATCGGAGACAAGGATCGAGAAAAATACATGCCGGTTTTGATCCACGGAGATGCTGCGTTTGCGGGGCAGGGCGTGGTTGCGGAAACTCTCAATCTGATGAACCTCGAAGGTTATACTACCGGTGGAACGTTTCACATCGTGGTCAACAACCAGATCGGATTCACCACTCTTCCGGACGAATCCAGATCCACGTTGTATGCAACCGATCTCGCGAAAGGATTCCAAATTCCGATCATCCACGTAAACGGGGACGATCCCGAAGCAGTATATCGAGTGGTTAAACTCGGGATGGAATACCGTCAGAAGTTCAAAAAAGATTTTATCATAGATCTCGTATGTTATAGAAGACTCGGTCACAACGAAACCGACGAACCTGCGTTCACGCAGCCGAAGATGTATGCGACGATCAAAAGCCATCCTCCGACCGTCAATCTCTACGAGAAACGTCTCGTGGAGGAAGGCGACATTGCTCAGGAAGATTTGGACTTCATTAAAAACGGGTCCATGCACGGGCTGGAGGATTCTTTCCAAAGAGCCAAAGAACAGGACGTAAAGATCCGTGTCGATACCATGCAGGGAGTTTGGTCCAAGTTCTCCAAGGTTTCCTTGGATTCCGAACCTGCGACGAAACTTCTCGCGGAGCAGATGCACGGAATCGTTCAGGCTTTGACGAGCGTTCCGCAAGGATTTACTCCGAATTCAAAACTCGTAAAACTTCTCCAGAGCAGAAAAGAAATGGCGGAAGGAAAAATTCCCGTGGATTGGGGATTTGCGGAAGCGCTTTCCTTCGGATCGATTCTCGAAAGCGGATTTAGAATCCGTCTTTCCGGACAGGATTCTCAGAGAGGAACGTTCTCGCATCGTCACGCGGTGTTGGTCGATACGAACACCAACGAGAAATACATTCCTCTCAACCACATTTCGCCTAAGCAGGCTAAGGCGGAGATCATCAACTCTTCGCTTTCCGAGTTTTCGGTGTTGGGCTTTGAATACGGATATTCTCTCGCCGACCCGAACGCCCTCGTGATGTGGGAAGCTCAGTTCGGAGATTTTGCGAACAGCGCGCAGGTGATCTTCGATCAGTTCATTTCCAGTTCGGAAGTGAAGTGGCAAAGACTTTCCGGTTTGATTATGCTTCTTCCTCACGGATACGAAGGTCAAGGACCGGAACATTCATCCGCAAGGCTCGAAAGATTTTTACAGCTCTGCGCCCTCAACAACATGCAGGTTTGTAACCTCACGACGGCCGCTCAGTATTTCCACCTTCTCCGCAGGCAGATGCTCAGAAACTACCGCAAACCTCTCGTGATCGTAACTCCGAAAAGTTTGCTCCGTTTTCCGGCTTCTCTTTCTCCGGTGGAGGACATTCTGCAAGGCGCGTTCCGCGAAATCCTCGTGGACGACGCCGGTTCAAAGGCCGACAAGATCGAAAAGGTGATCTTCTCCGCAGGTAAAGTATATTATGATTTACTGAAATATCGCGAGGAGAACAAAATCCAGAATACGGCTCTTGTGCGAGTGGAGCAGATCTATCCGTTTCCCGCGAAGGAAATCGAGGCGGCTCTCAAGAAATTCAAGAACGCTAAATCCTTCGTGTGGTGTCAGGAAGAACCGAAAAACCAAGGAGCTTGGTTTTTCGTTCGCGAAAGAATCGAGGATTTGATTCCTTCCAACATTCGACTTGTTTATGCGGGAAGACACGAATCTCCGAGCCCTGCCGCCGGTCACATGAAGCTGCATTTGCAGGAACAGGATCAGCTTGTTTTGGACGCGTTCCAAGCATAAGATCTTACGGAGAAAATTCTTCGATTGAGGAATTCTTTCTAAAAGAAAAAGTTTCCGCGGTTTTTGTTGAGAGCCCGGAAAATCATAAAAAGCCCGGGGGTATGTCCTGGGCTTTTATGTTTTTGAAAAGCGGTTCAGATTTTGAATTTTAGAATTTTCTAATTTAACAATAAAAGACGCACGAGGCCGTTCTTCGATTCGAACGTTCGCTCTTAAAAATAAAAATCCGGGTGAAGATGCGGGTTTTGATTTAAAGGACGGTTCGGGTTGTGTCGTATCGACTCTACGAAACGTGTTTTTATGAATTCGGATTTTCGATTCAAATTTACCAGCGGCTTAAAATTTCCTTTTTCGTAAACGGGTTCGCGTCTCCTCTCGGGTCGATGGCCGTATTTGCATCCGCTTCGACCGAAATAGGAATTCCTTTTTCGGAAATACACAAATCGATATTGTTGTCGTTATCGTCAATGTCGGCGATGCGAAACGGATGAACAAACCATGTTTTTTTCCCCGCTTTCATCCGAATTCGAAACCGTTTCAAATCTCGATCGCCCAATTCCTGCCCGTCGATGGCCCTGACACCTCCGGCCCAAACGGTTCTAACTACGACTGCGGTTTCCATACGGGGACAGTCCTTTCCTCGTTCGGATTCGTTGTAAGGATAGGAGGGTTCGAAATTGAAATATTCAGCATAACTAATATACGGTCCTTCGTTTAGTGGAGTTACCGCGACTTTTTGTCCGAAAAAATTCTGACCGTCGCGACTTTTGAGTTCGCCCACGATCGCGATTTCTTTCGGCTCGTTATCCGGATGATTTCCGAATTCGCCGATGAGTAAAACTGTCCTCAGCTCGAAAGCTTCCAAAGCCGGTGCGAACGTCGCGAACGACGGAGAAAGAATTTCACCCTTCACCGTAATGATTTGAAAATCCAAAATATCCAAAGTTGCAGGATCGATTTCGTGGGAAAAGACCAAGGGCATGCCGTCTTTGCCGGGAGCGTATCTCCAAAGCGCGATCGATCGAAACGGAAGTTCATTGTCCAAACCGAAAAATGCGGAAAGAAGTTTTGCGTTTCTGTCTCGGCCGGCTGCGGAATTTTCCAAAGAAAGAGTGTGTCGCGGGATAGAAATGCACATATTCCCCAAGAGAACTAATGCGAAAAGAATCGATTTGTTAATTTTCATCGGCAACCTTCACTCTTCAAAGTTCCAAAACAGTAAAGGATTGTTCAACTTTGTTCCGTCCAAATTATAAATTCAAACAAGTTTGATTGGAAATCGAATGGAAATTTCTTTTAAGAGTGACGCCTCGATTTGTGTTCAGGATTTTCGATCTCCGGATGGAATCGATCCGCATTCATAATTTCTAAAATGTCCGTCTTCTTATTCCGATCCTTTCGAGCTGCTTCGGGTCGATTGAAATATTTCCTCCACGATCGGGGATTTGTCTCCCATACTTTTGGCTTTTTTGGCGTATTGGGCGGCTTGCTTTTGGTCCCCCATTTTCCAATGGATTTCGGCGAGGTTGGCCGCGTACATGGATTCCCTAGGACAAAGTTCCGCGGCTTTTCCGAAGGCGTCCAAGGATTGTTTCAGCTTTCCCATTTCGTCTAACGCGAAATAGGCGTCGTTCAACGAAGAGACGTCCGGATGTCGAAGAATCGCATCTTCGTATCGTTCCAAAAAAGCGTTCAATTCTCCGTCGGAAAGGTTGTGTACTGTTTTGTCCAGGTCGTAAGGGATAAAGTCGAAGGCCGTCGGGTATCGCTCTGCGTCTTCCAAGGTTATGTGTTCTATCTTGTCGTCGCCCTCGTATCCCCACTGTGCTTCGATGAATGGAGTCAGATTCGATTTCATAGTGTTCCAATTCCCATCCGGAAAAATATGAAGTTCGTCGTGACTGGAATCCCATGTCCCGTAGAGCCCGATTCGCGGTAGCCAGACAAGAATTTCCGGATCTTCCCCATAGTGTTCCGAATTTTTTATAAGGCCGACCGAATTGGTGTAATATTGTCCTAATTCGTCATTTGCAAACGGACCGATCTTTACGGAGCTGAAGTGGACTTCTTGGATAGATGCAAGATCAAACCAACCTTGTCCTGTTTCGATTCTTTTTCGTCCGATTAAATCCTCCCGAAGGTCTCGAGGTAGATTTAGAATATTATAATTTTCTTTCATACTTTCTCCGTTTTGGCGGTGATGCAATCGGCTTCGAGGTTTCAGGTTTCCACCGACTTCGACAGGTGGCGAATTTCTCCGAATTCGATTCAAAAAATTCGAAGGGAAGTATATCCGATGACCGAAAGAATTTCTAAGCGATTTATAATTTATCCACGCGGAATCTTCGATTGTGGCCGGCGTGAACTCGGAAGGATGTTCCGTTTTAGGACGGGCTTGCCGAAATTCGACAAGCCCGGTGTTTTTCTTTGTTTAGAGAAGCCCGGTCTTTCTCGCAATCGCGTAAAAGTTCACGCCGTAGCCGATGCCTAAAAAATTCTTAGGAGGGAAAAGGTCGTCCGTTTCCGGATTCCATACGTCTTTTACGAGAGCTTCCATGGAAAAATCTTTTCCAACGGGGATACCAAAAATTCTATCGGGAAGTTGCGGAAATTCTGCCATTTTTATTTGCCTCTTTTTGTAGACTCAACGAGATCGTAAAACTTTTGAAATAAATAACGGGAATCGTTCGGACCCGGAGCGCTTTCCGGGTGATACTGAACGGTCAACAATGGATAACCGGATTTTAAAATCCCTTCCACGGTGTTGTCGTTTAGATTTAAAAACGAAACGGGTTCATCCGACTTTTGATCGTCGATTACCGCAAAACCGTGATTTTGCGAAGTGATCTCCACTTGTCCAGTTGATAAATTCTTAACCGGTTGGTTTCCGCCGCGATGACCGAACTTCATCTTCTCGGTTTTTTTACCGAGCGAAAGTCCGATGATCTGATGCCCTAGACAGATCCCGAAAAGAGGATATCCCTTTTCCATAATCTTACGCGTCGCGTCGATCGCGTAATCAAGAGGAGCCGGGTCTCCGGGTCCGTTGGAAAGAAAGAATGCGTCCGTTCCTTCCTTCATGATTTCTTCCGCCGGAGTTTGCGCGGGATAAACCGTTACCGCAAAACCGCTCGCGTCCAACAAACGGAGAATGTTCGTTTTCACGCCGTAATCATAAACAGCGAGTTTGTATTTTTTTCCGGTATGAGTTCCGAAGATGTATTTCGAAGAAGTCGTTACGACCTTGGCAAGATCCGCATTGATGATTCCCGGAAAAGACTTCACCGTTTCCAGAAACTTAGGAGAATATTCCGGAGCCACAAAAATCCCGCCGTTCGGAGAACCGTTGGTTCGGATATAACGCGTCAGTTTGCGCGTATCGATCCCTTGGATGGCCGGGATTTTATATTCTTTTAAAAATTGGGAAAGCGTCTTTTCGGAACGGAAGTTTGAAGGACGATCCACATATTCTTTTACGATCAATCCGCTCGCTTGGATTTTTGCGGATTCCATGTTGGTCGGATGGATTCCGTAATTCCCGATCATCGGGTAGGTTAACGTTATGATTTGATTGCAGTAGGAAGGGTCGGTGAGAATTTCTTGATAACCCGCCATGGAAGTATTGAAGACAACCTCGCCGACGGAGTCCGTTTCGTAGCCGAAAGATTCTCCTTCTATGATCGTGCCGTTGTCGAGAACCAGAAACGCTTTCATCTCCTACAGCGTCGATAGGGGGGAGGGCACAGTCAAGGTTTTTCCCCCGCAAATGCAAATCGGTTGAAAAATATGTCCGATTTTCGCGAATGGAAAGGGGAAAACCCAAATTCGTTCCTGGATAGAATAAGAATATGCATAGGCTTACGTTGCCGGACAAATCCGTTAAGGAAGTCGCACAAGGTTCCACTTACCGCGACTTCATCGAAAAAGAATTACCCTTCTTAAAAAACAAGGCGCTTGCCGTACGTCTGAACGGCACGGATATCCAGGACTTATCCCGAACGGTGGAAGCCGATGCAAACATAGAAGTATTGACCTATTCCGAAAAAGCGGGATGGGAAACCTTTCAACATTCCGCGGCGCATTTACTCGGAATGGCGGTTCAGAATTTATACAAGAACGCGAATCTCACCGTGGGTCCGGTCATCGAAAACGGTCCCGGATTTTTTTATTACGACATCGATTTTCAAGGTGCGATCGTAACTCCGGAAGACTTCCCGAAGATCGAAGCCGAAATGGAGAAGATCGTAAAGGCGGATCATCCGGTCTGGAGGAAGGTCGTTTCGAAAAAGGAAGCGATCGAAACCTTCCAAAAACTCGGAGAGAAATACAAGATCGAAATCATCGGAGGAATTCCGAGCGAGGACGTTTCCATTTACGGGATGGGAGAATGGTTCGATCTTTGCCGCGGACCTCACGTTCCGAATTCCGGTATATTAAAATCTTTTAAACTAACGGCGATCTCGGGCGCGTATTGGAAAGCGGACAAAGACAACGCGATGCTTACACGCATCTACGGAGTCGCGTTCCCTACCAAAAAAGAATTGGATGCGTATCTCTTTCAAATCGAAGAAGCGAAGAAAAGGGATCACAGAAAGATCGGAAAGGAAATGGATCTATTCTCCTTTCAAAAAGAGGGCCCCGGATTTCCGTTCTGGCATCCGAAAGGAACGATTCTCTGGAATTCGCTCGCGGATTATCTTCGATCCGAGTGCAATAAGCGCGGTTATCAGGAAATCAAAACTCCCGCCGTTCTTTCTTCCGAGCTTTGGAAGAAGTCGGGTCACTGGGATAACTTTCACGAGAACATGTATTTCACGGACATCGACGAAGAGGATTACGCTCTCAAGCCGATGAACTGTCCCGGATGTTCTTTGATTTATAAACATCACCTGCATTCTTACCGCGAACTTCCTTTACGATTCGCGGAATTCGGAAGCGTACATCGTCACGAATTGCACGGTGTTCTTCACGGCCTTTTCCGAGTCAGAGCGTTCACTCAGGATGATTCTCATATCTACGCGCCGTTGGATCATCTCGAATCCGAGGTGATGGACATCATCGACTTTACGTTTACCGTATATAAGAAATTCGGATTTTCCGAATTTAAGACCTTCATCGCGACGCGCCCCGAAAAATCGCAAGGGAAAGACGAGGACTGGGAGTTTGCGACCGAAACGCTCAAGAAGTCTCTCGAAAAAAAAGGAATTCCTTACGGAATCAAAGAAGGAGAGGGTGCGTTCTACGGACCCAAGATCGAATTCAACATCAAGGATTCCATCGGAAGGCTTTGGCAGTGCGGAACGATCCAAGTCGACTTCTCCATGCCCGAACGATTCGAATTGGATTACACCGACAGCGACGGTCAGAAAAAAAGACCGGTGATGATTCACAGAGCGATTTACGGATCCTTGGAGCGATTCATCGGAATTCTCATCGAACACTACGAGGGGAAATTTCCTCTTTGGATTTCTCCCAATCAGGTGAGAATTCTCACCGTGACCGAAAAAGTCACCGACTACGCGAAGGACGTTTATCGCGAGTTAGTCGAAGTTGGGTTCCGGGTGGAGATGGACACGAGAAACGAAAAGATCGGCGCAAAGATCCGGGATTCTATCCTAAAAAAGGCGAATTATCTTTTGGTATTGGGTGAAAAGGAAATGGAATCCGGGACTCTCGCGGTCAGAAAGCTCGGTCAAGAGGACACCAAGACTTTGACCCGCGCCGGTTTTATTTCCAATCTACAGGATGAGATTAAAGCGGGCTAAGTTATAAGAAGCGGCGGGCGGCGGCTTGAAAAAGAGGCCGCCGTTTTTGGAAATGTGGGAACTCCTTCGTTTTCCCGGTGAATCATTGTGAAAAGAACGGACTGATCTTGAAAAACGTAGGAACTACTACGGTTCAACGCGGGGAATTTCCCGGTGGAACGTTTCCGTTGTGGGAACTCCTGCTGTTTCCCAGTTCGAATCGGATTCTTTGAAGAGAAAACTGTGGGAACTACCACCGTATTCCGGAAAAATACCGGAATCGAATTCCGAAACAAGTGGGAACTCTTACCTTCCTAACGCGGACTTCTGCCGTTAACCCATCGAACTTGTGGGAACTACCACGGATCGTCGAAAACGGCAAAATCCGCTTGAAATAAAGGCCGATTCCAGGGAAATAGAGTCAAAAATCGCTTGAAAACAGGCCTAAGAATAAAATCTTGGAAATCTAGCCGGAGAATGAATGCAGAGGAAACCGAGTCAAAAGTCAGCAACGGATAAACTTTTTAATCACAGGATCAATGAGAAAATCACGGGCGTTTCCAGAGTCCGTTTAGTATCGGACGACGGAGTGGCGATCGTTCCTTTTGAAGAAGCTCTCAGAAAAGCAAAAGAAGAAAACCTGGATCTCGTGGAAGTATCGGCGGATCAGGAACTTCACGTTTGTAAGATCATCGACTACGGTAAGTATAAATTCGAGTTACTCAAAAAGAGTAAAGAGGCTAAAAAGAAACAACACGTAATCAACGTTAAGGAAATTAAGATTCGTCCTCGAATCGAAAGTCACGATTACGAAATCAAAAAGAAACACGCGCAAGAGTTTCTTGGAAAGGGAGACAAAGTAAAAGTCAGTCTCCGATTCCGCGGTAGAGAGATGATGCACTCCGACCTCGGAATGAAAGTGGTATATAGAATGATCGAAGACCTGAAAGAGCATGGCACCGCGGAAAGGGATCCTGTTCAGGACGGAAAGCAGATCGTAGTAATTATTAATCCGAAATAATTTCCGGAAATAGGATCGAAGGTAGATTAAGATGCCAAAGTTGAAAACGAACAGAGCCGCTGCAAAGCGTTTCAAGTTCACAAAGAACAACAAAATCAAACGCAAGAGTATGAATACCCGTCACATCTTGACCAAAAAGGGACCGAAACGCAGAAGACGTCTTCGCGGTTTGACCTTGGTCAATAACTCTGACTGGAAATCCATCGTCAGATTAATGCCTTATGGAGTACGATAATGCCTAGAGCGGTCAACGGAACCATCCACAAAAATAGAAGAAGAAGAGTCTTAAAGGACGCAAAAGGATTCCGCGGAGCCCGTTCTAAACTTTACAGAACGGCAAAAAGTGCGGTAATGAAAGCGGGCCAGTGGGCTTACCGCGATCGTAGAGCGAAGAAAAGAGATTTTCGTAAACTTTGGATCATCAGAATTAACGCCGCTGCGAGAGAAAATGGTTTGTCTTATTCCGTATTCATGAATTCTCTTAAGAAATTAGGGATCAACATGGATCGTAAATCCCTTGCAGAGCTGGCTTTTAACGATCGGGAAGTTTTCAACGCCCTGGTCGAAAAGATCAAAGTAGCCGGATAATCAATCCAGCTTGACCGAAATCGACAGCCCTGTAAGCTTACAGGGCTTTTTCTGTTTTCAGAGAATCGTTTTTTAAGGAGAATCAGGTTATGCTTACTATGGAGACCATTGAAGAATTAGAAAGCAAGGTCATTAAAGCCCTTGAACTGATCGGCGATCTTCGCGCTGAAAATGGTCGCTTAGAATCCGAAAACGAAACCCTGAGAGCCGAAAACGACCAGATGAAACTGGCGATGGAAGAAAAGGAAAAAGAACTTTCTTCTCTCCGGGCTCAGCTTCAAAAAACGAACGCAGAACTTACGGAACTCAAAGAAAGAGAACAAAAACTCGAAGGAAAGATCAATCAACTCCTCGGAAGATTGGATTCTCTTCCACAAGGGGGAGGAGCAACGGCATCTTCGGCTCCTTCTTCTTCCGCTTCGAGTGCGGCTCCGGCTGCTGCAGCCGCCGCAACTACCGCCGCGGCGTCTAACGTCGTCAAAGAAACCGCTTCCGCAGAAGAGGAATTCGGCGAAGACGACGAAATCATTCTTCTCGACGAAGAAGACGACGATATTTCCCTGATCACAGAAGTTCCCGAAAAAGACGAAGACATCATCGAAATTTCCGAAGACGAAACCGCGGAAGATTTCAGTCCTCTGACCGAAAGCGATGACGACGATATCATTATCGAAGACGATGACGACGCGATCAGCGTATTCGACGCGGATGAAGACGACGACTTTCTGATCATCGAAGACGATCCTAAGTCCTGAGGTTGTTTGATTGGACCCACGCAGGGTAAAAGTTAGAATCCTCGGAGAGGAATATACGATCCTCAGCGAAACGGGAGAAGACTATATTTATTCCCTTGCGGAAGAAGTGGATCGAAAACTCAGAGAACTCGGAGCCGGAATGCCCGGCGCATCCCGACAAAAATTAGCCATCTTAGCCGCGCTGAACTTTGCGGACGAATTGAATCAAGCGAAAGAAATCAAAAGTGAAACAACACCTTCCGCTTCTCCCGGAACCGGTGAAATCGAAGAAAAAACCCGCAAGCTGATAACCATGTTGGAAGAAGGAATCATCGGAGATCTGTGAACTTCTTTCTTTGAGCCGCATTCAAAACTTTACTTTGTACGATTAAAAATTCGATCTCTTTAGTAGTAATTCTCCTTGAAACTGCAATCTAGAAACGCACTTCGAACGCTTCTTACTCTTTTGGAAGAAAGAGAAATCAAAGACCAAGCCATTCTGCGGTTTTTAGCGGAAATCACGGCGGGCGCACGTAAGATCATCGCCTACGCTCCCGATAAATGGGAAGTAAAGGTGGACCCGAAAGCCTTGGGTTGGACAGATTCCGGTAAGGAAATTTATTTCCCAAAAATGATCGGAGAAAAACTCGAATTCATTCTTCCCGAAACCTGGGAATCGGGCCCGTTCGGAATTTCCGAACCGAAAGGAACAAAGACCTTAAATTTTCACGATGCGGAATGGATTGTCGTTCCGGCTTTGGGTTACGACGAACTCGGTTTCCGTTTGGGACGGGGCGCGGGCTTTTATGACAGAACTTTGCACGACGTCAGTCCGAATCAATTGATCGGTCTTACCTACGAGGAACTCTTTCCGGCGAGCTTCGCAAAGGAAGATCACGACATAAGAGTTGGTACTGTCATTACGGAGAAAAAAATCTATCAAATCGTCTGAAAAAGCGGTAAAATACTGTCTATTCGATAAATAGAGTGAGAATTTTTAGGTTTCGCGAATGCTTTCTTTCGATTGTTCTTGAAAAACAAATCGCAATCTGTTTTATATATTGATCCTGGATTTTAACGGAGACCTTCGGGTATACAATCATGGCCTCATTCGATAATAGACAATATCTTGAATCCTTAGAAGCGGATAAAACGACGGACTCTCAAAAGGAATATCTTACCTTTAATGTCGAGGACGAAATCTTCGGAATCGATATCCTAAAAATCCACGAAATTCTGAAGCCGGTTCCGATCACAAGAATTCCGAACGGAGACGATTATATTCTCGGGGTGATTAATCTCCGAGGAGAGATCATTCCGATATTAGATCTAAAGCAGGTTTTCGGAATCGGATACAGCGAGATCATTCCTTCCACAAGAATCATCGTCGTCGTTCACGAAGAAAAACGCGCGGGAATTCTCGTCGATACGGTAAAACAAGTGGTGAAAATTCAATTCGACAAAATCAGCAAGGCCACCGACGATCTCACTCTCAATTACAGTTCTTTGATAGAATCTGTCAGCCAGGCGGAGGAAACTTTGATCCTTAACTTAAACCTATCCGTCCTGATCAACTTTGAACAGGAGGTCGCGTAATGGCTGGAATTCTGGGAGAATACACCGAACTCTTTTTGGAAGAGTCCGAAGACCAAATCGAAGAACTGAACGCGAACCTTCTTCGTCTCGAAGCGGATCATAAAAATCTTTCGATCATCAACGATATCTTCCGCGCGGCTCATTCGCTCAAAAGTTCCGCGGCTTTCGTCGGTTTATACAATCTTTCCGATCTCGCTCACAAGATGGAGAATCTTCTTCAGTTGACGAGAGACGGAAAACTCGAAGTCAAACTTCCTCTCGTCAATCTTCTGTTTCAATGTTTCGATCTGATCAAATACGTGATCGCCAACGTAAGCCAAGGGAAAAAGATCGATACCCCGTTTACGGAGATGATTCAAAAGCTGGACGCGTACGAAAAAGATCCTTCTTCTTTTTCCGGCGTTGCAGGTTCCGCGCCCGCCGAGACTTCCGCTCCGGCGCCAAAACCCGTTGAAGCAGCACCCGCCCGTCCAGCCGCGGCTCCGACATCTTCTTCCGCACCGAGCGCCGCTTTGCGTCCTTCCACTTCGGGAGGTTTGGACATTCGTTTGGAAGCGGAAGAGGTTCGCGAACTCGAAGAGGAAATCCGCAAGGCCGGAAAATGTCTGAAGATCTCCGTAAGTCTCGGAAAAGATTCTCCGATGAAGGGTCTTCGTTTTTCTTTGATTCTTCAGAACTTAAAAAATTTAGGAGTCGTTTATAAATCCGTTCCCGATCTCGAAGAATTGGAAAAGGGAGTCGACGTCACTTCCATCACGCTTTTATTTCTTTCTTCCGAATCCCTGGAACAGATACGAACGGCGGCTAACGTCGATATGGTGGAAACCCTCGACATTCAGGAATACGTTCCCGTCGTTCAGGAGGAAGTCGCGGCGACGGGATTCAAGATGGACGACGATATGGCGGCGTCCGAATCCAAGGTTACATTAAAGAGTATTAAAGTATCCTCCGATAAACTCGATCAGCTCATGAATAACGTGGGAGAGTTGATCATTACGAATTCCGGCTTTCAAAGAATCTACGACGATCTGATCCGAATCTTCGGTGAGGACCAACTCTTCAACGATCTCAAATCCAGAATCGATCTCATCAACCGAATCTCGAAAGAACTCCAATCCGGAATCATGAACATCCGAATGGTTCAAATCTCCACTGTGTTCCGCAGATTCTCGCGTTTGGTGCGCGACCTTTCGCTCGAAACCGGCAAGAAGGTGAATTTGATTCTCAGCGGAGAATCGACCGAACTCGACAAAAAAGTCATCGATGCGCTCGGTGAACCGCTTCTCCATTTGATCCGCAACTCCGTGGATCACGGAATTGAAACTCCGTCCGAAAGAGTCGCCGCGGGAAAATCGGAAACCGGAACGGTGGAACTCAATTCTTACCAAGGCGGAAGCAATATTATGGTGGAGATCCGCGACGACGGTCGCGGTTTGGACGCGGAAAAAATTCTCCGCAAAGCGATCGAGAAGGGACTCGTCTCCGCGACCGAAGCTTCCAATCTCACCGAGCAGGAAATCTATCAGTTCATTTTCCAAGCGGGATTTTCCACAGCCGATACGATCACGGATATTTCCGGTCGCGGCGTGGGCATGAACGTCGTGAACAATCTCATCCAGGAATTCAAAGGGAAAATTTTGATCAACAGCACGAAAGGTCAGGGGACTTCCTTTGTTCTTTCCTTTCCGCAAGCTCTTGCGATCATTCCTTCCATTCTCGTTCTTATGGAAGAGGAAGTGTATGCGTTTCCTCTTTCGGAAGTCAACGAGACGATCAAGATTCACAACGATCAGATCACCACTCTCGAAGGGAACGAAATCATCAATCTCAGAGGAGAAGTTCTTCCGATCTACAGACTCAACCGCATCATCGGCCTTCAGGACAAAACGGATCGCGAAGAATTTCCGGTCGTCATCGTTCAATACAAAGGTCGCAAGATCGGATTTATGGTCGATGAACTCGTGGGCAAACACGAGACGGTCATCAAGTCTCTCGAAAAGAATTTCAAAAACATCCACGGTCTCACAGGTGCGTCCATCATGGGAGACGGAACCATCATCATGGTTTTGGACATTCCCGGAATCGTAGAGATCGCGTCCGAACTCGAAGACACGGACACCGTCGTTCGTTATCATCTCGAAACGATGCGGAGAATCAGTTCGATTCATTCCGCGGACCGCGAAGAGGAACTCTACGTTCAAAAAACGACGAATCCTACGAACGTCTACAATCACAAACTGCACGAGATCACGAACCGTGAACGTCTGAAAAAGAAAAAGACCGAACGCACCCGCGAGATGAAACGCATCGTCGTGGACAAAGAAGAAATGATCCGCGAAGAAAAAGAACTCGCGGCGGCTCTCAGCGTGGAAATGAAAGCTCCTCAGGAAAGACAACTTCCCGCCGCCGGCGAACCCGTGATTCCTGAATCCCCGAAGACTACTCCGCCTCCGACCGTGACTTCGTTTTCGGATTCTCCCTCCACTCCGCGTAAACCGTTCGTTTCCAAGTCGGAAGAGGAATATCGTTCTCATATCACCGACATTGCGCTCGATCAAAGCGCGAGCGAAGAGGAACAAAAACGAGCCAAGTCGATCATCGACAGCTTCTTATCTCAAAAGAAAGAACGTACGATGTCCGTCGGTCCCGCAAAGGACTTCAAAGGCGCCCTTTCCAAAGAGGAAATCAAAAAACTCGAAAGCGTAGTCAACACGGGAATGATGAACGCGGGTATGGTTCTTTCCCAGCTTTTGAAAAAGAACATCGATCTTTTTATTCCGGAAATCATCATGAACGACCGCGACGGTCTCGCGGAAGAGATCCGTTTTTCGGACGATCATTTTTACGGTCTTCGTATCCGCATGAACGGAGATTTGAACGGAAATCTTTTGATGATGTTCTCCAGAGAAAACGCGAGCAATCTCGCGAGAGAACTTCTCGGTTCGGATATGCCCCCCGGTTCCGGTTTGACCGACGATGCGAAGTCCGTTCTCAGCGAGATCTCCAATATCGTTTGTTCTTCGGTAATGAACTCGATTTCCAACAAGGCGAAAGCGAGCGTGATGCCTTCCGTTCCCGAATTTTTGGAAGGAACGTTTATGCAGGTTTTGGACGTCGTAAAACCGGAGAGAACGAAATTCTTAAGTATGCTGACCGAATTCAATCACGAAGGAAACGATCTTCTCGGCGTTCTTTTATTCCTTCCGGACTTTGACGAATTGATCCAGTTGATCCCGAGGTTCTAAAGGAAATGGTTCCCAACCCGGTCCGCGCGGTCATCGTGGATGATTCTCTTTTAGTGAGAAACATCATCTCCGATCAGATCCAAAAAGATTCCCAGATTCTCGTCGTCGCCACCGGTAAGACCGGTGTGGATTGTATCGAACTCGCGCAAAAATTGAATCCGGACGTCATCATCCTCGACGTGGAAATGCCGGTGATGGACGGTCTTACGGCCTTGCACGAGCTTCAAAAAAAGAGGATGGGAATTCCGGTCATCATGCTTTCGGTTCTGACTCAAAACGGAGCCGAGGCCACGTTCAAGGCTTTGGAATACGGCGCGATCGACTTCGTTCCCAAACCTTCGAGCGCGTTTCAATTCGATCCCGAAGAAATCGGAAACATTCTCAAGTCCAAGATTCTCGCATTCTTCGAAAGCCGCGTAAGAATTCCTTCCATTGTCTCATTAAAAAAAGTTCCGGTGACGACCGTTCCTTCCGGCGGAGCGCCGGCGAAAAAAACTCCCGTGCAAGCGATCTGTATCGGTACTTCCACCGGTGGACCGAGAGCATTGCAGGAAGTTTTTTCCAGAGTCCCCGCGGACATTTCTCTGCCGATACTAGTCGTGCAACATATGCCCGCAGGTTTTACGAAAGCGTTCGCGATGAGACTCAACGAACATTCCAAAATTCGAGTGAAGGAAGCCGAAGACGGCGAACCGATCGAACCGAATACGGGCTACGTCGCACCGGGAGACGCGCATCTTTCCGTTCAATCTCGCGGCGGGAGGAAATGGATTGCCCTGAACAGGGAAGCTCCCGTAAATGGACACAGACCTTCCATTGAAGTTCTCCTAAACAGCGCGATCGAAGAATATAAAAGCGGGATAATCGGTGTGATTATGACCGGTATGGGAAAGGACGGCTCGGCGGCTATGGTAAAAGTGAAAGAAGCCGGGGGTTCCACGATCGCACAGGACGAACAAACTTCCGTAATTTATGGAATGAACCGTCAGGCCGTTGAAATGGGAGGCGTCGAATATATCGAGCCTGTGACCGAAATCATCAATAGGATCCAAATCATTTTGAAAGAGAGAGGAATTTAATTATGGCCAGAATTCTCGTTGTGGATGACGCCAAATTCATGAGAACCATGGTAAAAGACGCGCTCACCCAAACCGGTCATGAGATCGTAGGTGAGGCTGAAAACGGGAATATTGCCGTGGAGCAATACAAGTCTTTGAAGCCGGATCTGGTCACGATGGATATTACCATGCGTGAAAAAGACGGAATCGAAGCGGCTCAGGAAATATTCAAGTTGGATGCGAAAGCGAGAATCATCATGGTAACCGCGCTCGGTCAGGAAGACCTTTTGGCAAAGGCAATCAAGATGGGAGTCAAAGACTTCGTCGTAAAACCGTTTTCTCCGGAAAGACTCCAGCAGGCGGCGGACAAAGCTCTGAATTCTTAAGAGGCAAAAGTCTTTGAATGGAGAATGAAGAATCCGGTAAGTCCTTTGTAGTTCAATGGAACAACTCCGAGGGAGGTTTGACGGAAGGACCTCTTTCAGTCCTCTGGAGTTTGATTGAAAGTTACAAAGTGGACATCTTTGATGTTTCTCTCTCTCGCATCACCCGTGATTTTTTAAGTTTCTTACGGATTTCAGAGACTCTTTCCTTGGAACTCAGCGCGGAATACGCCTTGATGGCGGCCAATCTTATCTACTTAAAATCCAAGGCGCTGTTGCCGGATCCGGGATTTGAGGAAGAAGACTACGAGCCGCCGCTTCCCCCCGAACTTGTTGAAAAACTTTTAGAACACAAAAAATTCCAGCTCACCGCAAAACGGCTCTCGGAAATGGATCAGGTCCAGACAGGGGTTTTCCGAAGAGAATCCAACGTCACCTTGGAAGAAGAGGACAATTGGCTGGACGTTTCTTTGTTGGACTTGATCGGCGCGTTCAACGAAATTCTCGAAGCCAAAGTCGACGACGCGGAAATTCCCGCATTACTCACCACACCTCACCGATTTACGGTGGAAGAAAAGATGGAAAAAATCCTTTCTTCCCTCCGAGAAAAAAAGGAAGTTACTTTCCCGGAATTATTCGAGAAGGAAGTTCCGGAAAAGGCAGAAATCGTTGCCACTTTTCTGGCATTGCTGGAACTAAGTAAGCAGAGGATTCTCCGGGCTAAGCAGCATAAACTTTTCGGGGAGATCCGTTTATTTCTGGTAGAGGAACAGTGGAACGGGACAGGGCAAAACTCAAAGGATTGATCGAGGCGTTATTATTCGTTTCCGGTGAACCTCTTAAATTGGCGAGCATCGCCAAGTCCGCCGAAATGGAAAAGACCGAGACAAGAGAAATTCTCGACGAACTCGTATTAGACTATTCCGAAAAGAACGGCGGCTTTCTCTTAAAGGAAATCGGCGGCGCCTATCAGTTCGTGACCAACGAGGGATATTCCGAAATTCTCGGAAACATCTTCAAGGAAAAAAGAAGGGAACAACTTTCCAAATCCAGTTTGGATACTCTTGCCATCATCGCATACAAACAACCCATCACTCTTCCCGAAATCGACGAGATCCGCGGAGTTTCCTCCAGAGCGATGGTGACTTCTCTCATATCCAAAAAATTGATCAAGCCGATCGGCAACAAAGAAGTTCCGGGAAGACCGGCGCTTTACGGAACGACCAAAGAATTCTTGATTCATTTCGGATTGAATAAACTATCGGATCTTCCGGCTCCTGTGGAAGTCAAAGAGCTGAAATTTGAAAACCTGGACGATTTACTCGAAAATGAGTGACCTGGATCAACAACTAAAAGTCTTCCGAGATCAAATCGATTCTCTGGATCAAGAAATCGTAAAGGCGATCCAGGCTCGCACGGAATTCGTCGCGAAAATCGGCGAACTCAAGCGCGAACGAAACGAACCGGTCTTCCGTCCCGATCGCGAAAAAGAAGTTTATGAAAAGATAAAGTCTTTGAGCGCGGGGCCGTTACCCGACAAGGTTCTCATCGCCATTTACCGCGAAATCATGTCCGGTTCCATCTCCGTCGAAAAAGGATTGGAAGTCGGTTATCTCGGACCTGCCGGTTCCTTTTCCAATCAAGCGGTTCGTACTCGTTTCGGAGCTTCGATCCAAGCGTTGGAATTCAATTCCATTCCCGACGTGTTCCGCGCCGTGGAAACCGATAAGATCGACTACGGAGTCGTTCCGGTCGAGAACTCGAGCGAAGGACTCGTCAATTCCACGCTCGATCAGTTTTTGGTTTCCGACCTTCTCATTTATTCCGAACATTATCTGAGAATCAGCATCAGTCTTTTGGGATTCGAACACGACCTTTCCAAAATCCATACTTTGTACGGAATCAAGATCGCGAATTCTCAATGCAAGAATTGGCTCGCCGCAAACTTACCGCACGTCGAGATCGTGGAAACTTCCTCCACCGCAAAAGCCGCGCAGATCGTAGCGGAAAAAAAGGAAGGATGCGCGGCGATCGCTTCTTCCATCGCGGCGGAAATCTACGGACTCAGTTTGATCCGCGAGTCCATCGAAGATCTCGCCGACAACACGACCCGGTTTTTGATCATCGGAAAAAATCAATGTCCTCCGACCGGAAACGACAAAACTTCCGTCGTGTTCTCCTGTCCCGATAAGCCGGGGGCTTTGTATCGCGTATTAAAACCTTTCTTCGATCATCAACTCAATCTGACAAAGATAGAATCCAGACCTACGAGAAGAAATTCCTGGGAATACAACTTCTTCATCGACTTTAACGGTCATCAAAAGGACGAATCCATCCAAGCCGTTCTTTCCAGCTTGAAAGAAAACACGATCTTTCTCCGGGTTCTCGGTTCCTATCCGATGTCTCCGCAAAGCCTGTGAAATCAGAATTTTCTAATATTCTCATATACGGTCTCGGGCTGATGGGCGCTTCTTTGTCCTTGGCGCTCAAGAAGAAGGGAATCTCCGCGCGCGTCACGGGCGTAGTCAGTTCCTCCAAAAGCAAATCAAAGGGAGAATCTCTCCGTTCAGCGGACGAGATTTTGACCTCGGACGAATTTCATTCTACCAAACGTTGGAAAGATTACGATTTTATCATATTCGGAGTTCCGGTGGATCTCACCGTGAAGCTGATCTCCGAACTTCCTCTCGATTACGAAGGCGTGATCACCGATCTCGGTTCGACCAAAAAAGAAATCATTCACGCGGTTGAAGCCCGGTTTTCGAACGCACACAATTACGTCTCGTCGCATCCAATGTGCGGATCGGAAGAATCAGGACTCGAGTTTGCGAACGCGTCCCTTTACGAAGGAAGGCTTTGTATTCTGACTTCTCCCAAACACGCGAGGCCGGAAGTTCGGACGAGTTTGGACACGTTTTGGAAAAACATCGGAATGGAAACGATCGAAATTCCCGCCGATAAACACGACGCCATTCTATCGTATCTATCCCATTCTCCCCATATACTTTCCTCGATCATGGCGGACTGGGCGGCCAATCAGAAGATAGTAAAACAATATACGGACATGTCCCCGATTCCGTTGAACGGAGGAGGCTTTCGCGATATGACCCGGATCGCCGGTTCCAATCCGAAGATGTGGGCGGCGATTTTTTCCTCGAACCAAGAGGAAATCTATAAGTCGCTTCTCGACTACCGCGATCGACTCGATATTATATTAGAAAAATTGAATCCAAAAAACACCCTGAATCCGAAAGAATGGGAGGGTTTCATGGAAACCTCCCGCAGATCCAGGGATTATATTTTGAAGAACCAGGATGATTCCAAGAAACACTAAACTTAAGTCGCGGGAGATCACGGTTCCCGGAGATAAATCCTTATCGCATCGTTCCGTTTTGTTCGCCGCTCTTTCCAAGGGGCGTTCCAAGGTGACGGGATTTCTCGAAGCGGAAGATCCGCTCAATACGATGTCCGCGTTCACCAAACTCGGGTTAAATGTTCGAAAGATCGCGCCCGGCGAATACGAATTTACGAGTCCCGGAAAGGATGCTCTCGTTTCGCCTAATGTGGAACTCGACTTCGGAAACGCGGGAACGGGAATTCGTCTGTCGGCGGGACTGATCTGCGGACTTCCCGGAGTGAAAGCGACTCTGACAGGCGACGATTCCTTGAAAAAACGTCCGATGGGAAGAATCATCAAACCTCTGACTGCGATGGGCGCCTCGATCGTCGGGCTCGGAGAAAAAGAAACCGCTCCGCTGAAAATCGAAGGAAAAAAATTGAGTGCGTTCCGATACGAAAGTCCGATAGCGAGCGCACAGATCAAATCCTGTCTGATGCTCGCGGCGATCGCGTCCTCAACGGAATTGGAATATTCGGAAAACATATTGTCGCGGGATCATACCGAAAACATGTTTCAATTTTTGGGAAACAAGATCGAACGGATCTCGCCTCTTCATTTTAAAATCAAACCTCCGTACGTTTTGAACGGAGGAGAATTCAAAGTGCCGGGCGATATTTCCTCGGCGGCGTTTTTTTTGGTGCTCGGCGTTTTGGCAAAGGAAGGAAATCTTCTGATTCAGAACATCGGGCTGAATCCGGCCCGGATCGGAATCTTAAAAGCGCTGGAACTCATGGGAGCGAAGATCGAAATTCTCAACCGAAGAATCGAATGCGGAGAACCCGTCGGCGATCTCAAAACATATCCTTCCGCATTAAAGAAAGTGAATATTCCAGAATCCTTAATTCCTTCGATCATCGACGAAATTCCGATTTTGTCCGTAGCGGGACTCTTTGCCGAAGGCGGATTTGAAATCCGTCACGCGGAGGAATTGCGCGCCAAGGAATCGGACCGGATTCATACGATGGTTTCCAATTTCCGCGCGCTCGGAATCGAAGTGGAGGAATATCCGGACGGTTATGCGTTAGACGGAACCTCTCAAAAATCCGAAATCGTTTGGGCCGAACTTTCCAAAGGAAAAAAGATCTCCATTCTTTCCTATATGGATCATAGGATCGCGATGAGCTTTTTGATCCTCAAAGCCCTTTCCGGTTTCCAACTCGAAATCGACGAAACTTCCTGGATCGAAACTTCTTTTCCTGGATTTGAAACCTTACTTCGAGGATGTCTTTATGAATGAGAATGTGATCGCACTCGACGGTCCGGCGGGTTCGGGGAAAAGCACCGTAGCGAGACAAATCGCCGAAAAGATCGGATTCAATTATTTGGATACGGGAGCGTTCTATCGCGCAGTAACGTTGTTTTTATTTCGACGATACCAAGCCGCGACTAACGCGGGAGAATTCTCCGAATGGGTGAAAACGGACGAGGCAAAATCCTCGATCGGATCGGCGCATATCCTCTGCGAATTTTCCGCAGGAAACGAAAACAAAATTCTCCTGAACGGAGAAGATGTTTCTCTCGCGATTCGAACCCCCGCAATCACGAAAGAAATCAAACACATCGCGAACCAAAGAATTTACCGCGACTTCGTGAACAAAGAACTTCATTCTCTCGCGAAACGTTACAAATTGATCATGGACGGCCGCGATATCGGAACCGAAGTTTTCCCGGATGCGAAGTTCAAGTTTTACTTAACGGCTTCTTCCAAAGTGCGCGCGGAAAGAAGATATTTACAATTGCAAGAGCAGGGGATCGCCGCAGATCGGGACGAGATCGAAAGAGAAATCATTCTTCGCGACAAATCGGATATGGAAAGGGAAATAGCGCCTCTTTATCAGGCAAACGACGCAATCCTCGTTGACACTGATCTCCTACCAAAAAATAGTGTAATTAGCAAGATCCTTGAGATTCTGGATCGATGATCCCCGAAAATTTCCAGACGGATCCTGAACTACCATTAGCCGAGTAACCTACGCCCCATGACAAACAAGGAAGAGAAGTCCACTTTTGCAGAAGTATTCAAACAGTGGGAACAATCAATACACGAAGAACCGGAACTCCGGAAAGATCAAGTCGTTGAAGGAAAGATCGTATCCGTCGACAACGACTATGTTTATGTGGCAATCGAAGGGCTCAAACAAGAAGGCCGTATCCCAAGAGGAGATTTCGACGAAACTCCGGAACGCGGCAATTATGTCTCCGCAATCGTAAAAAGAAAGGAATCCCAAGATTCCGGATGTATTCTCTCCAAAAAAGAAGCCGACCAAAGAAAAGGTTGGGAAATCGTAAAAGAAGCGTTTAAAAACGGCTACCAAGTTACCGGCCGTCTCGTAAACGAAATCAAGGGCAAAGGTTACATCGTAAACGTAGAAGGAGTGGATCTCTTTTTACCTGCTTCTCAACTCAGCTATAAATTCAAAGAAGGGGAAACCTTCAAAAACAAGGAACTTGAGTTTAAGATCATCGAACTCAACGACCGCACTCGTTCCGGCGTGGTTTCCAGAAAGAAACTTTTGGACGAAGTAAACGAAGAAAAGTGGGACGCTCTTCTTCTCAAAATCAAAGTAGGGGACAAGGTTAAATCCGTAGTCAGCAAGATCGCTTCTTTCGGAGTATTCTGCGAAGTGGACGGAGTTACCGGTCTTCTGCGTCAAAGAGATATTTCTTACAAAAAATACGCTCCATTCAAACAATATTTCCAAATCGGCCAGGAAGTGGAACTTGTCGTTCTCGAACTCGACAAGGAAAACAACAAACTCGCGTTAGGTTTAAAACAACTCTACGAAGATCCTTGGGTTTGGGCGGAACGTTCTTTGGAAAAAGAAATGGTCATCCGCGGAACCGTAACTTCTTTAACGAAGTTCGGAGCGTTCGTGGAATTGAAAGAAGGTCTGGAAGGACTCATTCACACATCCGAACTGGCTTGGGCTAAAAAACCCCCGCAACCGAAAGACATATTAAAAAAAGGTCAAGAAGTGGAAGCTCTGGTTTTGGACATCGATTTCAAAAACAGAAGACTTTCTCTCGGCTTAAAACAACTTCAACCGAATCCTTGGGATCAGTTAAGCCCTGAAATCCGCAGAGGAAACGTTTTGGAAGGTGTGATTACCGGCATTACAAAATACGGCGCGTTCGTCGAAGTGGAAAACGGAATCGAAGGTCTGATCCACATCAGCGACATCACTTGGGACGAGAAGGCGAGCAATCCTACTTCTCAACTGAAAAAAGGCGACACCGTAAAATACATGATTCTCGACGTGAACTTGGACGCGCAGAGAATTTCCTGCGGTCTCAAGCAGTTGATGGAAAACCCATACGAGATTTTTCGCAACGAACATCCGATCGGAACCATCGTGGAAGGAAAGATCAAGTCCATCAAAGAATTCGGTATCTTTGTGGAAGTGGCTCCCGGAATCGAAGGTCTCGTTCATATCTCGGAAGTTCCGAACGGAAGAGAAACGAACATCGCGGAAGTTTACAAACCCGATGAGATCGTAAAAACCGCAGTCATCAAAGTGGACGTGAAGAATAAGAAAATTTCTCTCTCCATCAAGGACTTCGATAAGGCTCTCGAAAGAGAGGAAATGTCCAAGTATCTCAAGACTTCGGACGCTCCTTCCCGCGAAAGTCTGGGAAGCTTCCTGAACACTTCTCTCAGATAAGAATCCTGGAAAGAAGGACTTGATATGAAACGCTACGAAGTAGGTCAAACGGCCGCGAAAGAAGTTAAGGTGGACCCTTACGCGGATTTTCAAGGCAGTAAGATAGAATTGGCTCTGATCAAATTTTTCAGGGCGATCGCTTCTCGTATCAAGGAAGTTCTGATCGGAGCGGGTGCGATTCTTGTGATCGTTCTCGCGTTCGTGATCTATTTTCAATACCAAGATTCTCAGTTTGAAAAAGGGACGATCGCATTGGAAGCGTTGGAAAAAAAGTTCCGCGCCAATCCTGCGATCGATCTGAAAGAAAAAATCCAAGCATACGAAGAAATCTCTTCCCAGTATTCATCCAAAAAACTCGATCTGAGACTGGCAAAAGTCCTTTCCGATCTCTATTCCAGAAACGGAGAATTTCAAAAGGCCGCGGAGAAAATCGAATGGGCCGGTAAGAAAATCGACGAACCGACGGAAGTAAAGGCGTATTACTTTTATCTCGCGGGAAATCTTCGCGAAAGAGAAGGAAACTTCGAATCGGCGGAAACCGATTTTGCGACTGCGGCAAATCTTCTTTCCAATACGAGAGAAGCGAACGGATTCTTAGCTTGGAGTTTATACCAGACCGGAAGACTCAAGGCGAAAAACGGTAAAAAGGCGGAAGCGATCGAATCCTTGAAAAAGGTTCTCGATCAGGACATCAAAACTCCCGCGACCGATTACAATACCGTCAAACAATTCGCGACATTCTTACTCATACAACTCAACCAGAAAGGCTGATGCTTACACTGGCTTTGCCTAAAGGAAGACTCGCCGAAGAGAGCATCGATCTGATGATCTCCAAAGGCTGGCTTTCCGCTAAACCCGATCACCATTCCAAAGAACTCATCTACAACGATCCTATGGGAAGAATCCGGATTCTTCTCGTGCGTTCTCAAGACGTTGCGACTTACGTGGAACAATGCGCCGCAGACGCGGGAATCAGCGGTTGGGACGTCCTCAAAGAAGGAGGATACGACCTCGCTACTCCGCTCGATCTGAAAATCGGAAAGTGCAGACTTTCTCTTGCGGCGCCGGAAGGTTATACGCTGGAAGCGCGTCATCGCAAGATTCGAGTCGCGACGAAATATCCGAATTTAGCCAGAGAATTCTTTTTTCACAAAGGGTTGTCCTGCGAGATTTTCAAACTCTACGGTAGCATTGAATTGGCGCCGCTCGTGGGACTTTCGGATTGTATCGTTGACTTGGTTTCCACCGGAGGAACTTTGAAGGCAAACGGGCTCAAGGAGCTGGACATAATTTTAGAATCTTCGGCCAGGCTCGTTTTCAACCGCTCTTCTCTCTATGGAAAAAGAAAGGAAGCCGTTGAATTTATGGACTCTCTTTCCAATTTGTAGAATTCAATGAGAGGCTTCGCAAGTTGAATAAAGTAACAATGGACCGAAGAGGACTAAAACTTAAATGTTCCGACCAAAAGTGGGGTTTGTTAATTGCAAAAAGTGAGATCTTTTGATATAGAAAAATCTCCGAAGCTTTCCCGCCACCTCTCCCCACCACCCAAAATCTGGGTGGGGCGCGAAATTTTACGGTAGATTGTCGTAACTCCGACGGATTGATCTTCAGTTGTAGCCCGGTAAGGATAAGGAATGTTTTACTGAGTTCCAAGACGGCTCCTTTTTGCTCTCAAAAAGACCATCTTCTCCGCATTTCGGCGAAATAATAGTTGAGGATTACCAGCCTCAAAAAAGTATAGTTTAACAACTTCAATTTCCCAAGAGGAAAGCAATGGCAGTTCCCAAAAGACGAAAATCGAAATCAAAAGTAAGGACAAAACGGGCGCATCATGCCATCGGAAAACCAAATTTGGTTCCTTGTCCTAATTGCAATTCTTACAGACTTCCTCATAGAATTTGCCCAACCTGCGGATTCTATAAGACCGGAATCGTTTTAGAGCCGAAAGTTAAGAAGCCTAAAGAAGAAAATTAATTCCTATGATGTGGGTCGCCGTCGATGTAATGAGCGGCGATTACGGGCCGGAAAAGATCATTGAAGGCGCCGTAAATGCCGTTAACCAGGATGGGGCAAATGTCGTCCTGGTCGGCAAAGAAGAAGAAATCGGGGAGATCCTCCTCAAATTCGAATACGACACAAACAAAGTAAGAATCCAGCACGCATCGGAGATCATCGATATGAACGATTCTCCGTCGATCGCAGTGCGAACCCTTCAGGATTCTTCCGTCGTTCAAGCCACACAACTCGTAGCGGATAAAACCTGCGTCGGAATGTTTTCTCCGGGAAACACGGGCGCAACCATGGCCTCGGCTCTTTTGTATCTGGGAAGAATTCCCGGAGTTCTTCGTCCTCCGATCGCCGCTCCGATTCCCCAAGAAAACGGACCTCCTATGCTCCTCGTGGACGCGGGTGCGAACGTGGATTGTAAGCCGGATTATCTGGCGCAGTTCGCCGTTATGGGAGAAATTTATTCAAAGCTAATATTCAATATTTTGAATCCGAAAGTCGGAATTCTTTCCAACGGGGAAGAAGACAAAAAAGGGAACACGGTTTCTTTGAAGGCTTTCGAGATGATCAAAAAACTTCCGATCAACTTTGTCGGAAACGTGGAAGGGCGGGATCTCTACGGAAGCGGAAAGGACGTGGACGTTGTAGTATGCGACGGATTTATCGGGAACATCGTTCTAAAAGCCACGGAAGGCCTTTCCAAATCCATCTTCAACGTGTTACGCGAAAGCATCAAACAATCCAGTCTCGCTCAAACGGGTGCTCTTTTACTGAAGCCCACGTTTGCCGCGATCAAAAAACGTCTCGACTACGCGGAATACGGCGGAGCCTTGTTGCTCGGAGTGGACGGAATCTGTTTAATCGGTCACGGTTCGTCCAACGCGCTTGCGGTTCAAAGCGCGATCCGAGTCGTGAACGTGTGCGCCGGACATCAGATCAACGATCGAATCGCGGCCGATCTCAAAAAATACAATATCTGATTCGAGTCGAATTATCTTTCTGCGTTCCTCATTATAAAAGGATTCCCTTCTCTTCCGAATCAAGAAGATCATAAATATTTCTCTGCGACGTCTTTGGACCTTTTGAGATTTCTTGACTCGCTTTTTCGCAACGCACAATTCGTTTCTCAATGCGACATCCTCCGAAAGCGTACATAACTTGTTTCGTCGTTTGCGGGCTTAAATTGCAAACGAAACGTTCCTGCGACGAACGCGAGTCTTTACAACAGGCCTCGTAAAAGAAGAATTCTTTCCGACTTTTCGGAACCAATCAAAAAAGATTCAAAAAATAATCCGACGGTTGTAGAACTTTCAGAACAAAAGCAGGATGGGCTTCATGTTTGACGTAAAAAAAATGGCCGACTTTGCTCAGGCCGAAATTGAGAAATTTTCCCGCGAACACCAAGGGGAAATCTTTTACGCGTTTGCAATCGACGACGGTCGACTTTGCCTCAACTCGGTAGGTCACTTTGAAAAGGCGCTCCGAGAATTTGCGACACAATCCCCCCGTTACTACGATTCCCCCGAAAAAATAAGAACTTTACGCAACGATCCGAACGGATGGGCGTATCACGGTTTCGCCTGTTTTCGTACACTGAACCGCGGTTTTGAAACTCCGTTCAACGAAGCGCTTTGCAATCAACATGCCGAGCTCGAATCGCAAGATAAGGAGAAAAGTCAATACCGGCTTGCGATGAACGCGGTTCTTGAACTCTTGAAAGAAAGAAACGCTTTCGATTCTCTCCGAACAACCAAGGATTTCAAAATCGAAAAATCCGATTTCGATTCCAAAGCCCCGGCGTACCGCTGAAAACCGAGGGGGCGGATTCATTCGTCCCCTTTTCTAAAACCGCGCTATTTCATTCCGATAATAAAAAGAATATTAAATTATTAAGCGAAGTGGAGAATTCCCGTTCATGACCGAAATCAAAAACAAACTCGACCGAACTCTCCGGATCGACGTAATCTTTGCGGTTCTCTTTTTTCTGGTGAGCTCGAAATTTCATTCTTTTTTAGGAATGCACGAGAACATGGAGGCCGAAGACTTCGTTCGCGTCAAATATGTGATTGCGGTTTTCGCTATCGGGCTTCTTTTTTTTGCTGCAGTCGATATCGCGCTGCTTTTGGAAAAGAAAATCGATCGAAGACTGAGAATCCTCGTATGTCTTCTCGCATTCGTTTGTATTTTCGCCGAACTCGCATATTATTCGAAATCGATCCGATTCTTTTGGGACTTATTCGTGCAAACCTCCGCCGATTTGGAAGCGGGGCAGCCGATGTGGGAAAGTATGAGATCCGAATTCAGACAGATCTTTTCCGTGGTCGCGATCGGTTTTTTCGCTCTGAGAACTTTGATTCGATTGATCTGGAATTTTTTTTGGTCGAAAGCGATCCTTGCTTTGGATTGATTCGAGTCGTAAAGAGATTCGGCATTCTTACGCATAAGAGTATATAATAAAATACTTATGAAGATAAGATCATTGGGAAGACGCTTCAATCGTCAGGTGCCGCTATGGTCGATTCTTGCGTTTGGAGCGTTTGGTGTTGCATGTACGTATGTGGGTCGATCCGAATCCGTAACCGCATCGAAAACTTTGACTGAAAAACATCGATGTCTTGAGGCGATTCGTTCATTGAAAGATTCCGGTGAAACGTCTGCGAAAGAGAACTCGGATCCAAAACAAGTCGAAAACGAGAAAAAGAAAATCCTGGATTTTATCAAGAAGGAATGGAAAAGAACAGAGGAGGCTCTTCCGGAGAATCAGATTGTTCGGTATGACGTTTCCATCGTTGACGGCTTTTATTGCGCGATCGCGGATAAAAAATTGAAAAAAGACGCTGAAGATTTGTCGCTTCAGTGCGGGATCGAATATGTTTTTAAATCGAACCCTTTTCAATATCTTTCCGTTCAAATTCATGCTCCCCAATGTCCGCCGGAATCCTAGATGTCCATGAGAACAGTCAAAGCCACCTTTGATGTTGAAAAAAATTTTTAACCGTTACAAGGAGGAATCCGAAGCGTTTATATGCGATGCGTCTGTTAAGAAATCGTTCGTTGAGAATTTTAATGGAAAGAATCGGTTTGCGGCTGGAATTCTCAGCCGATTTTAATCGATCGCAAAAAGAAAATCACCTCAATGCAAAAGAGGGAAAACAAAGAGTTTAGGAATGATTCGATAATCGAGTCGATTCCTCATCCAAAATCCTATGCCGCGCTCATCAAGATCTAGAAAATTGACTTGCTTTTATTATCGTATATTTACGATATACAATATGGCAGTCAATAAGAAGACGGAGTTTTCGGCTGATACGAGATCCTTGGCGGATTTCTCGAAATCCTTTGCGCATCCGGCTCGCCTCGCAATTTTGCAGACGATCGCCGAGCGAAAGGAATGTATTTGCGGAGAAATTGTAGAGGTTTTGCCCTTGGCGCAAGCCACGGTTTCGCAGCACCTTCGGGAATTAAGAGGGATCGGTTTGATCAAGGGTGAAATCGAAGGAAATAAATCCTGCTATTGTATCAATTGGACTCGTTTAGAAGAGTTCGAATCCGATGTTGTTTCCTTTTTCAAAGATTTAAAACGTTATAAAACCTCAATGGGAGAGGATTGTTGCTGATGAATAAACCGAAAATTCTCGTTTTATGTACGGGAAACAGTTGTCGAAGCCAAATCGCCGAGGGTTGGCTCAGGTATTACGCGGGAGACAAGGCCGACATTTACAGCGCTGGAATCGAAACTCACGGAGTCAATCCGCGCGCGATCGCCACGATGAAAGAAGCCGGAATCGACATTTCGAAACACACTTCCAACCATATCGACGAATATCGTAATTTAGATTTTTCTTATATTCTTACCGTGTGCGATCATGCAAAGGAGAATTGTCCTTATTTTCCCTCCAAAGCCGAGCGTTTTCATCATAATTTTCCCGATCCCGCAAAGGCTACCGGTACGGAAACGGAAATCCAGGAGGAGTTTCGAAAAGTCCGGGAAATGATTCGCGAGTATTCGCTGAATTTCCTGCGAGAATTGAATTTGATTTCCCCTTCGGCTAAGGATTGAGGGGAGATGGGTTCTAAATTAAGTTTTGTCGATCGTTATCTTACGTTTTGGATTTTTCTTTCGATGGGTGCGGGTGTTATATTCGGAAAAATATTTCCCTCAGCGGAGTTGGCTTTCAGCCGACTTTCCATCGGGACAACGAATGTTCCTTTGGCGGTCGGTTTGATTTTGATGATGTTTCCTCCCCTTGCAAAAGTTCAATATGAAAAAATGAAGGAAGTTTTTTCCAACGTTAAGGTGCTATCGATCTCCCTTTTTCTGAATTGGATCGTGGGTCCGTTGCTGATGTTTGCTCTGGCGAGTATTTTTCTGGCCGATTTTCCCGAATATAGGATCGGTTTGATCTTAATCGGTTTAGCGCGATGTATCGCGATGGTTATCGTTTGGAACGAGTTAGGCGAGGGAAATCGAGATTATGCCGCCGGTTTGGTCGCATTGAATAGTCTTTTTCAAATATTTTTCTACAGCTTTTACGCCTACTTTTTCATTTCGATTTTACCGGCTTATGCGGGTTTGGAAGTTTACGAAATTCATTTGACCATCGGGCAGATTGCGGAAAGCGTTCTGATCTATTTAGGAATTCCTTTTTCTTCCGCGATTCTTGTACGTTTTACGCTACTTCGTTACAAAGGAAAAAAATGGTACGATGAAACGTTTATTCCGTTCGTTTCACCCGTCACTTTGATCTCGTTGTTGTTCACCATTTTCTTTATGTTTAGTCTTAAGGGAAATCTGATTTTCGAAATTCCCGCGGACGTCCTGATCATCGCCGTACCGTTGATATTCTACTTCGTGATTATGTTTATGATCAGTTTCGGGATCGGGAAAATTATGAAAGTGGAATATTCAAAAACGACTTCCATCGCGTTCACTTCGGCGGGAAATAATTTCGAACTCGCGATCGCAGTCGCGATCGGTGTTTTCGGAATCGCAAGCGGCCAAGCGTTTGCGGGAGTCATCGGACCTTTGGTCGAAGTCCCCGCTCTGATTCTCTTGGTTCGAGTCGCATTCTGGTTCCGCAAAAGATGGTTTTCTGCACCCGCGGAGGTTCTGTAATGACAACGATCTCGCAACTATTCAACCGCGAATGCCAATGTGTTACGCTTGAAAAAAAAGTTTTAGAGAAAACGTTTCATTCTAAGATCTTAGAAGCCGAAGGCGCCGAACATTTGGATGTGAGCGCGTTATCTGAAAGATTCTTTTCACCAAGCGCCTCCTTTTTGGATCCGAACGAATTGAATGCGATTCAGACAACCGTTTCCACGTTTCAGAAAAGTTTAAAAAACGAGATGGTTCGTAAGCGGCTTCTTCGGGATTTCCCAGAGGCATTAAAGCATCGTTTTTCCGAGGGCGGTGTTTTCCTTAGTTTCGATTTTCATCTTACCGATCAAGGTCCGAAACTGATCGAAATCAACACGAATGCAGGCGGAGCCTTTTTACAAAAGAAGCTCGTGGAAGCGCAACAAGAATGCTGTGTTGAAGTTCGAGACGCTCTTCCCAAAAAAGAGGAACTGGATGCGATCGAATCCGATTTTTTACAAACCTTTCTTCAGGAATGGAAGGACGCTGGAAAACCGGACCGACCCAAATTCATCGCGATCGTGGACGAAACACCCCAGGAACAATTTCTTTATCCCGAATTTTTACTATTCCGAGAACTCTTTATCAGTCGCGGAATCGATTCCGAAATCGTTTCGCCCGAAGCCTTTCAGACGAACGAAGAAGGTTTTCTTTTCGTAAACGGAAAGAAGGTCGATCTGATCTACAATCGTCTCACCGATTTTTATCTTACCGATCCCGGCAGTAAGGCGATGCGCAGCGCTTGGGAAAAACAAACCGTCGTTGTGACCCCGAACCCTCTCGACTATGAACTCTACGCAAAAAAGACGAACTTGATTCTCTGGAAAAACGATTCCTTCCTGAATGATGCGGGAATCCCGGAAGAGGATCGAAAGATTCTCGATAACACCGTTCCCTTTACGGGATATGCGAAGGACGTGGATCCGGACACTCTCTGGGCAGAAAGAAAGAAATTCTTTTTTAAACCGACATCCGGCTACGGAAGTAAGGCCGTTTATAGAGGAGATAAACTCACCAAAGGAACGTTTCAGGAAATTCTTTCCGGAAATCATCTGATTCAGGAAATCGTCCATCCTTCGGAAAGAATTCTTCTGAATGCGGACGCGCAACGGGTTCCTTATAAAATGGATTTAAGAGCGTACGTATACAAAGAGAGAATTCTTCTTTTGGCCGCCCGATTGTATCAAGGTCAGACGACCAATTTCAGAACTCCGGGGGGAGGTTTTTCTCCCGTTTATGTTTTGGGTAATAAACCGTTGGATTGAAAACGTGGTAGTTCCCACACTTTTAATAAGCGGTAAAACCTTGTAAACCCGGCGGTTTTATGGACTTTCTAAAATTGGACGTCCGATTTCAAATAACCAGAACGTTCGTTCTGTTTCCTTGCCGTAAAATGCGGAAAACTCCCTTGACCCGCTATTCGAGCGAAATACTTTAGCCGCAGAGAACCTGAATAGGAAAGAATTATGATCGATTTAAAAGGTAAAAATGCCGTAATCACCGGATCCGCAAGAGGGATCGGAAAGTCCACGGCTTTAACTCTCGCAAAAGCGGGAGCGAATATCGTAATCGCGGACCTCAACGAGGAAGCCAGCAAAGCGACTGCGGAAGAAATCGCAAAACAAACAGGCGTGAAAGCCATCGGAATCGGAACAAACGTTGCGGACGCGGACTCCGCGGCAAAAGCGATTCAAGCTTGCGTGGATGAATTCGGAACTGTAGACGTTTTAGTAAACAACGCCGGAATCACCAAAGACACTCTTCTTATGAGAATGAAAAAAGAACAATGGGATGCGGTTATTGCGGTTAACCTTACAGGAACTTACAACTGCACTCAAGCTGCGATTAAGTTTATGATGAAAAACCCGAACGGCGGTTCCATCATCAATCTTTCTTCGATTGCCGGAGTAAACGGAAACATCGGACAAACCAACTATTCCGCTTCCAAAGCGGGTGTGATCGGTTTTACAAAAGCTGTGGCTTTGGAAATGGCTTCTCGTAAAGTGCGTTGCAACGCGATTGCACCGGGTTTTATCGCCACTGAAATGACGGAAGCGATTCCTGAAAAAATCAGAACTGCCATGGTTGCGGCGATCCCGTTGAAAAGAGCAGGACAACCGGAAGACATCGCGAACACGATCGCATTCTTAGCATCCGATATTTCTTCGTTCATTACCGGTCAGGTAATCGAAGTAAACGGCGGTGGCTTTTTACCGGGCGCTTCCGCATAAGAACTTCCAATTCTCCATGATTCTTTCACTCGTCCAGGAGTGAAAGAATCCCTTTGTCCGTATTTCCATTCATTCGTTCGAAAAAAAATCACAAGTGCCGTCGGTACCTTTCTTTTGTTCTTTTAAAAAGAAATCTTTTCCGGTTTTCGTTTTTCTTTTTAAAATTAGGATTCGGAAAGCGGACCGTTACGAAGGTTCTAATGTGACAATCGATTACGAATCTCCAAAATTTCACTTTCATCGGCGAAATACATTTTCATTCGGTCTGAATTGTACGGAGTCCTGAACGAATTTTTTTCGTTCCGCAACGGATCGCTTTCAATCGATAAAAAACCGATTCGAAAAATAAAAACGAATAAACAATTTAAAGGAGTTTTTTTCTGAAAAAAAGTATATTGGCTTGCCAAATATTTTCGGAATTAAATCTATAAAATTCGGTGGATTTTATATCCGCCTGGCTAAATCTAACAAAAAATCATCATACCACCTAAATGTGGTACGGAGGAAACAATGGCAGACTTTGAAAAAGTTAAATCTATCATCGTAGAACAACTTGGAGTGGATGAATCTGAAGTTACACCTGAGGCTCACTTCATAGACGACCTCGGTGCAGATTCTCTGGACACGGTTGAATTAGTAATGGCTCTCGAAGAAGAATTCGGAATCGAAATCTCTGACGAAGACGCTGAGAAAATTCAAACTGTCGGGGACGTAACTAAGTTCATCGACAACCTCAAGTCCTAATCGTTTGAGACTTTCCGGGTTCTTCGCGGAACTCGGAATTCTTTTTTCCTTCCTTTGGTCCTTAAGAAAACACAACCTTCCTCCTCTCTCAAAAACCCGGAACGGGTACAAACTCTTCAGAAACTTTCCAAAAAGATCGGAATCAAGTTTTCTAAACTAGAATATTATAATACCGCATTCATTCATAGTTCCTATAAGAACGAAAATCCTGAGATCTTGGAAGACAACGAACGTCTGGAATTCTTAGGCGATTCCGTGTTAGGCCTTGTGGCCGCGCGTTCGTTATTTCAAAAATATCCGAAAGCGAGCGAGGGAGAATTATCCCGCATCAAATCGAGAATCGTGTCGACTCCGATCCTCAATTCCATTTCCGAAAAACTCGACTTAGGCGAATACCTTTTGCTCGGGAAAGGGGAAAAAAATTCGCAAGGCAAAGGCCGTCGTAAACTCTCCGCGAATCTTTTTGAATCACTTGTAGGCGCGATCTATATGGATCTCGGTTTTGAAGCGGCTGAAAAATTCATTCTCAAACATTTAATAGAATTTGCGGAAAATCCCGAAAAAGAGGAATCTGTCAGGGACTACAAAACGCAGCTCCAGGAATATTCCCAAAAACACTTTAAGGTTCTTCCCATCTATCGTCTCAAAGGAGAATCCGGTCCCGATCACTCGAAAGTCTTTCAGGTTTCCGTTCGGATTCGGGATCAATGGGAAGCGAGCGGCACAGGCGTCAGCAAAAAGGCGGCGGAACAAAACGCGGCCAAAGAACTTTACAACAGGATTCAGAGAGGATCGTAGAAAACATTCCTTTCCAAATCAAGATTCCTCGGATCAAAGGACGACAATCTAAGTAGATGGATTTTTTCTTTAAAAAGAAAGGAATGAGAGTCAGAGTCGCCGCTCTGATCGAAAACTCGCAGAACGAAATTCTTCTCATTCAACAAAAGAAAAAGGATTCTTATTATTGGCTTTTGCCGGGCGGGGGAATCGAGTTCGGGGAAAGCGCGGAAGACGCTCTCAAAAGGGAACTGAGAGAAGAACTTTCTCTTGAAATGAAATCGGCGTCTTTTTTACTCTTAAATGAGTCCATAGAACCCGGCGGGAAAAGACATCTCATCCAACTCGTCTTTGCGGTGAGCGTCAAAAAAGAAGTTCCCGAACTCAACTTGAAGGAAAAGGCGATCACGGGTTTCGGTTATTTTTCTCCGGCGGCGGTCCGTGAAATGGATCTTAGACCCGATATCAAATCCTTTCTGCTGGCAGGGGATTTTCAATCGGCGCCGTTTATCAAAAGCACCTGGGTATCAGAAAAAAAATGAGTCTTATCGAAACCGTTACCGTGAACACGGAACACAAATCCGTTCCGGTTCAACTTCACTCCGATCTTTCCGGCTTATCGGAAGAAATTTTAAAACTTCCGGGAGTTACGTCCGTATTCTTGATCACGGAAAGATCGATTCATTCCTTGTATTCCAAATATCTGGAAAAGGAATTTTCCTCTCTCGGAATTCCGGTCAAAGAGATCTACGTCAAAGGCGGAGAAAAATCGAAACATATCAACCGTACCGGGGAAGTATATAATAAACTCATTGAATACGGTGCGGATCGCAAGTCTTTAATCCTCGCCTTCGGAGGCGGGGTAGTCGGCGATTTTGCGGGTTTTATCGCGTCCACGTATTTGAGAGGAATCCGATTCGTTCAGATTCCGACCACACTTCTCGCCTGCGTGGATTCTTCCGTGGGCGGAAAGGTGGCAGTGAACGCCGATCTCGGTAAGAATATGATCGGTTCGTTTTATCAACCCGAGTTCGTGTTCGCTCCTTTGTTCGCTTTGTCCACGTTGCCCGCGCGCGAATGGAGATGCGGCCAGGCGGAGATCATCAAACACGCGCTTCTTTCGGGCGGAGAATACTGGGAAAAGGTAAAAGCGCATTCATTCAAGGATTTGAATGTGGATTCGGAGGTTCTTCCGTATCTGATCGCGGAGTCGGTTCGTTTTAAGGCGAACGTGGTTTCGAGCGACGAAAAGGAAACGGGCTTAAGAAAGATCTTGAATCTCGGACATACGACCGCGCATGCGATCGAGTCGGTAACGAAGTATAAGAAATATTCGCACGGAGAAGCGGTGGGAATCGGCCTTGTAACCGCACTTTTATTAAGCGAATTGAAATCCGGTCTCGATCCGGTTATCACGCAGGAAACGATCGATACGCTGAAGAATTACGAACTTCCGTTTCAGACGAAGCTGAAATCGAAGGAACTCGCGAAACACATGTTACACGATAAGAAGAACGTGGGCGGTTCTATCCGTTTTGTTCTTCTTGAAAAACCCGGTTCTCCGGTGTTCGATATTCCCGTAGAATCCAGGGATATCGTATTAACCATCCGCAAACAAAAAGGTCTCTGATGGGTTTCGAAATCGATTTTCTGAAAAGTATCAATCCGTTTATTCTTCTAAAGTTGAACGAACGTAGCCTTGCGGAAGAATTGATTTTAGTCGTTTATTTCATCATTTTCCTGATTCTTTCCTACAAAGTCATCATAATCGTTCTCGATTTTTTCAAACCTACGATCGACGTCACCTCCCGTTACAATAGAAGAAAAATGGCCCGTATGTCGTTCGTCATTTTGGGTCTTGTAACTCTTTTGCCCGTCGTGTTCTCCGGACTTTCTTATTTGCCCACGGTGATGGGTCTGGCCGGAGCCGGTATCGTCATTTCGTTGAAGGACATCACGCTGAACTTCGTGGGTTGGTTTTTTATCCACGGAAGCAACGGTTTCGAAGTGGGGGATCGTATCGAAATCGAAGGGGTTCGGGGAGACGTCATCAATATCGGGATGAATCGGTTTACGTTGATGGAGATTTCCTCCGATCCGAAGTCGGATCAATCCACGAACCGTCTCGTTCATTTTCCGAACCATTTCGTGATTCTGCGTCAGGTGATCGTCGTAAAGGATAAGATGAACTATGTCTGGGACGAGATGAGAATTAAGATTCCGTACGATTCCGATTTCGAAAAGGCCGAGGAATTGCTGAACGGAATCATCCGCAACAACGCGATCATCGATCAAGGGGAGATCGATTATACTCTTCAAGAGCTTTCCAAAAATTATCTGGTCCGATTGGGTAAAACTTCTCCGATCGTTTATCTTTCTTTGGAAGAAGGGGGGATTCTTTTTTCTCTGCGTTATTTGACCCACGTCCGGGAACGGCGCGATATGAAGACGAAGATCTCGCATCAGATCCTCAAGGAATTCAAACAGTTTCCTGGAATTCGTATTTTATAAAATTCTAAACTTAGAAAACGTGCGCTGGAGTTATCCGGGGTTCGATGACTCCAGGTAGCCGTTGCCCTCAGTGAATCTTATAAATCTGTAAAAAGTCCACACTGCGTACGGTCGCTCCCGGCGCTCCGGAAAGAATCACGATCTTATCTCCCGGAAACAGGAACTCGTCCTCTTTCAGTTTCTGATTCATATACGCGATCATGTCTTCCAATCTGGTAAAGAACGGCATGACGAACGGAATCACTCCCCGATAGAGTTTCATCTTTCGCGCAGTCGTTGCAAACGGAGTAAAGGAATAGATCGGAACTTTCGGACGCATTTCCGACGTGATCAAGGCGGAATAACCGCTTCTCGTAAAGTTCACGATCGCTTTGGCGTGAATTCCATGCGCGATTTCCCGCGCCGCGTTTCCGAGAGCGGTACGTTCCGATTCCAAAAATGTTTTTTTAATATTCCAATGAATCTCGTAGATATGATCGATGGTTTCGGTTTCTTGAATGATCTTGGACATGATCTCCACGGATTCTACGGGGTAATGACCGCTCGCCGATTCCGCGGACAACATCACTGCGTCCGTTCCGTCCATCACGGCGTTGGCTACGTCGCTCGCCTCCGCTCTTGTCGGTCTCGGATTTTCGATCATCGACTCCAACATTTGCGTAGCGGTGATCACCGGTTTGCCCGCTTGGTTGAGTTTGTAGATCAGTTCTTTTTGAAGGATGGGAACTTTTTCGGTTTCGATCTCCACTCCGAGATCTCCTCTCGCGATCATGATTCCGTCCGCGCGTTCGATGATCTCGTCGATGTTTCCGATCGCCTCGGGCCTTTCGATCTTTGCGATCAGTCCCGCGTATGTTCCTTCGAGAAGGGAACGCGCTAACTCCAAGTCGGCTCCTGTTCGTACGAAACTAAGCGCTACGTAGTCTACGCCGAGAGAAAGTGCGAACTTCAAGTCCTCCACGTCCTTTTCGGAAAGGGCGGGTGCGGAGATCGGCGTTCCGGGAAGATTGATTCCTTTGTTGCTCCACAAAATCCCGCCGACGATTACCTTCAAAACGGCGGAATCCGATTTTTTCGACGCGACTTTCAAGACGAGTTTCCCGTCGTCGATGAGAATCTTATCTCCTTCCTTAATGTCGCTTATCAGATTGGGATAAGTGCATCCGATCGTGTGTTCGTCGCCTTGATATTCCGCGTCGGGAACGATCGTAATTTCCTGGTCTTTATGGAGAAGAATGGAATTGAGTTTTAATTTTCCCGTTCGAATCTTCGGACCTTGCAGATCGGCCATAATCCCCAGAGGAAAACCGGAGATTTGCTCGCATTTCCGAAGCGTGTCGTAAACTCTTTTGTGGGATTCGTGCGTGCCGTGTGAAAAATTCATTCGGGCTATATCCATTCCCGATTTGAGAATGGAAAGAACGGTTTCTTCGGAAGAGGAGGCCGGACCGATCGTGCAGACTATTTTGGTTTTTTTCCCGTTCAGGATTTTCATGAACGGCAATTGTAGACAAACGCCTTCCGTTGTTCCAGCGAATATTTCCTCTTTACGAACGGAAACCGGAAAATAGAATGAACCAAAAATAGGCGTCCTCTCCTTGGAGAAGCAGTTAGAACGAATTGGTTTGGTGTATCACCCGGATTATAATATGGATCTGGGTCCTCATGTATTTCCCGCACGGAAATACCAGATGGTTTATAATCTCGTAAAACAAGATCCGAAACTCGCGGAACTTTATATCTATAAACCAGATCCCGCTAAGGATAAGGATCTAGCGTTAGTTCACACCAAAGAATTCTTAAAGGATTTTTTCTCGCTCAAGCTCACCGAAAGAACGCAGAATTCGGAGCTTCCGCTCACCAAACAAATCGTACATAGCTTCGTATTAGCGGTCGGCGGAACGATTCTTGCGACGGAATTGACCGAAAAATACAAATTCGTTTATCATATCGGAGGCGGCTTTCATCATAGTATGCCGGATCGCGCGGAAGGTTTCTGTTACCTGAACGACGCGGCCATCGCGGGGAAGCTGTTTCAGAAACAACATCCGGGTAAAAAAATTCTTTTTATCGATTTGGACCTGCATCAAGGAAACGGAAATTCCGTCGTATTTCAGGAAGACCCGGACGTCTTTACGTTCTCCATGCACCAGGAAAATCTATATCCAAAAAAGGAAAAATCGGGACTCGATATACCGCTCGGAGAAGGAACGGACGATAAAAAATATTTGGAACTTCTGGAGAAGTCTCTGAACGGCATTCGATCCGAGTTCAAACCCGATCTGATTTATTACATCGCGGGCGCCGATCCGTTCGAAGGCGATTCGCTTGGAGATTTGAAACTTACGTTCCAAGGTCTGCGTAAGCGGGACAAAATCGTGCGAGACTTCGCATTGGCATTGGACGCGCGCACAGTGATTCTTCCCGCGGGCGGATACGCGAAGGACTTTCACGATACGGTGACGATTCATTACAACACGATCAAAGTGTTTGCGGCCGAGTGACATGAGTATCTTTTCTGACTCGGATAAGAAAAAAGGAAATCCCGGATTTCTAGAAAGTCAAGAACTCGGGATGATCGACATCTCGAAAGAATTTCATACGTCTCTCGGAATCGAGAACAGTCTCTTCAATCGATTCACAGCGGAAGAAGTCAGGGAGATGCTCGAAAGCGCGGGGATCTTCCGTACTTTACAGGCAAGAGGTTATAACGACTACGAGATATCCTTGGACGGAATCTCCGATATGGACAACCGCATTTATATCAAGGAACCATCCGGCGGGATTCTCGTTCACATGCGTCTAAAATTTTCCGACTTTCAGTTTAAAAAGCTGGATCAATCTTATAAGCTCGTTTATATTGACTGGCTCTTGACCCAGAACCTAAAGATGAAAAACATGAAGGCCAAAAAGAAACTCTATCAGGGACAGGAATATCCGGGTCTTTCTCTGATGAACGAGATCACCGGTTTTATCCGCATTCTCGCCACAAAGATGGGAGCGTACGGCGCCTTTAACATTCCGGAATACTTTCACGACGCGGTATTATTTCATAAATCCTTTCAGTTCGTGGACCCCGAAAAGGAGGGGAGATTCCGTGCGATTCTTCAATCCTTCAGCAGAACGAATCTCCGAGAATTGAGCGATCAGATTCACACGGAAAAAATCTGTGACGCTTCCTCCGGAGAAGTTTATGTTTGGAAATACGGGGAGATGGTCTCCTGCATCAACAGTTATCTCGAATCGGCGCTTTTCGACGAGGAATATTACAGAAAAGTGAATAAGATCGTTTCGGGAACCAAATACATAAGGAAAGTTTAATATGGCGGAGTTTTCCCTAAGACCGGAAATCATCATTCTTGACGACGACAGGGACGTAGGCGAAACCCTCGAACTCATTCTGAGCAAACTCGGATATCAGAGTGTGTTTTTCGATTCCGTCGAACAGGGAAAACAATATTTCGAAAAGGAACGGAATCCCATCGTGTTTCTGGACATTCACATGCCGGGAACGAGCGGTCTTGACATTCTCCCTTACTTCAAAAACCTGGAAGCGAAAACCCAAGTCATTATGATGACCGGAGAACGCGACATCAACAATGTAGTCACTTCTCTTACCCACAAAGCCAGCGACTTTTTGTTGAAGCCGTTTTCCATTCAGACGGTCCAAATCGCGATCCAAAGAGCATACGATTATTATACTATTCTAAAGGATAAGGATTTGCGCGACGAGGTGATTATGCGCGATCTTCGCCTTGCGTCGAGAGTTCAGGGAAAGATTTTTTCGATTCCGGACGTAAGCCCGTACAAGGTGGAAGCCGACGTGACTCCGGTTTCCTTTGTCAGCGGCGATTTCAACGTAGTGCTCAAAAAGGAAAAATCGGTTCTATTGCTTCTCGGAGACGTGGAGGATCACGGCGTTACTTCCGGATTGATCGCCCTTTTGATGACCACCTTGGCTCGGGAAGAATTTAAGACTTCGGACAATCCGAGCGAAATTCTAAAACGAATGAACCACGAACTCTGTCTGAATATCGGAACCCATAGTATGACGGCCGCCTGTGTGATGTTGTTTCCGGACGAAAAGAAACTCGTTTATGCGAGAGGAGGACATCCATTTCCCGTTCACTTCCACAAGGACGGATTTTCTTTTTTAAAGGAAAAGTCGGGACAACTTCTCGGGATCTTGGAGGACGTCGATTTTCCAAGTCACGAAATCGGTTTTACGGAGAAGGACGTGATCTTTCTTTTTTCGGACGGAATCATCAACAACCTTAGTCATCCTCTCATCGAAGAATTGAATCAGATTCATAAGTCCGGCCCGGACCCGTTGAAACGTATGAAGAACGCGCTCGATACGTATGTTCGTTCCGCGATTCCTTCGCGGGAATACAGGGACGACGCTTCCTATATTCTTCTGGAAGTTAGATAAGGATTAAAATTACTTCCAAGAAAGATCGATCTTTTTATGTTTTGAAGCGCATTCCGCTAAGTATAAGTTGATTAGATTCTGATAGGGAATTCCCGTTTGATCCGATAATCCTTTGAAGTATCCGATCGTATCCACATCGACTCGGATCGTAATAGGTTTTTTTAATTTCTTTAGATAGGGATTCTTTTTTGATTTTGAAAAATTGTATTCTTTTCTCATAATAATTCCTTGTATTGTTTCGTCTCGGTTTTTGTCGCTTTCCGTGCGGAAATGATTCGAATCACATCTTTAGACGATCGATAACAATGAGATACCATCAATAAATTGAATCTATAACTGAATCCTAGGATAATGAATCGATCTTCATCTTGTGAGTGATCCGGATCGTCGATGATTCTCGCTTTTTCGTCATAAAAAACGGTTTTAGCCTCCTCGAAAGAGATTCCGTGCTTTTTGAGATTCAATTTGTTTTTGCCGGAGTCCCATTCGAATTCGATAAAAGACATATTTATATTGTCAATATATCATAAATATAAGCGGATTCAATCAAATTTCAGTCCTCGTCTTGAAACCGGAAAAGTTCTTCCGGGATTTCCTTCATGCCGACGGAAGGAAACGTTCCTTTTCGAATATTAAAAAAAACGAATTCAGGAAAACTGAAAAAGAGGGATTGAAATCCTTTTTGAAACCGTTCGCCTTTGTCGAGCGGAGAAGTGAAGATTCCCGCCGCGGTCATTCCCAAACCTGCGAATAGATTCACGGTTCCATAGACCGGACGTACCCAAAATACGTCGTCCGTGAACATCGGAAAAAAATGATCTTCCCGATTCGTTTTGTAGATCGAAGAAGTGAATGTGAAGGATTCACGAATAGAAGTTTTCCAACCCGGATTTTGTCGCCGGAGTTCCTCCAGTTTCTTTCTTCGATAGGAGAGAAGGGTTTCTTCCCCTTCCGTTTTCCAGTGTTCGGAAACGGAATAAGAAGCATGGAACGGAATGAATGCGAAGGAATATCGAAAGTCGATCGGTTTACCGGGAAACTTCGTTTCCTGTTTTTCGAACGAAGTTTGAACGCTTTTTACGATTTCGGTCGTGCAGTTTTCAAAGAGAAGATGAAACGGATAGAGTTTTTTTAATCGGAAGTGATATTCCTTTTCCCGTTCCTTGGCGAGTTTTAGATATCCGGCAAGGATTTCGTCCGAGGGCAAACGCATCGGAATCAAAAACCGTTTTTCCCTTTGCGGAAGAAGTTTTCCCGAAGTCACTCGAACGGGAATTGCGGTTTCGATTCCTTCGCGGAGTTCGTAGGCGCGGTTGGTCGCGTCTTCCCAGATCTGATATTCCTTTTCGGATAACTCGCGTAATGCGGATATTTTTTTGCGGGCGAGCGAAACGACGGCCCAGGTTTCTTTGGAAAGATGGTCTAAAGCCTCTTTGTCGTTTTCGTCTTCCTGATACACGATGGGGGATTCTTCCGGAAAAGTGGATAAAAACACGGGTCGTCCGGTGCGGATACTTTCTTCGATCGCGTGCAGCCTGCCCAATACGACGAGGGCGCTGTAGGCCCAGCCGGGATCTTTTTCAGCGAGGATTTGGACGAGGGAATCGGTTTGTTTGATGCGGAATCTTTTCAACAGTTCGATCTCTTCGGCAGTTAATGATTCCTGCATATTCAAAATTTTGAATTCAGAATCGAGCCCCCATTCTTCCTTTAGGATTTGGCAGAATGCGATTCCTTCGAGTACGTCCCGCAATCGTAAATAAGAACCCGGTTTGAAAAAAGGGAAACCGTCTCGAGTGAGTTTGGACGGCAACGGAGGAAATTCCGGATTCATCAGTTCTCCGTTTTCGGAAAGAACCGCGTCCTTTAGGGTTTTTTCCAGATCCCTCAGATAATTCTCCCCAAGATCGGTTGCAAGGCGCGATTTTAGTTCGTTTGCGAAAGGGGATCGATCGCGGGAATCGAAATACGCCGTTGCACGCAGTCCGATTTTCTTTTCGGGAGAATTCAATTCCTCCAGGAACTTGGTTTCCTTTTTGAGAGTTTCCAGATTTTGAAGATGGCGGAATTGAACGAGATACAAGCGGTTGAGTCCGCTTTCCAGAACGGAAATTTCTTTCCCGGTCAATGCGAGTCTGGTAAGAACGCTCGTTCGGTTGGATACGATGTTATAGCTGAACGCGAAGTCGTCATACGATTCCCTCACCAAGTGAAAGATATCGTCGGGAAAGAACTGATAGTGATATACCTTGTTTCCGATTCGGATTCCGGTATGTCCTCCGCTGGATTGTCCGGTGTTTGCGTCTACGTAGATGAAATCGACGGTGGTAGGTGCGGAAAACAGCCCCGCAGGAAAGAGCAGGGCCGTCGCAAAGAGGAAGCGAAAAAATCTCAGAGCTGATGATATCCTTTGCGGATGGATTCGACGACTTCCGGTTTAGCGCTTCCCATTTCGGAAACGAACTTGGAAAATTTTTCCTCGTTTACTCCGGCTTTTTTGAGTCCGCTTCCGATTCCGAGATACGTTACGCGCAACGCCTTCCAGTTGGTCAGTCCGTTTTGAAGCGCAAGTGTCGAAAGATCGTTTTTGAATTCGATTTCCTGAAATCCGTTTTCTACGTGCATCGCGGTCAGATCGCGTACGTCTTTGAGATACGCTTTTTCTTTTTTCTCATCGTCTCCGGAAGAAGAGGAAAAGATGGAGCTGATCGAACCGGAAATCGATTTTACGGATTTGGAAAGACTTTCCAAAGAATCGGAAGACTTGCTGAGAGAGTTGATTCCGGTCGAGATCGATTCGAAAATAAAACAGTGATTGAGGCCGATGATAAAAAGTCCGGTTGTTAAAGTCATCAGCAGCTTTCGAGTGCGTTTCATCAGATGGATTCTCCGTTGAGTTGTTTTTTCGGAAGGAATTTTACAACTTCCTTCCTTCGAGTCAAACAACTTTTGCGGTTTGTAAAACGACGGAGCCGAACGCGGGAAGTTTTAGTTTGAGAATTCCCGTTCTGGATGAATACTCGAAGTTTTCAGGAACCTTTCCGGTCCAATAATCCGGGAATTGTTTCAACTTCGATACGAACGGAACTTGGATTTCGATCGTAGTTTCTTCCTCGCTCGGATTCCACATTCCTAAAAAGCCTGCCGGATTATAAAGCGCCGGTGGAAACAACCCCGATGCGATTCCAACCGGCAGAGGAGTTTTGGTTCTGCACTTTGCTCCGAGTTCCAGCGTCTTTTTCAACAAGGCCAGTCTATCGTCTCCGATCAGGGAAAGGTCGTCGCTGACGAGAATCATTCCTCCGCTCACGGCCATCACGCTCGCCATCAATTGGGTCTGTGCAGCGTTCATCTGATTTTTGCTTTCGCGTACGAGCAGACAATCCGGATCGTTGTACCAAAGAGTTCTGTGCATGGAAGAACGGGTGATGTCGTTGATCAAGGCGCGTTCCGTACAAAGCGCGTGTTTGTCTTTTACGAGAATCCGCTTCTTTTCCCTTCCCCAAAACGGAGCGACGTCGCAGCTGATCCGCATCGCGTCGAATAACCCGATCGAAGGATAGATCGGCGCCCCGCATCCCAAAAGAAATACGTCCTTGCCCACGACTTTTCGGATAAAGCGGATCGTGTCCGCATAACGTTTGTGAGGCGAGATTCCGCGGTCGTAGGTCCATCCGGGAAGAAGGGCGGCGTACAGAAAGTCGAGTTTGAGATACGGATATCCGTACTCTTTTACGAGGGTTTTAAAGACATTCTCCAGAAAATCGCGGGAAGTCGGATGCGTGACGTCGATTGCATACGTGTAATCCATTCCCCAAAGAGGATTCCAAAGCGCGGGCACCGGCTTTCCGTCCCGATCCTTGAGAACGGCTTCGGGATATTTTTGATAGAACTCGGATTTTTTCCGGACCAAAAACGGTGCGAGCCAAATTCCGGGCGTGAGTTTTTCTCTTCGGATTTCCTCGGCTAAAAGCCTCATTCCTCCGGGGAATTTATCGTTGGTCGTGAGCCAATCTCCGATCTCGTTCTGATATCCGTCGTCGATCTGAAAAAATTGGATCGGCAACTTCTTCTCTTTGACGAGAGCGAGATTTTTCAGAATGATCTTTTCGGAAATTTTCGTGTAGTAGTGATACCAAGAACACCAGCCTGTGGGAACCGGCGTAGCGGACAATTTTACTTTATGAGCTTTTCCTAATTCGCTAAAATACTTTTTTAAGTAAGCTTCGGGTGAAATCGTAAATCGGGAAACTCCGACGGGAGTCAAAAAAAGTTTATTCCCGCGAAAATCTTCGTAACGGTAAAAATCATAGATCAACGAAACTCCGGATTGGGAAATCCAGGTTTTCTTTTTGGAATTTTCCAATTCTTCTTTCCGCTCAGAAGAAAGAACTCGAAACTTGACTCCTTGTTCTCCGGGACCGGTCGCTCCCACAAAGTAATGCGGTTCTTTGGTCGAAGAAATCAGAAGCAGCATACCTTCGCTGTGCCAATCTCCGCTTTCGTTGGAAGGATGTGTGTAGATGTTTTCCTGAGAATACTGAAGAAAATCGAGTTTGGGAGATTCGTCCGGCTCGCTCAGCGAGTGAACCGCCGAAAGGCTCCAGGATTGATATCCGTGTTGAAATACCTTCGGCTCCGTCAACGCGTGCGGAGGAAGTTCGATTTCCAAGGTAAGGATTGCCGTTCCGGCCTTGGGTCTTTGATCGCCCACCCATTCGAGAACCGGCTTGAATGTTTCATTCTTTCCCGTTTTTTTATGACCGAGCGAAAGCGAGAAATTTCCGCAATCGCTCTTGGTCTTCGCTTCCTTTCCCGAAATTTCAAACGAGGACGAATAAAAATCCTCATAGACTTTGTAGTTTAAAATGGCTCTCATGTTTCTCTAAGTGTTTTGAGTCGTTTTTCTTTTTTCGATCGGGAACTTTTTAAAATTCCGGCGGCCTTGTTTTGTATTTTTGATTCCCGAAACCGTGCGGTACGGATTATTATGAAATTATGCCTCCAAAACCTTCAACTATAAAACCGGAGCTTTTTCCCGGTGATCTCTCGCAAAAAAGATTTGAAGAATACAAGGCGGACGACCGTCTAGCGGTCGACTGCGAAATGATGGGACTCAATCCCAGAAGAGACAGGCTCTGCGTGGTTCAGATCTGCGATTCTTCCAATAACGTAAGTTTGGTTCAAATTCTTCCCGATCAAAAAGAAGCGCCGCTTCTCAAATCCTTATTCGAAAATCCGGAGATCGTGAAGATCTTTCATTTCGCGAGAATGGATTCTCTTTTTCTTCGTTATCGTTTGGGCATCGCGTTGCAGAACGTTTTCTGCACGAAGATCGCGAGCAAACTGGCTCGTACCTACACGGACAAACACGGTCTCAAAGATTTAATCCGAGAATTTTATGATGAGAATTTGGATAAAAAGAATCAATCCTCGGACTGGGGGAAAAAAATTCTTACCAAAGACCAAGTCGACTACGCGAGCGGAGACGTGAAATATCTGATCTCCCTTGAACAAAAACTCACGGAAATTCTAGTGCGCGAAGGGCGCGATTCTCTTGCGAGAGAAGCCTTTGCCTGTCTTCCCGTTTTCAACCAGATCGATTGGCTTGAGATGCCCGCTCTTTTCGAACATTGAAAAAGAAACTCGTTCGAAATTTTATCTGTCAATCCTGCGGTCAGGATTATTCGCGTTGGGCCGGCAAGTGCGAGTCCTGCGGGAATTGGAACACCATCGTGGAAGAAGTCGGCGGAGAACGTTTCGCTTCTTCCTCGAACGGGAATTCTCAAAAACACAAAACGTATAAGGAGCCGACTCCGTTAGACAAGGTAGGAGAAGAATCTCTTACAAGAATGGGAACGGGTTTGAAAGAACTCGATCTCGTTTTGGGAGGAGGATTGGTTCCCGGTTCTTTGACGTTGATCGGCGGCGAGCCGGGAGTCGGTAAGTCGACCTTGGTTCTCGAAGTTTCGCGTTATCTGACACAGGCAAAAAAAAACGTTCTTTATATTTCAGGGGAAGAATCTCCTTCCCAGATTCGGATGCGCGCAGAGCGGATGGGAATCCGTTCCTCCAATCTTTTGCTGACTTCCGAAACGTTTGCGGAAAATATTTCCGCGATGATCGAAGGGGAAAGGCCTTCGGTGGTTTTTGTCGATTCGATCCAAACGATCGCGAGAGAAGCGCTGCCCAATCAAGCGGGAACCGTCACGCAGCTTCGGGAATGTACGCAGGTACTTTTGGAAACCGCAAAGAGAACGGGGATTCCCGTGTTGATGACGGGCCATATCACGAAGGAAGGGGCGATCGCAGGACCTAAGGTTCTGGAACATCTTGTCGATACGGTTTTGTATTTCGAAGGGGATCGGCTCAACTATTACCGATTGCTGCGCGCGGTAAAGAATCGTTTCGGCGCGGTGGGCGATCTTGCGATTTTTGAAATGTTTTCGGGAGGCTTACGGGAAGTAGGCGATCGCAATCGAATCTTCGTAAGCGCGGGCGCGGAAGAAAGAAGCGGTTCCGTCATCAGCGCCGTTCTGGAAGGAAGCCGCGCTCTCACCGTGGAGGTGCAGGCGCTTGTGAGCAAGACAGGCTTTCCCCAAGCAAGAAGAATGGCGGAAGGTCCGGACACACGACGTGTGATTCTGCTCGCGGCCGTGATCGAAAAGTATATCAAAATTAAATTAGGAGAATGTGATATATTCAGCAACCTCGCAGGCGGCTTGAACGCCGACGAACCCGCGTTAGACCTTGCGATTTGCACTTCGATCATTTCGAGTTATTTGGATCAGCCTTTGCCGAAGGGAACCTGTGTTCTCGGCGAGGTCGGACTTTCGGGAGAGGTGCGCAGTATCGGACAGGCAAATCTTCGCGTGAAGGAGCTCGCGGGCGTCGGGATGAAGAAGGTGATTTTGCCGGAAGGAAATTTAGGCGAACTGGAAAAGAATTTGGACATTCAGATTCAGGGAATTCGTTCGCTGAACGATCTGCGTTCTTTGTTTCCGGGTGCGAACTGAAATTTCGGAGAAATGTGGGAACTCATACGATCCTATGTTTCAGCAAGGTGTGGGAACTCTTACGTTTGCGTTTTTCCGTGATGAAAATTTTGTGGGAACTCCTGCGGCCGACTGTCTTCCGAAGAATTTGCGTGGGAACTCCTGCGCTGGGTTGTCTTCCTACAAAGCTTGTGGGAACTCCTGCAAAAAAAAAATTTTTATCCAAAACAAATGGATGATCTCCTTCCATTTTCGAAAATCGTTTCGAATCGAGTCTGTAGTTCAAAGTTTGACGGATATGAAGGATGAGTTCGAGAGGGTTTGTGAGTTTAGAAGGCGCTGTTTCTAAGGATTTCCGTTCAATCTTGTGGGAACTCCTCCCTGTAGTTTGTATCGAAAACGATGTTGGAACTGCTACCGTTCCCAAAACCATCTTGAAAATGATCGAACGAGAGTTTTTCTCCAACGGTTTGTCGGACGAATTGAATCAATAAGAATTTTATACTTTACTGATAGAGGTTTTATGAAAAAGGCGATTCCGATTATTTTCCTGCTTTATTTCTATTTAAGTTGCGCCAGCACCGGGTACGACCGCGGTCCTTTGCCTCCCGTGGACCCGAAAGAGATCGTGATTGATTCCGAAGAAATCAAACATTATCTTTCTTTAAAGCCGCAGCTCCGATTTCCCTTTCGCGTGGGCGTTTATATTCTTTATCCGGAAGGATACAATTATCGAATCGATGCGAAGAATAAATCCGCGTTCCTAACGATCGAAGAAACTTTAAAGGCCGATAAAATCGTATCGCAGATGTTTCTTATTTCGGAATCCGTTTACGACATGGATCGACAAACGCACGTTCCGGGTTTCCGGGATCACTATCCTGTCCGGACAAGAACGTTGGACGGTATCAAAAAAATCCGTCTTCTTGCCGCGCGTTACGGGGCCGACGCCGTTCTCGTGATCAAACCCGGCGTCCGTTACAATCAAAAGCCGAATCTTCTTAGTATTCTTTACGCGACCATCGTTGGAATTTGGCTTGTTCCCGGTTCTTCGGGAGAATCCACCTTCACGCTCGAAGCGACTCTTTGGGATGTTCGAAACGAATATTTATATCTGACCACAGAATCCGAAGCTTCTTCTTCCGCGGTTCGACCTTACGGATGGATTGATGAAACTTCGATCGTCGCCGAAAGTAAAGAAAAGGTGATCTCCGAATTTTCTTCGGAAGTGCTGAGACGGTTTAAGAGCATGAAGTAGGATTTCGTAAACCATGATTTAGTTTTTGGAACGTTCAATCTTTATAATTTTGTAATATTCGAATTATTTTTTGTAGATTCGTGGCGTGGTCGTTTGTGCGGTATCTTAGGAGATGCGGGCGATTCTGCTTTTTGGTGGAGATGATTTGTTATTTCAGAATACTTTAAAATCAATGAGATTCCGGATATTTCTGGTGTTTTGCTTTGCCTTTTTTAGCAGCAATTTGTTTTCAGAAGACCTTGCGCTATTGGAGGAGTATAAATTGCTGCATATCGATTTGCTGAATATTAAGACATCCGGATATAGATCGTATTTTAATCTACAATTGAACAGGGCGGAAGCAAAAATTCATAATTTTCAAGGATCTTTCAAGACAACAAAAAACCGTCTTTTTTGCGGTATATCGGGCTTAGGTTTTTTTAAAATTAAGTTGTCAAATGGTTTAATCGGATATACGAGACAATGTGAGCTTAAAGTTAACAAAGAGCATGAGTTAACTAATAAACATTATTCCTTCTTTGATAAGATAACAATGCCTCGGAATTTTGATCCGGGAACATTAAAAATACTTTTAAACGGAAGTATTGCTGTAAGATCTTCTGAGCAAGAGTTGGTTGTGGGACAATTGAAAACGTATAAAATCAGTTCCGAATCGTTGGAATATCTTAAAGAAGGTATTTACGTGGTTAAAGCCAATGTGATTGCTGAAGACGAAGAAATGCGTGACGATAAAATATACGCAGGTCTTATTGAAACGAGCAATTATGATTTATTTCCCGTTCTTTTGAGGATGTATTTTATCCTAATGACGTTAAATGAAAAACAAATTGCTAATGTCGAATTCAAAAGGGATCTGCTAAGAATGCAAATTGCAAAGATCGCGACCGAATCTAATTGTCCTGAAAAAGACATTCTTGCCGATACGGATGAAAGTTTAATTGACCATTACGAGAATCAAAAATTATTTTTTTTAGAAAGTATTTTGCCATTTTTAAAATACGATTATTGAGATAAAAAACGCCGTTCCGACAGAGAACCCGATTCTTCAGTAAATTAAGATCGCATATGGTCCGGGATTTCCCGGACCGGCGCCGACGATATTGGGAATATTCGGCGATACGCTTCCGTTGATCGTATCCACGGTATACAGATTGACGACGTTTCCCGTCGACTCGGTGGAAAAAGCGTATTTACCGGAAGAATCCAAAATCACGTTCTGTGTTCCCATGCTCGAAGTGATCGCCGATCCCCATACGTTTAAAACTCCCGAAGAGTTGCGCGTGGGAATGACGATGTTGGTAGTCGCGGACGCATAATTGGAGATAAACGCGAATTTCCCGGCGGGATCGAAATCGATGCTTGTGGGTTGCGTGAGCATCGTGTTGTAAGCGCCTCCCGCGAGCAAAAGTCCGTTCGTATAATCGATCGTAAAGAGATCCACGTTGTTTGTGGTATTGTTAACCGAATACAAATGTTCTCCGGTAGGATCGGTCTTGAGGAATACGGAACCCGCCGCATAAGGGGTGTTCGATCTGGCGCTCGGGATTCCGGTTGAGTCCAAACCGAAAAACAAAATACCTCCTCCTCCGTTCATGGACACAAAAAGACTATTACCCGCGGGATTCAAACAAATCGCTTGCGGTGAAGTGGAGGCTCCCAATCCGGGAACGATGTTCGGAGAAAGCGCGCCCGTTACAGGATCGATTTTGAAATAGTAGATCGTATCCGCCGCCGCCCCGGTGGCAAACGCGAATTTTCCCGCGGGCTCGACTACGATTTTGGAAGGAGAAGGCACGGGATAAGTCGAGGCGAACGTGATATCTCCGGAAGAAGTATCGATCCTGTAGGTTGTGATCTCCGAAGCCATCGTGGCAAAAAGGAATTTTCCGGAAGGATGAATCGCCATCGAGGAAACTCCCGATGTTGTATTCACGAAAACCGTCGTTCGAGTCTGCAAAAGTCCGGTATTCGGATCCATCGTAAACAGCCAAATCTGAGAATTCTGATAATTGGAAACGAAGGCCCAAGCGCCGCTCGTGCCGAAACCGCCGGAGCTCGTGTAATTCGACGCCATACGTTCGCCTTGTTCGTTCAAAGCATCCGTTGTTACCCTGAGTTTGTATTGGGTTCCCGATCGAAGAATTTTAGAAGGATTGAATGTGATTTTCGGATTTTGAGCGAGATCCAGATTCCCTTCGATACAGGATGCGAAGTCGTCGAAGCTGACTTGGACCGAACCCGAACAGGTTCCCGCGGTTGATTGAGAAGTCAGCGTTTCCGGACTCATCTTTTCGCTAAATGTCAGCTCGATGCCCGTTCCTCTTGAAACGGAGGTCAATCCGCTTGCGGGATTTTGTTGAAATACCTTTAGATTGGGATTGATCTTTCTTCCGTAACGATAACCGCAGACTTCTCCGCTCGGGTCGTTGAAGGCGAGTTTTAACGCGAGACTTTGTCTGAAAACTTCGCTGGCCGGATCGCAGGCGCTCAGATCGAACGTTGGTCTGCAATTGTAAAGGAATATGCAAAAACCATAAAGTATGAATAGGATGCGGAGCGTATTTCCATTTTTGAATGTCCGTTTAATAATTTTAAGTTTATTATTTATTTCCATTTTGGTCGCCTTGGGGTAAATAGCATCGGGCGAATCCGTAAGTCAAGGCGATCGATCGTTTTCGGAAGGTTTGAAAAATCGTAGGTTATAAAACGATTCCCGAATCTAAATTAGGAAATTCTAAAACATAGTTTGGAGCAAGCCCGGCGTCTTGCCGCCGGGAGCCTTATCGTAGGATCGGTTCGGGGAAAGAATTGAGCTTGCGTCTGTTCTTATTTCTAAATATCCTTTGTAAGCGGCACCCATGTTCAGAATCATCCATCGCAGTTTCGGTTTTCAAAAAAGAAGCGTTTTCCCTCATTTGATTGCTTTGATTCTCTCTTTCGTTTTCCTTCCGTTATCCGGACAAGGGACTCCACCGCAGACAAATCCGCAAACTTCCGTTGATCCTCTTCTTCGCGGTTCTTGGTTTGCGGATCAGGAACAAAAGGAAGCCATTCTCTACAACCGAGTCATGAAACTCTTTCGACCCGACCCGCACTTTGTCTGGAAGACCGATTCCCGCGGTAGAAATTATCGATTCTACAAAGACGGAAGAGTGGAGTTTTTGATCGATCGGGAATATCGCGAAGTTTTTCCGGATGTGTCCGAACTCGACGTGCATACAAGCGAAGCGAAGGCGTTAGCGGATCACGGAGAACCGTATTCGGCGATCCGGCTTCTCAAAGGAATCGGACTTTGTTATCGATTCCAATTCGGCAAACTCGCGCCGGAAGAATCGCGTAAAGCGGGCGAAGATCTGAGCCGTTTGCTGAAACATATGGCGCACAAGCGCCTCGAAACGGACGATCTGACCGATCCATACGGTTGCATAAAAAAGAATATTCTAAAACTGGAAAGTGAACCGTTTCGATTCTCCCTCGAAACGACGGACGAGTGGAAACATTATTTTCCCGAACTCGAATCGCCGGAAAGCGGAACCGAAGGAGATCATCTTTGGAAGGTGCGTCGGTTCTATATCGACGTTCCCGCCGATTTCGGAGCGGACGAATGGGAAAAAAGTTATCGCTCCCAAGCCGAAAAATTTCTCTATTACAGACCCGATCGAATCTCGCTCACGATCGGTTTGACTTATCATCCGGTCGCGTCGATTTATACTTCCAAAAATTACTTTCAACTTTGGGATCTCAAACGGGGAATCAATCCTCGAACCATCCGTGAGATGAACTTCCGCAGAAAAAAAGAGGACGATTCGTACGCGAGCCGATTCGACTTTTTTCACAAAGACGGACGAAAAGTTCCGATCGTGATTTTGGAAAAATATTATTTACGGGAAAATCGCGGGCTTTTGTTTTCCGTCGCGGGTCCGGAAAAACAGATTGATCGCATCCGACAAATCTGGTCACAATTGAATCAGAAATTGGTCGTCGAGTGAACTATGATCATCGCGCTCGTAAAAACCGGAGATCGTCCTTATCCGCCTGGACCTCCTTCTCGAAATTCTCCCTGGCAGCTTCTGCTCATAGGGTTTTGTCTCGTGGACGGAATGGCTCTTCTTTTTATACCGCTCGGAATCTACGGTTCGGTTTTGGTTACGGCCGCCTTGCTTTTGTTTCTATTTCTCCCCTTGCTTTTTTTGGTCATCCGACTCAGCACGAAATTCGGGAATCTACTCTACGTCGCGCTTTTCCTGAGCCTTTTGTCCGCGGGAGTTTCCGCGCTTTATATCAGTCACAGCATCGGATTCTTTCTCGGAATTCCGGTGGGGAAGAACGTCGATTTAGCGCAAAGCGGAGAATTCGGAAACGATCGAATTCTTGTGTTTCGAGGAGTGAAAATTCTTACCGACTATGTCTCTTCCCGATCGGCGATCAGCCGAGCGAAGTCGGAACCCAAACGAGCCAAAACCATTTACTTTCACGTAGCGCCGTTGGTCGCAGCAAGTTGGAAAGAAGGAGATCCGATTCAGGTTTGGGTCGCTTGCGAACGGATGGAACTTCCGAACTGTTCTTGGGGTAGTTCCGTCTTTTTTTGGGGGGAGAATCTCAAGAATCATTCCCTCTATCCCTATTATAAACTTTCCGTTCAAGACGCCGGTAAGATTTATAAATTCCCGATTTCAGAGCATCCTATCATTTTCCGCCCGATCGCCGACCCGGAAAAAAAACTGGTTCGAGCCGGGATGTACGGACTTTCTGGTTTGTTCTTCCTGAACTACTCCTGGTTCGTTTGTATCTTTTTGGGGAAATTCTTTGGGAAAGGGAAGGAAGAGTGAGCTGGTTGTTTTTAATACGGATGGGCGATTTGCGTAGCCTGGAATCGACGGAGCAAGCGGCTTTCTTCGATCCATAACCTCTTGCTCAGAAAGCTGAATCTAATTTACAGATAATCCGTCGGAACTACGACGATTTTTCCGTGAAACGGCGGCCCCGCCCGCGTTTCGGGTGGTGGGGTGTGGTGGCGGGAAAACTCCGGAGGTTTTCCTCTATCAGAAAATCTCAGTTTGCACAAGTAAAAAGGCCGCGCTTTTGTCGGAACACTTGAATTTCCCCTCGGTCCGCTCGGTAGAAAAAAATCTTCATTTTCCTAAAAAACTTTTTCGTTTGCTAATTTTGATCCTTTCTCTTCCGATATTTATACAGAGACGGGTAGTAGAATCAGATTTTTTCTCCATCCGTAAATTCTATGATAGAATTACGAGACCCGTCTCTAAAACGATTTTTTATTTTTGTATTTTGTAACCAGGAGAAATTCTCATGAGGAAGAAGATCATCTTACTTGCCGGACTGCTCTGCATTCTTGCTGTACCAGGTGTCTATAGCCAGCAGACCGGAAACAATCAGGCTGGTGGAAATCAGCAAACAGGAGCTACCCCGGATCCTCTTGAGAAACTCATTCTCGAGAATTTCGAAGAGGCCGAAGACTGGAGAGCTAAATCCACGACCCCTCTCGGAGAAACCAAGGTTCTCAAAATGGTTCAAAGAGGTCTGATGAGAGACGTGTTCGACGAAAACACCGTTCCGGATAACGGAGGAGATCAGATCGAAAAGAACCATATCCTCGGTGTAAAAACCAACTACACGAACAGAGGATTCGATCGAGTGGAAGTGTTTCCTCCCCACGAGTATGTCGTAAAAGGAAAAGCGCGTCAGTTGTCCATCTGGGCGCTGGGAAGAAAATTCCGTCACACTCTGTTCGCTAAATTAAGGGACTACAGAGGCAACACTCATAATATCCGCTTGGGAAGATTGGATTATTTCGGTTGGAGAAAACTGACCGCGACGATTCCGGGTTACGTTCCTCAAAGTACGAGATTCGCTCTTTTGGATAAGAATCTTCACTTCGTTTCCCTCTTCGTAACCAGCGACGTTCACGAAGTCGGCGGACAATTCTACTTTTATGTGGACGATTTGGAAGTTCGTGCCGATAAATCGGATGCGAAGTATCCTGGATCGGAAATTAAAGATAACTGGTAATCTTCTAAAGAAAGGAAAGCAAACATGAGAAGGTTCATGAACTCGTTCAAAATTACAGCGGCTCTGATAACAATTCTCGGAGGAGCGATTCTCCTGGGAATGGTTAACGGACAAAACATCATCAAAGGAAAACGCGGAATCGACACCGCAACCGGTATCGACGTAAGCGGATTGGAACTCAGATCCATCACGGTTGAATCTTGGGACAATCCCGCGGGTTCCGCTCCTTACGGTTGGGAGGTTTTCACCGATAAGGACACGCAACAAGCGCAAGGCGGAAACGCACAACCGCAAGCTTATCAAGCGACCGCGCAAAACGCGCAAGCTCTGAGAGAAGTGAAATTGATTTCCGGAAAACCGGGAGACATCAAGAACGTGGATGCGGGAACTGCGAAAGTTCTCGGGGTAAAATTCCAATTCACGTATCCGGGAGACAACTCGGTAACGATTCGTCCTCCTCGAGTTCCGGAATACGAAGTTCTTCGCACCAAAGCGTATTTGGATTCCAACAACCAAAGAAAGGTTTCGAAAATTTACGGAGTGGAATTTCCGGGTGTGAGCAAGGCGATCTCGGTTTGGGTTTGCGGAAGAGGAAACGAATACAACCTCGAAGGTTGGATCGAAGACTGGAAAGGCGACACGCATATCCTTCAGTTCGGATCGATCGACTTTATCGGATGGAGACCTCTCACCGTTCATATTCCTCAGGGAGTTCCTCAGGACGTGAATTCATATCCGCAAGTAAAGACCATCGTCTTCAAACAGTTTAAAATTCGTTCCCGCCCCGATACGAGCGGTGAAACGGTTTACGTTTTCTTCGACGAACTTAGAGTTCTTTCGGACGTGTTCGAAGTTCACTTCGACGGAGCTTCCATCGATTTCGACGACGACGATTGCAAGACGAAGCACAAATTGGATAAGATGCTCAAGACCAAAGTCGAAAAAGAATGCGGCGGCGGAGCAGGAGCGAACAAGTAAAATCTTTGATCAACGGGATGTTCTAAATCCCGTTTCTTCCGCGCTCGGTAAGGCCGAAACGACGGCTTTGCCGGGAAATCCCCCTCTCTCTAAATTCTGGTTTACGGATAAGCCAACTTGGCTATAATTGATAAATACAGGGCTGTCAGAGAGGAATTTAACCCCAAACGTCCCAATTTTCTATCAAGCCGAGACTCAATCGGTGGAGTATCCTATGTCTAACGAAATATCAGCAACTACGGAATCCAGACCGGCCAGCGATCTGGATAAGCTGACATCTCTTTTCAACGAAGAAATCTATGTTCGCACCGATGCGAACTCCATTCCTGCATCCAAATTTAAAATTTTTGACGATCTCATCGAATTTTACAAATCAGCCGGAAAAATAGACGAAGCGAAACAAAAAATAGAAGAGTATCTTGGGGAACACGAAGACAGCATCTCTGCTCGTTATCTACTCGGAATTCTTTCCCTCGAAAGAGGAGAGATCAGCGACTCCGGTTTATTAAAAAACCTATTAGAATCTTTTAAAGTAGCGGGGAAGTGGGCGATCATCGAACACATTACCGATCAGATCCTGAAATACGGGGATCAAAGACTCGCGCTTAAATACAAGGCCGAGGCTCTTGAAAAATTAAAGAAGAACAAAGAACTCAAAGTCGTGCTGGAAAAACTCGCTAAGCACGACCGTAAAAATCCCGAGATCCTCAAAAAATACGCGCTTTCCATATTAGAAGAAAATAAAGAAAGAGCGATCACCTATCTCAAACAAGCGATCGAGACGTTTGCAAAAACGAAAGACTATGTTCAGCTTGAGGAAATCTGGCCGATCATCGTCACCAACAACCACGAGGATCTTCAGTTTTTTGAAAGAATCGAAAGAATCATGTTGGGTCACAGAGAAAGAACCAGACTTGTCGGTTATCTCTATCCGATCGTAGAACCTTACAAACAACTCGAAGATTGGGAGAAGGTCATCTACTTGTTAAAGAAGATTCTCGAACACGAGGCTTCTTCCAACAAAGCAAGAAACGAACTCATCCGTGCGTATAAAGCGAAGTATGCGAATCATTCCCTTTTGGAAGACTTTCTCAAGATGTCCGAGATCGGAAACAACAGAAAGCCGATCAAGGTTTGTATCGCGAACTTCGAAAGAAACATCGTGTTCGACACGAACAACTACGTTCTTCACAGAAACTGGGGAGTGGGAAAGATCACTTCGATTTCGCCTAACGGAGATTCCATTTTTGTGGACTTCAAGGACAAAAAGGATCATAAACTTTCGATCCAGATGGCGATCACCAGCTTAAAACCTCTGAAAAAAGATCATATCTGGGTGAAGTTCTACGAAAACAAAGAAGAGATCGTGGATCTTTTCAAGAACAACATCCCGGACTTCTTCAAGGAACTTCTTACCTCCTTCGACAACAGAATGTTGACCGCCGATATCAAGTCCGAAGTTTCCGGAAAATTTCTTCCTTTGGCCGAGTGGTCCAAGTGGTGGAACAAAGCCAAGAACGTAATCAAAAAAGAACCGAACATCGGTTTCGATCCGAAGAAAAAGGACGAACTCGTATATCGCGAAAAAGCGATTTCTTTGTCGGAAGAGTTATCCGAAAAATTCACGCACCAGACGGATTCGAACAAAAAACTCGATATCGCGATGGAAGCGTTGGACAACCGAGAGGATGCGGAGGGTGCGATCGAAGCCTTCAACCATTTCTATTACGAAGAGGAAGAAGCGGCGGATCCGGTCCGCAAGATCGTTGCGTTCTTGTATTTGCAAGCAGCGTCGGAAGAACTCGGAGACGAGGAAATTCCGAGACATCTTACCGAGCAAAAAATCGCGGAACTCATCAAATCTCTTCCCGTATCGACGTTGACCGAAATTTCCACAAAGATCGGAAACGTGGAAATCAAAAAAGGATACGTGAACTTGTTGCGCAAGCACGCACCGAACGCGGAAGAAGTGTTGACCGGAATCCTTTTCGAGGTTCCGATCAAAGTGAACAAATACGTATTCTCCATTTTGGAAGAAGAAGGAAAATTCGATCTTCTCAATGCGTTTATCAAATCGGCGGGTATGAGAGCGAAAGAGGCCCCCGAAGTATTCATCTGGGTCGCGAAATCCATTCTCACCAAGACTTGGGAAGGGGAATGGCTCGTATCTTCCAAACCGGAAGAACGTCTCGAACTCATTCTGAAAGTGTTCCGTTTATTCAAACCTCTCGCTAAGATCGAGGACAAAGGAACCAAACTCAAAAACGCATGTAAGGAAATTCTTCACGGAAACGACGACGAAGTTCTTCGCGAGGCGATCAACGCGGGAGATTCGGAATACATCCGCAAACTCTACGCGCTTTACAAAGAAGTTCCTTATTTTACGGATTTGGAAAAAGAACGTCTATATTCTTTGATCGTCGAGTTGAAGCCCGATATCGCTTGGGACGAAGACGAAGACGATGAAGAAGAGGACGACGATATTCTCAACCGCATTCCGGAAGGAGCGATTCTCGTTACGAGAAAGGCGCTCAACCGCAAAAAGGAAGAATTCGAACATCTTCTCAACGTAGAAATGCCGGAGAACTCCAAGGATATCGGAGAGGCTCAGGAAAGAGGGGACTTGCGGGAAAACGCGGAATACAAAGCCGCAATGGAAAAACAAGTTCAGCTGCAAGCGGCGATCAAACGTCTGGAAGCGGAAATCAAAAGCGCGATCATTCTGGATCTTACCAACGTCAAAACGGACAAGATCAATATCGGAGTTACCGCGAAACTCAAGAACGAGTCGACGGGAGAGTCGGTCGCCTATTCCATCTTAGGCGCTTGGGATGCGGATACGGAAAAACATATCATCAGTTACCAATCTCCGCTTGCTAAGTCGCTTCTTGGAAAGAAGGTCGGAGATTCGGCCGTATTGAACCTGACCGGGGCCGAAACGCGTTACACGGTTCTTCAAATCGGAAGATTCTCGCTTCAAAACCAAGAAGACTAAAAAACATTCAAAAATTTGAATGTTTAAAATCCCGGGTCGGTTTCCGATTCGGGATTTTTTTTGTCCAAAGAGTCTTCGTAGCTTAATACGCTTTATCTAAAATTCCGTCGTTTGCAATTCCGCTATTAAAAATCAAATGAACCTGTTCTAATCCGAGGAAACGTTACGCCGTTTTGCTTTTATACTGTTCCTCGTTTTTTGTCGCCAATAATAATGCGACTTCGGTCGGAAGCAGATGTCTTTGCATGTAAACGAGCAATTCTTCCGCGTTGAGTTTTTGAATCATAGTGTTCGGAATCTTATCCCAACACTGATCGAAAACCGTTCGGACGTTCAAACCTTTTGATTTCAATTCTCCAACTTGATCGCAGAGAAAACGGATTCGTACGCGATCTCTTTTTATGATGTTTGCCATTGTATTTCTCCTTTGTTCCGGACGTTCCGTCTGTCCGCTTTTCTCTCGATCGCATTTCGCTTTTCGAGACGGTTCGAATCGACAACTCGTATCTTAGTCCGATTCTCATTTTTTGAAAAGAATCGAACTGCCCTTGTTCATCGTATTTCCGTGTTATTATCGTAACGTCACCCTCGGACAAAAAATCCTTTCGGAAGAATTTTTAGACGCTTCAAGATCGGAAAATGTTTCGGACCGCACGAAATGCTTCCCTTCGCGGCGCAAAGGAATGCAAACTTTTGAATATGCCCTCGGGCTTGACAAAAACGAATGTGCTTTGTCGTTAGGCTCATGATTCAAAAAAGAAAAAACTCGAACCGGGGAGCGTATCGCGGAAACGAAACGCAGGCGGTTGTTGGATTTGCACAGGAAGGTTCTCTTTTCCGCAATGCGGGCAAAAACGAATTCAAATCGGGTTCGACGTCGAAGGAATTTCGGGCGGATCCCGCGGTTCCGAAAGATCCGAACGATACGATGACTCCGAAAGAAGTTGCCGCGTTGTTGAAACGTACGATTCGAAGAGTAGGGGATTACAGAAGAGAGGGTTTGCTCGGTAAATTCTGGAGATTGACGGACGGTAGCATTTTGTATTCCAGAACCGGAGTGGAGGAATTCTTTCGGAGCCATTTCGTAGAAACCGAAGAGTTGAATTGATTGCAATGTTGTTTGTTCGAAAGACGTTTTGATAAATTGTAAGCTGCTGCCTAACCGCGAAATGCGATAGAACTAAGATTTCTGCGAGAATGGATTCGATTCAGCAAGAACTTGTCCCAAAATCAAAAACTGTGGGAACTCCTGCTTTTTCAATCCCTTCCTTGAAAATCCAAATAGATTGAAACATACGGTTTTGTAGGAGCTACAACGTATTTCCCCGTTTCGGGAAATGTTTTAAATGTACCCAAAGAATCCGCCTTCGAAAGAAGAAAGAACGTTCTTATTCCTCTTTCGATTTTAAAAATAATCATCTGAAAAGAACGCATTTTGTCGACGTCCTCTATTTCGAAAATCGCAGACTTGAAGTCATCATTTGTTCCGACCAATCGATTCTTTTAAGAAACCGCTTGATTTTACTTTTGAGATGGGCCGCCGCGACTGATTTTTTCGATAGGCTCGGTTGCGCCGGATTGAAATCCGTTGTCCTAACCTGTTCTTGCTTTCCATTCTTTTCTTTCATTGATCTCTTTCGTCTTTTAAAAGCCGCGCTCCGGAATCGTTTCTTAACCGAATCGGCTTCTTGAAGTGCGCCCTTTATTTTTCCATTTCGGGTGGAAATCCCGTCCTATGACGTGCAATCGCGACGTAGATTTGTCGGAACTCTTGTCGTAAACTCACCGCATCATGAATTTTGAATCCATTCAATCGGCGATGGACAAGATGATCGAGGAGATCAAAAAACCCGATCCACCGATCCCTATGATTCTCGCCGATCAAACTTCTCTTCCTTCTTCTTATCCGTACGGAGTTTATAAAATTTTAGAATTGAATCAGGATTCTTTCGGCAGCGCGTCGAGACGGATCGAATCGGTCGATTCTGCGCATTATAAGGAAACTTCGCGGATTACTCAATCAATTTCGCTTAACGTTAAATTTCTGCACGATTCTTCGATCACGAGTTGTTGGGAGCTTTCGGAAAAGGCGATGAGTTGGTTCGATTCGAAAGAAGGAATGATCGAATGCGAATCGTTTTCGATCATTCCGGTTTTGATCTCTCCGAAGATTCAGGATCAAACCGTTTTAACCGCGAGCTTGACGTACGAGTATAGAACGAGCTTCGACATCATTTTTAAATTAAGAAAGTACAGCGAAAAGCAAGGCGAATCGACCGCAAGCGCACCAACGGTTGAATATCAGGAGGAAGCATGAGCGCACAAACAGTCTCTAAAATAGAGCCGATCAGTATCAATCTATTTCTTAGAAATACTCCGGTTTCTCAAATGGGATTTGGGTTACCCTTGATTCTAGGAATCAAGGCTCCAACCTATTTCTTACAAGTTTCAAGTAATTCCAGCGGTCTCATTTGGAAATCCGCAACTCCGGGAGTTGTTTATATCCAAGTGAAATACGTAGTCGCCGGAAACAACACGGCACTAAGCGTCGTTCGCGCCGGAACCGGAACCGTCAACGATCCGTATGTTGTTACGGTTAACGTTGCAACGGATGCGGGCGGCGTCGCGACTTCGACCGCGCATCAGATCAAACTCGCAGCGGAAGCGGTTTCCAATATTGCAGGAGCGACAAAGATCGTGGATGTGATCGAAACGGCGGATGCAGGCAGCGGAGTCGTTTCAGCCTTCGCGCAAGCTCCGCTCGCTTACGAACGATACATGGAAATCACGAGCGCGGACGATCTTTTGGAATTGGGTTTTACCTCTTCCGATAAGGAATACGTTCACGCTACAAAGGTTTTCAGACAAACTCCGAGACCGAAAACCGTTGCGGTGTTCCTTCTTACGTCTTGGGCGAATGCCCCTACGGAGATCGCGGCATTGCGCGACAGCGGAAAGGACGCTTGGTTCAAAACTACGGCGACCACTCACGATAAGGGCGAAATACACGCGTTAGGCGACTATCTTGCATCCATCGAAAAGATGTTCTTTGCCTGCACGAGCGATCTTACCGCGCTTACGGGAAGAAATTCCATCTGGGAATATCTGACTCTTCATAAGAATCCGGATTCTTTCCCGGAAGCCGCTTGGGTCGGCAACTCCGCTCCTCGCAGAGTCGGCTCGTATAACTACGCTTATCTGCCGCTCGACGGCGTCGAGAACTCGGGTTACACGAATTCTCAGATGAACTCCGTATTTGCGGACAACGGCAATTTGATCGTTGATTTCGGCGGAAAGCAGGTTCCTTATCCGGGAATTTCCACGGCAAAAGTTTACGCCGATGTTGTGGAGAATCGTTCCTGGCTGAAGGCGCGTTTGAAAGAAAACATCACGGCCCTCTTTCTCAATTCGGACGTCGTTCCTTATACGATGCAGGGGATTCAGATGATCGAATCGAAAATGCGCGAAGTATTCGTCCAGGCGGGCGTTCAGGGAATCATCGCTTCCGTCGAAACCGAAGCGGATAAAACCCGTTCCGATCTCGGAGACTATCAATACAAGATTAATCTTCCCGCATCGATCGACGAGATTCCGACGAACGACAGAAATAATCGGATTCTTCCGAACATCACATTCTCTTGTCGCTTGAGAGGAGCGATCAACGAAGTCGATATCGACGGGGAATTAACCTAAGGAGCATTGGAAATGAGCGGTATTTGGGATCCAAAAAAATTAAACGTTAGCTGCAACGGCAGAGACGTAAGCGGCTTAAGTCAAGCGGACGGGTTCTTTAAAATCGAACCCGTTACAAAGGAATACATCCTTTCACAAGTCGGCATCAAAGGAGATTGGAACATCTCCGAAGTATATGACGGAAGAGTAAAGTTGACTCTGACCCTTATGGGCGATTCTCCCGAGAACGAATACTTCTATACTCTTGGTGAAGGTCGGCTTCCGTGTGTGTTCACGATCAAGGATAAAAGCGACGGGGGGATGCTCGGCTTTTCAGCACAAGGAAGAGTTTGGGAAAGACCCAACATCGAAAAGGGAAAAGAATACAAGGATCGCGCTTGGGTCTTTCTTCTTCCCGATTATAAAGGAGTGTTGACCGCATGATGACGGATAACGCGAACCAGGAACTGACGAAAACGGAGAAGAAGTTTGCAAAACATTCTTCCCAAGACGCGGAGAATTCCGTTCCGTCCGAGCCGATTTTAGAGACGATCGACGACGACGCAAAGGTCGCGCAGATTCATTTCGTGGACGGAAGAAGATACAAGCTTCAGCATCCGGGAAATCGAAAAGCTCTGCGTTGGAGACAGGAATCGATCTCTCTGACCGAAGGACTCAATCAGGATAAACTGATGGACAAGTTCTTTAAGTTTTGCGTAAAGCCTATCGACCACGGCTTCGAACCTACGTTAGACGTAATCGAACCGAATCATGTGGAGGTATGGCTGCACGTAGCGAATCGATTTCTTAAGTGGGAGTTGGAATAACCGATTCCCGAATTTAGGGGAAGCGCCTTCCGTCGAAGAATGGATGAAGTGGATCGACGAAGAAGTGGATCGAGAACTCTTCTTCTGGCAACCCTTCATCCTCGGTGCGGCGCATTTTACGAGTAAGGAACTCGAGAATGCGTCCACCGTTCTTTACATGAAGATGATGGAAGTGGTGGATCGACGGAAAAGAAGAGAAGCGGAAGAAAAGGCGGAAGAACTGAAATTTTTAGCCAAGCTGATTCAAGGCTCCGGTCATTGAATCGAACGGATTTTGAAGATAACATAGATAAGAGAAGGAAGTATGGCGGCTCGAGAGATAAATATTACGATTAAAATAGACGCGGACGATTCTATGTCGGAAATCCAAAAGGAACTCGACGATTTGCGCGGACGTCTTCTGGATTTTTCGGATTCATTCCAATTGTTTTCAAAAGCGGGAGCTACGGCAATGCGGGAATTCGGCGGATCGATCGCCGATTCAATCGGAAAGTTCTCCACACCTTTATCGCAGCTTGCGGACCGTCTGAAAACGAGTGAATCCAGTTTGACGAGTTTGTATTCGAAGGCGAAGGGAAACGCCGCTTTGGAAAAACAATTCTTCGACGTGGCAAAGGCTGCGGGATTTACACAAAGAGACATCGCTAAGCTGGACTTTCAATTGAATGCAGCGGCCAGAACTTCCGCACTTCTTTCCGGCGCCTTAAAAAATCTCGCTCAAATCGGAATGACCGCTTTTAAAAGCGTGATCGCTCCGGCTTGGGAAGCGGGAATCGCATTGGAAAAGCAGAGAGAGATTTTGAAAAGCCTCTCGGGCGGAGAAGGATTCGGAAAACTGCAGGCTTCGATCGACAAGACCATTCAAACCTCGAAAGGACTTGCAACACAACAGCAACTGAACTCGGCCGCAAATGAAGCGATCAAAGCGGGCGCTTCCGTGGATTTTATCACTCGCAATCTTTCCGGATTACAAAAAGCGTCCAGACTCAGCGGAAGCGAATTGTCTTCGTCCATGCAACAAGCATACGAGGCGATCGAAGAAGGAAGCGACGAGTTTCTGCGGAATAACGGCGATTTATTTTCAAGTTATTCGGAAGAATTTAAACGAATCAACGAATCGGGGATGTCCGCGATCGACAAACGTCTCGCGAGGGAGAAGTTGATCACCGGCGCGCTCAATGAAAATAGTAAATTACAAGATGCTTATGGAGCGCACGTAAAAACCACTTCGGCGGTGGTAGACCGATTCAGCAATCGAATCGAAGATTTAAAAAGCAAATTCGGAACTCTAATGTTGGATGCCCTCAATCCTGCAATGAACTACTTTTCGGATTTATACGATTATTATACGGAAAACGCGGAAGGAATCGAAGAACTAAAGGAAAAAGTGATCGTTTTCGGAAGTATTCTTGCCGGGGTATTAGGAGCCATTGCCGTTAAGATGATCGTCACTTCGGGAATTACGTTGAGCGGGATGGTACCCGCATTGTTCGCAATGGCTTCGGCGGGATGGATTGCAATCGCACCTTGGATTCCTTATATCGCGATCGGAGCCGCTGTCGGAATCGTCGTCGCCGGTTTGATTCTTGTAATCCGCGATCTTTTCAAATGGATGAACGGAGGCAAGTCGGTAATCGGCGGGTTTCTTGGCCCTTTTAACAATATTAAGAAAATGTTTAACGATTTGGCGCTTTGGTTTCAAGGATTGCCGGATACGATCGTGAAGTTTTTCAAAAACCTCGGTCCCAAGATCAAAGAGGCTTTAAAGGGAATGATTCCCGGCGACCTCTTGAAAATCTTCGGAGTCGCTTCGGTAAAAACCGATAAGGTGGAAACCGTCGAGGACGCGATTATCACCAAACAGGGAAAGGTCGTAAAGTTTCATCCGGACGACAACCTGGTAGCCGTAAAGGACTTGGGTATTTTGGGAGGTTCTAAGCCGAACAAAGGCGGAGGTATTTCGGTAAATATCGCCAATGTAGTGTTAGGTTCCGCAACCAGAAAAGAAGACGCGGCCGTGTTCGCATCGTATTTGGAAAAGGAATTGGATAAGATCGCGTTGAAGATCGGTCTCGCATCGGGACTTTCTCCGGAGGTAGGATAATGGGAATCGTAACGGGAAGAGACACCATTGCGTTCACGGACGGCGACACAGAGGTGGAAATGAATGTGTCGATGGATATTCAATATACGTATCCTGCGGAAATCACGGGGCATCCGGTCGAAAGGGAAAAAGGAAAAGCTTCCATAACGGATCATGTGATCCCGGGAAAAAGAGGGATTTCATTGCGCGCAATATTATCCTCTTCCGTAAACGCATTCACTTTATCGAATATAACCGTCGATCGAAAATTGGAAACTCTGATCCGTTGGCAGACGGAAGGAACGTTTCTTACGATGCTCGGATACGAAACGGGAGGAATCATAAATCGAATTCTTTCCATGCTGCCTGCTTCCTTCCGTTTCGTAGAACCGGACGATCCGGATCGACGTTATTTGGGAAGATCGATCGATGAAATCCCGAATCTTCTTTTAGGAGACGTGTCTTTTTCAGAAGTTAAGGAAACGGGAAAGGACGTTACGGTTTCTCTTTCGATCGTTCCCATTCTGGTCGCGGAAGCGAAAACAAGGGAAATCAAAAAGGTTCCTTCGGGCGGCAGAAAGAATCCGACGAAGGTGGAAAAAAAGGGAGCTCCCAAAAAGTAAGGTAGTTTAGTATATGACAATATTCAAATATTTACCGATTGAAAGCGAAACCTTTCCGATCTCCAATACGTACGAGATCGGATCGAAAGAATACGATTTCGAATTCGCATATAACGAGAACGGAGACTTTTTTACCGTTCTTGTGCGGAATCAGGACGGCAAAGAATTATTTTCCTCGATACTCGTTTACGGCGTTCCGTTGAATCACGTCGTGGTCGACGACTTTCCGCTTTCGATTCTTTTGAAACCTTTGGATCTGGACGATTTGTATCGGGACGAGTATACGGATATCCCCGTGAATGCGAAAACGTTCGGCGGCAGAGTGCAAATTTATCTGGAGGGCGAAGTATGATCGGAAATCCGAAATTGTTCGGCCGCGTTGTTTCCCTGGAAATTCTTCCGCGAAACGGAGTAGGGAAGGAATTCACGTATCCGCCTTTTGACATCGAGTTCGAAACGGAGATCGGTCCTATGAATTTAACGACGGTAAGGATCTATAATGTGAACGAAGATACGATGAATCTGGTTGGAGCGAAATCGAAGGGAAGCGGTTTTCAATATCCCGGCGCGTCCTTAAGCGCGGGATATAAGGACGAATATGGAGTCGTCGCAAACGGAGAAGTGATTCGTCCGCAATTCAAACAAGAAGAAACGAACAAAATTTTGGAGTTCAAAATCAGCGCGAACGCCGCCTCTTGGGTGAGTTCGTATATTATGAAAACCTACAGTAATCTTCCGGCGATGACCGTGATCCTTGATATAGTAAAGCAAGGGAATCTTAAGCCGGGGAGAATCACTTTAGGGGAAAATAAAATCGTGAACTTCAGCGCCAATGTTTCGTTAGGCGATTGCATTCAGAAATTTTGTAAACTGACAAAGTCTCAATACTGGTTTCAGGACGGTTTTTTATACATCGATTCTTTGAGTCCGGATAAGAAGTCGAGTCGGATCTTTTTGGACGAATCTTCCGGCTTGATCGGTGTTCCGGAAAAAGGTCAAAAAACCTGGAAGATCAAAAGTCTGTTTCGGCATCAGTTCAAGAAGAACGTAATCGTCTCGGTGAAAGGAGGCGGGTTGAACGGCGACTGCAGGATCGAAAAAGGAAAACACGTTTTTTCCACGTTTCAGACGGAGAATTATTCCGAACTGGAGGTGATGCCGTTATGAATTTGGACGAAGTCATTCTCGCGGCGATGCAGAAATCGCTTTCGCGGGCTCAAGTCGGATTGCCTGGAATCATCGATTCGTTTAATGCGAGTCAAATGACGGCTAACGTAAAACTTCCTTTTAAACAAAAGGACGGAAGCGGAGAAGAAAAGGCGTTTCCGATTCTTTCCAATGTCCGCGTTGGAACATTGTGGGCCGGGGATTTTTTCATCAAACCCGATTACAAACGGGGAGATAAAGTTTGGGTTTCCTTTTCTACGCACGATATCGGCGACGCTGTTCGAGGAGTGAGTTCCGTGGTTTCGGATTCCTTATTCGATCTGCAAAGCGCGTGCGTCGTCTCAGGATACAAAGGAGAAGCCGAGAGTCCTGCGACAACTGCTGGCGAATCCGGTTTGCTCATCGGAAATAAACAAGGAAACTCTCTCATTCAACTTGACGAGGATCGGATTAAGATCAGAGGCGGCTCCGTCGATCTTTCCGAATCGGCGGTTTTAGGGGAAACGTTAGCCGATCTGATGCGTACGATCCTGGACGTTTTTATCAACAATGCGTCTTCGTTTACCGCAAATACCGTTCCGGGTTCTCCTGCCGCTTTGTCCCCTTCGGTTGTATCGTCGTTAAACGCGCGTAAGGCGGAGGTTGATCAAATTCTTTCTCAAAAGGTGAAGATAGGATGAAAGGTTTAAAGATAGAGAACGGGGACGTTGTTCGAGAACAAGGACGTCCGATCGTTTTGGACGGATTGGATTATTATTCACAAAGGATCAAACACGCGATTCTTCTGTCTTTGGGAGAATCCGCGTATGATACATTAAGCGGAATCGATTGGTTTACTATCTTTTCGGCGAAGGTTTCGAAGGACCGAGTTCTGTTTGAAATCAGAAGAATCATTCTTAAAGATGCGGAAACCGTATCTTTGGAAAACATCGAGGTCGTCGAAACCGAAGGAAAAAGCAGGGGGATCTATATTCGATTTTCTGCAAATACCATTTATGGGAACGTAACGGAGGAGATATAATGGCCGGAGTAACGGAACAAGGTTTTATTCGAAAGTCAAAGGACGAAATTCTTTCGGATTTGGAAGAAAAATACAGAACCGCGTTGGGGCAGGACATCGATCTTTCGATTCTGAGCGAAGACGGAATTCGAATGAGAATTCTCGCGGACGAACTCGACGCGATTCATCAACTTGCGGAATCCGTCTTTTATTCGAATTTCGCCCATACAGCGACCGGAGTCTCTTTGGATCGAGTGTTGAATCCTTTGGGAGGAGAAAGACAACCGGCAAAACGTTCCATTGTCGCATTAAATTTTTCCGGGGTGAACGGCTCCTTTGTGGACATCGGAACGATCTGCCAAACGGGAAACGGATTGCAATTCATTACGATTCAATCCGGAACGATCGCCGGAGGTTTTGTGACGCTCAACGCGCAGGCTTTGAATTTGGAATACGGAATCACCGCGAATGTTCCGCCTAACACGATCAATACGATTTCAACGGCGATTGCGGGAGTCGATTCTGTTACGAATCCGGAACCGGCAACCGGAGGAAGATCGATCGAGACGGATATCGAATATCTGAATCGTTTTATGAACGACGGAGTCAACGGCGGTTCTTCTGCAGCAAACGTACAAAGCGTTTTGAACCAAATCGATTCGGTTTTAGCCGCAGTCGTCTACGAGAACAACACCGATTTCGTGGACGTAGACGGAAGACCTCCTCATTCTATGGAAGCCGTGATCGAAGGAGGCACTCCGCAGGAGATCGCGGAGACTTGTTTGCGAAATTGGCCGGGCGGTATCGAATCCTACGGATCGCAAAACGGAACTGTGATCGATAGCAAGGGAGTTCCGAGAACGTACTATTTCAATCGTCCCGCAGATGTTACTCTTTTTGTTAAGATCGATATAGCACGAGACTTAGCGCAATGGGTATCCGGTTCTGAAACCATCGTAAAAACGAATTGTATCAAAGTGATCGGAGGCGTGGATACGATCGGTTCCGTTTCCACATCCTATAAAGGGGACGGTACGGGTGCGGATGTGTTCGCATGGAAGTTGATCGCGGCTCAAAGCGGACTTAGCGAATACGAGTCCGTTAAAGTTTTAGGAATTAAGGCGATGACTGTAAAGGTGGGTTCTTCTTCGCCTGCAAACTTGGACGAATTATCAATCAACAGTCGCCAAAGAGCCAAACTGATTACCGCAAACATTCAGGTGAACTTCGTATGAATTCCACCGATTTGGATTCCGTATTACAAAAATATCCGCTTTCGCTTTTTACGAGGACACCCGATTCGCAGATCGGAAAAAAATGGGAAGTCGATCTTGAATTGTTAAACGAAGTACGCTCCGTTTTGGACTCGATTCAAAGTGTTGCGGATTTTCGAACACAGAGCGGAGCCGTCTTGGATTTGATAGGGAAGAATCTGAAACAACCGAGAGACGGGATGGATGATTTTAAATATAAGATTTTTCTTTCCATCGCAAGACAGAAACGGAAATCGAAAGGCGACATTCATTCGATGAACGAAATCGGATCTCAGATTCTCGCCGGTATGGGAACGTTATATGAAATAAAGGAACTCTGTTACGGAGGGGAGCCCATGCTTTTGGATGCGTTGCTCACCTTGAACGGAGAATATCCTCTTTCCGGAAGTACGAAACGTCCCGCAACGATCGAAGTGGTTTTTTCCGGTTTGGTGGATTCGGTCGTGGTGGCGCCCGAGTTTAATAAGGCGATGGCTCAGATTCGCGCAGGCGGGGTTAAGGCGATCATTCGATATCGATTCGAAATGTCCACGTTGGCCGGAAGGCTTTATGGAGTTTCACTCCGAACTCCGCTCTTGGATGGGAGTTGGTCGATGAACGGTTTTACCCTTTTGTCAGGAGAAAAAGTTCGAATTCGTCCTTATGAAATCGCATTCGGAACCGGAGGACTAACGAACGGAGTTCCGAGAGCTCCGCAGATCGGTGACCTTGGATTGCAAAATGAAGCGTATCGAAAGCTGATCGATATCCGTTACGATAGCGAGGGAAACCGTTTCTTCCAATCGACATTAAAACAAGGAGAAGCGATCGGGTGTAATATCAACGAAATCGGTCTTTTTGACGAGGATGGGAATCTTCTCTATCTGAAAACCTTCCCTTCCAAGGAAAAAGATCATCTGATAGTTTATGATTTTATAATAAAGGAGGAATTTCAGTGATTCAAATACTCGCGAGAGAAACGAACGTAGAGTTTGCGGGAACCGGAAAATTCAGAATTGAATTGCTTCCGATCGCTTTATTCAAAACGCACCAGAGCCTTTTGGAATACTGCGATCGAAAAGGCTATAAAAAAAGCGGGTCAGGATTGGATTCGGAATTTACTCGAGACGAGGATTTAAAACCGGTCCGGGACAGGCTAAAAAAATTTGTAGATCAGCCGTTTAAAGTATATGAGAAGTTTATCATATTGGAACAGGAAGTGAGGAGCGAAGATGGCAGTGTTTAATCCTGTAAAAACAAGAACCTGGAGTAAAAATACTCCCGCCGACGGAGATCTGATTGACGACGAGTTTGATCGTCAATACGAGAATTTCCAGTATTTAAAAGATCGAATCGATACAACCGACTCGAATTTAATGAATTTTCTGATCCCGATCGGAAGCATCATTGAAGATAGCTTAAATCTTGCGCCCGCTTCGAACTTTAAGGACGCGAACGCTCAGGCAATTTTAAGAACTTCCTTTGTGACGTTGTGGGATTCCGTTCATCGCGTAATCACCGGAATCGTTCCTGCCACAGATCGGATCAATTCGACAAATCATGGATGTATCGAAGGTCAACTTGTGAAGTTTTCCTTTACGGGAGGTGGAGTTACTGCGCTTACGAAATATTATGTTCGTAACCCTACCGCGAATGACTTTCAGATTTCTGCAACTCCTACGAGTTCGATCATCGATTTGACTTCTTCTCAAACCGGAGATATGATCACGAATGTTGAATATGGCTTCGGAGACGGTTCGACAACATACAATCTTCCGGATCGAAGAGGGATTTTTGCTCGAGGCGCCGGCGTGCATGGAAGCCGAGCAAAGGCGGTTGGTGGAAATTACGATGCGGGTATTGTCGGGACAGAAGGACAGGATCAGATGCAGGGCCATAGGCATTCGGTAAGCGGCGTTTCTGCAGATCTTATACATCCGGATGCTTGGGGTGGTCCCGGTACGTCTCAGGTTGGTAGCGGCTCGGTTGCTATTGGTAATCCTACATCCGATGGGTCTAATGGAACGCCGCGAGCCGGAAACGAAACAACTCCTGCCTACGTTGCAGTAAGATATAAAGTGAGGGTGGTCTGATGTTCGTTTTATTACATAAGGCTGAGTTAATTTTTATCAAATCTCTTAAGAGAACGGGTTCCTTTTTAAGAGAAAAAAATAGAGAACGATTCAGATTGTATTATTTGTTTCAACGCTTTATCACTAAAGACTCATTCAAAAAGGTTGTGGGAGGAGTTCATGGCCGTATTTAATCCGACAAAAACTAGGACGTGGAACAAAAGCACTCCGGCCGACGGGGATCTCATCGACGAAGAAGTGGATCGTCAATATGAGAATGATCAGTATTTGAAGGATCGCATTGACCAGTTAGAAGCAAGCTTTGCCGCAATGCAAGTTCCGTTAGGTGGAATCATTGAGGACAGTTTAAATATAGCCGCCATTTCTAACTTTAAAGAGGCAAATGCTCAAGCGATTTCCAGAACGGCGTTTTCGGCGCTTTGGGATTTAGTTCGAAAAAATGTGACAGGAATTGTTCCGGCCACTGACCGAATCAATTCGACCAATCATGGGTGCGTCGAAGGAGAACTTATAAAGTTTTCATTTACGGGAGGCGGAGTTACGGCACTTACGAAGTATTATGTTCGTAATCCTACCGCGAATGACTTTCAGATTTCTGCAACTTCTACCGGTTCAATCATCGATCTTACTTCTTCGCAAACGGGAGAAATGATCACGAATGTTGAATATGGTTTTGGAGACGGATCAACAACATACAATCTTCCGGATCGGAGAGGTATTTTTGCGAGAGGCGCCGGCGTGCATGGAAGCAGAGCGAAGGCGGTAAACGGTAATTATAACGGTGGCGTGCTTGGTTTCGAGGGGCAGGACCAATTTCAAGGGCACCGACATTCGCCGCCATCCGCACAAGGAATCGTCGGCGGTAGTACATATCCAGCAGGAGGGACCTCGTTCGCCGCCGCTGCGATCGTTATCGGCGATCCAGCCAACGATGGGACGAACGGTTCTCCGCGAACCGGGAACGAAACAACACCCGCGTATGTTGCGGTAAAATACAAAGTGAGGGTAATATGAATTATATCATCGATCAACAAACGAAAAAAGTAATGTGGATCAACTCCGATCCGAACCGACTTGCAGGAGAGGACGCATGGTCGAATTTCGATGCAAGTCAGCATCAAATCGCATATGCTCTTCATTACAACCCGCAAGTGGGCGAACTGTTTAAAGCAACATTGGAGAACGGAATCGCGAAAGAGTTCGTATCGAAAAAAGTATATAACAAAAATACGATGATGGAAAGGGTTCTTTTGAATTGGGATGAAGAACTCGATCCGGCAACGGAAACGGAAGACGAACCTCTTCGGGATGAAAGCGGAATCAATTTACCCTATCAAAAATATTCTGAAGTGGGCTGGAGCATTGACCTTCCGCTCTGGAAAGAGGATTTGTTGCGTTCCGTGGATCGAATGTGCGAAATGAAAATTACTTCCGGATTTGTGTCGTCTGCATTGGGAGAAAGTCACCGATATGGATCCGATCGCGACGATCAACTAAACTTAATCGGTTCCGTTTCAATTGGCGATTCCGTCCTCTATAAATGTGAGGATATGAACGGCGTGAAGGAATACAAAATGCATTCCAGTGCTCAAATCAAGCAAGTGCTGAATGACGGTGCAGCACGCAAAATCCAATTGTTACAGACAGCGAACGAACTGAAGTCGTTGCTAAGAGTTGCGAATACATATGATGAGATCAATGCTGTCGATATAAGTTCCGGTTGGGATTGATTTCGGTTTTGCCCTTTCATTTGTATTTCCGTTTTTCGGGTATACGATTGAAAGGGCTCCTTTCATTTTTTTACAGCTCCTAGTAAAACTTTTTCTACCAGATTTTTTTGAGTCCAAGGTATAAAATGGTCTTCTTCCGCTAAGGCGATCGTTGTCAGTTGCGATTCCAAAAAATGTGTCTGGAAGTATTCTAGATTTTTAAATGGAACTAACGAATCTTTTCTTCCATGAATCAAAATGATTTTACAGTAGATCTTTGTCCAAAAGACTTCTAATGAACGTAGCTGGTCTCTAAGTGGTAACATTTCGTTGTTACTGTTTCGAATTTCGCGGGGGAGAAAAAACTTAACCCAACTCCAGTCAGCAATCCGATTGTACCATTGAATTTCCTCGTGTTCGGCGCTTAAGGGAGCTGCAAGTAAAACCAGAAGATCGATACGATTCTTCGGATCGGAAGCGATTTTTGCAGCGATCGGTCCCCCATAAGAATGGCCGACGATTACTATATTCTTTTTTTCTGATATGGAATTCGATTTTAAAAATTCATGAATTGCGTTTCCTATCAAAGTCGCCTGTTCTTCCACATTTGCTACGACCATACCTGGGTCCGATTTGCCGAAGCCTGGTCTATCCAAGGATAGAATGCAGTAGCGTTCCAAAAGACTTTTGTTTTCCAAATACCAAGCATAGTTTTGCCATCCCCCCGGCGAACCATGTATGAATATGAGAATATTCTGTTTTTCTGTTTTGCATCCGCTTGCTACCCCATACAACTTACGATTTCCGGATTCGAGATACATCTCTGAAGGATCCGCGCCGGATTCTTTGAGTTGAAGGAGACTTTCATCCGATTTTTTCTGGAGATCTTCCGGAATTTTGCACGAAACGCCGGAAACAACGAATAAGCTGATTGCGCAAAAGAAAACAAGGAGACTGCAAGTCATCGAAAGTATTCGCGTATTTCTCAAGCCGAGAACTCTCCTCGGTGAACTTGCTCGTAAAATCGAAGAAACGTCTGATTCGGCTTCAATTCGTCTTGAGGATCACGCAGCTCCTCTCGGATATTTTTTACGAGATACATATCGATCTCTCCCTTATTCTTCGCTTTAATTTTTCCCCTGTATTCGCAATGAAAAAAGTCCTTTATCAGTTCATAGGTCTGACTGGAAATATTCACTTCACCCGGAATTCCCGAGCTCTCCATCCGGCTCGCAGTGTTTACAGTATCTCCCCATATATCGTAAGCGAATTTTTCCGTACCTACGACTCCCGCTACGACCGAGCCGGTATGAATTCCTAATCGAAGTTCCCAGTAGGGTAAGCCCTTTGATTCTCGTTCGATCTTTTTAGAAATCATAAATCTTTGAAATTCGAGGCCGCATAACACTGCGTCTATGCAGTGGGTCTTGTTAGGAACCGGTAAACCTCCCGCGGCCATATACGCGTCTCCGATCGTCTTTATTTTTTCCATTCGGTGATTTTTTGTAATGGAATCGAATTTACGGAAGAATAAGTCCAATTCGCTTAACAATTCTTCGGGAGTCATCGTTTCCGCGATTTGGGTGAACCCAGCCATATCGGTAAAAAGAACGGTTACGCTTTCGTAACGCACGGGCGCCACCGAGTCGTTTCTTTTTAATTCTTCCGCTACCGTATCGGGGAGAACGTTTAGTAGTAAGGCATCGGATTTTTTCCTTTCGATATTTAAGTTTCTCGTTAGAATGAATATTAACAAACCAGTAAGTATTTGGACGAAAAGAAAATTCCCGCCCGCGTCCAGGTAGCGTTCCGTTTCGTTCGGATACATTTTGATGAATTCACGGTTGAAATATTCCATACCGTATAAAAACGCCGTCGCTGCGGCATAAACCAGATAAACGATCCATACATTATGGTTTCTTAATAGGATCGTAGCGATTACGAGAGCCGGTATGAAATAATAGTGATTCCCGCCGATCGATCCACCGTTGAAAAACCACATCGACGAAAGATAAATCAGAATGGTAAGATTGAACGGCCAAAAGAGGGAATAATATATGTTCTTAAGTCTGGATAGAAGATACATCCCTGTAAGCAGGCTTCCGGAAACGAAATTCAATAGAAAAATCGTCATAAAGTTTTCGAGATAAAAGGAGGAAAACGCGCCGAAGATATTCAATATCCCGTTTACGAACGCGACCGTATTGAAAAGCCTATGTTCCAGTGAGTTCTTTTTGGGGTCACCGAACATAAAATATACGACTTTTAGAATTCTTTCGATCATAATCCGTTATCCTTTTTTCCTGCGTATTCTGAAATCATTCGTTTAAACCTTTTTATTTTCGGGTCAACAATGATTCTTAAGTCGAAGTCAATCCTTTTTCTCTTTCCTAAATTGTTCCGACAAACGGTTTCATTTAAGGCTTATTCCGAAAATTAAAATTGTAGGAACTCCTGCACTTTTCAATTTCTTCGAAAATCCAAAGAGATCGAAATTTAGGACCATTGTAGGAGCTACTGCACCTTTTTTTTCATTCTTAAATTTGCTCCGACAAACAATTCGAATTTTTTCTTCTTGAATCTTAATTCTCCGTTTTTTAGTCGGAACGTTTGTTGACCTTGCGTTTTCCGAAATAAAAACGGAATACTTCTTTCGCGATACTCAATAAGCTTGCTTTTTGAATTCCTCGTTTTCGATTTGCCGCGCCGATTTCAAAGAGAAGTTTCCATTGATGAAACAAGATCGTATACATTTGAAGGAGAGAAAACTTAGGGTCGTAGAGGTTTGTGGATTCGGATGTGACTCCATTCAATTCTACGATTCCGAATTCTTTGCCCGCTCTTAATTCGGAATCGGATCGATAGCGAACGTCGTATCTTCCAAAGTAAAAACCGGAAAACGTTTGCGAAATTCGATCGATTTTTTCGGTAAGTTCTTCCGTGATGAGCGAGGTCCCATCCGTAAAAAGCGTTCCCTGACAATGGTTTCCCGCTTCGGCCAATCGCTTTCTTTTGCCTTGAGGAAGGACTTGATTCCATTCCTGATGATGTCTTTCGAAAAAGACCTTCCATTGATATCGGAATCGTGGATGTTTGAGGATCAATTCTGCCATCGTCTCAATTCCGTTTCCTTCTAAGATCGGAAAGGTCTTTTTCGTAATCGATAGGATTCTTCCTTTGGCTTCGTTCGGAAAGCGGTAATAAAAGATCCCCGCTTCCTCCGGACCTGGATGATATTCTTGCGCGATTAGATCCACGTCCGTAGTTTTCAAATAACTTAATACTTCCTCTTTATTGCGCGCCAATTTCAGGCCGGCGCCTCTTTGACCGGCGTCCGGTTTGAGTATATAAGGAAATTTGAATCCTTTTTTCGAAACGGCGGTTTCCGCGAGTTCGTAAGTTTTGTTATGACCGATTTCCGGGCGAGGTATTTTTACGAATTTAAGAACATGGGAAGTATTCAAGTTCTTTAATATTTCCTCCTTGGACTCTCCCACCAGACCTCCGAACGGGATCCCGGGATTAGCCGCACATATCGTTCCGAATCCCTTATGACGGATTGTAAGATATACGATGTAAGGAATCAAAGGGATGTAAAAAAGCCAAGCCGGCCAGAACTCAGGTCGCATTAATTTTTGCAGTAGAATTCTCCCTTTCGAAATCCGAACCTTTCGAACCGAGGATTTATGCTTGTTTGAGATCGACTTTTTTCTGGAATTGAAGAGTCGATAGGGCGACTCCGAAATCTTCCGGTAAAGATACATTCTTTAAAAAACACTCCGCGTAAAGCTTGATGATTGCCATGTGATGGATCGTATGATCCTGAACGTATAAAAATTCCCGTTTGAGATTGGATAAGGTTTTTCCTTCTAACCCGGTAGCCGGATCTATCAAATAGGAGAGTTCGATGATTTTATTTTCTTCGATCGATTCCAGTTTTCCTAACAATTCGAAAATCTTCTCCCTTGCCGCTAACGGCGAAGATTCATAGAACGGATTTCTATTCCTTCGATCGTAAGATACGTTCGACGTTTCGAGAGCGGCGACCAGATTTTCCAATACTTCGATGCAATGTCGAACGTGTTTTCCGAGACTGGAACCTTTGTTGGGAGCGATTTCCAGCGAATATTGATCCGGTTCGATCGTTGATAAAAAATCGGTCAACTGATGAAACGTATGTTGAATATTTTGGTATTGTATGGGCAACATCGAAAAGTTCTTCGGGTGAAAACTTTAAAAGTTACATGGAGATTTCTTTTTTCCCGTTTTTGCAATCATTTCGAGGAAATGAAAATCAAAAAGGGGACAGAGCCGTAACCCTGTCCTGGGAATTTTGAGTGGGGTTAATAAAGACTGAAACGAACCGGTATCAATACTTTTACGGTGATCGGTTTGCCTTCCAGCATAGAAGGAGAATATCTCTTTTTGTAAAAAGCTTCGACTGCGGCTTCGTCCAGACCGAATCCGAGAGGCTTTCCAACGGAACGAACTCGAAGAACATGTCCGTCGTCTCCGATGATTACTTCGAGCGTGGACGTTCCGGTAATTCCTGCGCCTCTCGCTTCCGATGGATATTCCGGAGTTACGTTCGGCGTTAAGTCAACGGGAGCGGTTGCACCGGAAATGATCGCGTCTTGTGCACCCGCGATTCTCGGATCTTCCTTCTTCTTAATCGTATCCGTAACTTCGAATTCTCCGTCGTCCGCCGCTTCGCCAACGTTCGGTTCTTGTATGACCAAGTTGTCGACAAAGGCCACTTCGTCGACGAGTCGATCCAAGCGGTTGAATTCGATCGACGGAGTATACCAAAAGAATAGGATCAGAAGTTGAAGAACTAAGGATGAGGATAGAAAGAATTCCATCCTATATCGATCGATGAATCTTCTGAGCTTACCTCTTCGGATCGTCATGAGTATGGATTTGGATTGTTCCATCGATCAAAGACCTCCGCCTTGCGTAGTCTTTGTTACGAGAGATACTTTGAGAGCGCCCGCTTCCTTCAGGAGTTCGAATGCGTTGTCCAGTTCGGCATAAGGAAGATCTTTGTCCGCATGGACCAGCACTTTAAGATCGGGAGTCGTTGTCAGTTTCGCTCTTACATTATTGATGGCTTCGTTCAAAGGCATCCTAACTTGATTGAAGTAAACTGCTTTGTCCTTATCCGCACTGAGATATAAGTTCGCGATTTTCTTGTTGAGTTGTTCTCCGCCCGGCACGTCCGGAAGTGCGATCGGCAGATCCGGATCCGTATCAAGAACGGAAGTCACCATAAAGAAAACCAGAAGGAGAAAGGCTATATCGGCCATCGAGCTGACAGGAATGGACGGTGGATTCTTTTTCTTTTTTAAGCTCATTTATTTCAGCCTTTTTACGGAGATCTGTTTGAATCCCCGAATTTGAACGGCGGATAACGCGTCGAGCATGTTGCCGTATTTCGTGTCTCCGGTCGTTTTGATCAATGCGACTTTGTTTTCGATATCCGGGATATCCATCAGATTGAGTTGTTCCCTGAAATCGACCAGGTTTCTGTAATCCTTCGTGCCGATGCTTTTGTTCTTCATCTTTACGAGCTCGCCCGTGACGAGGATTTCGTAGATATTTTCGCGGAGAACCAAAGTCGGATTGGAATTCTTTCTCGGAAGCTGAATGTTCAAACCTTCCTTTACGAAGAATACCGCAGTCACCATGAAAAACACCAATAGAAGGAACGCGATATCCGACATAGACGATGCGGATATCTCCTCTAATACGCGTTTCTTTTTGATTCGGATCATAATGATACCTATATTCAAAAAAGCGATTATGCTTTCTTAGAGTTTCTTTTTAAGAATTCTTTGTAAATTCTGTTTGCCGCTTCCTCGATTTCGGAAGTGAATCCGTCGATTCTTGAAGTCAGATATTGGTGAAAGGTCATCGCGGGAATCGCAACGATCAAACCCGCGGCGGTGGTGATAAGCGCTTCTTTAATACCGCCAGCCACCACTTTCGCGTTTACTTGATCGGCGTTTGCGATCGCGTCGAACGCGTTGATCATCCCCGATACGGTCCCTAAGAATCCGATCAAAGGAGCGATGGTCGATACTGCCGCAAGAATTACGAGTCCTCGTTCGAGAACGGTGATTACTTCCGCCGCTTCTCTTTCCACGCCTTTTGCGAAGATTTCCGCGTCGCCGGAAGATACGTCTATACCGCCCGCAAGAACTTGGGAAATTTTATATTCTTTTCTTTCGTCCAAAAATCCTTGAACTGCGTCGAGTCCTTTCGTGTCCATCGCTTCGCCTAAGTCGATGTTGTATCCCTTAGGAAGAAGTTTTGCGGTCGCAATGAAATAGATTCTTTCGAAGATGATTCCGAGTGCGACGATGGAGGAAAGGGCGAGAGGATACATGGTCCAGCCGCCGAGAAGGAAAAGATCCACGAATCCCCAGTTTTTACCCGCTTGTTGTGCGGGGGTTTCCGTTTTCGTCTCTTCGGCCGCGGGTGCCGTTGTTCCGGTCGCTTCCGTCTTAGCCGGTTCCGATACTTTATCCTGTGCGAATATTACATTTGTGGAAAGCGAAATGAGTCCCGAGAGAATGATCGCCGTTGCGACCCATTTGAATTCTTTTTTTATGGAAGAAAATTTCATCGATATCTCCGATTAAAATATTCCTGTAATATACTTTTGGATTGTTACCGGATGATTACAAAGAAATTACGGATTTGAGACTTAAAGACGGGGAAGAAGAGCCGAATCCGATTCGATTTCGAACCGGATTCGGAGAATTTAAAATCAGAGTTTGTATGTAGCGGAGAAGGAAACATCGACCCCGGTTCTATATTTTTGGAACACGTATTCCTGACCGGTAAGCGGATCGGTTTGCGTGATCTTGAACTGGGTGTTCATGATGTTTCTTGCGGCTGCCCTAAAGTCCAGTCGATCGTTGTGTCTGTATGTGTAGACTACGTCCGAAGTTCCCGTTCCTTTTTGAATCGCGTTAGGAACTCCGTCCGAACCAACGAGAGCGATCCGATCGCTGAAGTAGTTATAGTAGAATCCGACGTTGTGTTTTTTCGTTTTGGAAGTGAATACGTCTATTCTCATGTTCGCAACGAAATCGGATTGTCCCTGGAGCGGGCGATTGAGAGTGGTCGGCGCATAAGCAGCGTAAGTCGAGACAGGATCCACTTGACCCGTTGCGATGAAGCCGTAGATGTTCGCGTCGATCACATCCACTCTGGACTTGATAAAGAATACGTTCGCTTCCAATCTTAACCACCAGAGAAGTTCCTTACGGTAATCCAACTCGATCCCTCGGATGGTCGCTTGCTGCGCATTCGCGTATTTGTATACCAAACTCGCGCTTCCCGCGACCGGTAATCCGATCAACTCGATCGGATTGGAGAGATTCTTATAGAACCCTCCGACTCCGATATAGTCCGTGTTGGTCACGTAATATTCCCATCGAACATCGTAGTTGTGGATGTAAGTTCTTTGAAGACTTGCGTTACCGAAGATTCTATCCGCCTGAAAGTAGGCCGCAAAACCGAAAGGAGAAAGTTCTCTTAAGTCGGGTCTTGTCAGAGTTTGCGAATAACCGAATCGGAGATTCATGTCTTTTGCGAATTCCCAAGCAACGTTTGCGGAAGGAAGTTTATCCTTCGTTCTCAATTCTCCGATACCGTTGTTGTTGGTGTCGCATACGTTGGATCTTACTAGAAGAAGTCTTTCCTCTTCCGAATTCGTTTTACAACCGTAGTTCGGAATGAATCCGTTCCAGCTGTTCTTAAGATCGTATGTTTGAGTTTTTTGATAACTGTCTTCGTATCGAACACCGACGATGGATTTCAACTTCGCCATGATCGGAACTTCCAATTGTGCGAAAGCAGCTTTGAGAGCTTGTGCGGCGTCGTACGCGTTGTTACCGGAAGCGCGTTCGAAAATTTTTCTATTGCCGTTTATGTATGTAAGCGGGTTGTAGATGATTTCGCCGGGAATCGGGTAGAGATAATCGCGATCGCTGCCGGAAAAGTTTCTTTGTGCGAATTCTCTGAATTCGAAATGTTTGAAACGATCCAGGTTGCTCACGCCGAGTTTCAGCTTACTCTGAAGTCCGTCCCATTGACTGAATGGAATCTCGTATTTCAACGATTGGCTGCGGGCGGTGTCCGCGGTAGTCGAAAAGTATCTTGTTCCGTCCGGGTTATTCCCTAATCGACGGAATCCGTTTGCGAGATCGGTTCCGCCTTGGGACCAGGCTTGGTTGCTCGCGTTTGGTTCGTCTCTTTCGGCTAATGCGTAGTTGACGTTCCATTCCAGCTTATGCGGTCTTGCACCTCCTAAAGCGCGGATTTCGTGCTCGCCTCCCAAGGTATTGTTGAAGATCGTTCTGCTCACGAAGTTCAAGTTGGAAGATTTAAAGTTGAAGTTGTCGATGTAATTCGTTCCTTCCCCTTCTCTTACGATCTTATCGGACTGGACCGAATATAAGGTTTTAATAAAGAATTGCTGACCTATCTTCGGTTCGTATGCGAGGTTTAAGTTGTTTCCCCAGAGAACTTCCTCGGTATAGATCTTTTGGTTGTTCTGGTTCAACGGACGCAGCATATTCGAATCTTTTAAATAAAGGGAAATCGGATTCGACGCTTGAAAACGTGCGTTGGCTTCTTCCCTATAGTTATAACTTCTGTTATACGTGGTTCCGGCGAGTACTCCGAATCTTCCCCATTTTTCCGTTTTGAACGAGTTCCCCGCGGAAATGCTGAAGGATTTGTTAAACGGAGAATCCTCTTCTCTCGGAGACCATTCTTGGTTGAACGATAACGCTCCCAGCTTCATCAAATTTGTCGGAATTCCGCCGAAACGGTCTCCTTCCACGAACGGAACGACTTTCGGTAAACCGGAGATTAAATCGGGTAGTTGCTGATTTTTAGAAGGCAAACCGAAGTTGTTGTTCATGTCGCCTACGTTGAACGTTTTGAATTTATGACCCGCTACTTGCGTGTTCTTACCGACGCCTAAAGATACGGAAAGAAGAAGGTTGTCCGGATATTCTTTCGTTTCGATCTTAACGATCCCTCCGGAAAATTCCGCGGAATCTTCCGCCGAAGCCGTTTTGATTACGCGGATATTTTTGATGACTCCCGCGGGAAATAAATCCAAAGGAACGATCCGTTTATCGGGTTCGGGAGAAGGAATGATGGAATCGTTCAGAATCGTATTCGAATATCTCTCACCCAAACCGCGGACGAAAATAAACTTACCGCCGACAAGAGTGATCCCCGTTACTCTTCGAAGGACGTCGCCCGCGGAAGAATCCGGACTTTTCTTGATCGCTTCCTCGCTGATTCCGTCGGAAACTACGCCGCTTTTTCTTTGAAGAGCGAGTAACGCGGATTCGGAATTTTCAAGACCGCGTCCTTTCACTTCCACGGTGTCGAGAACCTGAGCTCCCATAACGACGTTCATCGGAACTTGCCCGCCCGGTGCGATCGTAATCTTTTTGAACTGCGTAGCGAAGCCCATCATTTGGAATTCGACCGTATGTTCTCCCGCGGGAAGATTTAATTCGTATTTACCGTCGAAATCGCTTCGCGTTGCCGCTTTGATCGAACGAACGATAACTACCGCACCGAAAACCGGATCTCCCGATTCCGAATCCACGATCTTTCCCCTGAGTTTCCCCGTATTTTGTCCGAATACCGGGCTTGCCAATATCGAGACAAAGAATAATAAGCTGATTGTTTTCTTTTTCATGTTCCGTACGTACAAACTTTAAATTGATTTTTATGTTCTATAACGAGTTTGATTTCATCGATATGAATCGTCTTTAGATCGACTTCCAGATCGAAGTCCTTGATGATATAGCCGTTGATGTTTGTCAGCTTACGCACGTTATACGGCTTAGGAAGAGGGAGAACTTTGATTTTCCCTTTGGTTCCTTGAAGATTTTGTCTGACTTTATCGATTCCTGCCGTGCGTCTTATTTGAAGAAGATACATCGCGTCTTCGATTTTAGAGTTCGCTATGATGTTGTTTTGATCTAAATTATTAGGAAGATAAATAGTTCGTATTTCGTTCGGACTGCAAGAGTATTGGAACTGATCGTCCGTATTCCCTTTGGAATTTCTGATTTCGGTCAGGGCCTTTTCCAAAGCTTCTTCCACCGATTTGGAAGAATGATCGATATGATATGAATCCTTAAGTTCGGATTTAAGGACGTCCCTGTCTTTTTGAATCTCCGCCGCGAGTTTCGGATCCAAGATTTCCTTGTCGAAGTCGGGCCGTTGTCCTTTTTGTTTGCAATCGATGATCGAAAAGGATACAAGAAGGAGGAGAAGAATATTTAAAAAATTGAATGTTTTCTGGAACATATTCGAAAGCGAAAGAGGATTCTCTTTGGAGAATCCTCTTCGGTAAAATTATCTCGCTCTATAAACCGTCCATCCGCTGGCCCAGTTTTGACCGCTGATCATACCGCCGTAAGTGGTATTATCGGTAAAGAACGCGTCAGAGGATTGTGCAGTAAGGGCAGAACCGGCCGCCGCTGCAGCTTCACCGGAAGGTTGATAATCCGGTTTTGTCGCGAAAGCGCAGTTGTCGGAATCACCCGAACCTAAAGAAACGACCGGAAGTGCGGTAAGTCCTGTTGAAGGAAGAGTGCAAGCCGCAGTGTTTCCGTTTGTTTTAGCCGCTTCTACAAGAACGTTTGCGAACGTAGGAGAGGTCGTAGGACCGCCGCCGGTTGCGTTCAACACGCAGTCGATGTTTCCGGATTGGAATCCGTAGATCAGACCGTTCGTGAATTTTCCTTGAAGACCTTCTCTCAAGCGAGCGCCGAAACCGTTGGAGACGCTTTTTCCGAGAAGAGTAAAGTTGGAAAGTTTAACGTTAGTCGTCGTTTTGGAAGTCGCGGATGCGGTTCCGGAACTGTGAGTTCCGTCCATTTCAAATCCGTGAGGATCGGTCGAAGCCGTTCCGCCGCAAGTGGTTGGATATTTTTGAGCGATTACGAACTGAACTTTTCCGGTGTATGCTTCATCCAAGTCGAGGTCGTCGTCCATACCGCCTGTCATCAGAAGATATTTGCCGGTCCATGCCCCGCCCCAAGATTCAACGCCGTCGTCCAAATGTCTGTGAACTTGAACGTGATCCAAAGTAGTGCCGCTACCGACCACATACATGGAAATTCCGTTCAGCTCGTCTCCGACAGATACTTCGTTTCCTGCAAATTCAACGATGGTGTAACTGAAACTTCCGGAAGTGCCCGTATCGTTTGCACCGCTATTGTATTGGAGACCGGTTCCGCCTTCCGTGTTCTGAGCAGCCGCTCTGGAACCGATACCGTCGCCTACGATCAAAATTCCACCCCAGTCGCCCGGCGCTCTGTTGCCGGATGTTTTAGAAGAAGTGAAACAAACCGGAGCCGCAGCGTCGCCTTGTGTAACGATCTTTGCGCCTTGTTCGATGATCAACGCGGAACCTGCCGTTCCGAAAACCACCGCGCCTCTTGCAAACGTCAAAGTGGCGCCGCTTTTTACTCTTACGATTCCGCTTAAAGAAGTGGAAGAGTAGGCTGCGAAACTTTGACTGGAAGTGATGTTTCCGGAAAGAGCGGTGTTTCCGCCTTGAATTGAAGCTCCATCACAGATCGCAGAACCCGCGTTATCATTGGAGCTAGCCAGTAAGGCCAGAAGAATGGCCATGTTGTTGTCTTTTTTATCTTCTTTGCAGTTTGCGAAAGAGGATAACAAGAGCGAGAAGCTTACCATTAGAAGCGACACTCTTTTGAAATAAGTCGATTTCATCTTATGACTCCTTGGAGAATAAACCTAAAAGGTCTAAAAGTAAAATAATCGGAGGGCGTTACGTTGGAGTTACAAACGGATATAATTCCCGTAACTTTCGTTTCGGGTAACAGAATTGATTCGAAGAATTTTTCCGCTGTTTTCATAAATATAAAATATTACTAATATATTACGGAAGGGCGAAAAAAAGAATCAGAAGCACTCCTAAGGAGCCGAAAGCGAAATAGCGATCTCCTTTTGTCTCCTCTTTTGATTCCTCTTCCTTATTCCAGGAAACTTCCTTTTTTTCCACGGTGACAGCGTCCTTTTTGAAGCCGCGTTTGGTTCCGTCTTCGTATTCCACGATGACACCTTGTTCGTTTTCGGAAGTCTTAACGTTCTCGATCGTTTCATTCGTTTTAACGTTTTTAACGGTGTCGGCAATGAGTCCGTTGAACGAGAATAACGCGAATAATAAAAGAGTAATGGATGAGCGTGTAATCATTTTGTAATTCTTCCCAATGAGGATGTTTACCGCTTCTCATTGTTACAAAATCACACAAGAGGAAAAACGCTGCGAATGTTACAAACGTGTTAAAGGTGATCGATCGGTTTCTTATAGAATGTTTAAGTCGGATTGAAAATTGTGCGGTTATTGAAACAACTTGGAGGCGTTATAACGAATCGGAATGACTTCGTTTAACAAATTTGTTATGGGACAGGGTTTCTAAGGATATCGGTTCAAGAAGCTTAAAGAAGAATCACGCGGGTCGAAATCGTCGAGTTACAATCTAATTCCGGCTTTATGAAGAGAATTCAAAACTTCTAAAGAGGAAATCCAATCTCCCGCATGAGTGCTTTTCGGATCTTTCGTGTTTAGATTTCCGGGCGTCGTCCTCGTTTCCGGAGAATATTCGGATCGTCTCTTTCAAAGAATTTTCTAAATGAATCGGAGAATTGTTTGGTTTCCCATTCTTCGATTTGTTTCTCTCGCGTGAAAAATAGGAACGATTTCCGAGTGGTGTGAATCGCTTCGGATAAGGTCTGTTTTTGGGATCTTCAAAACTGGGATCAATAGGAAATCAAACCGAAACTCAGACAATTCCAATCACGGAAGCATTGATAGAGACTGTTTTCCGAAACGAAAGGATGGAAATTCTTCGTGTTTTGAGTCTACGAACTTTGATTCTTTTTTCCACCTTGGGTAGGAATCCGGACTTTCCTGCCCTTTGTTTCTTTGAAGTGTCTGAAAAATTGTCAGGAAACGGCACTATTACAAAGAAAATTTCCGGAATACTTCCTTTCAAAATCACCATTTTCCCGTTTTTCAGATTTTTTTCTTGCACTTGATTTGATTTTTTATATAATAACAGGTGTTCTATAAAAACGATTGTTCGAAATTAAGGAGAATCCATTGCCAAAGGTTGTAGATCACGATGCGTATCGAATTTCCATTTTAAAGCGTTGCCTCGATTTGTTTGCAAGGAAGGGGTATGCGACGGTCACGATGCGGGAGATTTCCAGAGAGCTTCGTGTTTCTACGGGAACTCTATATCATTATTTTCCGACAAAGGAAGTTTTGTTCGAGCAAATGGCGCGATGGATCGTTCGGGACGACGCGGAGCAATTGGAAGCGATTCGGATCGAAAGTCGATCAAAGGATTTTCGGGAAAGGCTTGAGGTTCTTTTCGATTTCGTGAAAGAAAGGGAAGGGCATTTTCAAAAACTCATTCTGATCGCTTCCGATCTTTACCGATTGGAAGAGTCCGAACCGGCAAGGGCGATCTTAAAGGAATGTTCTTCCGTCTTTCGGGACGCGATCGAAAGTCACCTCGCGTTGAATAACGAGGAACTGGAAAAACTGTTCTTCGGAGTTTTGATCGGAACCGTTTTTCAAAGAATGCTGGATCGCGAAACGGCGGATTTTGAAAAGACGTTCTCCCTTGTCAGAGGTTTTGCTCCTTTGATTTCGATCGGTTTGTTATTGGAACCTAAAAGAGCATGATGCGGTTCTAGCGACTTGCGTCGCTCATGAAAGAGAAAATGGAGAGAATTTTGTTATGACCAATTTGAAACGTTATTCGTTTATCGTTTGTTTTTTAGTGCCGGCCTTTGCGGTGCTCGGATATTATTTAGGCGGAGCATATAACTTTCTTACCTTCGCGGTTGTGTTCGGTTTATTACCGATCTTGGACGTTGTGATCGGAGCCGATCCGTCCAATCCGGTGGAAGAGGAAGTTCCTGCGTTACAGACCGAATTCTACTTTCGATTTTTGACATATATTTGGGCGTGGGTCCAATTCGGTCTTGTCCTTTGGGCCTTGTACGAAATTCAAACGAAGAATCTTTCCGCTCTGGAATGGTGGGGATTCGTTCTGGCGATCGGTATCAACACCGGAGGAATCGGCATTACCGTGGCGCACGAATTGGGTCATAAAAGCAGGAAGATCGAACAATGGTATTCCAAGTTCATTCTGATGACCGTTTGTTATATGCATTTTTTCATCGAACATAACCGCGGCCATCACGTGAATGTTTCGACTCACGAAGACCCGGCTTCTTCCCGAAAAGGCGAATCCTTTTACCGTTTTTATCCGAGAACGGTTTTCGGTTCTTATTTTTCCGCTTGGAAGTTGGAAGCGAAACGTCTTTCGAAAGCGGGTAAATCTTCGTTTTCTTTGGAGAATGAAATGATCTCTTCCACGATCATTCCACTTCTGTTTATCGGATTCGTTACTGCGACATTAACTCTTTATACCGGTCGTTTTTCCTGGGAAGTTCCGGCGTTCTTTTTCGTTCAGAGTTTTATAGCATTCTCCCTTTTGGAACTCGTAAATTACATCGAGCACTACGGTCTTCAAAGAAAGGAGATCGCTCCCGGAAAATTCGAAAAAGTGCAGCCGATCCATTCTTGGAATCAAAATTTTGCGGTGAGTAACGCGTTTTTGTTTCATCTTCAAAGGCATTCGGATCATCATGCGAACGCAGGAAGACGTTATTCCGCTTTAAGACATTTCGAGGAAAGTCCGCAGCTTCCGTACGGATATGAAGTGATGGTGTTGATTGCCCTGTTTCCTCCTCTTTGGTTTAAGATTATGGATTGGAGGCTGGAGGCCTGGAAAAAGAAATATTACGGGGAGACTGCGCTTGCTGCCGGAGCGAAAGCTTGAGTAGGTCAAGAAAATTGTAAAAGGAGAGATTTGTCGGAGGTACGACGACCTTTTCGGAGGATTTTCCAATAACCGAAAAATCCCTTTTCATCAACCGTAAAATTTTTTTGCACGGCGTGGGAACTCCTACGAAATCCTCACTGTCTCGAAAGAATTTTCACCGTCCTTTCCAAATCATCCCTGTGTTGTTTTAAGTCCTTCTTGAGCAACGCAGGAATTTCCTTCTGCTCTTTCAAAAAACGATTCGTTTTGTCGACGAGCGCTTGATTCGGTTCTACACCCGGAAACAAGATATTTCCAAAAGCGGAGGAAAAATGAGAATCGCGATCCTTATAAATTCCGATCACCGCAGCAAAGTATAAGTCTTCGTATTGCTTCAGCATATCTTCCTGATGATCCCAGTAAAAACCGCGCATTCCGTAACGAAGCGTATCCGTGGAACGTATCGTTTTTGCATTCGTGAATTCTTTCCAGGCTTCGGCTTTGGATTTTGCGTCCGGATAGGCGACTCTCGCACCGTATGCTTTTTTGGCGCCCAGATCGGAAGTGTCCGCTTTTTCCTCTTGCGCGATGAGATCGAGCGCGTCTCTGTTTCCGAACGCGGAGAGGCGAGTCAAAATGCTCCATCTTCTTTCCTGATCGATTTTAATTCCGGGAATGACGATCCTTCCATCCAAAAGATCTTTTAGGTAGGAGAGTTGACCGGGCGTTCTCGAAGTTCCTTCCAGCATTCGATACCATACGATTTTTTCCTCTTCCTTGGTGGATGAGTCGTGTAACCCGCGTTTGGCGAGTTCGTTCAGCTTCGTGGACCATTCTTCCCTGTGTTCTTTTTTGAGATAACTCGCTGCGATGGAAGAAGCCTTCGTTAGGATATGGCTGCTTCGAACCGCGATATCCTCTTCGTAAATTCCTTGTGCGAATACCAGTTCGAGAAAATCCTTCGGAGAAATTTCCGCGTCGCGCGTCATCTGCCACAGGGAACCCCAGAGAATTCTCCGTGCAAAACGATCCTTAAGTTTGTTCAAAGAAGTTTTTAAAAGGGCGATCCCATCCTTCGGGAGATATGTCTTCGCATACGCATAATCGTTCGTGTTCAATACTACGATCTCGGAAGATCCCGGTTTGTGTTTATAAGGGAGAATCGTTTCTTGTCCTTTGACGACTACGCGGTCCTTCCACGCGACTTCGAACGCGTCGCCATGCAGGGAAAAAATCGTAACTTCCAGCGCGTGTGTTCGAAAAAGTCCGTTCTTTTCGGAAGGAAGCTGCCGGATTAACAGGTGATCCTCTTTCCATTCGGGAAGGAGAGTGTTCACTCCGGTCGTATCCAGCCACTCTTTACTCCAGCCGCGGATATCGATTCCCGACGTTTCGGACATCGTATCCAAAAAGTCGGTTTGAACCGTATTCGAATTCGCGAATTTCTGAAAGTATTTCCGCATCGCTTTTCGAAAAGAATCCTCTCCGATATAGTACATCAACTGTCTAAGGACGGAGGCTCCTTTGGAATAAGAGATCCCGTCGAAGTTGCTAATGGCGTCTAACGTGTTTTCTGCGCTTCCGGCGATCGGATGAGTCGTGGACAACTGATCTTCCCGATACGCCCATTCTTCCCGAACGTAAAAATGTTCGAGTGCGTCTGGAAATAATTTTCCGTGCGACATCGCGTAATAGGAAAGATAATCCGCAAAACTTTCGTTCAACCAAAGATCGTTCCACCATTTCATCGTGACAAGGTTTCCGAACCACATATGAACCATCTCGTGATAGATCGTATTGGCTCTTCCGAGATATTCGGAGTAGATCCGGGGACTTCTAAAAATATAATGTTCCGAAAACGTAACCGCTCCCACGTTTTCCATCGCGCCCATGTTGAATTCCGGAACGAAGATCTGATCGTATTTGCCGTACGGATACGGAAGGTCGAAATACGATTCTAAGAACGCAAAGGATTCTTTCGTAATCGCAAACAGATTCTCCGCATCCAAATATTTGGAAAGGGACTTTCTGCATAAAATTCTTAGGGGAATGTTTTTGTATTTATCTTCCCAGACCTCGTATGGTCCGGCGATCAATGCGAACAAATACGTGGAGAACAAAGCGGTCTTCTGAAACCGAATGAAGATTTTTTCTTTTTGAACTTCTTCTTGGAGAGGAAGAGTGTTGTGGACGTATTTCCATTCCTTCGGACCTAAGAGAGAAAGTTCGTATGTCGCTTTGAGATCGGGTTGATCGAAACACGGAAACAATCGGTGCGCTTCGAACGGTTCGAAGTCCGTATGAAGATATTCCGAATTGTCCGAAGGATCTTTGAACTGATGAAATCCCGAACCGCTGTGATTGTAGTCGTTCACGTACTTGATCTTGATTTCATTCTTCCCTTGATTGAGCGATTCACCGGGCAAATCCAATGAGGAATCGGTTTTGGTATAACCGGAAAAATCCTTTCCGTTCAGCAGAAATACTTCGATCTTCTTCGTTACGAAGTCCACTTTGAGTTTTCCCTTTCCTTTGCCTGTATAAAAAAAGAGAATCTTCGTTTCTCCCTGATACGTGGACGATCCCGCTTTCAGATCGAGGCGAATTTCGTAGCTGACTTGGTTGACGAGGCTCGCTCTTTCGAGAGCTTCCGATTGTGTGAGTATATTTGGAGCGTCCATGTGATTTCCGTTTTTACAAGAACGCGGGGGTTCCGTAAAGGAAAAAGAGAACGCCCGTGTCTAAGATTTTTCCAGCAATAAATAATTTATAGAGTGTTTTAAAATTCAATTTTTCATTCAGAAACGAATTCGCTATAAGGTTCCGGCTCGTTTAAAGCCGGGTTCCTAAAGAATGTCTTTGAGCTGCATTTTCCGAAGGCGGGGAGCGATTCCACCCACAAACGCGACCGTCAAAAGGGTCAACGCGCCTCCCGCTACGATGGACTTACGGATTCCGAGCCATTCCGCGGTCACGCCGGATTCGAATTCTCCGATTTCGTTCGAAGAACCGATAAAGATATGATTCACCGCAGAAACCCTTCCCCTCATGTGATCGGGCGTATGCATCTGCACGATAGTATGACGTATCACGACGCTGACCATATCGAAAGCGCCGGCCGCCGCAAGACAAAGAAACGAAATTCTATAATCGTTAGAAAGTCCGAAAAGAATGATGCTAATACCGAAACCGAACACGCAGGAAAGAAGAATCCAACCCGAATGTTTTTTCGGAGGTCTTGCCGCGATGAAGAACGCGCAAAGAACCGCGCCCACTCCTTGAGCAGAACGAAGAATTCCGAAAATCTCCGGACTTTGTCCGAGAATCTTTTCGGTAAACGAAGGAAGAAGTGCGACCGCGCCTCCGAACAACACCGCGAACAAGTCGAGTGAAATCGCTCCGAGAATAATCTGATGTGAAGAAACGAATTTCCATCCGCTGCTGAGGCTTTGCCAGATGGTTTCGCTTTCTTCCGGTTTCGGAGGAACCGGTTTTCCTTTTACGAGAAGCATCATCGTTAAACCGAAGGCCATCAGCAACAGATCCGCCGAATAGGCGAAATAGAGACCGGCTACGATCAGCATTCCTCCCGTAAGAGGACCTAAAACCAAAGAAGTCTGCCACGCGATTCCGCTCCAGGTCGCCGCGTTCGGAAACGTTTCCTTGTCGACGAGTTGCGTTTGAAACGCTGCCGTTGCCGGATTTAAAAATCCTCTCGCGATTCCGGAAAGAAAGATCACTCCGTAGATCGGATACACTCCGAAATCGCGGAGAATCCAATTCATATTAGGAACTACTAATACAAGGAGCAGAAGGGAACAGATCGACAAAAGGCCGAGGGCGGATGTGATGATTTTTTTTCTAGGAAACGAATCGATGATAAGACCGGAAAACAAGGCCATCGTGATCGAAGGAATCGCTTCCGTAAGTCCGATAAATCCGACGTGCAGGTTGCTTCCCGTGAGATGATACATTTGCCAGCCGACCACGGTGGTTTGAATGCTGATGGAAAGAGTCACCATAAACTTGCCGAAAAGAAAGGAACGATAATCGGCGACTTTCAGCGCTTGAAAAGGATCGTGTTTTGTTGAAGTTCGAGTCATTCTAATTTTGGATTGGGTTTTTTATAAAATACATTCCGAGAGCGGCGACCATCATTCCGTGATGAAGAATGTTTTCGTCGATCAAACGGGGAACATTGCGCAGAGGTGTTTCAAAGATTTCGATTTGTTCGCTGTCGTCCAGATCCTGATCGTGAAGTTTACGAACGTTTTTCGCAATAAAAGTATGACACCAATTGTTCAAGATCGCGGGGTTTCCGGTAACCTTTCCCAAGTATTCCCATTCGTCGGAGACGTAACCCGTTTCTTCCACGAGTTCGGCTTGTGCCGATTCGAGAAGAGTCGCTTTCTCGGCGATTCCTCCGGGGATTTCCAAACTGAAACGATGGATTCCGTGTCTATATTGATCGATGAGAAGAATTTTGTCGTCCGGAGTGAGTGCGATCACGTTGACCCAATCCAAGGATTCCAAATGAAAAAAGTCCCTCGAAACTTTTCGGTCGGGGGAGGTGGTATGCCAGGAAACGAGTTTGAAAATCGGGGTTTGGATCAGGTCTTTTCGATCGTTTTTGGACCAAAGATTCGAGAGAGGATCGTATTCTTCCGGGTTAAAAGGTTTCATTCTCATCTCCATTCTTTCCAAACCTGTTTTTTTATCCAAGAGAGAATTCCGACCTTGGGAAGAATGACGTTTTTTAGGAAAGAGATCAAGTGGACGGAACTCCTGCCCACAATCGTTTCTAAGAATTCCGGGATGTACAGGATTGACAGAATCTTTCCCGCTCTAATTATGTCACATGTCCCATGAAGCTCAATCCTGAACAGGAAAAAGCGGTTCGTCACGTTGATGGACCGATTCTCATTTTTGCCGGCGCCGGCTCCGGAAAAACGCGCGTGATCTCCAACCGAATCGCGCATTTGATCGAAAACGCGGGAGTTCCCGCGGGAAAAATCGTGGCCTTATCGTTTACGAACAAGAGCGCGCGCGAAATGGAAGAGCGTGTTCGCAAAATGATCCCGCGCCAAAAGCTCAAAGGAATCGTATTGTCCACGTTTCATTCTCTCGGACTCAATATTCTCAAAAAACACATCGGACTTTTGGGATACAAACACCCGTTTCTTTTGATGAACCAAAACGATCAGGAAGGGTTCGTAACTACATTACTCATCGCTAATAAAGTAGAATTAAAAAAAGCGAAAGTTTCCGAGGTTCTCGGAAAAATTTCGAGGATCAAAAACTCCGGACCGGCTTACAGAGAATATCTGGACTCTTCCTTGGTCGAATCGGATCAGATCGCGAATCTCATCTTCGACAGTTATCAGACCTCTCTCAAAGAACAGAATTCTCTCGACTTCGACGATCTCATTCTTTTACCCGGAGTGCTTCTCCGCGATTTTCCGGAAGTAAGAGAAGAATATCATAAGAAGTATCAATACTTTATGGTCGACGAGTTTCAGGACACGAATCAGACGCAGTATGTTTTTCTAAGATCGCTCATGGGGGAGAATCGAAATCTTTGCGTGGTCGGAGACGACGACCAATCCATCTACGCGTTCCGAGGATCGGATCTCAGTTTGATTCTCGGATTCGAAAACGATTTTCCCGAAGCCAACGTTGTGCGCCTTTTGGAGAATTACAGATCCACACAAGTAATCATACAAGGCGCCAATTCGCTTATCAAAAACAATCTTTCGAGAAGATCGAAGGAATTATTTTCCTCCATACCCGGAGGAAGAAAGATCCGTTACATCGAGCGGATGGATGAGAAGGACGAGGCCGCGTACGTCGTCGATTGTATCCGCGACGAAATCATCAAGGATGCGAGAGTAGGAAGCCAGATCGCGATTCTTTTCAGAACCAATTTTCAAACGCGCCCGTTCGAGGAGGAACTGAGAAGCCGTTCCATTCCGTATAAACTCGTGGGCGGATATAATTTTTTCGATCGAAAGGAAGTTCGGGACATGATCTCTTACATCCGTCTGATCGCGAACACGAGAGACGACGCTTCTCTACTCCGAATTTTGAATTATCCGAAGCGCGGGATCGGACCGGGAAGTATTTCTCTCATCCACGAAAAAGCCGCGCACATGGGAGAATCCTTATACGAAATTCTTTTCCGAGTCTGCGAGTCCCCCGATTTCATTCCGGGTCTACAGAAAAAGATTCAATCCGAGATTTACAACTTCGTAAACCTGATCGAACGGACCAAAAAGAAATTTTCGACGGCGCCTAAGATGTATTTTGCGTTCCGCGAATTCATCCAAGACGTGGGAATCGAAAAGGAAATCCTTCTCGAGGAAAAAGACGAGAAGGTCGCCAAGGCGCGCTCCTTCAACCTTTCCGAACTCGTGAACATGATGTCGTACTTTGAGGAGAATCACGATTCTCCCGAAAAACCGACTCTGTTTGATTTTATCAACCGGCTCAATTTGCTTATGGAAGACGAGACTCCTTCCGAAGATGATAAGGAAGACAATCGGGTCCAGCTCCTCACGATTCATCAATCGAAAGGATTGGAATTCGATTCCGTTTATGTCGCAGGAATGGAAGAAGGAATTCTTCCCAACTCTCGAGTGTTAACCGAAGAATCCTCCGTGGACGAGGAAAGGCGTTTGCTCTACGTTGCTATGACCCGTGCCAGGAAGCATTTATGCTTGACAGGGGCCGCAAATCGACGCAAATTTGGGGAGCAAATGGCTACCCAGGCCTCCCGGTTCCTTACGGAAATCGATTCGGAGACTATGGACTGGGTTTCCAATGATGAGGTTCGGCAACAGGAGACGGATGACTTCTTCGCCGAGCTTGAAAAATTGAAAACAGGATCGTAGACATGACTTTTTACAGAAATATATTTACTCTGGTGATCATTCTCCTTCTTTCCGCTTGCGCGAGCGGTCAGAAATCCGTGGATTCCGGCCTTTCTCAGGAATCCGCAGTCCGCTCCAAGATTCAAGGAATCGATTCCCAACTTTCCGTTTCCAATTTGGACGAAAAAAAACGTTCGTCCTTACTCATGGAAAAAGCAAAATTACTGCTTCAAATCGAATCCTATAAAGAAGCTTCCATCGTTTTAAAACAAATCCAAAGCTCCAAGGAAGGAAAAGGTCTGGAACACTTAGATCATTACCTGGGAGCCGCTTATCTCGGAATCAACGACACGGAAAACGCGATCGTTCACTTCAGAAAATCCGAGTCCTTGGATAAGAATTACGAGTCCACCACCCGTAAGAAAATGTATGCAAAGGCCCTCTATCAAGAGGAGAAATACGGTCTCGCACTCGGAATTTTGGGCCGCGCTTCCAGAGAAAGGGACTTTGAAAAAGACATTCTTTTTTACGAAACCGTAGCCAACAGCTTTATGCGGATCAAGGAATTCAAAAGATGCCAGATGGTTCTGGAAGAGGGTCTTCAGAAATTTCCGGAAAGTCCGGTTCTGAAGGAAATCCAGGAACAACTTTCTCAGGTTCTTCCCCGATAACTCGCCCCGACTTCAAATTCAACTTCCTAAACAGGGTTCTACAAAAGATCAAAACGTTAGAGCCCGTTGATCTCGTCCGCTTTTTCGGTTCTTTCTTTACGTTCTTAAAAGAAAACAAAAGAACCAGAATCATTCTCATCTCCTTTTTGATCGTCGTCGGAGTTCACGCGATCGTAGTCGAATCGGTCGGCTATTACGTTCGAAATTATCTTTTGGATCTCCGAGGTCTGAAGGAACTTTCCAGAAACTTTATCAACAAAGAACTCGGACGCGCGGTGACTCTCGGAGTCGTGGAATACGATTTTCCGAACGCGGTCGTATTCGAGGACTTTCGAATTTCTTCCGAAGAGGATTTCGCTCTCAATCATATTCTTTTTCGAACAAACAAGATCCAATTCAAGCTCGGCGGATTGTGGAAAGGACAACCGTATATTCGCGGAATCGTAGTCAAAGATTCCGCGATCAACATCGATCTGCAGGATCAGATCGCGGGAGAATTGATCGGTTATATCCAAAAGATCAACATTCCCGAAATCCGGCTGATGAACACCACGATCACGATCTCGCGCGGCGGAGAAGAGGTTTTGAACGCGTTGAAAGGAATCGATATCGTGATCACCAAACGGCCCGAAGGTGTAACCGTTGCGGTGAGCGATTCTTTGTTTCCGTTCCCGTATTCCCGTTTTATTCAGGGAAGTTTCGAGACTCAGTTCGATTCTCCCGAATCGAAAAGCAAATTCCGTTTTCAGAACGTAAAAGCGGAAAAGATCCGCGGAGTGTATTCTCTCTTCGGAAGAATGGCTCCGAGTTCCGGAAAAATTTCGGGAGAATACGAGATTCTTCTGAACGGAAAGAAGGTTTCCATCCAAGGAAAGAATCAGTTCACCAACATATCCGGAAAAATTCTCCAGGAACTTCCTTTGGGTTTGAAAATTCCCGATCTCAAAGACGCGGATCTCGTTCACGAGATGGATCTGAAGCTGGATGAAACCGGTGAGAAACAGATTCATACGTTTACAAAAGAAGAGAATCTGTTTCGTCTAACGTATTCCCTGAATCCGAAAAAGCTCGCGAGCTGGGAAGTCTTTGCGGACTGGAAAAACATCCGGGAACTAAAGACGATCTTTCAGTTTCCGGGTGATTTGGAAACTCTCGAAGGTCAGATCAACCTCAAAGGGAAATGGGAAGAATCCGGCAATTACGGGGATTGGGTCAAAAGCAGCGTTTCTCTGAGCCTTTTGGGATTTCATTGGAAAGATCCGTTCTTCGACGTTCGTCTCGATCAGGCCGAGCTGAACATCGCGCCCGGAAATCTGATAGACTTGAATGCGAAGGGTTCTTTGTTTCAAGAAGCGATTGCCACCAAAATCACCGGCAAAACGGGATGGAAAAAAGCGGTTCGCGGGAACGGTTCTTTTTATTATCCTTTATACAACGATTGGAAGTGGGAACTCGAACTGGATCGGGTTTCGGTGAAGGATTATCTCCCCGTGTATCATTCCTGGAAAAATTGGATTCGAACCGATATCAAGACGCGTCAGGAAAAACTCGTTCCCGAAATCAGTTGGACAAGAACCCCGTTTTATAAATATCTAATGGAGTTCCTTACGATCCAAGTTCGCTGGAAATTGAAATCCTTTCGATTCAAGGATCGGGATCTCGGAAGAACGACGTTGGACGGAAAGATCGTTCCTTTCTTTTCGCGATTGGACCTGAAAGGATATCGCGAAGAGAATCAGTTTGTGGAGGCGTTCGCCAATTTCACCTTCGGTCAAAACAATCCGTATACGGATCTGAGAATCAAGGTAACCGAAATGCCTTGGGAAGAACCGGTGAACGGATTTTGCGGATCTTGGATTCTGCCGGAAACGGTAACTTCGGATACTACGATCCGATTTTTCGGGGACGATTTTTTGGCGCTTCATAATTCCCTCAACGTGTTGCATAACGTGAGTTTCAACCGTGCGCGTTTTCAGGACAAACGATCGCTTCCTTTGAATCTGAGAGAACCGTTCGATTTCGGATACGAACTCAATCTTTTGCCGACTCTCTCTTATTATAGGAATATTTTTTGGAAAAATGAAAGCGCGGATCTTACGGGTTACGGCGCCGTCGAAAATCATCGCATTCGAATCAACGCCAATGGAAAGTTGAACGATGCGTTTATCAGTAGAAAATTCAAGGAGGAGTCCGGAGAATGCAAACTGGAATCGATCGGAGACAGATAATTCTCATCTCGGCCGGAATTCTTTTGACGATTCTTTTGGCGTTCGGGATTTATCTTTTTATTTTCAGAAGTTCTGGCATTCAGGTCGGAAAGAGTTCCGAGTTCAAGGTGGATCTGATCGGCACATGGAGAGTTTCCCCCATCGTTCCCGCTAAACAGATTCGTTTTATCAGCGAGAAGGAAGCCGTTCTTTTGGAAGAAAACGGGGAAACAAAGTTGTATCTTCTGGAAGACGGAGAAGGACTTCAACTCAGAAGAAGAGGAGAAGAAACTCCGAGCGGTTATTTTTTATTTCGCGAATTGAAGTTGAATACGTGGCAAGGTCTTTGGGGCGATGATCTTGTTGTTCTGAAGCGGATTTCAGCGGAAAATTGAAGAAGTGTAGGAACTGCCACATTGTATCGGAGTTGTTCGTCCCTCCGATGTGGGAACTGCCACCCGCTCTAGGTAGGTCAATCAAAGTTTGACCGTGCAGTCAATGTGGGAACTCCTTCAACTATCCCGGTTCTTCCGTTTTTTCCAAACCAGACTTTTTAGCTCCCCCTTTAATCAGTTTCGTAATTTCTCTCGAAGCGTGGCGGGACGAATTCTCGTTTCCCAAGGCTTCCTTAACCTTACGGATCTCTTCGATCGTTTTCGAACGGTATTTTTTGTTTTCCAAAAGTGCGATCGATTCTTCCACGATGTGAGGAGGGGTGCATTCCGCTTGAACCAATTCTCTGCAAATTTCCTTTCCGGAAAGAATATTCACAAGTCCGATATGCGGAGTACGGATAAACAGAGAACCGATCACATACGTGAACATGCTGACTTTGTAAAGTATGATCATCGGTTTCTCGAAGTAGGCGACTTCCAGCGTGGCCGTTCCGGAGGTTACTAGAACCAAATCCGAAGCTTCGATGGCGCGCAGAGAACGATCGAAAAGATATTCGATTTTTAGATTCGCGTATTTCGTTTTAGCGAGTTCGATTTGTTCGAGGATAAAGACTTCTTCCTTCTGATTGATGTTCGGCAAAAGGAAACGGATCTTCTTTTTTTCATTTTCATAATGATCGGAAAGTTGTCCTGCGGTTTCCAAAAGATCGTTTAAGATCCTTCGAATCTCGCCGCTACGCGAACCCGGCATCAACGTAACGGTGGAATGAAAATGCGTTTTATCTTCCGGTTCGGGAATGGCGGCTTCCTTGCGGATTTTTTCCCTCAAACGAACGGCGAGAGGATGTCCCACAAATTCGCAAGGCACTCCGTATTTGTCATAAATTTCTTTCTCGAAGGGAAACAAAACGAGCATCAAGTCGATATTGTCTCGGATCGTATAAATCCGATTGAACTTCCAAGCCCAGAGCTGCGGAGAAACGTAGAAGATGACGGTGACGCCGAGCTTTTTTAATTCTTTTGCGAGACGAAGATTGAATCCCGGATAATCGATCAGAATGGCGTGTGTGCAATTTCTTTCCACGGCTACGTTGAGAAGTCTTCCGATGAGCGCCTTTAAGAACCTGTATTTGAAAAGAATCGCGGAAAATCCGATGATCGACAGTTCTTCCATGGATTCGATCGAAGTGAATCCTTCTTCGATCATTCTTTCCCCGCCGACTCCGAACGTTTCGAGATCGGGAAAGTTTTTCTTGAGTTCGCGGATGAGTTCTCCTCCCAAGAGATCTCCCGAATGTTCTCCGGCCAACATGAGAATTTTCGGATCTTCTTTTTTGCTCGGCGCGGCCGGGCGTCTGGACGCGGAAGGGCTACTTGATGTTTTGGGTTGTTGAGTTGATTTTCGTAAGGTTGCCACTGCCGATACTCAAGATGTGGATTTTTAATTTTTCTGCAAGGTTAATAAATTCTTTGGGATGAACGATGATCGTCTCTCCGGTTCGGAGCGCGAGCGTGCCGCAGTTGTTTTCATACATTATGCGGAGAGTTTCCTCGCCGACTGTGGGAAGATCGAAACGGTGATCCTGATTGGGTTTGGAACTTTTACAGACGATCGCCTTTCCTTTTTTTGCGTATGAACCGCCTCGTTGGATTGCGAGGTCCGTTCCTTCGACGGCTTCGACCGCGAGGACTGATTTGTCGAGAACTACAACCGTTTGACCGATGTCGAGACCCGCCATCTTTTCCGCGTATTCCATTCCGAAAGCGACGTCTTCGAGTTCCTTTTTGCCGAGGGACTTTTTCGTGTATCTGCCTTCGGGAAGAAAGAGGGATTTTAAATACGTCTTTTGGGAAATGATCGTGATCTTTTCCTTGGCAAACTCGTCCGAGACCGTCTTGAAGATCGAGTAGTCGTGTTTGTTGATCATTCTCGCGAGAAGGCTGATCGCTTTCAGATCAAATTTAAGATTTTTGAATATGATTTCTTTTTTAACTTTTCCGAGAAGAAGAAGCCGATCTATGTTATGTTGTTTGCATAACTTCATTAGCGTCCCGATCTTCACGATATGAATCGGCAAATTGCGGTCCGCGTATTCGCCGACCTGAAAGTCGGATTCGATGATCGAGAGAAAGAGAGGATTCTCTCCGGCCGCGAGAGCCTCTTTCATACCGATATGCGGGAGCTCTCCCGCTCCGGCGAGAATTCCTAATCTTCCCAAAACGAACGGCCCGTTAATCCGAAGAGGAAGGAGCGGACTTTGTGGATTCTCCCGAACCGCTTTTTTTATAATCGGTCACGTAAAAGCCGGTTCCTTTGAAGATGATCCCGGAGCCGTTAGATATCATTCTTTCCACTTCCCCTTTTTTTCCGCAGAGGTGACAATCCTGGATCGGATCGTCCTTCATGGAATGGAATTGTTCGAACGTTTGTCCGCAGGCTTTACATTTGTAGTCGTATGTCGGCATGGATTTCTCTCTATTAGAATGTTCTAATTTAATATTGCTACGGCACGAATTTGAATTGGAATACGCTCAGGCTCGAATCGCCGTTCTCCCTCGCCATCGGAAGACAAAGTCTCCAGCGAATTCCGGCAACTGAGTCGATCGTTTCGAGGGAATCGATTCCCGAAAGAACCTTTTTTTCCGCAACGATCAAACCGCCTTGAAAACCCGCACCGCCGCTTTGTATGTTTAGACGGAATCTCTTCTTGGAAAAATTGTCCCCGGTGATGTAACGGTTTCGATTGATGGAAATACTTTCCTTATCCATCTCGATCTCGAACGCTTTTTGCAATTCTCCCGGCGAACCCGCATACAACGTGAAAACGGGGAGGGGCTCGTCTCCGCCTAAAAAGGAAACGTAAAATTCCAGATCACGGAACGGCTCCTCCACCGCGCGGCAAATCGAGTCGTATTTATTTTGGGAAGAATGAAGAACGATTCCCGTGTCTCCGTCGAGTGCGATCTTTTCGGTGGGATGATATTCTCCTTGAAATCCGATCGGAGCCGAAGTTTCTTTCCAAGCTTCAAAGTCCCACACGGGCGCTCTATCCAAGGCGCGAAAGGATTCTTCCATGGATTGAGAGATCGTAAGATCGGACGCGACGTTTTTTAAGAAGCCGGAGAAGATCCATCCTACGTTTCCATTGCGAAGATCGAGGACTTGATTCCAGCTTCCCCGTTTGCCCGCGATCGTTTCCGTGCGCGAATCTCGGTCGAGTATGAATACGGTTTCTCCGCCTTTGAATTGGAACGCGATGGGGTTTTCGGTGCCGGGTCCCGTTCTTACGTTCAGATTCTTTCCTTCGATTTCCGCCTTACCACCGCTAAACGGAGAATCCTCTCTTCCCGAAAAGTATTCGAGTAAACGGGACAGTTTGGATCTTCCGTTCTCGTCGAGTTCTTTTGCGGAACCGGCGGACAAAGATTTCAACAACGCAATGTTGTATTCGTTGTAGAGCGGAAGAGGGTTGGACGAAATGAGTTTTGTGAGATATCGGGAAAGAACTTCTGCGGTTTCGTATTCGGCGCCGAGAGTGAGCTTCTTACAAAGCGCCCTGGTTTTGAGAAAGGAACCGTCCGGTAAAAAAGAAAAGAATCGATCTTCGAATGTATAAATCGTCCTTCCGCCGACTTCCCTTTTGGAGAATTTGAGTCCTGATTTTTCCGCGAACTTTTGCGCGGTCTTTTCCTTTTTTTCGGAAGCTACGGTTAAAAGTTGCGCGTTGAATTCAGCGAGAGACAGGGAAGCATACGAGTAGTCTTCCAAATCCGGATCTTTTTTTCTTAATACTTCTAAGACAACGTCTTCCCAATTTCCTTTCGAGAAATTCCTATATACGGAATCGGTTTTGCGGGTCAGAAGTTTCCAGACGAGAAAACCGAGCAGGATGGAAGCGAAGATAAGACCGAGGACTACAAAAAAACTCTTTCTCAATCGTACCTCGACCTTTCTATCAATCTAAATGAGGGAGAAGTTTGTCCCGATCCACTTGAAAGCGTTCGAGCAAAGAATTCTTTGCAAGATAATAGCGAAGAAGATCGATGTTGAAGTTCACTCTCGCTTGTGTCAGTCTGAGTTGATCCTGAACGTGCGTGTCGAGTGCGTTCTTTACGGAAACGGCATCGGCTCTACCTTGACGGAAACTTCTTAAAACTCCGTTGTAATAGTTTTCGGTTTCTCTTTCGGTAATGATGTTGTTTTTATAAATTCTGTGGCTCGCTTCGAGAGCTTCGATTCTGGTTTTCACGTCGTCTCTGACTTCGTTTTTCAGTTCTTCTTCTCGGAGTGTCGCCTGACGCATTCCGATGTTCGCGTCTCTTACCCCGGCATAAATTCCTTTGTCCATGATCGGATAAACGAAGTTCATTTGTCCGGTCCATTCCTTGTATTTTGCGGTGGGAATCCCGTGATTGGAGTCGGTGTAGTTTTCCTGCGGAGAAACGATGTTCTGCGCTTGGCTCGCACCGGTTCCGGAAATCGTCAAGGTAGGAAGACGGTCGTTGTTTGCGTTCTTCAGAGCCGCTTCCGCGATTTCTTTTTGTTTGAGCGCGTTCAAGAAATCCGCTCTGTGTTTATAAGCATATTCTAAATCTTTTGTATATTCCGGTTTTTCCACCAGTTCTTCCAGAAGATTGGTTTCTTCGGAGAGAGCGGTCCCTTCCGGAATTTTTAGGGAACGAACGAGCTTCCGTTTCGCTTCTTCTTTTTGAACCTGTGCGGTTTCCAATTGGTTTTCCGCTTGGGCAAGAAGAGCGTTCCACTGATTGACTTCGAAACTTTCGGAAAGTCCGAGGCCTTGTTTGCGAATGGTAAGATTGCGTATGTTCTTCGTATTTTCTACGAGCTGTTTGTAGGTTTTGACCGCTTGGGTTTTGATCGAGTAATCCCAGAAGTCGACGAGTGAATCCACGATTACGGAAGAGATTTGCTGAGACACTTGGTTCTTTGCGATCTCCGCTTGGGATTCTAAGATTTTTACTTCGTTTCTACCTTTGTATCCGAATGCGTTTTTGAGCAAGTCTTGGCTGATGGTCGCTCTTACGAATCCGGTGTATAAAGGAGGAATTCCTAAGGCGGAAAAGCCTGCGGGAGTGGTCGCCGCATTTTCAAACGCGTTCGAGTCGAATCTTCTCGTTCCCGCTTCTACTTTGAAATAGGTTCCGGTGGTTTGGAGAGTTTTTTCAATCCCGCCCTTGATCGTATCATCGGAGATTTTCGTTCCTGAGAGGAGGTTCGCTTGGTTGAAAGGAAGAATGTTCTGACTCGATCTTCCGTCCGCTACCAATCTCCAGGAATACTTGGAATCGTTTTTCAAAAAGTTCGTATCGGATTTCGCCAATTCGTAACGAAGATTCTGTAAGCTATAATTGCTTTCGAGCGCTCGCTTTACGGTTTCTTCCGTGGAAAGTTTTAGCGTCTTATTCGATGTCGCGCCGGAGCTGGAAGCTGGAGCGTCGGTTCCTTCCGCAAAAAGTGTCGCAGACAGAAGAAGAACGAAACTTCCTAAAAGTATCCGGGAAATTTCCCGAACTTTCGGAATCCTTGTTTGAGAATTTTTGATCTTATTTTCCATTCCGTGCTCCTTCCGTTTTGGACCCTTGTAAGAGTAGACCCTGGTTACCCCAGAGCCTTCTTCATTTTTTCTCCAACTTCCGCGATCGATTGGCAAACTTGAATGCCCGCTTCCTGCATCGCTTTCATTTTGGAAGTCGCCGTTCCCAAACCGCCGCTGATGATCGCACCTGCGTGTCCCATTCTTTTGCCGGGAGGCGCGGTTTGACCGGCGATAAAGCCGACTACCGGTTTTTTTACGTGATTTTTGATGTATTCCGCCGCTTCTTCTTCCGAAGTTCCGCCGATTTCACCGATCATCACGATTCCTTTTGTTTCAGGATCTTCGTTTAACAATTTGATCGCTTCGGTGTGGTTCATACCGGGAACGGGGTCTCCTCCGATTCCGATACAAGTGGATTGTCCCAGACCTTGTTTTGTGATCTGAGCCACCGATTCGTAAGTCAAGGTTCCGGAACGGGAAACGATTCCCACGGAACCCGGACTGTGGATAAAGCCCGGCATAATTCCGAGTTTTTGTTTTGCGCGGGGAGTGATCACACCGGGGCAGTTCGGTCCTACCAGTTTTGTTTTAGAATTTCGGAGTACGCTGTAAACTTTCAGCATATCGTGAGTCGGAATTCCTTCTGTGATACAAATTACGAGAGGGAGTTCCGCGAGAATTCCTTCTATGATCGCGTCCGCCGCAAAAGCGGGGGGAACGAAAATTACGGCGGCGTTTACGCCTTCGTTTTTTACGGAGTCGTGGATCGTGTTAAAAACGGGAACCTTATCTTCCCATTTGCTTCCGCCTTTTCCGGGAGTCACTCCGGCTACAACCTTTGTGCCGTAAGCGAGCATTTGTGTCGCGTGAAAAGAACCTTCCTTGCCGGTGATCCCTTGCACTACAACTTTTGTGTTTTCGTCTACTAATACTGCCATGTATGTTCTCTCTTATTGAATGAGTTTGGCAATCGTACTTGCCGCTTCGCGGAGATCGTCGACTCCGGTGATTTTCAGTCCGCTTTTGTTGAGGACTTCTCTTCCGAGTTCCGAGTTGGTTCCTTGCAGACGAACCACGAGAGGAACTTTCAAATCCACGGCTTTAGCCGCTTCGATGATTCCTTCCGCAACCATGTCGCAACGAACGATGCCGCCGAAGATGTTTACGAAGATACCTTTTACGTTCGGATCCCCTAGAATGATTTTGAATCCGTTGGTTACGGTGGTTTTACTTGCCCCGCCCCCTACGTCCAAAAAGTTCGCTGGTTCCGCGCCGGCGAGTTTCACGATGTCCATAGTCGCCATTGCGAGACCCGCTCCGTTTACCATACAACCGATGTTACCGTCTAACTTGACGTAGTTGAGGTTGAACTCGGAAGCTTGAACTTCGAGAGGATCTTCTTCCGTAATGTCGCGAAACGCCGCGTTATCCGGATGACGATAAAGAGCGTTTTCATCCAGGTCGATCTTGCAATCTCCCGCGATGATTTCATTCTGTTTCGTGAGAATGAGAGGATTGATTTCTAAAAGAGAAGCATCTTCTTTGATATAAGCTTCGTAGATCGCGAAAAGAAGACTTTGAAACGATTTGTGGGATTCGATCGGAAGTCCGAGTTCGAACGCAAGTTGTCTCGCTTGATTGAGTTGGAGTCCGATTCCCGGATCAACGGCGATTTTTAGGATTTTTTCAGGATGAGTTTCGGCAACTTCTTCGATTTCCATCCCGCCTTCCGTGGAAGCCATAATGATGGTTTTGCGGATGGAACGATCCAAAAGAATGCTTAGATAATATTCCTTTGCGATGTCGATTCCTTGTTCCAGGTATACTTTCAGGACTTTTTTTCCTTCCGGGCCGGTTTGGGGAGTGACGAGTTGCATTCCGAGAATTTTGTCGATGGCGGCAAGAGCGTCGTCTTTGGTTTTGGTCACCTTAACACCGCCGCCTTTTCCACGCCCACCGGCGTGAATCTGCGCTTTTACAACTACTACGGAACCTTCGGTTGCGTATGTGACTTCGTCGTGGGCTTTGGATCCGTTTTCTTTATTATCGATTACGACTCCAAAAGGAACGTTGGCTTTGTGCCTTCTCAGGATTTCTTTTGCCTGATACTCGTGAATTTTCATGAATTAACCTTCATTGAACTTAGTTCAGTGCTTTTAGTAGGAGGTACAGTTTACTCAAAATTTATAATGTTTTCGGTAGGAACTTTGGTGTCAGTAAAAAATTAGAAGGATTGCCGAACGGTTTATAGGAAGTTTTGGGATCGAAGGATTCGTAAGAAATTGGACGGTGAGTCCTGAGTCTTTCGGACGGCGAAGGGACCGCAACCGTCTCTCGTCCGATTTGATCGACGGGGTTGAATGGGTCGGGTCCAGGCGGGAGGTCGTTTCTGCGACAGTCGCCTTTTTGTGATGGTCGTTTCGACGACAGTCAACTAAGGAGGAAGGAAGAAGATTCGGTTATGGCCGTTTGGAACCGTTTCGGATTCGCGGGTATTGGATAGAGATTTGCGATGTAAAAACGAAAGGCCCGTGTTCCGTCCGAAGGTCACGAAAAAAAGCGGATTTGTGGGAACTCCTTCGGTTCTTCTGGACTCTGCGATTATCTGGAAAGATAGGCGACAGTCGTATATCGCGGATCGAAATCGATAATTTCGTGGGAGTTCCGGCGTTCAACATTGTAAAACGGGGTTGTGGGAACTCTTACAAACTCTTTAAAATTTCACGGATAATTTCTCCTGGGTCGGTTTCCGGAGAATTCTTCAGAACCTTATCCACTTCTTTGCTCGCGGACTTCTCATCGAAACCGAGTTGAACCAAACCGAGAATCGCGATTTCCCTTTTTCTTGCGACGGCCGCTTCTTCCGGCGTTGGAGCGGAAGCGGGAAGTGAAATCGAAAGTTCCTTCGGAGTTCCGGAAAGGAAGAGTTCTAACTTTTTTAAGTTTTGTTTTACTTCAAAGAAGATCTTTTCCGAAGTCTTACCTTTCACTTTCGGAATTTTTTCGAGCTCTTTCGCTTCTCCGGACTGGGCGATTCGATAAAGATCTTCTGCGGAAAAAAAAGAAAGAATCTTAAGCGCCGTTAATTCTCCGATTCCTTGTAAACCTTTGATGACTTTAAAGAATTCTTTATCTTGTTCGTTCAAAAATCCGAAGAGTCTTTGTCCTCGTTCGCTCATCGCGTGAAAAATATGGAGGCGAACATCTTTAGCGGAAGGGAGGGTTTTGAGTTCGAGATAGGTTTTGAATGAGATCGTTACTTCGTACGTCACTCCGCCGGCTTCGATGTGTGCGAAGCCGACTTCTAATTTTTTGAGAATTCCATTTAAACCGGAGATCATCGTTCCATCCAAGGTTCAAAAGACGGAGAGTAAAGTGAATTTTGTCGAAGTTACAACGATCCCCCGTAAAAAATACTTTTCCTTTAAAGATCGATGATTTCTCCGATGGTCCAGACCTTGAGCGGAGGAGCGGTCCCGTTTTTTTCGGAATGTAGTTTTTTCAGAAAAAGCGGAGCTTCCGAAGGAAGATCATCCCCGAGCATAAAAGTTCCCCAATGCATCGGTAGGAGAAGGGAAGAGCGTAGGATTCCGCTTACTTCCAGCGCCTCTTTCGGGCCGATATGCGCAGGTTCCATAAACCATCTAGGTTTGAATGCTCCGATCGGTAAAATCGTCGCGGAGAATCCTTGCGGAAATTTTTTTCCTATATCGGAGAAGTGTTTTGAAAAGCCGGTATCGCCGCCGAAGTATATTCTAATATTCTCTAATTCGAATGCATAGCTTCCCCAGTGATACTGGTTCATATCGGTGAGGCCCATTCTACTCCAATGTTTTGCGGGAAGAAAATGAATCTTCGTGCCTGCGTATTCCGTCGTGTTCCACCATTCCTGAATGATCGAATTTTCAAAACCTTCGTCCTTGGCAAAATCACCCATCCCGGAAGGAAGATGAACGGTCGCCTCAGGAAATAATTTCTGGATTCGTTTGATGGAATCGATATCGAGATGATCTCTATGAGCGTGGCTGACCGCAACGACATCGATTCCGGGTAAATCCTCGGGTTGAATCGGAAGCGGGGTCAAGCGAGTAAGAACAGGAGGAATCCCGGTAAATATCGGATCGGTAAGAATGTGCATTCTCTTTCCATGAAAGTTTGCGGCGATCCAAACGGTTGCATGACCGAGCCAAATGATTCTTACCTTACCTTCGGGTGCGAGAAAATCTTCCTTCTTCCTCGGAATCACATCCGGAATTTTTTGAACGTCTCCGTCTACGGTTACCGGATCGACCGGACCGAAAATTTTCCAACGAAGAACGGAGAAGAAACTTTTGTTTAGTCTTTCATCTTCCTCCAGATTATGATATTTTCCGTTTTGAAAGTGAGAAGAACGGACACGTTCCGGATCGATCGCAAAACAAGTTTGTAAGAGAATAACTACGAATAGGAAGAACAGAAAAACAAATAAAAGCTTTTTCATAAGTGTGTAATGAATCGTTCGATCCGGTTTTTTTTTCCAGGTTCCGTAAACAGTCTGTGTTCTGCGATTCTTCTTTTGAAAAAAACGACGCGGGGATTTACGTATGTCGCCTAAACAAAGGCAAAGATTTGCTATTTGATCCGCCCGATTGAATGTGTACGACAGTTACATAAATGCAGTTCACAGCTCCGATTGCCTGCAATTTAAGAATCGATTCGGCATTCGTATAAACTGGACGCAGTGTTAAGATCCGCATTCCGCATTCTGCGTTCTGCGTCCACGTTCCACGTTCCACGTTCACGAAAATCTACGACAGACGCATAAATCCGAAAAATCTGCGACATTCGTAAATTTCAAATCCCATAACTAACTCCAAAAAAAATAAAACCGTTGTATTTTACGCATACGAACGCAGACAATCGTTTTCATCCATTAGCCAGAAACGAGGTGAATTCCTTGGGACAATCGAAATCCGCAACCGATACAAAGGGAACTCGAAAAGAATTATCCCCGCCTGAACAAGAAGAGCTGCTTCGAACGTTGAAGGAGCGGTTTGAAAAAAACGGGAAACGCCATAAAGGAATCCTCTGGGCCGATGTTCAGAAACGACTGGAAGCGAACTCCAAAAAACTCTGGTCGCTCCGGGAAATGGAACGAACCGGCGGCGAACCGGACGTCGTCGATTTTGATAAAAAGACCGGAGAATATATTTTCTATGATTGTGCGGCGGAAAGTCCGAAAGGACGAAGAAGTGTTTGTTACGATCGCGAGGCATTGAATTCCAGAAAAGAGCATAAACCCGCTGACAGCGCGATCGATATGGCGTCCGCTATCGGCATTGAATTGTTAAACGAACAACAATATCGTGAGTTGCAAACTTTGGGAGAATTCGATATGAAAACTTCCAGCTGGGTGCAGACTCCTCCTTCGATTCGAAAGCTGGGTGGCGCTTTGTTTTGTGATCGGCGTTACGACGCCGTATTTCTTTATCACAATGGAGCCGAATCGTATTATGCTGCCCGAGGTTTTCGCGGTTCGCTTCGTGTTTAACATTGCGAGGCGAATTCGCATCCGATCTCTCCTTTAATTCCGCAAAACGGTGTGTACATTCCGACATCCTTAGCCGGATCTATTTTTCTATTTCCTTAATCTTTTTCGATGATATGCTTTTATGATTTGAGAAGAATTTTTTCGATCTCGAAAAGGAGAAACCAAGTGAAACTTATATCTATTCTATGGATCTTCCTCTTAGCTTTCGTTATGGCGTTTTGGTCCTGTTCCAATTACGGTCTCGATCAAGACAAACAAAAGAAGGATGAAGATAAAAAGAAATGTCAAACGGCGGTGGCCGCGTATTTATCGTGCACGTCTTCCAATCCCGCCATGGGCGCATGTGATTCCTTGTATCTTGGAGTTCTCGGCGTTTGCGGAGGCGGTGGATATGGCGGCGGCGGTTCAGGCGGAGGGGGCGGATACTGAGTTTTATTTTCCGAAATGATTCTAAATCGAGAATATTCTAAGAACTGAATTTGTTTCGATTTTTACCCCGTCGGCGCGGTGTTTTTTCTATAATGATATATCTTCAGTTTAATTATAACGGAATAAAAGTAAAAAATATTCATTTTATAGAGCGATGGGATCTATATTCCTCCCCGTATTATGATCATGTGCACATTGGGAAATGTGATCTGTTTTTAAACTGACCGGCTTTTTTTATTCTTATCGGCCTCTGCATACTCGACTTCGATTACCGCTTGGATGCTGATAGGTTTCACCGCACGCATGTTTTCGTTCGTAAGAGAAAAATCCTTTTAGTTTGAAAATCGGTTTACGGTTTTCTAATGTATTAGGAGGAAACAATCTTGAACGTTATAGCTTCTAAAGGAGCCGATGAAGTTTTTTGCGGTTCTTGCGGTTCGGTCATTAAATTGGCCGCAGAAATTTGCCCTAAGTGCGGGGTGCGTCAAAAAGGGAGCGCGGGAAATTCCGGCGCGAATGGTTCGGACAACTGGCTGACTACCTTCTTACTTTGCTTCTTTTTGGGGGTATTGGGAGGTCACAGGTTTTACACCGGCAAGACCGGGACGGGGCTTTTGATGCTTTTTACCGGCGGCGGCTGCGGTGTTTGGGCTCTGATCGATTTAATCATGATTCTCACAGGGAATTTTAAGGACTCCAACGGGAATCAAATCACCAGAAACTAATTCCGAAACGGCCTCATGTTTTGTGCGGGGGCCGTTAGTCTCTATGTTAAAAAATTTAAAACCAATCTTTGTTTTCGGCGGGACTTTCTTATTTTATAATATTCCCCAGGAGTATATGACCGGCCGATATACGATTTGTCTTTTTAAAGTGCTATTAGATCAGGAATGTTTCGGTTGCGGCACAGTCCGCGGATTTTGGTGTATTCTTCATTTACGATTTCAGGATGCGCTCGCCTTAAACGAACTGATTTTCTTAACCTTCCCCTTGTCCGTGTTTTTAGTCGTTCGATGGGCGATCGGAAAGGAATGTCTCGGTTTCATTTTGAAACGGTTTCGCTTCCGGTAAATCGGATCGATTTTCTTTTCGCCGTTTTTAAACGAGACGTTTCGATTTTTTGTCGCAGTCCGACTCGAAACGTTCGGTCATTTTCCATTGCAGAAAATCCCGTGCTTTTTCACAAAGGAAGAAACACATTGTGAAAGCCTAAAATGTCTTATCCTCCTCGAAGAAATCTTCCCGAAAAAACGAATCGAACGATCGCTTTTTTGTTAAGCGCATTCTTTTTTACGTTGTATTTTTGGAATCCGATTTTCAATCGGGTAGACGGCTTTTTGTTTTCAATTTCAAAGCCGACCGCGGTAACGATTTCTATGGCGGTCGAAACATCCGAATCGATTTTTTTCGCTACGATCCTCCTTCTTTTTTCCGCGATTTTTTCTTATACGCAGTGGGCGCTCATCCACGAATGCGTTCACGGGAATTTTTCGAACTCGCGGGATGAGAGTCATCTTACGGGAAGAATTCTTTGCATTCTTTTCGGGACTCCGTATCAGGTCGTAAAAACCGCGCATCTCATGCACCATAAATTCAACCGTGCGGAAGGGGAGCGAATCGAATATTTGGAAAACAACAAGACGCCGATTCGGATTCAGAAAATCTTATACTACGTTCGGCTTTGTTTAGGAACGTATTTTCTGGAAGCCGCAGGCGGTTTTCTTCTTTCTCTTCCCTTGTCTTGGAGTGCGCCGATTTCGGGGAAATACATTTCCAAATATCCGGTTCACGCGGCGTTCTTCAAACAGATCCAAAAACGGGAAATTTTGCGCGAACTTAGAATCGATTCGTTTTTGATTCTTCTTTTATACGGTAGCGCGTTTTATTTTGCGGGTCCGCGGATCGGATTTTTGATCGCGGTCTTATTCCTCCGGGGTTTTATCGTTTCCTTTTTGGATCATTCATATCACTACGGAAAGGAAATCGATAACGTATATTCCTCGTATAACCTTTCTCTTCCGAAATCGTTTTCGTTTCTTTTTCTCAACTTCAACTATCATCGAGTGCATCATCATTTTCCGGGTTGTCCTTGGAACAGGCTGCCGGTTCAATTCGCGAATTCGAATGATACGATGGATTCTCCCCTTTGGAAACAAGCTCTGCGTCAACTGCGAGGGCTTTTGATTCTTCCCGAAAAATCTCAAAACATCTGACTCAATTTGATTGTCAAAAGGGGGTTTTTCTACATTCTGTCGCTTAATGTCCTATAATCATAAGAACGTCCTCGACACGGAACAATTCTCAAAAGCGGATCTTGATTTTCTTATCGGAAAAACGAGAGACATGGAACGATTGGTCGAACAGAACAAAGCGTTCGGAATCCTAACCGGAAAACTTTTGGCTTCGTTGTTCTTTGAAGCTTCCACAAGGACCAGACTTTCCTTTGAAGCGGCGATGGAACGTCTCGGAGGAAGAGTGATTTCCACCGTGGGGTTTCAGTTCTCTTCGATCTCGAAAGGGGAAACGTTGTATGACACCATGAAGATGATCGAAGCCTACGCGGATATCGCGGTGATCCGTCACCCGGTCGAAGGTTCTTCCCGAATCGCCGCGGGCGCGGTGAAGATTCCGGTCATCAACGCCGGAGACGGTGCGGGGCAGCACCCGACGCAGGCTATTCTCGATCTTTATACGATCATCTCCGAAAAAGGAACGTTAGACGGTTTGACCGTCGCGTTTGTCGGAGATCTGAAATACGGCAGAACGATTCATTCGCTTATCAATTTACTCAGACATTACAAAGTTCGTCTGTATCTGATTTCTCCTCCCGAACTTGCGTTACCGGATTCTTATAAAAAAGGTCTGGAAGGATATCCTCTGACACTCGAAGAGACGACCGATATCAAAGCGGTTTGGGATTGCGACGTCGCTTACGTTACTAGAATTCAGGAAGAACGTTTTCCCGATCACAAAGAATACGAACGTCTCAAGGATCTTTTTAAGATCAACAAGGAGTTGATTCTCGCTTCAAAGAAGGAGACGACGATTCTTCATCCTCTTCCGAGAGTGAACGAACTTTCCACGGATGTCGACGATCTTCCGAATGCGGCGTATTTCAGACAGGCAAGATATGGAGTCGTAAGCAGAATGGCTCTTCTTTGTCTTTCTTTGGGTCAGGATTTCTAATCGTCTTTGGAACGGAAACTCTGGACATACGAAGAGGCTCGTAAAATTCTACCCGTAATCAGGGAGATTACGGAGGAATATTATTCTCACGTATCGGAACTGACGGTTCAACTTCGGGAGCGGATTCTTCCCGAAAACGAAATGGAAAAAAAAGAGGAAGAAGTTCGGATTTCGATCTTCGAATGGTCTTCCAAAATTCAGGAATACGGAATCGAAGTCAAAGGACTTTGGCTTATCGATTTCGATAACGGACACGGATATTATTGCTGGCACCTCGGAGAGGAGGATCTTCTTTACGAACACGGTTACGAGGAAGGTTTTGCCGGAAGAAAACTAATCGATAAGGATAGGGAAGATGGCGAACATCAATGAGAATTATTTAAAATTAAAAGCGGGATATTTATTTCCGGAAATTTCAAAACGCGTAAAGGTTTATTCCGAAAAAAATCCTTCCGCAAAAATCATCCGCTTGGGAATCGGGGACGTGACGCTTCCGATCGTTCCTTCGGTCGTAAACGCGATGGTTGAAGCTTCCAAGGAGATGGGAACCGCGGGCGGTTTTCACGGTTACGGACCGGAACAAGGATATTCATTTTTGCTAAAGTCCATTGCCGATAACGACTACGCACCTCTCGGAATTAAAATCGACGAAAGCGAGATTTTCGTTTCGGACGGATCCAAATGCGATTGCGGAAACATTCAGGAAATTTTTTCCACCGATGCGAAGATCGCAGTGGCCGATCCGGTTTATCCCGTGTATGTCGACACGAACGTGATGGCGGGAAGAACGGGAGAGATCGGAGCCGACGGAAGATACTCCAATCTGATCTACATGCCCGCAACGAAAGAAAACGGGTTTCAACCGGAAATACCGAAAGAAAAAGCGGACATCATCTATCTTTGTTATCCGAACAATCCGACCGGAACCGTGACCACGAAAGAAAACTTAAAGGCTTGGGTGGAATACGCGAAGAAAAACAATTCCATCATTCTTTACGATTCCGCATACGAAGCGTTTATCAGCGAACCGGGCGTTCCGCGTTCGATCTACGAAGTCGAAGGCGCAAAAGAAGTCGCGATCGAGTTTCGTTCCTTTTCCAAGACCGCGGGATTTACTGGATTGCGCTGCGCTTATATCGTCATTCCGAAAGAACTCAAAGGAAGAACCCGCGGAGGAGAAGAAGTCTCCATCAATTCATTATGGAGCAGAAGACATACGACTAAGTTCAACGGAGTTTCGTATGTGACTCAGAAAGGCGCGGAAGCTTGTTATTCTCCGCAGGGCAAAAAAGAAATCCAAGGTTCGATCGCGTATTATATGTCGAACGCGGCAAAGATTCGCGAAGGTTTGAAAAAGGCCGGCTACGAAGTGTTCGGCGGAGTCAACGCTCCTTATATCTGGCTCAAAACTTCTGATAAACTTTCCTCTTGGGATTTTTTCGATCTACTTTTGGACAAAGCGCAGGTTGTGGGAACTCCCGGTTCCGGATTCGGTCCCGCGGGAGAAGGTTATTTCCGACTCAGCGCCTTCGGTAAAAAAGAGGATGTGGAAGAGGCGATCGCAAGAATCTCTTCGCTTTAAGTTTTAAACGTTAAGTCGATCGACTTTGAAAAGGGGACTTTTTTAGTCCCCTTTTTTATGAGAATGTGGGAACTGCTGCAGCGGTTTTCCGGCGGTCTGTTCTAAGCAAAAAGCCGTCGTTATGGAACGCCTGACAACGATTCGATGAACGACTCTATGACGTTTCGTTTGGGAATAACGACGGAACGGAGACGTCTGCAAATCGATGTCGTTTTAAAAAATCCGAATAAAAACGAGCTTACACTCGGACCACGCGCGTCTCCCGATCAAGGCGCGCAGTTTCCGTTGACTTCAAACGCTCCGATCGAATAACCGAAAGACCCGAGCGGAACGGGAAGAGGAGCGACGTCGTTCGTTCTCGTGTTTCCGAGCAAGTCCGATTGATACAGTTGCAGCACAGGAGGAGCGAAACCCGGATCGACTCCTCCGTAAACTGAATTGCAGGGGGAAGAGGAGCTGAGCCTAAAAACCTGAGTCGCGCTTGTGGGCGCAGCAAAGTTCGGATTGTGCGAAAAGTTCATTTGCAGATTGTTTGTCAACGGAAGAGAACAGGTGAAGAAATCGAGCATGACGCCCGGTTCCGGTCCGCAGAGTTTATACGGCGCTCCGTTCGAAGTGGCGAGTGTATTGCATCCGATGAAATTGTTACCCGAAACAGTAGACGTAGCGCTTACGTTATTCGTATCGTAGTTCAGGCAGACGCTGGTCGTTGCACCCGGATTTGCGAGAACCTGATTGTTGATCACATTGATACGCAAATTCCCCGGAGAAGACTGTTGATGAATCCCGTAGGAGCGCGTGGTTCCGTTTCCCCCGTAAATCGTATTATTGATAAAGACGAAGTTCGGAGAATTGATGGATAATGCCTGAACCGCCGCGCTCGACCTAACCGAAACGGGAGTCGCGGAGGTAATATGATGAGAATTGAATATGTTATTCACGATTCGCAACGATTGTGTCGTATTGGTCGCTGTGTTGTTCACCATAATCCCCAGAGAAAAATCCAAACCGTCGTTGATGTTGACGTGTGAACCGCCGTTGATGTAGTTGTTGCTGATCACACCTTGAGTTCCTTCCAGAATTCTCATACCGACCGAAATCGAATTGCCGCTTCCCCCGAGAATGTAATTTCCCGCTACGACGAGATTCGGACCGACGTTGTAAAGATACATCGCCGATTTCGTAATGAATAGACCGTATGCGGAAGTCACGTCCGTTGCGCCGAGGATCAAGTTTCCCGTGATGATCAAGGAAAAACCCGCGGTATTTAAATTGCTCAGCCAGATTCCGGTCCCCCATGCGTTGAACTGGTTGGTAATGATCGTAAAACCTTGGATCATCATGTTGGAAGTCATCGTAAATGAACCTCCCGCGATCGGAGTGCAGGTTCCGAAATCGGAACCTCCGCAACCTCCGGTTCCCACGTCGTCTCGAATGATCGTCGGATATGCGGTCGAATCTCTCGCTTGAAAGTCGTTTCTGAAACCGCCTAAAAGCTGGAGTTTATCCTTCAGGATAATTCTTTGGCCCATACCGAACATCGAATACGTTCCTTGCGAAACCAAAACGAAACAAGGGGTCGCGGTATTACACTGAGTGATCGCATATTGAATTTCGTTGCAAGCGTTCGCGATCGTGTCGCATGTTCCCGCAGCTAAACCGCCTACCTTGACGTATTTGATCTGACTCGTAACTCCGTAGCGGATCGGAGAAGTTATCTGGAAAGGACGATTGGTTCCGGATTCCGTGCAACCGGAAAGCTGAATGCACTGACCGAGCCCTCCCGGCCAACTCACGTTAGGCGTAATCGAAACCGTGTTCCCCGCATAACTAAGCGCAGTTATCGGATTGGCGAACGGTGCGAGATCGGAAGAGCAAGCTCCGGACAAAGGTGTCGGCGTCGGTGCGGTAAAGTTACAGCTCAGAGGAGTAACCGGTTTTGAAAACGTAAACTGGATCGTGTCGCCGACGTTAATCGCCGTTTGATTTACGGGGGAAGCGCCCGTCAAACTCAGGCAATTCACGTTGAGCGTCACAGGCGCGTTGTTGATCGTCCCGGCCGAGGGAGGAAGCGCTTCGATTACGCAATTGTGTTGGTTCGGACTGGAAAGAACTACAACCGAATAATTTCCCGTATCGGGAACTTGCGCCGAAAAAGCATAATTCCCGTCCGAGCCTATGCTGAGAGTATCCACGTTTCCGTTTCGAATCGAAAGACTTCCCGTAGCGCCTGAAGCGATCCCGAAAACGTTCACGTTTACGTTGAAAAAACTCGTTCCGCAGTTAATCTCCACAAGATTTAAGCCGGGAGAAACGGTTCCTGTCGGATTCGTGATGACGCAGGTTTGATTGGGAGAAGTGTTCGGTTGCCTTTCGATCGAAACGGCGAAATTGGAGAATCGTTGCAGTTTTTTTGCGAACTCGAAATCTCCGTTGGACGAAATCGTAAGAGTTTCCGAATTCTGATTGGAAATTTGAAAAGAAGCTCCGCTTGCGAGTCCTTGAACTTGAACTTTCAAAGGGAGAGACGAATTGGAAATAAAGTAATTCGAAAATAAGGTCGCGTCAATGATGGATAAACCGCTTGGTTTAGGAACGCAGTTGGAAATCAAGAAAAGGCAGGAAAGAACTTGGAATCCTATTTGTGTGGATTTATAAAATTTATGCATCTTTTTATAAATATAATTATTTAAAGAGGCAACAAATTGACTGTGCGTTTTTACTCGTTTTTTTAATTTTGCGTTTGAAAGTTATAAATAGAAATTCCCGATTTCTCAGATATTCGAGAAATCGGGAATGAAAGAAAGAGGGAAGGTCCGTTTCTCCTTACTCATCGAAACCGATCGCCGAAGTATCAAAACTTGTTCTAAAGGCGCGGAGGTTCGAGTGAAACGATTTTTTGAAAGGGGGAATTTTCTCCGATTTTGAAGGTGAAAAAATTATTTCCGTGAGTGGCGAAAAGATAATTTCCTATTTTCTGAACGCATTTTAAGGAATTCATAGGATAGGCGTTATTCAGTCGCGATGGGTCGAATTTTTCTTCCGAATCGGAACTTGCCGCTTCTTGATTCTTTGCGTTTTCCGCTGAACTTCTGTCATTCTCGGTTTCGTTGGAGTCCTTGAGCTCTTCCTCATCCGAGCCGCTTGAATCTTCATCTTTATCGTCGCTTTCGTAATCTTCCGCTTCATCCGAGTCTGAATCTGCATTATCCTCATCGTTTCCTTCGTCATAGTAATCTCGCTCAACGTCGTATTCCGGGTCGATCCTTTTAGGATTGCTCGGAACTTCGATGTATTCCTTTGAATTACCATCCTCAAACTGTTGAAACAACGGTGCGATTGAATGATTGGAACGATTAAAGAGTGCATACGCATAATCGAATCCGAATAACACGTTTCCATCCGAAAGAGAAAGACAAACCTTCGGAGTTCGTTCGATACGGATCGGTTCTCCTATCGGTTGAAGACTGTCGTTCAATATAAGAATAGAAGAATATTCTTTTTTTCCTTTTTTCGTCTCTCCGAATAACGCCGCACCCGAAGAGATCGTAAATACGTCGGACGGATTGAAATCCGGGAATTCCTTCCGAGAAAGGATCTCGACGTTTCCGTTTTGGACGGAAATCTCATAAAGAAACCGGTCATCGTGCAAACCGTTCGTCATTAAAAAGTGATCGTGGAAGGGAACGAATTGTTTAGCGTATCCCTTTGCGATTTTTTGTTTTGCGGTCGGTTGGATTTCGTCGGGTTTGCGCAAGTCTACGACTCCGACTCCGTCCCAGTTCATCGCAAGAAGAGCCTTATCGGATACGATCTGCACGTCGTAAAGTTCGTATCCGAGTAGAATGTATGAATCCAAACGTTTCGGATCGGAAACGTTTTCCAACGAGAATTTATGAACCGCTCTTCTGCTTTCCGTCGCATACAATACTTCGTCTTGAATGGCTAGGCTGCCGATCGCGCTTTCGAAAGTAAGCGATCGAACTAGATTCGGAGCCTCTGGATTTTCGAGACTAATGATATGAATTTCTCGGGCGCTTCCGTATAATTCGCAGACGAACGCATGATTTTTATGAATTAAAAATCGGTTCGCGCAGGATAAGTTCAGTCGATTGATTAACGTTAAATGATTATTTGTCATGGATCGCTCTCAGTGGATGGAATTTAAGAATTCTTGATATACGGAATGATCTTTTACGGATTCAAAATCCTTTTCCGCAAGAATCTTCGCCTTATTGTAGTTTTGCGGTCCGATTCGGTTCGCCTCTTTGAGATGAAACACGCATTTTTCCGGATCTTCCAACTTGGAATACAAGCAGGCCGCGTTGAAATGGGCGAGAGAATAATACTGTTTGAAGACGGTGGAATATTGTTCGTTCAAATCCCCTCCGAGAACCTTCTCCGCGAACGTATCGGTTTCGTCTTTTTGATAATCGAAACGACTCCAATCCATCGAAAATAGATTCTCGGCCACCTCCTTAGCTTTTTCCAAGTTTCCGGTTTGAATATGAATCACGCTCAAGTTCGTCGCCGTGAGAACGTATTCCGGTTTTTTAGAATTCATTTTCTTTAATATACTTTCCATCAGGAGCCCGAGTTCTGAAAGTTTACCCTCTTCCTGGAAAGCCCAGTGAACGGAAAGAAAAGAATTCAGGATCGTTTCGTGTTCCAGTTCCGCGACCGATTGAACGATCACCGAAGAATTTTGAAGTTCCTTGAATTTTACAAACAGACTTTTGCTGAGTTCGTTCGCGGAAATATCGCGGTATTTCTTGATAAAGAAAGCGAGGTTCTTTTGGAAGACCGGGTTTTCGAATAAACGTTCTTTTAGGTAAGGATTTTGATAGAATAATTTCAAGATCGGGAAAGAGGATTCCTGTGTTTCTTCCCAATCCAAGATCTGTAGAAGTTCTTCGGTGAAATTTGCTGCCTGATCGATCAGCTTGTGTGCGATGGAACGATTGAGCGAAGAATTTCCAGGTTTTAAAGATGCGACCAATTCTTCGACGCTAAGAGAATCGGTTTTCGAAACGACTTCGTATTTCTCGGTTTTGGATCGAAGCCAATCTTTATGCAAATCAATTACGATTTTGGAATATTCCTCCTTGAGGACTTTGGAAAACGGATCGTTTTCGAAAGAATCCAGCCTTCCTGAAAATTTTCCGTCCGTAAAAAAATCCTTTTCGAAATCGATTTTGACTTTTTCGTAAAATGCGTACAGTTTTCCCGCGGAAAGTATTTCCCATCGGTGCTCGGAAGCAAGCAGGTATAAAAAGAACGCTTTTGTAAATACGAAATCGTCCTTCCACAAAATCGGTAAAACGGATCTTAATTCTTCGATCGCTTTTGAAATTCCGTTTTTTCGCTCGATATGGGATACTTTCAAAAAATATAATAAAGAATTTTTCGGAAATTCTTCGATCGTCTTTTGGATATGTTCGAGCGAGTTCGGTTCGTCGTTCAGATAGGATTCGATCGCTTTTGCGGCGATTCCGCATCGCAGAGAAAACTGATGACTCGGTTCGAGCGATTCGATCGCATTCAATCTTTGAAGGAGTTCGGTCATTTCAGAAACGATTTTAAAAAACCGTTCCTTGTTTTTGCCGGCGGACTTTTTGATTCGTTCGCTATAAAAGAACGCAAAGCGTTGGAGGATCGGTCCGGCGTCTTTTAAGAGAGCCGTTAAAAGAAATTTGAAGATTCGATTTCGATCGGCTTCTTTTTCGATGTTTTCGTAATATAACGAAAAACCGGGATCGCTGTCGTAGAGTAGATTCTCCCATACGGACGCCTTCGCGAGGGAATCGATATCGGTTCGAATCGTTTCGGCAAATTGTTTCCAACGATTGGCCGGAGCTTGTTTGGACCATTTATGATAGAAATCCTCCATGTAGAATTCGTTTCTTTGGTGGAGCTGATGAATCAAAGGATGGATGTCTTCGCAACCGATTTTATACAAAACCGGAGCGATGTTTCGCGTAACGTCTTCGTTGAAACGTTCTTGATTGTACCGTTCCAGAACTTCGATCACCGCTGGGACGGAACGTTTTGCCTTTTGTCCGAGAGAATGGAGGCGGTCTTCGAATACGAAATCCCAGGCTTCTCCAAACCAAGGGAATTCTTCGGGTAAACAACGAACGAGTTCTGTCATTAAATCCAGATACTCTTCCGGCGGATTTTTTTCGATCGGATGCCGTTCGGAAGGTTTCCAATCGTTTTCCTTTAGTCTGTATTCGATCTCGAAAGCGCGGATGCGAAATCCGGGATGGGGAGAATGTTTCATTCGATCGATCGCTTCCTTGAAATACGCTTCCGATTCTTTTTTGAATTCTTCGGGAATTTCAACGTAAGAACTGGTGATGATATATGTGAAATCCTGAATGTAAGGGAGGGCTTGCTTGTAGTTGTCTTCCAGTGGAGCGGGAGGATTGAGAAAAACCTGTTTTTGAAATCGTTTTGCGGATTCCAGATGTGATTGCGGATCTTTCCGGGCGAGTCTCCAAAAGAAGGAAGAGAACGCGGTCGGTCCGAACTTCATGGTTTTTTTCAGAACTGCTGCGAACTCCCGATTCTTCGCATTCGCTTCCAATTGTTCGATTTCTTTTTTCTTTTCCTCATATTCGAGAAAGGAATTTTGAGAGGCTCGTTCCAGGAATTTTTTCCACTGCGGTTCGCCGTGGGTCAAACGGAGCAGAGTCTGGAATTCGTTGGAATCGGATTTGTTCAAAAAATCCAAGGAAAACAAAAATTCTTCCAGAGGGGAAGGGGGTTCTTTCGCCTCTGAGGATTTTTCATGCAAGGATTGATGAGGATTGTCCGTTAGATCCTTCAGCCCGATCGGAGAACGAACCTCCAACAGAAAACGGTCCTTTTTGTCTAAGTCGTAACAACCCTCCGCATTGATAAGAACGTAGAACGGGAAAGCCTTCGGAAATTTCGCAAAGCGTTCGTTTAATAAAAGTGTTTCTACGATTTTACGAATCATTTTAGAAAATAATAATAACTTAATGTGAATGTGAAGCTTCTTCCCCTTTAACTTTTCGCCGAGATAAGAAACATTATATTTTCCCGATTTTAGATCATAGATGAAATCGTAGGATTCGGAAGATTCTTCCGGAGGATAGGAATCGGAGTCCCAGATCAGTTCGTGATTGAGTCCGAAGATCGGCGAGATTTCATGGGTCTTTGTATCGAAGTGAATCGAATCCGCGACCGCATTGCAGAATTCGTAATCGCTCATCTTGAATAAAATTCCGTTGAACGGTTTGAATCGATGGGATTGGAGGGCCGCTTCCGTTAAACTTTCTTCCAGAATTTCGAGAATCCGATCGACCCTGTGCTGCAAGGGTTCGTCGAAGTGAAACTGTTCGACCATTTCCTTGAAATGTCCCGACAAGGTTCCTCTTTTTTGCTCGTCGTCATCGTGAAGAAAATCCGTCGGTTCTCCTTTTCTTCCTTGGTTCGTTTTTTCTTGGAAGATCGTTTCGAGCAATTGCATCGCTCCGTCGAAATCGAAAGTATGAATTCGTCCGTAGAATTCGGAGTCATAGTTGCGGTCCGTTTCTTTTTGAAAGTCTTTCGGTTGGAAGATCATGAGTCACCGTGTCGGGAGAATGTGTTGGATTCAATAACGGATATTCCGCCTTCTTTCGTAGCACTTTTTGTATGTGTCGTGTGCGAAATTAAAAATCGAGAAAAACGATTTGTTATTAAAATGCCGATTGAACTTTCAATTTACAACTCGACGTCTTTTGACGCCAAAACTGATCAAGGAATGATGACTTTTTTAAATAAGTAGCTGTCCTTGAATCCGCCCGAGCCATCCGAAACCTGATACGAACTGATTCCGATACAAGCGTTCTCGTTATATGTATCCGAATTTACACTGTGAAGTTCGGTTGTATAGGTTCCCGGAGCGACCGAAACGGGGGGTTCGCCTGCGCTGAATAACTCGATATAAGAGAACGGAAATGGTCCTGTTCCTCCGGAAGGAGTGGAAGATGTCAGGTCCATATATAGATATTCCTCTGCGTTAACCGTAGTTACACTTCCTCGAAACTCGATCAGATTTCCGTTGGTCGTTACTTGAATACAATGTTCCGCACAATTCCCGATCGTAGTCGGTGCGGAGACGGCGTTGGCGCAAGGACCGGCCGGGGGAGTAGGCGCCGTGGAAAGAATGGACTTGGATGATTTCCCGAACGAATTCGAAGCCAGCACAAAGATCCGATAGGGTTGTGTCGTTTCCGGAGATAAAAACGTAAATTCATTCGGGAACATTGGGTCGGGATTGAGGCGTTCTTGAATATAGTTTTGTACCGTAGTTCCGTCCGCACTGAGCGCAATAATGTTCGGTCTTCCTAAGTATGCTTTTAGAGTCAAAGGTCCGGATGGAACATTTTGAAACGAAAAAGTAACTGTAACTCTTTGCCGATCGTCGCCACCCGCTCCGGTTACGTACGCAGTTTGAACAGCTAAGTCGTTTAAGATCGGCCTAAACGGAGATTCGGGCTGACTTGGATTTCCAGTATCATTTCCATTCACACCCGTTCCGATCTTGTTGGAACTACCACCGGCTAAGGAAATCAAAAGAGCGCTTAAGTCATCCGATCCGCCGGTCGGCTTGCAGAAGGAAGCTGATAGCAGAAAAATCAAGGCTGCGACTTGTTTCATTTTAAAAACGGATTTTCTTTTTTTATAAGGCAGTGGTGGACGGAACTCCGGTCCAAATTTCATAGATGCACCATTCTATTTTTGTAATTTATAGTTTCATTGTATACTTGCGCGTTATGGGCCAAAAGTGATTTAGTGACGACCGCTTGTGCGAACGTTAGACCTCTATTGTAGATAGCAACGTGCTTGAAATTCTTTTTGTCAAATTTTATTCCAAACAAAAAGAGCAGGCTTGTAATATAGGAATCGTCTTATGGGTTAGATTATTTGAAAACTATAATGTAGTCATCTTATTGTAAGTTGATCGTCCTTTGGTCTCGCTCGCTGCTCACACATCCTGTTTCTTTCGAATTTTTTGCACATTGAAATCGACGGAGTTCGATCTTCGAAGATTCCTACCCGCTGCTTCCGATTCCGCTCTCAGTCTCCGCTTTTTCGAAACGGGTATGAACTCATAAACCAAGCGACATTCGATGATTTTCCCGATCGGGCATTTGGGTAGAGCGGACTTAGACGCAACGCATCTGATGAAACGAACGTAGTCGCGAATACAGCTAAACTGTCCGAATTTTGAGATCCGATATCGCCACAGTCGAACGACGCTTCTCCGGCTTTTCTCGCAGGAATTTTGGGGAAACGAATCTCGGGATTCTTACGTCGGCGGACTACATATGTCTTGGAAACTGTGGGAACTCCCACGTTCACAGCGATAGAATGGAAAATTGCTTCCGAATTGTGGGAACTACCACAGTCACAACCGTCGGACGGAAAACAACTCTCGAACTGTGGGAACTCCCCGCAATTGCGAGAAATCTTTTTCCCCCGACCGGCTTTTTAGCACTTCAAAAAAGAGAGGAATTTTCTGACAGACCGGAAAATAAGAGTATTCTGACGCCAAATCGGCACTTGGAAAAAAGATCCGTTTTCATGAAAATAGAAGCCTTATACAAATACTTTCTCATCACTCCGGCCACGCATCTTCCGGTAGTGGACGAATCGGGGGATCTCGTCGGGCTTTTATCGCGCAAGTTGATTCAGATGGAAATGGCGGATCTTAGTTCGTCCGACCGAGAATATTCCCAACTTCCCGAATCCTTTTTAGAAACGGAAATCCCCGAGTCCTTTTTTCAATACTTCCAAAGACAAAGCTCGATTCCGGTGCTTACGAAAACCGGTGAAAAAAAGGAAGAATGGGATAAAGTTCAAGTCATGGCGGGTTTGGGAAAACTCGTTTCCGGAAATCGTCCCGAACCGGCTCCGATCACCGAAGAAAAAAAACAGGAACAAGAGCAGAATTCCCGTTTTTGGTTTATGGAACTCATTCTGCAGAATTTTCCGGACGGACTACTTGCGACGGATCTAGAAGGAAGTTCGATCTTTTACAACGAAACCTTTGAACAGAACATTCTTCCCAAAAAATACTTCCGCGATTCGATCCTGCAAGCGGAACGAATTCTCAAGGAAATGAGCAAGAATTTATTGGCGGACTATCTGAAATCCAACGAACTCAAGCTCGACGGAAATTCTCCCTTCTCTCTGCAAACCTACGTCACCGAACTCGAGTGTAACGTTCGCATCATCGTTCTCAAACAAAATTCCAAGATCGCGGGTTATCTGTATCATTTCGTTTCTCCGCGTTCTTCGGTCGGCCGTCAGGATGAAAGCGGTTTGGAATTCCCATCCGTAAGCGATGCTTTCTTTCAAAAGCTTCCGCTCGAAACCATGCTAAAAGAAGTGGAAAGCTCGTTTATCTTCCATTCGTTAAAGCGAAATCAGGACAATATCTCTCATACGGCTTTGGAGCTCGGCGTTCCTCGAACAACCCTTCAAAATAGGATCAAATTTTTGGATCTGCAAAGCCGTTATTCGCTTTCGAGGGAGAATCCGATTCCTCGTAAAAAGGCGGGTATAACGTCCTCACCATCCGAAGACAAAGGAACGCATCCGAAAACAGTAGAAGGAACGAACGTTTCCAAACAAACTTCTCCTTCCAAAAAGCAGGGGAAGAATGTTGTGAAAACCGGTTCTTCTCCCAAAAAGAATTCTTCGAAATCGAACGCTTCTAAATCTACCGCAAAAAAAAGAAAAGCCCGCTGAATAATTTCGTTGACAGCCTTCTATAAAGTCGGTTACTTCATGAGTAGAGCCGATCTAAACAGATCTCTTCTCCACCCTGTATTCTCAAAAATAAAATCTCAAAAAGGCGAATCCTTCCCCTTTTTTAAAACTCAAGTAGCTCCTTAATATGGCAACAGCAAGACGAGACAATAAGAACAGACACCACCACCAGAATAATAACCACAACCAAAACGAGTCCGAAACGACCGATTCAATCGAAGAAGAAGGCGTCAGTCAAGAATCTCAAGATTTCGAATCTTCCGATAACGCGGATCAAAGATCCCGCAACAAACGCAAACGGGGAGGATACGAAGGTCCGACTCCCGCTCCTATCGATCTCGTCGAACTGAAGAAAAAAGCGATCGCCGATTTAATCGAAGTCGCAAAAGGTCTCGGAGTTGAAAATACCGGCGGTCTTAAAAAACAAAATTTGATCTTCGCCATTCTCCAAGCGCAGGCGGAAAGAGACGGTCAAGTTCACGCCGCGGGTGTTATGGAGAAGTTACCGGACGGTTACGGATTTTTAAGATCTCCCGATTATAACTACGTTCCGGGTCCGGACGATATTTATGTTTCCCCTTCTCAGATCAAACTTTTCGGTCTTCGAACGGGGGATACGGTGGAAGGTCAGATCCGTCCTCCGAAAGAATCCGAACGATTCTTTGCGATGCTTCGTGTGGAAACGGTAAACGGTTATACTCCCGACGTCGCAGGCAAACGTGCCCTTTTTGACAACTTAACTCCTCTGTATCCGAACGAAAGGCTCAAGATGGAATACGATCCTTCGATGCTCGACACGAGAATTTTAGATCTCATGTGTCCGATCGGGAAAGGACAACGCGCTTTGATCGTGGCTCCTCCGAGAACCGGTAAAACGATTCTCATGCAGAATATCGCGAACGCGATCACCTCCAATCATCCAGAATGTACTCTGATCGTCCTTTTGATCGACGAGCGTCCGGAAGAGGTGACCGATATGGCTCGTCACGTTAAGGGAGAAGTAGTTTCTTCCACGTTTGACGAACCGGCACAAAGACACGTTCAAGTCGCGGAGATGGTCATCGAAAAAGCGAAACGTCTCGTGGAACACGGTAAGGACGTCGTCATTCTTCTGGATTCGATCACTCGTTTGGCGAGAGCCTACAACCAGGTCATTCCGACATCCGGGAAAATTCTTTCCGGCGGGGTGGATTCCAATGCGCTTCACAAACCGAAACGGTTTTTCGGAGCCGCGAGAAACATCGAAGAAGGCGGTTCTTTGACCATCATTGCGACCGCTCTGATCGACACCGGTTCCAAAATGGACGAGGTCATCTTCGAAGAATTCAAGGGAACGGGTAATATGGAAATTCACCTCGATCGGAAACTTTCCGACAAACGGATTTTTCCCGCGATCGATATCAATAAGTCCGGAACCCGTAAGGAAGAACTCCTGATCACCAAAGACGTTCTCCAGAAAGTGTTTGTCCTGCGAAAAGTACTTTCTCCTATGAGCATCACGGAAAGCATGGAATTATTGCTGGAAAAAATGCGTCTTTCCAAGACAAACGACGCATTTTTGGCCAGTATGAATACCCAATAAGCGCTTAAAAAGGGAATTTATGAAAACCGGAATTCATCCAAACTATAGAGCGGCGAAAATTAGCTGCGCATCCTGTGGAACCGTTTACGAAACGAGAACTTCCATCGGCGATATCAACGTGGAAATTTGTTCTGCTTGCCACCCATTCTTTACCGGAAAATCCAAACTCGTGGATACGACCGGTCGGGTTGACAAGTTTAAGAAAAAATACAAGATGCAGTGAGAGTTTTCTCTCTCCTATCCTCCTTTATGCCGTCTAAAAACCGGGCAGGTGAACTTTCATGAGTGTAATGGACTTCGCACGGTACAAACAGATCAACGACGATCGCGTCAACTATCGTGAGATGGAGGATGCGACCGTAGTTTCCAACTACCGCAACGTCGGTTGCGGCGACGGTTACCGCATTTATCTTAAAATCGATTCTACAGATCATGTAACGGACGCGAGTTATACCACGACCGGTTGCGGTTTTGGAATCGTCGCTCTGGCGATGGCGACCGAGTTCGCCAAAGGCAAATCCGTTCAAGAACTGAAGGACGTAACTCCGGCCGATCTTGAAAAGATGTTCGAGTTTCCGGAAAGACGTAAAAATTATCCCGAGTCTGCGGTCGCAGCACTTTTGCAAGCGGTGAAAGACTATGAAAGCGGAGAAGGGGTTCCTAAGGAAAAAAGAATCACCGCGGGTAAGGCCCTGGAGATTCTCAAGGAAAAAGGTTCTCTCAAAGGCGAAGACCTTTCCAGTATTATATTAGAAAAACTTAATTTTGACGGAGTCGATTTCGGCGGGGCTAACCTCGGACACGCGTTCCTTCAGAATTCTTCCTTTGTGGGCGCGAACTTTTCGGGCGCGAAACTCAGAGGTTCCTTCTTGAACAACGCCGATCTTCGGAACGCGAACTTTCGCGGAGCCGATTTGCGTTGGGCGAAACTCGCGGGAGCAAATGTGGAAGGCGCCGATTTTACGGATGCGATCTACGATATCGGAACGCGTTTGGATCAAAAGCAGATCCATCTATTCAGCGTGATGAAAAAAGAAGGAAAAGATCTTTATCTCAACAAAGAGGCCGAATGAAACCGGGCGACAAAGTTAAGATTACCAAACGTACCTTTCTTCACAACGGAATTTTCGTTCACACAAACACGATCGTAGAAGTGATTTCCTTTGAGGGCGACAAGCTCGTCGTTTTGTTTCACGACAAAGAAGGTTTTACCCACAATATCGAAACTCTCACTCCGGCCGATGTAGTTCCGGCATAGAACACGCCGCTGAGTTATGCCGACCATCGAACGACCCGTAGGGAGTGAGATGCTGAGTTCAAATGCGTGTTCTGTTGGAGTTCCTACGGATCGCTGAAATTCGACAAAAACCGTCTTTTAGGAAAACGTGGTAGTTCCTACAATCTCGAAAATAAAGAATCTACAAAGACGTTGAGGGTTGCGTTTCGGATCGCGACACCCACTTCGCGGAAAGCTTTCGCCTGATCGCCCAGCGTGTTTTGGCTAATTCGCTCCCTACGGGTCGCTATTTCTCAAGTTTGACTTGAGAGCCAACGGCGACGCTCCGCTGCCTTTTGGCTAATTCGCTCCCTACGGGTCGCTATTTCTCAAGTTTGACTTAAGAGCCAACGGCGACGCTCCGCTGCCTTTTGGCTAATTCGCTCCCTACGGGTCGCGAATTACATTCTTAAGAATTCTCTTTGTTCCTTGTCTTCCCGTTCTCTTCTGCGTTTTTCTTTCTCTTGTTTCAGAAGTTCTTCGGGAGTCCATTCGCGGGCCGGCTTTGTCTTTTTCATTTCCTGTGAGGAAGTGGAACCGCCGCCTTTGTTGTCTTTTTGAGAAGATTCGGTGTTTTTGAATTCTCCGCGGTTTTGATTCGGAGTGGAATCGGATTTTTCTTGGATCTTCGTCTGTTCGTATTTCTGTTTATTGACATAGTCGCCAGGATCATACGTCGAACCGGATTTGGAAGCGCCGGTTTCGTTTTGTTTTGAAGCGTTGTTTTTGTTCGTATCTCCGGGGCGATCGAGTTTTAATCCGGACTTGGTATGCGCACCTGTGTTTCCATTACCACTGGCGGATGTTCCCGAGTTTGGGTTGGAAGAATTTGTTCCACCGCTGTTTGAATTGGAACCGGTGGTGGATCTGTAATTCGGATTTCCGTTGTCATAGGTTCCATAATTGGAGTTAGACTCGGAATTCGTGGAGTTGCCTGGGCTCGTGGCAGATGATCCGCCGGTCGTTGAACCCGTGTTAGACGAAGAGGTGTTTGCCGAAGCAGACGTAGCGCCGGACGAAGAGGAAGCCGCGGAATTGTTTCCGTTTGCGGAAGAATTGGCGGCCGCCGTGATCGACGCGGCTGTTTGAATGCTATCGGGAACGGGAAATAATTTTTCAAATCCATCCAAAGACTTTTTCGGAATCATCGGATACGGATTGCTCGGATCCGCTTTGATCGATCCGGAAAGAATGGAATATTCCAGCGATTTTCGATCCTTCCGTTTTTCGACATTGACGATCCCTTCGACGAGTTTCAGAACTCCGTCCCCGGAACGGATTCCAAGAGAAGAGGGGTTCTCTTTGTTGTTCGGTTTTCTCGTTACCTGAAGACCCCCGGAAGAAATTTCCAAACTCGCGCGGTTGTCCAAATAATCGATAAAGACCATGGAATTTTCCGCGATCATAATCTCGCTTCCGTCCAAAAGGCGAACCTTGACTTGGGAGCCTTCCGAGGTTAAAATCGTGTCGCGGTTTTGAATCGAATTCCCCGTTTCGATCTCTCTCCAAACGACTTCGGAATCGTACTTTCTCTGAATGGTATTGGACTTATAAAGAATGGTCCCGATGACTTTTTGAGAACCCTGATATCCGTATTGCGTATAATCATACAAGAATACGGCCGTAAACAGGACTATGTTGAAGATCAAAATCAACAACAACGGTCTGTCGCCTGAAAGAAAGCGATCTCTCATACCGTTATTTAGACCCGCCCGACTTGAACTCCAGTCCGATTTGTTTTCTGAGTTCTTTCAAATTCTTAGGGCAATTCTTATCTTTGGAATGTCCCAAAACCGCGTAGATGGTTTGCAGGGATTGTTTTCCCTTTACCTTGATGGGCTTTAGTTTTTCCACGTTATAGATTCCTTTCACCTTTTCGTAAGAATTTCCGGTGATCAAAATGTCCGCTCCGAATTCTTTCGTGAGGGATTCTACTCGGGAAGCGAGATTGACCGTATCTCCGATGACAGTATATTCCAGACGATCCTCGGAACCGATTTGACCGGCGATGACTTCTCCCGTATTGATTCCGATTCCGATCGAGATCCTCGGTTTTTTATCGGTGCCTCTTCCTTTATTGAACTGCAAAAGACTCTTACGCATATCGAGCGCCGCGTTGATCGCGTTTTCCGTATCGGAATCGGTATGTCCCAATTCTCCCCAAACCGCCATGATCGCATCCCCGATGTATTTGTTGACGCTTCCGCCGTTTGCGTTGATGCACTTAACCATCGCCGTAAAGTATTGATTTAAGAATTCGACGACGAGTTCCGGTTCGATTCTTTCGGAGATCGAAGTAAAACTTCGGATATCGGAGAAAAGAATCACACATTCCCGTTTATCTCCTCCGAGTTTGACTTCTCCTTTGAGAACCATTTCGGCGATGTCCTTGTTGACGAACTTGCCGAACGCGTCCTTCATCTTATCCCGATCCGAAAGTCCCTTTCCCATCTCGACAAAGGAAGAAGTGAGTTTTCCGATTTCGTCTCCGGATTCCGGTTCCAACGTAAGATGAAAATTTCCTTTTTCGATTTCTTTGGAAGCGTCCACGAGTTTGAGAATCGGACGGGTCAATCTTCTTGAATAAAAGAATACGAAGAGGATCGATACGTTTACCACGACGATCATCAGATAGATATTTCGTTTTTGAATATTATAAACTTCTTCAAAGGCTTTCTTTTCCGAAGTGCTTGAAATCACTCCAAGTCCCGCATAACCGATCCTTCGGAAAGAGCCGAGATAGAACTGATTGTCTTTTCCTTTGTAACGTGTTTGCCCGTTGCTCATCGTGCTGTCCAAAAGATTCTTCACGATCGGATCGTCCGAAACATTGATCGGTTGCAGAATCAATTTCGGATCGGAATGCGCGATCAGTTTTCCGTCCTGACTCACGAGAAAAAATTGGGTGATTCCGGACGTTTTAAAAGAATCTAATATAGAATCCATCTTTACGAGGGAAATCACGATGGCGGTATTCACCCCGTCTCCGATTGTGATCATAAGATATAAGACCGGTTTTTGGAAATCGGGAGATACGTTCAATACTACGGGTTTTCCCGGTTGGGCTTTTCGTTGTCCGTTCAAATATTTGCGGACGATCTTATCCGATTCTTCCGGGGAGATCTTCAGTTCTTTGAGGGAGTTTTCGTTGACGATCCGTTTGACTCCGGCGTAATCTCCGTTTTCTTTTCTGAAAATTTTCAGATAGAAGATGTCTTCGTCGTTTTGAAGAATATCGTTCGAACCTTCGGAATTTGCGACGGCCCTTGCAAGAAGTAGGGAACGTTTGGTCAACGATGCCATATCGGAACGGACTTTCTGACTGATCACGTCGGTCAGTTTCAGGTTGTTCTCCTTGATCCGAACCTCGTTGTCCGATTTGAAAAAATACGTTGCGAGAGCGATGATGACTCCCAAAGAAACCAGGATGATGAAGGAAATAATCACCATCAACTTTTGGCGGATATTCCAGTTGTATAAATTGAGAAATGAATTCATAACGTTTCCGTTCGCGTCTTGCTATCCGATAAAAGAGTCTATGTCACCCGGAACAATCTATAAAACAACACTATTTTGCGGATTCTCTTAAAATGATCGGATTTCGGGCATTCAGAATCGAGCAAATAAACGAAACTCATTCGATTTCCATTCTATAAAACGCTGTCTCGTAGCCGGCGCGGCGTCTTTCGGCTCGATCTTTCTGACAAAGTGTGCCCGAGGTCTGGGGGACGCGCGGTAAAAGAAAAATCAAAACAAATCTTGGAAAAAAATTAACTGATCGTTGTCTTTGCTTCGTAAAATAAGGAAAGGTGTGTGTCTGACGTTTCCGCGCATCTCAGCTTTCGCTGAGAACCAACGGCGACACTCCGTTGCCTTTTGGTAATCTCGCTTCCTAAGGGGCGCTCGATTCCCGCCACATTCCGTTGTCTTTGATCAGTTCCACGAGTTTTTCATCCGCAACTTCGCTCGGAACGTTCTTCATTACGATTTCCTTCCCTCGGTAGAGGTGTACTTTCCCTGGGCCGGCACCTACGTACCCGAAATCCGCGTCCGCCATTTCTCCCGGCCCGTTTACGATACATCCCATTACGGCGATTTTTACGCCTTTGAGATGTCCCGTTCTGGCCTTGATTCTCGCGGTCGTTTCCTGAAGGTCGAATAACGTTCTTCCGCAGGAAGGACAGGAAATGTATTCGGTTTTTGTCAAACGGAGTCTTGTACCCTGCAAAAGGTCATAAGAAAGTTGGAACGTTTCTTCGAGCTCCTCGAGTTTCGGCGTTTGAATCCGGATCAGATCTCCGATTCCGTCGATTAGAAGTCCGCCGATTCCGATGGCGGCACCGTATAGAGCCTCGTCCGTATTTGCAAACGATCCGTGCAACAGGATCGGAAATTCGTGACGGCTCAGAATATTTCCGAGTTTGCGGTAGTCGTAGAGGATTTCTCCGGTTTCGAGGGAAAAAATCACGTTTTTGATTCCAATTTCGGCTAACGTTTCCGGAAGTCCCTTGAGGGATTCGATCCGTTCTCCGCTCGTATGAATCTCGGTATACAATCCGGCGCTTTGTCTTTCCCGCAGAAAGGCCAGCATCTTTTCTCCGTCTTGAAATTGGAGAAACGGATCGAATACGATCTTGGGAAACCGTTTGAGTTCCTTTTGGAGTTTTTCGTTGAGAGAAACGTTCTTGGCGAGAAGAATTCCGACCGGAATTTCCAAAGCCTTTGCGGACTCCGTGATTTCGCTTAATAAATCGGGAGAAGGGGAATCGACCAAGATGCTTTCGGGTTCGATCGAAAGTGGTTTCCCGTATTGGTAGAGTTTGGCGACGTTCGCAAGAAACGAATTGGAGTTTTCGAATGGAAGGACCGTTTCCACGCGCACCGGATGCGATTCTCCCGCTTCGAATTTTCCGATTCGGATTTCGCCGCTGTAAAATCTTTCGTACGAAAACGGATTTCGAAATTCGGAATATCCTTTCGAACGTTCGGGGGCCGCGCTCCTTGCATTGAACCTGTCGGCGAGGAGTTTTGCGACGGGAACTTCCAGAACCGGATCTTCGGTGAGAGAGACACGAATCGTATCTCCCAGTCCGTCCTCGAGCAAGGAGCCGATTCCGATTGCGGACTTGATTCTTCCGTCCTTTCCGTCTCCCGCTTCGGTCACGCCCAAGTGAAGGGGATAGTCCATTCTAAGTTCGTCGAATCTGGAAGCGAGCAATCGATACGCCTGAACCATCACCTGCGGATTCGAGGCTTTCATGCTTACAATAATATCATAATAATTTAAACTTTCCGCGATGCGTATGAATTCGAGCGCGGACTCGACCATCCCCTGCGGAGTGTCGCCGTAGCGGTTCATGATCCGATCCGAAAGGGAACCGTGATTGGTCCCGATTCTCATAGCGACGCCGAGCTCCTTGCATCGCAGAACAAGCGGAGAAAAAATTTCGCTGATTCTTCCCAGCTCGTCGTCGTACTCCGAATCCGTATAATCCCGAACCGCGAATTTTTTCTTATCCGCAAAGTTGCCCGGATTGATCCTTATTTTTTCAACGTATTCCACGGCCTTCATCGCGACGCTTGGGGTGAAGTGAATGTCCGCGACGAGGGGAACCTTGCTGCCCGCTTTTTTCAACTCCTGTCGAATGGCCGGCAGATTGTCCGCGTCCGCTTGAGAAGGAACGGTCAATCGTACGATTTCGCAGCCAGCTCGCTCCAACTCGAGAATTTGTTTTACCGAGCCTTGCGTATCGGTCGTGTCGCTGTTGATCATCGACTGGATGACGATCGGATTTGCGCCTCCGACTTTCACGTCTCCTACTTTTACTTCTCTCGTTCTTCTTCTCTGATAGCCGAAGGGCGTGTGGTTGTATCTAAAATTCATTCCGTTCATAAGAATCCCCGATCCAACGGAAATTCCCTCTCATCCTAAGACAATTTTGGACGCAATGGTCGCCCCGTCATTCTCCTTTTTTGCGGGATTCCCGCGTCGTTTTTCATCGACGAGATTTGATTCCGGACCTCTCGTTTCCGATAGTACATACACATCTCTGGAAATAAATTGCTTATGGATTTTCCTTCTTTGAAACCCGCCGAAACGTATCGGATCCGTGTTACGGTCGCGATCTACCGGGGAAATATTCTGTCTTATAAAAACGACGTTATCATTCCTTCGGAGTATTTCCGAAGAACCGAGGCGAGGGCGCACATTCAGAAAGAAGTTTCCGAACGTCTTCTACATTCGAATTTTTTTCGCTCTCCGAGGCCGGATTACGATTTGGTCCGTTATACCGAAGAGGCGACCTGCAATACGTTCCTGCGTTATCGAATTCTTTCCTTAAAATCGGGAGAGGGTTTGATTAAGGAGAGAATTCAGTAAGCCGATCGACGCGGACATTCGTGTTCAATCCTTGAATCCCTGAAGACGGACCGAAAATCGACCATTCAAACCAACCAGTGAGACCGTTCGATGCCTGTTCGTTGATTGTTTACGCGGACTTTGATGAAAGTGCCACTGCGCCGCGATTCCTTAAAAATGACCCGCGCGCTTTTTCTTCATCAGCGGGCTCCGCAGGAACGAACGCGGACGACTTCTTTGCAATCCATCGTTAAGCGAAGTGCAGACCTTCGAAATAAATTCTTGCGCAATCGTATCCATCGAGTAACGGATTGAAATTCTTTTGCGTGCAAACGACGGAGCGACCCGTTGTTGCAGGAACACGGAGAAAACAATGACATCCTTGGGCGGAGTTCTAACGAACTGTTTCAAATTCGTATTTCGTTTCGTAAAAAAAAGCCGGTTTCAAAGTTCCGAACCGGTTTCGAGAAACGTTCTGATTCTTTTAGGTCTTCTGTCCTATTCTACAGGACTCTGGTCCGCGGAACTCAAATACGGAGAATTGTTGTTCAAGTGTAGAATGGAAAAACCCCGTTGTTCCTCTCGCGACGTTTGTGTGATCGAATTCTACGCCTACCCGAAGAACGATTCGTATCGGAATCCGTTCGTCACATTGTATCAGGGCGAGGAAAAGAACATAAAGGATCCTGAATATAACTTCGATACAAAGATCGCGCTTCCAGCTACGTACGAAAGAAAGGGGGAAAAACATCTGGTCCGCGTCGAAACCTCCGAATTTCCTCTTCGTTTCGTTTTGGAAATACAAACCGATTCCAAAAAACCGGAACTTGCGTCGATCGGACTTTTTCGAGAAAATTCCGAAGACGACCCGATCCGTTATTATTGCCGTCAACTGAAAGCGGGATATTGATTCTTGCAGAACCCGCAGTACTTTCAATGAATCGAATCGAAGCGGTTTACGATCGTTCTTTCTATTCCGCGGGGGATCATCTCGATATTCGGATCGACGGAGAAATTTTGACTTCGTATATAAATCGAAAATTTCCGAATCGAGATTGGATCGGTTTGGTCCCGACTCTGTTGGATTGGCTTTACGATGAGGGAGAAAGAAAAATCGTCTGGGAAAGAATTCTTCCCGAAGTCGGAGAAAGCGCCGTTGCGCCCATACTGATGTGCCCGGACGATTGCGATTTTTTTTGCACGTTGATCGTAGTGGAAATCGAAAGAACGGAGGAGTTTATTCGTTGGAAACGATTCGGTCTGGACGATTCCGATTTAACGGATTCCGATCTTTCACGGATCGGAAATACGGTGCGTTGGTTTTCCGATTCGGAAGAATTCCTGTTTTCCGAGGAGAACTATTTCGAATTTCTGAATCGATTCGAGCTGGAATTAAAGTCTGTGGGTTAAAATCGGAACACGCCGTTCTATTCTTCCCGAATTTCCCGTTTTCCACGATACGAGCGCTTTCCACGATACGAGCGCTTTCCACGGAATTTCCGGATCGAAAGAATGGGCATATTTTCTTTCATGGAACGATTTTGTTTCCCAGTGAATCGGTCGTCCCGGTCGTTCGAAATGTCTTGAATTCCTGAAAACGAAGGGAAAACTGGCGAAGGTTTGCCAAAGACCAAGCCTTTAGACGGTTCGTATGATTCGATTCGATCTAAGAATGGAAAAAGTCCAAGGCTCCGGAAATTTAGAATCGTATGTCAGGAAACGATAAAAAGATCATAGAGCAGAATTCCCACGGCGAATTTGAACTTACCGCCTATGGAGAATTTTTAAGTTATTTTCATACTCACATCCAGCTCTTCAACGGATTGATCTCCGGTAAAAAAATTTCCCCCACCGATCAGGAAGCGCTCAAACAAAAGATGCGTTCCTACATCGTAACCAATATTCAAAAAACGGAACAATTCTTCGATCATCTTCCCAAGTTCGCCGAATATCTCGGAATGTCGCAGAACGATCTTTCCGCGTTCATGACCAAAAACTTCATGAACACGCACGCGGGGATCAAGAATAAACTCATCGAGCAGGAAAAGTCAAACGCAGGCAAACCGAGAAGAAAAAAATACGCGCGCATCTCCGAAGAAATCGTGGAAACATTCGGCACGCTGGTTCCTCCCGGAAAACGGTTCATCGGAATGGAAGGTTACGTCGTGCTTCGCGACGATGCTACCGGTAAGGATTTGGAACCTTCGATCTCTTCTTTTGGCGAAGCTCCTAAGCCGGGAGAAGAAGGAAGCGCCGCCGTCCGTAAGCCCGCTCCGCCGCCCGTGCCATTGAAAAAACCTCCGGAGAAGTTGATTCTCACGGAACTCGTGGAACGATTCGGCTCCGATTTTTCCGGCAACGCACTCGTATTAAAACGCGAAGAATTGGAAGAAGACGAAGTCCCGAATCCGGTCGCGGTCGGCGGCAACGAAGATTTGTTAACCGAAGTGGAGGATCTTCAGTTCGGCGGATTCGACGAACCGTCGTTTGTCGAAGAGGAACCGATCGTTCCTTCCGAACCGCCCGTGATCATTCCGTTTTCCAAATATATGGAAAGCGTAAACCGTGTGCGTCAGTTTCAAAAGGAAGGACAACCCGACGCTTACAAACGCTGGGTGATGACTCTTCCTCCCGAACTCAGCGCTCTCATCCAACTTCATTCGTTTGTGTTGAAGGAAATGAAAAACGAACCCGTGGATTGGGATTCCGTGATCGCACCGATTTCTTCCCGCATTGGATTGAAGGATACGAGGGTTCGAAAGATTCTCGATTTGACTCGAACGTTCGCGGACCTGCGCGCCGGATTGGAAAGAGCCTTTGTCTCTTCCAAAAACGCGGGACCGGGAATGGAAGAACTCGTGAAAAAAGCCTGGCCTCATATCCTGAAAATTTTCGAAGAATATCCTGACACGACTTCTCTGCGTCAAAAATTGGATCAGCTTTTTCTGAGGATCCCGGACGCGAATCAGAGAAAAAAACTCGGAGATCTTTTTCTTCCAGTCGCACAAAAACTCTAACCTCGTTTACGAACGTTTTCCTGCTTAAACTTCGAGCAAAAGGCGACGAAGATAAACGACTCACTTGCCTTCGAAACAGTCTAACTCGAAGAGATCTTTTTTTAGATGAGGATGTCGTTTTGCGAAGAACGCGTTCTTGAAACCGAATGGATCGAAGCAGGAGGCCGTGTTATACTTGAACGAACGAGAGGAAGGGAAGAACGAGAATTTGATAAGCGGAAATCTGCGTTTCTTATTTCAATCCTGCCTTTTAAAAGAATGTTTTCAATTTACGCAACTCTCAATTTACTGGATAATAGCTGGGGAATTTTGCTGAAATTTCAGCCATAGGCGCGCCCGACGTCGTTGTTAACCAGGGAATTTGTATCATGAGGGATCTCGGCAAATGATGAATGATGTAAGAGAACAGTTGCAGCTTCAAAAGTATCTTGAGGAGAACGGTCTGTATGAAAGATCGTTTGAACATGATAACTGCGGAGTGGGATTTGTTGCTTCCTTTCAGGGAGAAAACAGTCACAGAATCGTCTCTATGGGACTCAAGGCGGTCGCATGCCTGACGCATAGGGGGGCGGTCGACGCAGATATGGTTACCGGAGACGGAGCCGGTATCATGATTCAAATTCCTAAGAAGCTGTTTGCAACCTACATCGAAGAAATGGGTCACCGCAGACCGGACGAGGATTCCATCGGTGTCGGAATGATCTTTCTTCCGAGAGAAGACATCGATAAACAGGACATGTGTCGCAGTCTCGTCGAGTCCGCGCTCATGGAATTCAATTTTAAACTTTATGCATGGAGATACGTTCCGGTAAATCCGGAAGTTCTCGGGCCGAAGGCGAACCAATCCAGACCTCAAATCGAACAGGTTCTGATCGGTAAACCGGAAGGAATGTCCAACGAGGACTTCGAAACGAAGTTATTCTTAATCCAGAAAAAACTGATGAGAGACGCGGATCGTCTTTCGCTTGCGGGAGATCTTTACATCTGTTCCCTTTCCTCGGAAAGAATCGTGTTCAAAGGACTCTTCAACGGAAACCAGGTTTCCCAGTTCTACGAAGACTTGAACTCGGAAGAAATGGTTTCTCCGTATTGTATCTTTCACCAAAGATATTCCACCAACACGTTCCCATCTTGGGCGCTCGCGCAGCCCTTTCGGATTCTCGCGCACAACGGAGAGATCAACACGATCGCCGGAAACAGAATCTGGATGCTCGCACGCGAAGAGGAACTCGAGTGCAAAAAATGGGGAGAATATCAAAAGGAAATCCATCCGATCATCCGTCCTCACATGAGCGACTCCGCGAGTTTGGACAACGCGATGGAAGCGATCGTCCGTTCCGGAAAGGACGTTCTTCAGGCGAAGGCGATGCTCGTTCCGAACGCGTGGTCCAAAAACCTTACGATGTCGGAAGAGTTGAAAAGCTTTTACGAATATAATAATACTTTAATAGAGCCTTGGGACGGTCCCGCGGCGCTTGCGTTTGCGGAAGGCGACTGGATCGGCGGCGCGCTCGACAGAAACGGACTTCGTCCGGCCCGTTACGCGGTCACCGAAGACGGTCTTTTGATCATGGGATCGGAAGCCGGACTCGTTCAAGTCGACGAAGAGATCGTAACCAAAAAAGGACGTCTCGGTCCCGGAGAGATGATCGGGATCAATTTAAAAGAGAAAAAGCTCTACTACAACGAGGACATCAATTCTCTCTTCGAAAAGAAATACGACTATAGAGAATGGTCCAAAGAGAACGTTTCGTATCTCAACCAGGATCTCGACGCGTCGATACAGGAGACGATCACCTACAAAGGAGACGATCTCAGAAGAAGACAGGTTCTTTTCGCTTATTCTCCGTTTAAACAAAAGTCGGTGATCAAACCGCAGGCGCATCAGGGAAAAGAAGCGATCAGCTCCATGGGGGACGATACTCCTCTGTCGATTCTGATGCTTTCGCGCATCGGTCTTTACACCTATTTCCGTCAGAGATTCGCGCAGGTAACCAATCCTCCGATCGACTACATCCGTGAAAAGGGCGTGACCTCTCTTTACACTCGTCTTGTCAAAAAGATGAACCTGTTCGGAGACGATAAACCGCAGAACTGTCTGGTTCTTTCCCATCCGTATCTCACCAATCTGGATCTGAAACGGATCCGCGAGATGGACGGAAAACCGTATAAAATTCTCACGTTAGACGCAACCTTCGAAGCTCATATCGAAGCGGAAGCGAACACGAATCGGAACTATCTCGAAAAAGCCCTCGACGCTCTTCTCGAACAAGCGTTACAGGCGGCGAAATCGGGAACGAACATTCTCGTTCTTTCCGATAAAAAACTTTCGAAAGAACGCGCTCCGATTCCTATGGAACTCGCGGTCGCGGCGGTTCACAACCATTTGATCCGCAATAAGACGCGCTCCGCCGTTTCGATTCTTGTGGAAACCGGTTCCGCATTCGAAATTCATAATGTGGCCGTGTTGCTCGGTTACGGAGCTTCCGGCGTAAACAGCTATCTGATCTGGGACACGTTATTCGATCTTTGGGAAAAGGGAGAATTCGACGCGGAAGACGGAACCCGTCCGGCATTCCACACGATCTGCGGAAACTACCGCTACGGTGTGGACGACGGACTTCTCAAGATCATGTCCAAAATGGGAATCTCGATTCTTTCCTCTTACGTGGGAGGACAGGTGTTCGAGGCGATCGGACTTTCGAGAACTCTCGTGTCCAAGTATTTCCCCGGAACGTATTCGCGTATTTCCGGAATCGGAATCGGCGGGATCGAACAGAACATTCTCCGAAATCACGAACAGGCATTCTACAAAGAACTCAATCCGGAAGACTTCATCTCCGAGAAGGACGATCAACCTCACCGTTGGTCTCCGAGAGTCGTTAAATTCTTAAGAAAGGCGGCGGTCGACAACGACTACGAAGCGTTCAAAGAAGCGACTAAGATTCTCAAGGAAAGCGATCCGATCAACATCCGCGACTTGTTCGACTTCGTAGCCAGAAAGCCGATCCCGATCGAAGAAGTGGAAACCGTCACCGAAATTCAAAAACGTTTTTTAACGCCTGGAATGTCTCACGGTGCGCTGTCCATCGAGGCGCATACGGATCTCGCGATCGCCATGAACCGCTTAGGCGCTAAGTCTTCTTCCGGGGAAGGCGGGGAGAATCCTTCCCGTTACGTCGTGAACGAAAAAGGGGATCTCGCGAATTCTTCCATCAAGCAGATCGCTTCCGGAAGATTCGGCGTGACTTCGGAGTATTTAAACTCCGCGACCGAAATCGAAATCAAAATCGCACAAGGTGCAAAACCGGGAGAAGGCGGTCAGCTTCCCGGTAAGAAGAACAACGAGGAGATCGCGACCAACCGTCATACGCCGATGGGGATCGATTTGATTTCTCCTCCGCCTCACCACGATATTTATTCGATCGAAGATTTGTCGCAGCTCATCTACGATTTGAAGATGGCGAACCACAAGGCTCAAGTTTCCGTGAAACTCGTGTCCGAAGCGGGCGTGGGAACGATCGCGGCCGGTGTTGCAAAAGCGAACGCGGATGTGATTCTCATTTCCGGTCACGTGGGCGGAACCGGCGCGGCTCCGATCACTTCGATCAAGTATGCGGGTTCTCCCTGGGAGCTTGGTCTTTCCGAAACACATCAAGTTTTAGTAATGAACGGACTGCGCGACCGCGTCGTGTTAAGAACGGACGGCGGTATCGTATCCGGAAGGGACGTGATCATCGCGGCTTGTTTGGGTGCGGAAGAATACGGAGTGGGAACCGCTTCTCTGGTAGCTTTAGGTTGTATCATGGCGAGAAAATGCCACTTGAACAACTGTCCGACCGGAATCGCGACTCAGGACATCAAGTTCCGCGCGAAATACAAAGGATCTCCGGATCAACTCGTAAATCTTTTCACTTGTCTCGCTCTCGAAGTGAGAGAATATCTTGCGGAACTCGGATTCAGATCGATCGACGAAATCATTGGAAGAACCGATCTTCTCAAGCAGATCACACGTTACGAAAGGGATCGTTTGGATTCTCTCGATCTCAATCCGATCCTGGTTCGTCTTCCTCTTTTCTACGATCCTACGAAACAGAAAAAAGACAGATCGGTCCGCAAGGAGCCGATCGGAGAAGTATTGGACGATCGTATCATCAAGGACGCGGAAAAAGCCCTTGAAGGAAAATCTTCCATGGCGCTTTCCTACTTGGTGCGCAACACGAACCGGACCGTGGGAGCGAAGATCTCGGGTCTCATCGCGAGAAAATACGGATCGAAAGGATTGCCGGGTAAACTCGAAATCATTTTGGAAGGAACCGCAGGACAATCGTTGGGAGCTTGGCTCGTCAAAGGAGTTCAGGTCACCTTACACGGAGATGCGAACGACTACGTTGGAAAAGGACTTTGCGGCGGTGTGATTGTGATCAAAAAACATCGCAAGTCGAAACTCAAGGCGTATGAGAATACGATCATCGGAAACACATGTCTTTACGGAGCGACCTCCGGAAAACTTTTCTGTTCCGGAAGAGCAGGAGAACGTTTCGGAGTCCGTAACTCGGGAGCGGAAGCGGTGGTCGGGGGCGCAGGAGATCACTTCCTCGAATACATGACCAGCGGAACCATCGTTTGTCTCGGAAGCGTAGGCAAGAACATGGGAGCCGGTATGACCGGAGGAACCGCGTATTTCTTCCAAAAGGGATGGGACATCCAACCTCTTCTCAATAAGGAATACGTAAAGACCGTGGATCTGGAAAACGGAGACTACGAGATTATCAAGAACTTGATTTCCGAACACTCCAAGTTGACCGGTTCCGATCTCTCGGAAGGAATCTTAAAGGACTTTGAAGGAAACAAAAATTATTTCGTGAAGGTAGTTCCGAAATAATCCCTTCGAAACGACGAACGGAAACTTCCCTGAAACGGTCCTAATTGCAATTAGGCGATTCAGGGAAGAATTTCGAATCGTTTCTCTTTGATTCAAAAGAAAGAATCTTCTCATTGAAGAATTTTCTAAGAAGCGCTCTCGAAAGAGGGCGGCTTTCGATCTGGAAAGAATACAATGTTAAGAATACACATAGCACTCGCATTTTTCGCTACGATACTTCTCTTTGCCGTCGCAAACAGACAGCAAAAGAAAGAATCGGAGATCGACTTTAAATTTCCCGAAACCGAAGAAACCGTAATCCTCGACCCGGTATCCGGGATCAAAATCCCCGTGACCAGATTCTCTTTCGAGGATTTGAAAAAGAAAGCGAGAAGCATGGCGCATGGACGTTATGTGAAACCGCAATTCGTTTCCACACAATTTTTAAAAGGACTGAGTTGGGATCAGTATAAGAACATCCGCTTTCGACCCGAATCCTCTCTTTGGAAAAAGGAAGGAAATCCGTTTCAGATCCAATTCTTTCATCCGGGACATTTATACAATACGAACGTGACCCTTCACGAAGTTCGCTCCGATTACGCGAGACAGATTCCGTACGACGAAACGTATTTCGATCTTTCCAATTTGAAGGTGCAGGGAAAAATACCGGAGAATCTAGGTTATTCCGGATTTAAGATTCATTATCCGTTGAATACCCCCGAGCACACGGACGAGTTCACCGTGTTTCAAGGCGCGAGCTATTATAGGATGGTTTCCAAGAAACAGGTCTACGGATTGTCGGCGCGCGGAATCGCGATCAATACGGGAATGCCATATCCCGAGGACTTTCCGGGTTTCACTCATTTTTGGATCGTTCATCCCGACAAAACCGATTCTACGATTTTCGTTTATGCATTGTTAGACGGCAGAACCGCGACCGGAGCCTATGAATTTCAAATTTCTCCGGGGAAGGTTTCTTCCGTACACGTGAACGCGGAGGTTATTCTTCGAACCAAAGTGGATCGATTCGGAATCGCGCCTTTGACATCGATGTATTGGTATTCCGAAACCCGCGGGATTCCGGAAGGGCAAGCCTATCCTGAGTCTCACGATTCGGACGGACTCATGATCGAAAGCGGAAAAGGGGATTGGGTTTGGAGACCTCTTGATAATCCGAAACGAGTCACGCTCAACTCGTTTCAGGATGAGAATCCGAGAGCCTTCGGTTTAATGCAGAGGGATCGAAATTTTGCGAGTTATCAAGACAACTCGATGAAGTATCATCTGAGACCATCCGCTTGGGTGGAACCGGAAGGAAATTGGGGAAAGGGAAGCATACAACTTCTGCAAATTCCCACGGTAAAGGACTCGGACGATAACATCGGGGCGTTTTGGGTGCCCGCGAATTCCCCCGCACCCTTACAACCTTACGAATTCAGCTACACCATACGCTGGTTAAACGAGGATCCTCTTCCGGAGGAACTTGCAAAAACCGTTTCCACAAGGATCGCTCCGGTTCCGGGAGAATCCGATATGCGCGTGTTTTATGTGGACTTTGCAGGCGAAAAGCTCAAAGCAATGGATGCGTTCACTTATCTGCAGGCGTCGATCGACACGGGAGATAACGCGGAATTAACGGATTATAATATTCAAAAAATTGAAGAGACCGGCGTATGGAGACTTACTTTCCGCGTGGTCCAAAAAAACAGATACAAAGCCGCGGAACTGCGCGCCGTATTGAAAAAAAATCAGGAAGACCTGAGCGAGATTTGGACGTTCACTCTTGAATCCTCGATCTGATCACGACAGTCGTTCCGGAATCCGAAAGGAAGAACTGGCTCGGGTTTATTCCAAAGTGAAACTGTACTGTCTCGCTTCCGGAATCACCGACCCGATCGAATTGCACGAAATTCTTACCCGATTTTTACGTTCGGTCGAAACGAAATCCCTTTCAAGTTCCGCAGCGAACGAGTTCGGTTGGGAGGAAGAAGCAATGAAACTCTTTCTGAAATCCGGATCGGTTCGTTCCGAAAAAAAGAACGAAGCCGGTTTACCCGCCATCGAACCGTCGAGTATGATTCCGAACCCGGTCGACTTCGGGCCATTAGGTGATTTGGCGGAACCGAAGGAAAAATTGGAACCTGTCGCGGTGATTTTTTCCGTTCTCTTCTGGGGAATCGTATATACATCCTTACTCTACGGACTTTTAAGTTGAATTCCTCCGAAAAAGAAAAACCGGGAACGCTTGTCGATTCCAAAACACAGAGTTATCGCCGTTTGAGTTTCGGGGGACTGTTGTTCTTTTTCGTAATCATCGGCGTCTTTTTGGAAGTTCAGTTCTTATCCTTTCAGTCGATCAGTCCGTTCGAATGGGCGACGCTGATTCTTTTCTGCCTTTTGTTTCCCGTCATATCCTTCGGGGCGGCGACCGCGTTGATCGGTTTCGTACAGAAAATCCGGGGAGGGGACCCGTTGCGGATCTCCCGAATATTAGAAAATTATACTATTCTAGAGGATGAGATTCCCCCCGTGGCCGTCGTAATGCCCATCCATTGCGAGGATGTTACGCGCATTTTCGCCGGGGTAGAACTGATGATGGACGAGATCGCCTCGAACGGACTCGCACAGAAAACGGATTTTTTCATTCTTTCCGACACTTCCGATCCGAATCTTTGGGCGCTGGAGGAAAAAGCTTTTTATCACCTAAGTCAAAAACCGGCCAACCGAGGGAGAATCTACTACCGAAAAAGAAGAGTCAACTTGAACAAGAAGTCCGGCAACATCGCCGATTTCTGCAGAAGATGGGGCAAACGATATAAATACATGATCATCCTGGACGCCGACAGTATCGTCACGGGAGAATGTATGAAAAATCTAATATACCTCATGGAAAAAATTCCGAACGCGGGAATCATACAAACCGTTCCCGAAGTGATCGGAGCCAAATCCATCTTCCAAAAACTTTCCGCGTTTGCGGCCTGGGTAGGAAATCCGGTTTTCGGAGCGGGTTCTTTTTTCTGGCAGCTTCGTTCGGGACCGTTTTGGGGACACAATGCGATCATTCGATTACAGCCGTTTATGAAATACTGCGGGTTGCCCGGACTTCCCGGTGAAAGCGCGATCGGCGGAAAAATCTTGAGTCACGATACGATCGAAGCGGCCTTGTTTCGAAAAGCCGGTTACGGGGTTTGGTTTGCTTCCGATCTGAAAGGTTCGTATGAGGAAGCTCCGCCTAACGTGCTGGAGGCGCTCAAACGGGACAATCGTTGGTGTCAGGGGAATCTTCAGCATTTTTGGTTTTTGTTCGGGGGTAAACTCCGCTTTTCCAGTCGATTGCAGATTTTACTCGGGATCTTTTCTTATTTCAGTTCTCCGCTGTGGGCATTGATGCTTTTGTCTTCTTCTTTGACGACGATCGAGGACGTGGATTTTTTTAGACTCGCATTGTTGCCCGAGGATTGGATCGCGTTTCGCGACGACCTTTATCTTCCGGTCGCCTATACGCTGCAAGGTTATACCTTGTTTGTCCTGTTTCTTCCGCGCATCGTTTCGTTTTTGGAAGTCTCTTTTTTTAGAAGAAAAGAATGGGGCGCCTCGTTTTTCTCTTGGACGTTCTCTTTTTTGACGGAGTTTCTCCATTCGGTTTTGATGGCGCCCGTTTATATGGTTCAATATACAAGATTCATTCTTCTTACATTCTTAAATCGTAAAATAGAATGGGGACCGCAAAACAGGGACGCGGCATCGGGACCCGATAACAGGTCATTGGCATATACCATTCTTCCCGCTTCGTTTTACGGTTTGGGAATCGGAATCTGGATGTTCGTGACGTATCCGATTTTATTCTTTTGGTTTTTACCTTTATTGCTCGGTTGGATTTTCGCGTATCCGTTGGCTCTCTTGACTTCCTCTACTCCAAAGATACAAAATTTGTCGTTCGGATTTTTGAACAACCCGCCGGAGCAAAGAGAACGTAAACTTCTCGAAGCTCTGGAGCGAAACAGAAACGAGTATTGGAAAACTGTGGGAGGAGAAGACCGCAGGCGCGGGATTTTTCTTTCGATCGTTGATCCTCGTCTGAACGGATTTCATCGTTCCCGATTGCGCAAACGCGAAAAAGAAACTCCCGCCCGAAAAAATTATCTGCGCTCTCTCTGCGACAAATTGAAAACGGAAGGACCGGAAACGTTTAAAAATCAGGAACTGCAAAGAATTCTTTGGGACCATGATTCCGTGGCGGAACTTCACTCGTGGTTTTGGACGGCGGACGTGCGCGGGCTTTCTTCCTGGTGGAGAAAATCTCTCGCGGATTATAAACGCGATATTTTGTTAAACGAAGTCGGTTCGGATGTTTTCGACGGGGCAGTTGTCGGCGAAACTTAGGAATCGTACCAATCTCGGTAGTCTAACATGAAGAATGTATCGTGCGGATAGCATTGCAGACTTCTTACAATGCTGTTTTTTAGAAGATCGAGGTCGAGGATATATCTGTAGTTCTGGTGAAACGTAGGACCTCCTTCGTTCATAATATTATCGATAGAATCCCCAACCCCGGAAGTTTCCAACCACAGAAGATAATTAAAAAGAAAACAACGAGAAACTCCGTGCACGTGGGCGAGTGTGCCGAACAAAGCCCAGCTGCCTGTGCTCAATCGGACGTTGATCTTTTTCATTTTTGCTTTTCCCGGACTCGGCTGATACAATGTCTTACCGGCCTTCTTCCCCAAACGTTTTGTCGTCGAAAGAAATTTAGAATATCTCTTTAACAAAATGGGAATTCTTTTCGGAAGGTTTCGCCTTTCTTGATCGGGATAACGAAGCAAAGTATATTCAGGGACGAGGAGCGTAACTACATTGCTTGTTTTTTCCTGAAGAGAAGATCGAATCTCATGATTCGAGTGTAATAATAAAATGCCCATACCCGAAGCGGTTTTACCGAGCGACGATAGGGAACCCTTGTCGAACCTGCTCCCTAATTTTTTCAAAAAAAAGTTTAAAAAATTTTTACATAAACAAAACAATCTACAAATTCGAAAAACGATCCAATCTAAAAGAACTGGCAAAAAATTTCCCGACAAATACTGTTTTTCCTCGTTTTGTAAATCGATGGATTCGCAGATAACCGATCGGATTGAAATTATAATAAGTCAAGATTTTGCAGATCAATCGATCCAAAGATTTGAAAGTCCGCAAACCGCAATTTAAACTAACTTCAGAAAAACGGAAACGGCGTGTTTTACGTCCTCTCTTCCGTCCCGTGCAAATAAAGGAGAAGGATTTCCATTCCAGCGTTTCGCGTCCGCGATCGCTCTTTCAAACCGGAACGAAAACAGATCTTCGTTCGAAAGAAAGGCCGAAGGAATTTCCTCCCGGAGGGATCGATGCAGATAGGGAACTTCCGGAAAATTTCCGCGATCCGTATAAAGAACGGGCGTGTTTGCATACACGGCTTCACTTAAGATTCCATAACCCGGTTTCGTGATCACATAATCGCAGGCGGCCAAAAGATCCGGATAATGCAGATCGGAAAGTTTGAGGATACCGTTTCTTTGTTTTTTGGGAATCTGCATTAAATCGAAGTCGGTGGCTCCCGAAATTACGATCTTATATTTTTCCGGGTCGAGTTTGTCCCAATCGAAATGCGTCGTTTCCACTCCGTACGCGCCGAAGGAAAACAAAAGATAGATACGGTCTTCGGAAAGTTCGAAACGTTCTTTTGCGGCTTTTTTACTCAAAAGCGGTCTGCGTCCCACCAACCCGATTTGTTTTTGTTCCGCTAAGGATTCCGCGGGGCAGGCAAAGGGAAGAAGAAGGCCGAACGTCGCATAATAATATTCTTCGTAGAGGGTGCGGGCAGTTTGCTCGAAAACGACGGATTCTTTCGCGTAGCCGCCGTAGATAAAATCCCAAGTGAAGTTTCCAACGAATAAAGAAGGAACCTTGATCTTGTCGGCGACTATAAACGGCAAAGAGGCGGAATCGGAAAGGATCAATTCGGTTTCAAAATCCAAACAGGATTCGATTTCAGAAATTTGAATATACGATTTTTTTGATTCGAATTCTTCGAGGCTAGCCTCTGTTCCGCGTATGTCGATCGAAAGGGAGTCCTTCTGCATCATTCCCACGTCGACCTGCTTTTTACGGACGTGCAGACGCTCGACGTTTTTAGAATCTTCTTCGCTTAAAGAGAGGGTCGTTAGGAATTGTTCTCGGACCGTGACGAGATCGATTTCCAAATCCGGAAAGCTGCGGAGCAGATATAAAATGATTTCCATGGATCGGCTGATATGACCGAATCCGTGTCCGCTGACGTAATAGGTGAGTTTCATTTCGTGCCGACCTGACGGATCACTTCGTACATTACGATTCCCGCGGACATTGCGAGATTGAGGGAATCCGCTTCTCCGAACATGGGAAGGGACAGGTATTCGTCGGAATTGCCTCTTGCATACGGAGAAAGTCCGTATTGTTCCGAGCCGAAAACGAGCGCGATTTTCCCTTTGAGATCCGCGTTCGTATAAAGCTTTTTCGCCTCCGGTGTTACGGCTAACGTTCTGTATTGATTCTTCTTTAGAATTTTATAAATTGCCTCCGTTTCGCCCAGATATACGTCGAGGGTGAACAAGGCTCCGGTGGACGCGCGGATCACGTTCGGATTAAATAGATCCAGCCGAGGATCGGCGACCAGAACGGTGTGAAATCCCGCTCCTTCCGCGGTGCGAAGAATCGTTCCGAGATTTCCCGGTTTTTCCACCCCTTCGATCACCAGAATCGGTTTCGAATTTTTGAATGCGTTGGTTTCTTTTTGAAATGCGTCGAGTCCTGTGTCGAAAAATTGGGCCGTCGCAACGAGTCCGTCCGGCCGATCCCGATACGAAATCTTTTCGAAAACCTTTTTAGGAACGCGTATATTTTTAGCTCCGATCGAACGGATAAGAGAATATTCGTTTTCTCCTAAAAAACATTCGGGAGAGTAAAGGACGTTTTGGAATTTCAACTTTCCGGATTTGGAAGCGCGTAGAATTTCGCGATACCCTTCGATAAAAAAAAGACCGGAAGATTCCCGATGTTTCTTTTCCTTAAGGTTGGAAATATTTTTCAGCTTCTCGTTCGAAAAGCTGGTGATCTCCAAAAACGAAATATCCTTTTCTTCGTTCAAAGCGAAAGTCTCTCCGATACATAGATACAATTCGATCCTGCGGGGTAAAGTCTTCCGCTTTCTTCCGGAATGGAAAGTTCGCCGAGATGGAACTTGCCCCGGTTGCGGATTCTTCCCTCCAAAATCCTTTGTAAGGCGAGAGGGCTGAATCCGGTGGAATGACAGGTAAGAACGATAAAGTCCGGTTTGCCTCCGCAAAGTTGCATCAAAAGATCCATCAACTCGGGAAGATCCTTTTCGATTTTGAAAACTTCTCCGCTCGCTCCTCTTCCGAAGGTGGGCGGGTCGAGGATGAAGCCGCGGTAATCCTTTCCGCGTTTGATTTCTCGTTTTAAGAATTTCAATACGTCCTCGACCATCCAACGCACCTTTTTATCCGCGAGACCGGATGCGTTTGCGTTGTCGCGGGCCCAATCCACCATTCCTTTGGAGGAATCGAGGTGACACGCGGACGCCCCTCCGTCTAACACGGCCAAGGTGGAAATTCCCGAATACGCGAAGAGATTCAAGACCTCTTCCTCTTTTTTGAGTTGGGAACATAATTTCTGGATTTTTTTCCAGTTTTCAAGCTGTTCCGCGAAGATTCCGAGATGTCCGAACGGGGTGAATTTTATCTTAATGGAATATTCTAAAATTTGAACATAGAATTCTTCTTCCACCTTTTTATTCCAGGTCCAGGCGCCTCCGCCTTTGTCGGAGCGGACGTATTCTCCGTGAACGTTTTTCCAGAGCTGCGGTTTGGTCGCGGGCCAGGCGGAAACGGGAGAAGGGCGTATGATCGTATAAGGTCCGATTTGTTCTAGTTTTCGAAAATCTCCGGAGTCGATCAGAGTGTATGTTCCTTCTAGGCTTTCAGTTTTTTTTGCAGTTTTCATAGATATGTACCTTAAAATAATTTCCTTCGGGAAAGTTCTTTCGCACCGGATGATCCTCTTCCGGTCGTAAGCTGGTGAACGTTTCGAAACTCCAGCCTTTCGTTTTGAGAATGTTTTTAGCGAGCGATTCCAGCTCCCTCGACTGAATTCTTCCCGAACAGGAACAGAGGATGATCGTCCCCGATTCTTCCAAGGACGCAAGACAGTTTGTGAAAAGATACGAATAGGATTTCAGCGCGTTCGGTTTCGACTTCCCGTCCGGTGTCAGATTCGGCGGATCGATCACGATCAGACCGAAGGTTTGGCCGCGGAGAACTTCTTCCAAGTCCTGGAAAATATTTTTTTGAACGAACCTGTGTTTGCACGAAGTTTCGCTTCGGCGTTTGCTCAACGCTCTTTGAAACGAATCCAAAGCTTCCTTAGATCCGTCAACGGATACGACGGAAGAGGCTCCTGCAACCTCCATGCAGATCGACGTTAAACCGGTGTGCGAGAATAAATGAAGACATTGTTTGCCGCGACTCAATTCCCTTTTTTCGAGCAAATAGCGGCGCAGGTTTCTGAGATCTAAAAAAATACCGCCCTTTTGTCCGGGAAGTTCCACGGGAAACGAGACCTCTTTCAATCGGATCGTTTCGCGAATGCGGAGTTGCACGATGCGTCTTGCGTCGGCGCCGGTCTTCCAATTTTGATCTTCGTTGTTTTTAGGTCCGGCGTCCGCTTTCGTCTTTTCGATTTCCGCTTTTCCGCGCCAAATCCTCGGCTCGCGTCGTTTTACCGTTCCGGAAGAATTTGCTAATGCGACATGGGATTGGGCCGCGTTGACGGACTGGACATTGAAAACGCCGACCGTCGTTCCGGCTGAACCGATTTGATCCTCTCCCGTTTTTTCGGGAGGATCGAACACGATCCGTTTCGGTTGCGGTTCTTCTAATTTAGAATTTTTGCATAGATCGTACAGATTCCAAACGAGCCAACGGCCGTAACCCATCAGAGAGGAAGAATAAATTCTCACCACCCAAGTTTGCGCCAAACGATCCACGGTTACTCCGGGAAAAAAATCGTTTTCTCCGTGCAGAATTCGATACGCGTTCGTTTCTTTACGAACCGCCGCGCGGCGTCGAATCGCGGAGACCAAATTCTCCCGTATTTTTTCCTTTTGAAACTCGGGTAAAAACTGAATGATGCGGATCCGCACGAGTCCCGTCGCCGAATAGATTCCGGTCGCAACGGGTTCGTTGTTTGTCGAGACGAGATTCAGCCATTGTCCGTTTTTAAACGGAGAAGCCGCTGTGGAAAGATTTCCGCTGAAGATCCAGGGATGTTTTCGTTGAAGAGAGAGTTCGCTCTTCCGGTTCAGCTGATATCTGCGGAACCGGAAGTTTGTTTTGTGTGCGTTCAGGCTTTTTTCTTGGCGTCTTTGTAGGAAGTTTCGGTCGCTCCGACGTAGATCTGTCGTGGACGGCCGATTTTCATATCGGTCGATTCGATCATTTCTTTCCACTGAGCGATCCAGCCAGGAAGACGCCCCATCGCAAACATCACGGTGAACATGTTCACCGGAATTCCGAGGGCGCGGTAGATGATTCCGGAGTAGAAGTCCACGTTCGGATACAACTTTCTTTCGACGAAGTAAGGATCGTGAAGAGCCGCTTCCTCGAGTTCTTTAGCGATATCTAATAAAGGATCTTGAACCCCGAGTCGTTTTAACACGCTGTCGCAGGCCTTTTTGATGATCTTTGCGCGAGGATCGAAATTCTTGTAAACCCTGTGACCGAATCCGGAAAGACGGAAGGAATCGTTTTTGTCCTTCGCTTTTTCCACGATCTTTTTCACGGGTAGTCCACTCGCTTGAATCTCCTGCAGCATTTCAAGAACTTCCTGGTTCGCTCCGCCGTGTCTCGGTCCCCAGAGGGCGCAGATTCCCGCGGAGATCGCACCGTAGAGGTTTGCAAGCGAGGAACCCACCAAACGCACCGTAGACGTGGAACAGTTTTGTTCGTGGTCCGCATGAAGGATCAAAAGAAGGTTCAAGGCTTTTACGATTTCAGGATCGACTTTGTATTCTTCGCTCGGAACGGAGAACATCATGTTCATGAAGTTCGCGCAGTAGTCCAGGCTGTTCAAAGGATGGATCGTAGGTTGTCCGATCGATTTTTTATACGCGAACGCCGCGATCGTAGGGAATTTCGCGAGAAGACGGATCATGGAGATATGTCTGTGTTCCGCGTTTTCGGGATCGTACGAATCCTGATAGTATGTGGAGAGGGAACCGATCATCGAAGACATGATCGCCATCGGGTGACCGTCTTTCGGAAATCCGTTGTAAAGACGTTTGAGATCCTCGTGGATCAAAGTGTGCATCGTGAGTTCATCGTTCCAGCGTTTGAGTTCCGCATCGGAAGGAAGTTTTCCGTAGATCAAAAGGTAGGCTACTTCGGTGAATGTCGAATTTTCCGCGAGTTGTTCGATCGGAATTCCTCTGTAACGTAAGATTCCGAGTTCTCCGTCGAGAAAGGTCACCGCGCTCGTGCAGGCTCCCGTGTTTAAATATCCGTTGTCCAGGGTTACGTATCCCGTCTGCTGACGGAGTTTTGAAATGTCTACTGCCTTCTCGTTTTCGGTGCCTACGATGATCGGGAGTTCGTATTCCTTCCCGTCGATCTTCAGAATTGCTACCTCGGCCATGTTCCTCTCCTAGAGTAGTTGTTCGTTGTTTTCGCCGAATTTAAGATCCAATCGGCGGCTTGAAAAATTGCGCTTAAAATCGTTTCAGATTCCTATCCTATTCTTTCCGCCAGATAGACAATCTAAAAAATTGAATTTTAGAGGTTCTTATACTTCCTTAAATTCTGATAGTTGTAATAGTTCGAACTTACGATCCTGCAGTAGTCGCGGGGTTCCTTTACGGGAAGTTCTTCCAAGAAATGATTGAAGTCCCCGCGGTAATGATTCCGTTTCCATTTGCGGAGATTTCCCGGACCGCCGTTGTAGGCGATCGAAGCCCACTGAAGATTTCCGTTCGAAGCGACTAGATAACGCAAAAACCGCGCTCCCATCTCGATCGAAACCTCGGGATCGAACAAAGAGTAAGAATCCAGATTCATCCGTTTAGCAAGCTCTCTTCCCGTGGGTCCCATGATCTGCATCAAACCCCTCGCATTGGAAACCGAAACCGCGTTCTCTTTAAAAAAAGATTCCTGACGCATGATCGCGTAAACGATGTCCTCGTCGATTCCGACGTTTCCGGAAATCGAAGAGACCAAACCTCTGTGCGGTCTCGGATAAATTCTCGCCGCGAGTTTGGATGGAAGAAGAATCACGTCGTCGCTGAGTTTTTCTTTTTTCATGAGCGATCTTGTGTGAAAGACTGTAAGATAGGCGGTCCCGGTTTGTTCGCCGAGCGCCGCGAGAATTTCCTCTTTTTCGTTTTCACCGATTCCCTGTTGGAGTTTATATCTTTGCACCAAAGAAAGAGCGTAGGCCATCTCTCCGACTTCGAGATATTCCTTTGCGGTTTGGAGATAACGGTTTCCCCGAATCTTAGAATGTGCGTTGTCGATGCGCACGTTCAATTGAAACGCGGCTGCCTGCGTAGCAAATTCCAAATCCTTTCCTACGATCTTTCCGGAAAGTTCGGGAATCCCCGCGGTCAAAGAAAGATATTCGAAAAGGTTGTCGCGGTTCCAAGTCGGATTGGAAGGAAGAGGGAAGGCGGAGATTTCCTCCTGAAATTCCTCCCGGATCACCCGTGTATAATACGACCCCGGAATGTGTTTGTAATACGACTTGAGCCATGAGTTGAGTTCTTCGGTTCTTCCGTTCTTTTTCAAAAAACGAAGATACCAATAGACGAGTCTTCCTTTTACGGGAAGATCGGGAATTTTCCGAAGCGCGTCCTTCCAATACGCGTCTCCCATAAAGTTTTCGTGATTTCCAGTGAGGAGGTCGATGAGTTCGTCTTGTCGGATTAAATTCGTGGGATTTTTTTCGAGAGAGTCTATTAGATTTCTGAAATATAAATCCTTGTTTCCCTGTTTTTTATACGCTCTGGCGTAGCTGTATAAAACCTCGTCGTTCTTTTCGGCTCCTGAGTCGTTTAACAAATCCAAGGCCTTGCCCGAAAAACTTTGGTTGGTCAGCTCTCTCGACATCGCCGCGGTGAAATCCGGATTGGCTCTCGCGAGTCCCGAGTTGCGGCGAAAGAAGTTCGGAAGCGATTCCGGTTCGTAGGCGACCAGAGCGCGCGCGGTGTTTCGGAAGGCTTCTCCCTTGGAAAAGGAAACCTTTTCCAAATCCTTAGCGGAGAGAAGATGTTTTTTTCCGGAGGCGTCCAAATGCGGAAGAAACAAGGCCGCCCGTTCGGGAGTGAGAGACAGATAAAAGGAATTTCCTTTCCAGACTTGCAGATCCTCTAAGATGAATTTTTTCACCGAAGATAAAACCGCGGGGTCCTCCAAGATCGAATAGAAGATCGACTCGGCTTTTTCGGTGTTTCCCGATTTATAGAGCGATTTCGCATAACGGTACAAAATCATCGGAGAAAAAATTTCCGCCTGCTCGCGGTCGGTGAATCCTTTCGCGAAATCCAGACATTCCTGGATCATTCCCGCTTCGTAATAAATCTTGAAAATTTCGGAGATCGCGTTCTGCGAGAGAGGATCGTTTTCTCTCGGAAACTTCTTCAAAAGTCCGATCAATTCTTCCTTGCCGAGAATCTTTCGATGCGCGGCTTCTTCATAGAGTTTCCAAAGCGAAAGACGCGTGACGATCGAAATCGACGGAAGCGGAGAATTCAGGATTTCCAAAAGATCCTGTCTTCCCGGAGAAGACACCATTCTCCCTTTGAGAAGGGAAACGAGATAGGAAAACTTTTTGTCCCGGCTACCGTCCGGATGCTCCTCGTGATAGCGGACCAAGGCGTAAACCTCGGACTCGGTTCCCGGATGACGCTCCCGAAAAATGCGGTGTATTTTTTGAAGGCTGTAGGATTTGATCAGATATTTGAGATCATCGTTTGCGTAAAGATTGCCGAAAATGAAGAGGAGTAGGCTGGTCAGGGCGAATTTTTTCATTCGTATTCTTTCTTTACTTACCTTTTCGGCCTAAGGATTCAATCGCAAAAAGGAAATTCCCATGCAAATCCTGGAAAAAGAAAAAACGAACGATTTGTGGCCCGAGATCACTCTCTCCTCGTTCGCGGAAAAAAAATTAACTCCGGAGGAAACTCCGATCGCAGAGATCGTTTTGCCCAGACGCAAAAAGAACGAAGGTCCGGTTCCGCGCAATCCAGAAATCCTAAGACTCAAATCCAAAATTTTGGAATATTTTTCCGGCGCTCTCAACAAGGTTCATTCTCCTTTTTCCAGTTTGAGAATCGACTTGCTCGGAGAATTCCGCTTTCAATCCGACGCGACTTCTCCGTTCGAGGAGGAAGGTCTTTCCGAGCGCGAAAAAAATCTGCTGAAAATTTTCTTCGAGGAACTTTTGGACAAAGCCCTGGAAGAACACCAAGCCGATCCGGAAGTTTTTCAGGTTTTGGAATCCTTTCTTTTGCACGAACAGGAATTGGACGAATATCTCGCACTGACTCAGGTTTACGACCAGGATCTTCCGTTCGTAGTGGAGGCGAAACAGCTTCTCGCGCTCATGGGAAAAATTGAATATTCCGAATCTTTAATGGATAAGGGTTCGTCCCGTTTTCAAAAGTACGGCGCGCTCTGGAAATTCGGAGGTCTTCAGGTGGAAGATCGGGAAACGATCTACGATCTCGTCGTCACGGGGGAGGAGCCCGGGCTGCTCGGACTTGCGTGGCTTCTTTTCAAACACGAAACCACCGGATTTAGAACCGTGTTCCCCATCGAACGAAGGGTGCTTTCTGTGATCGAACATCTCAGTTCCGAAGAAAAGGAATCCTTTTTTAAGGCATATTCTTCCCGTCACGGTTATCTGGAGAACTATTTCGTTTTAAAAAGAATCCGTCCCCGCGAATACAGAAAGGCATGGCTCGAGGGGGAAAAACGGAAAAACGGAAGATCGGTTCTGCTCGGTTCCCTTCAGGAAAATATCCTCGCGAGCCAGGACGAGTCCCTCGAAAAACGTTATGCGCTCTTGAAGGAAAATCATCTCGTTTACACTCTCGGTCCTTTCGAACTTCTGATTCTTTTGAACTCCACGGAATCTTCGAACGTGCAAAAAGAGATCGGAGGTTTTTCGGAACGACTTCCGGATTCTTATCTTACGCGTAGGGCGAAAGCGGCGCTTCTCTTTTTCAAAAAAGAATATGAGAATTTTCTAAACTCTTTGGAGCAATGCGGGCGTTTCCGTTTTTCTCCCGAAATGTTGTATCTGCAGGGTTTGGCCTTGATCGAGGTCGGTCGGTCCGACGAGGGGATCGGAATTTTGGACAGTCTTCTTTTGAAATTTCCGGATTCGGATTATCTGCGTTTGGTTTTGGAGCGTTACAAGAGGCAGTCTTGAGAAATGTAGGAACTCATACGGATCCGAGAAAGGTTTCGATCCGGTTTTAAAATATTAGTTTTCAATTCGGAGTTACTTCGCCCAATTTTCGATTCTTAAATCCGGAATTTTTTGAAAATGTTTTTCGTTGTTCGTAACCATCGTATAATTCAGATACAAGGCTGTTGATCCAATTAACAGATCGAAGTCATCGATTGCGGTTCCTTTTTTCCGTAAGAATGCCTTCAGCTCTCCGAACGTTTCTATGATTCCTCGAGTAAGTTCTACTACGGGAAATAATTCGCCGATCCGGTAAACCGTCGCCAGGTTTTTTTCCCTACTTTGGGATTTTTTGGCGCCATAGACCAGTTCACCGTATGTGATTACGGAAATCGATTTAGAAACGTTCTTTTTATCTAAAAAATTCCGATGAACCTTTTCATGTTCTTTCAAGCTGTAAATGATGATGTCGGTATCAATCAAATAGCTCATGAATGATTTTCTCCCGCTTGTTTTTGGATCGCGAGGAGCGCAAATCTTTGACGATTTCTTTTGCTTCCCGTTTATCAAGCCATGAGTTTGAAAGTTTCAGAAATTCTAACGTTTGTAATTCCGTTTCTAGTTGATCGCGTTGAAGATGTTTTTGTATAATCATCACCACTTCCTGGCTGATCGATCGGTGTTCCATTTCCGCCCGTCGTCTCAACGATTCGTAAAGTTTGTCGTCTATATCGCGCACTTGCAGATTGGCCATTTATTGTTCTCGTTTACCGTTTTATATTTAAAACGAATTTTCATGTATTTGCAAGCATTATTCATGCTGATTTTTAATCCAGATTTGAATCGTTTTCGGAAAGAAACGGAAGAAGCGCTTACGCCCCGAACTTCCCTTGACAGATCTTGAGGGAACGGGGAAAATTGGGTCGTAACAAAACATCATGGCGTTCCTCGAATAGGACGCAGTCCGTGATCTTAAGGAATCAAGAGAGTAATATCCAATGGCAATCAGTCACGAACAAATTCTCGAACTGCAGAAATACCAGAAGATGATCCATCAGCTGGAAAAAATATCGAGGGAGTCGAAGAACGACGAACAACGCTATCGCGTTTCGAGGGATTTGGAAAAATACAGAAACAAGATGAAGGACATTTCTCCCGAAGGAATTCCGGACAACTTGGACGTGGCCGCCGAACAGATCAAACGATACAAAGACAATCCGAACGAGGCCGGAAGAATTCTCGCAAAATATCCGGTTATGAAAATTTCTCCGAACTCCAACGATCCCGAGGTCAATCAGATCGGAACTTGGATCAACGTCATGGACCGGGAATATCTTCCGATCCTCAACGAAACACACGTCCGTTTCGACTTCTCCCATACGAACGAAAAGGACGGGGTCGTCAAATACATGGAGAACATCCGCAGAAACATCAAGGTTCTCACAGAAACCATCGAGGAATTTCATGCGGCCGAAAAACAGGAATTCCGCGAACAGCTCAGTCGTATGAAGAACAAACAGACTCGGATCTTTATTGCGGAGGCGTTCGAGATGTTTCAGAAGTTCAACGAATTCCTCAACAAGGTTCTGAAAGAGGCCAAGGAAGTGGGCGGGGTCATTATGAACCTGGAAGATCCGATCCGCTTCAATCCGAGATTCGAACGGGCCACCGAGCTGGAAGGAAAGGCGATCATGGACGCTCTCAGGGAGTTTCAGGAGTTCACCGCCGAGGCTCTCGATCGCATCAACGTTCCTAATATTCGTTGATCTTTCCGGACTTCCAATTTTCAAGACAAGGTCTGAAAAATCCTTTTCCGTCTGACGGGATCTGCATATTTAGTGATTTTAACTCCCTCCGAAAAGGACATACAGGAAAAACAGGCGCATGGCACTCGTTAAAAATTCATCCGAAGTTACGAACTCCACCATCGGAGAAAATTCCTACTTCAGCGGAAAATTCTTTATCAACGGATCTCTCAAGATCGACGGAAAATTCGAAGGTAAGTCCTTACAAGCGGAACAGCTTTATATCGGCGTTACCGGTAAGGTAAAAACCAACATCACCGCAGCCAGCGTTATCATCGAAGGAATCGTTATCGGGAACATCACCGCAAGAAACAGAGTGATGCTTCTTCCCACTTCTAAAATTCTCGGAGACATCCGCACTCCGGAGTTGATCATTCAGAACGGGGTGATCCTCGAAGGACGTTGTATGATTTCCAACGATCTCAAACACTCCGCGAAAGATCTGATCGATCTCGAATACTCGAAAGATTCTCTCAGCGTGGAAAAAATCTTCGGTAAACAATCCGGAGCCGCAAAAGAATAATCGAAACGGTTTCTTTTCGGGGAAGAATTTACAACGCTCTTCTCCGAATCGAAAACCCAGCTTCCAAAACAGTGAACCGGATCCTGATTACAGAAGGCGACCCTTGTGGAATCGGTCCGGAGATCTTCCTTCATTCCCTTTCTCTTTTAAAAAAAATCTCCAAATCCAGACCGATCGTTTATTTTCATTCGGGTAAGTTTCCGCTTCCGAAAGAATTCGTTTCGATTTCCTTGACTGAAGTTTCGGGTGGATCGGAGTCGATTTCGAAAATGTCCGTTTCGGAAACTTCTTCGTATGCGTCGGCCGATTCTATCGCCGAAGCGTCCGCGCACCGATCCGCGTCGGCCGAAATCGGAACGAAAGGATTGTTTGCGGTTTCGCACAACGTTCTTTCCAAAAAGGAAACCGCTTCCTTGAAGTTCGGAAAACCTTCGTCGTTGTCCGGCAAATCGGCGTTAGGTTCTCTTTCTCTCGCTGTCGAGTTTCAGAAAATGGGAGGAGGCGATCTCATCACTCTTCCTTTGAGCAAGGAATGGGTGATTGCGTCCGGGGCTTCGCAGTTCCGCGGTCATACCGAATTCTTAGCCGAAGAATTCAATACGAAAACGTTTATGCTCATGTCCGGTAAGGATCTGCAGGTTCTTCCTTTGACGACTCACGTTCCTTTGGTGCGTGTTCCCGAGTTCTTAAGACAAATCGATCTCGGCGCTCTTGCGGACTCGATTCTTTCCTGCGATAAGATCGACCGCAAAAAGCCGATCGCGTTTTTGGGTTTAAACCCGCACGCGGGCGAAGGCGGCAAGGTTGGAAAGGAAGAAGCGGAAATTTTAGAGCCGATGATTGCGTTTTTGAAAAAGAAGGGTTTGAAGGTGGAAGGACCTTTGTCCGCAGATTCCATGTTCGGCGAATCAGCAAGAAAGAAGTTCGGTCTGCATCTGGCTTGTTATCACGATCAAGGTTTGATTCCGTTTAAAATGTGGGAAGGAAAGAAGGGGGTGAATCTTACCTTGGGCCTTCCGTTTATCCGAGTTTCTCCCGATCACGGAACCGCGTTCGACATAGCCGGGAAAGGGCTTGCAGATTCAACCAGCTTTGTAGAATGTCTGCATCGAGTCGTCGGGAATCGTTCGTGATTTTCGTAATCATACGCCGCCGGTAAAAACAAAAACGAGGGTTTATGCCTGGACTTTTAGAACAAATCGTATTTCCGATTTTCCTGTTTTGGTTTTGCGGTCTTACTTTGGTATTGTTCCGTTCCGACTTCGAGTTCGTCTGGAAGATCATCTTCGTTTTCGTTTTTATCTTTTACTTCTTTCAATACTTTCCGGAATTAAAGGCGAGTTACGAACGGTTGACCGCGAGTTATCCCGTGGAAATTCTTTCTTGGATCTACGGAATCGGAAAAGGTTTTTATTTCTTTCTCTTCTTTCTTTGGCCCGTGGCTTTGTTTCGGATTTTTTATTCCGCATCTCCGCAGGTTAGCAAATCCCTCGCGAAAGCGCTGGTGAGTGCGACCCTGATCTACTGGAGCGGCTTTATTCTCTACAACAATTTTTCACCCGAAGCGGACGGTTTTTTAAACGGCACGTTTTTGAAATTCTTGAAGTTTTCCACGAAGTAAGTTCGGTCTAAAGTGTAGAATGAATCCACTCTACTTACAGTCCTTCGGCGAATCGGAAGAGGCGAAGAAACATTTCTTGACCGCCTACGAATATCAAACGAAAGGAAATCTCAAGCTCGCTTCCAAATATTATCGTTTGTCCATCGCGGCCAAGCCGACGGCCGAGGCTTGGACGTTTTTGGGTTGGTCTTATTCCTTGGCGGGAAGGTTGGATCGTGCCATTGAATTCTGCAAGAAGGCGATCGAAACCGATCCTACATTAGGAAATCCTTATAATGATATCGGCGTTTATCTGCTTCAGCAAAAACGCTATCAGGAAGCCCTTCCTTGGTTTGAACGGGCGAAGTCCGCTCCGCGGTACGAGGTGCCGGTCTATCCGTATTTTAACGCGGGTTCCTGTCTGGAAATTTTAGGTCATATCGAATTGGCGCGTTTGGAATACGAAAAGGCGATCGCCATTCAGCCGAATTATCCTCCTGCGAATCTGGCTCTGAAACGGATTTATATTCGATACAATTAACGAAAAATCCCGATTCTTCTTGCAGGAACATTTACCGAAGAACGGCGGATCTTTTTCGCGCTATCATTCCGTAGGAGATCCTACTCTTTAATTTCTACGATCTTCGCTTCCGATTCCCGGATGACAGGCGAGTAGTCGGTGTTTTCAAATCAAGGAAACGCAGATTTCAATCGAATCTAACGGATCCGAATTCCGAGCAAGTGCGATCGCTTCTTTCGTTTTTATAATCCAAAAACTCTTTGCCGGAGAATCGTCCGTGAATCGGGATTTCGCAGGAAGATCCGGAAATCACTCCGTCCGAAAAAATACGAAGTGACGATTACGGACATTTACATTCCTCTTCAATTATGAGGAAGTTGTTCGTTCAACGGATGTTTCCAAGTGAAAAAGTATTTCTCCTCTTCTTTACCGAAGGATTCCTATGCTTTCACGATTGACCGCCGTTTTATTCATTACTCTCTTCTTTGCCGCATTGCCGGCCTGGTTCTTATCCACATTGGAAGGATGGATTTCCGTCGATTGTTCCCGAAATAGATCGACTTCATTGCATTCCGCCGCTTCGATGGAATGCGATGTTTCCGAGAAATTCGCATTTTCGTCTCGAAAGGTCTCTTATTCAACGTTGGATGTACGTTCTTCGAAAACGGTTCTAAAAGTCCGTCGCGGCAAAAGCATCGTCTATCAATTGGTTCTTGTTACGCCCGACGGCGAACGCGATGTATTGCGGTCTCCAATCGGGAAATCGGATATCGATCGGATTGCGATCGAGTTAAAAGCTGCTCTTCGATCGGGTTCGACGGAATTTCATGCCACAGTCGATCCGGAGCCTTTGTTTTGGATCGGGTGGTTTCTGCTCCTTCTGTTTTCGGGTGTCGGAGCGTTGCTGTCGTTGTTCGGAGCAAAATCCGAAAAAAAGAAACCATAATGATCGCGTTCCGGCAAATGGAATCCCGCTCGCCGGGTTTTGCGTCGGGCTTTTTCGAACAAAGTGTGGGAACTCATACAATTTGCGGACCGTCGAATCGGTCCGGCCTACGAACGATTGTAGGAACTCATACCGATTTCGAAATTGAATCGGCTCGTTTGCTTTTCTAACCATAGGAGGAACTCCCACAAACTTGTTTGCCACAGAACCTTGTAAGAGTTCCCACAGTTTTCGCTACCCAGGGGGCTATAGGATCTCCCCCCTATCCTTCACTTCTTCTTCCGTTTGCTGCTCGCGGCCTTTAAGGTTTTGGATCTTTTCTCGGAAAGATCCTGTTTTTCCTCGAACTGAAAGTAATAGTCGTAGGGTTTTTTGAGGATTTTGAAAATTCTCCAGAATTCAATCACATCGAGTCTGCGTTCACCGGATTCAATTTTGGAAATATAGGATTGCGGTTCTCCCAAAAGTTTCGCGATCTCGAGTTGTGTGAGATCGGCTTCTTTTCGGGCGGCGATTAAATTCTTGCAAAAGATTTTCGCCTCGGGGGAATGAAGAGACTTAAACAAAGCGGAATAATTCTACATTCTGAAACAGAATATACCAAAATGGGATATTTTTGTGTTTCCTATTCGGTTTTTGAAAAGTTTTACGGTGAGAATCACGAAAAAGGACTTGGAAGTTTATATTTTGCTAATGTCTTGCGATTTGAATGTTTATAGAATGTTTCTCAAGTTTTCAAAATGAATTGCGAGTTGTAATTCGGATTAAAGAATCGGAACCGTCTTTGAAGTTCAGATTTTTGTTTGTCGTTCAGAATTCAATTCGAATTTGAACGTGAACGGATTTACGAGAAGGAAAGATCACATAACGTATAATCGAACTCACCCTGTTCGGAATATTCGTCTAAGCTTGTCTCATGGCACGAAGTTTGGCAAAAGAAGGGAATCCATCCCTAAAAAAGCTGCTTCGCGCTAAGTTCACGAGCGTTTTTTAGACGGCCTCACTCGATTCCAGATGACGAAATACGCAACAACGTAAACACCGAGACAAACCCAGAAAACGACGCTTCCCGGAATTCCGAATTCTCTATGAATTCCGAAAAAAAACATCGCGGGAAGATTCGCTAACGTGAACGCGATCGACACGAGTCCTTTGTGTTCCGTTCTCACTGCTACGAGCTGGTAGAGATGTCTTCTGTGCGCTTTGAGAATATTCTCCCCGTCCTTCAACCGCAAAAGAATCGTTAGGATTCCGTCTACAAAGAACACGGGCAATAAAAAGAAGGTCGACGTTAATTCGAACTGAACCCAATTCTTTTCATGGATAAAAAGCAACGGCAAAACGGCGATCGCATAACCGAGAGGCAGCGAGCCTGCGTCTCCCATAAACAGATGCGCTTTGGGAAGATTGAAGATCAAAAATCCGAACAATCCGGCGCAGATCCAAAGATAAAATGCGGGCAGAAAAGAATGAAATAAAAATGAAAACGATAAGACGGCGAGTAGAAAGTGAGACACGAGATACGTGTCGAGCCCGTCCATGAAGTTGCATACGTTTACGACGAACAGCACATAGACGATCAAGACCGCCGTCGACGCACCCGGGATCCCGCTCAAATCGATTCCTAAAAATACGAAACGAACCGGAACAAAACCGAAAAAGAAAATCAAGAACGCGATTTCCAGAAACAAACGGATTCCCGCTCCGAGCGATAACAGATCGTCCGCGAGTCCGATGACGAAAAAGAACAAAAGTCCCGCAAAGAAAAAGAGAATCTTGTCTTCCGCGTTCTCGAATCCTCCGAACCAAACGAGAGCGATCGAAAAGACGCTCAGAAAGATCCAGATTCCTCCTGACTTTTTGGTCGTTCCGACGTGCATGCTTCTTTCGTTGGAGACGTCCGAAATTCCGAACGTATCGGATTGCAAATACATCCAGGAAAGAATCGCCGTGATAAAAAACAAAAGAACGGAAAGGATACCCGGATTCCAGAAATGTGAGGTCGGTTCCACTGGCATTCCAGGCTAGACGGAAGGAATCTCCCTGCAATCAGAAATCGAAAACGATTTTGATTGCCAAATCCGGCCAAACTGGGGAACCTAACCTTATGTTCCAGGGCGTTTACACAGCAATCATCACACCTTTCAAAAACGGAAAAATCGACTACGACAGTTACTTCAAGCTTCTGGAAAAACAAATCAAGGCAGAGGTCAGCGGAGTTGTTCCTTGTGGGACAACGGGAGAATCTCCGACTCTTTCCCATTCCGAACACGCGGAGTTGATCCGCGAAACCGTCAAGGTCGTCAAGAATCGGATTCAAGTCGTCGCGGGAACGGGTTCCAATTCCACAAGAGAGGCGATCGAACTCACCGAGGCGGCGTGCAAGGACGGAGTCGACGGAATTCTTTCCGTAAATCCCTATTACAACAAACCGACTCAAGAAGGGCTGTTTCAGCACTTCAAAGAGATCGCGGAACATTCTTCCGTGCCTGTGATGCTTTATAACATTCCGGGAAGAACGTCGGTGAATCTTCTTCCCGAAACCGTGCTTCGACTCAGCGAAGTCAAACATATCCGTTCGATGAAAGAAGCGACCGGAGATTTGGGGCAGATGTCCAAGTTGATTTCGCTCGTCGGTCATAAGATGACCGTTCTTTCCGGAGACGACAATTTGACTCTTCCTCTTTTGGCTGTCGGCGGAGTAGGCGTCGTGTCGGTGGTTTCCAATTTATTTCCAAAGGCGCTCGTACAACTCGTCAACGCGTTTCACGAAGGAAATCTTGCGGAAGCCAGAAGAATTCACTACGATTTTCTGGACGTCTTTTCTCTTGCGTTTATGGAAACCAATCCGATTCCGATCAAGGCGGCGATGAGTTGGTTCGGACATTGTTCTCCCGAAATCCGTCTTCCGATGACCCCTCTTTCTCAAAATGAAACGAGCGCGAAATTTAAAAAGGCTCTTGAAGGTCTGAAAGAAAAAGGATACGAATAAGAAATGTCGGAACAAAAATTTCAGATCGCTCTGATCGGAGGATCGGGAAGAATGGGACGCGCCATCATCACGGTGCTTTCCGCTTCTTCCAAATCTTCTCTTTCTTCCGCCGTTGTCAGCGGCGGTTCCGTATTTCACGGAATGGATTCCGGTCTGCATTCCGGGGTCAAACAAAACGGAGTCGATTTTACTTCCGATGTCGACGCGGCCGTGAAAAGCGCGGACTGCGTGATCGATTTCAGTACGCATCAGACTTTGGATCTTACTCTGAAAGCGTGTCTAACGCACAAAAAACCGGTCGTCATCGGAACGACCGGCCTTACGGAACTGCAAAAAGATTCCGTCCGAGTGGCGTCCAAAGAAATCGCGATCGTATATTCACCGAACATGTCGATCGGAGTGAACTTATTGTTTAAGTTAACCGAAATTGCGGCCAAGGTGATGGGAGAAATCTCGGACATCGAAATTCAGGACATTCATCATCGTCATAAAAAGGACGCGCCGTCCGGAACGGCCGAAAAATTAAAGAGCATTCTTCTCGAGACCTTGGGAAGAACGGAAAAGAACGTGGTACACGGAAGACACGGAATTTTAAAGGAAAGAGATCCCAAGGAAATCGGAATTCATACCTTGCGCGCGGGAGAAGTGATCGGAGATCACACCGTTTATTTTTTCACTCCCGAAGAAAGAATCGAGATCACGCACAAAGCGCAGGATCGCAAAACCTTCGCGGTGGGAAGCGTTCATGCCGCGGAATTTTTAGTCGGACGCAAACCCGGTTTGTATGATATGTTTTCCGTTTTAGGACTGTAATCAAGGGGAGAATGGATTTGTTTTTCTTTAAGAACATATCTCTTTTTCCTCTCGGTAAAAATCCTCTCGTCATCGTCGTCGACGTCCTCATCGTAAGCGTTCTCATCTATCAGTTTTATACAACGATTCGAAGAACCAGAGGGATTCAGCTTCTTCTCGGAGTGGCCCTGATCTGGCTATTGGGAATCTTTGCGAGTACCTTCGAACTCGAGTTGCTCGATTGGATCATCGAGAATATCCGTCCGGCTCTTGTGTTCGCGATCATCGTATTGCTTCAACCCGAACTTAGAAAGATCACGGCGGATCTTTCCCGGATGAAAATCTTTCAGCCCTTTCTATTAAAACAGACGACCGACTTGGAGGCGATTTCCGAAGCCGTAAAGATTATGGCGAAGAATAAAACCGGATCTCTCATCGCCATCGTCCGAGAAAACAGTTTGAAAGACATCATCGATCAATCGGTGCAGCTCGACGCGATCATCTCCACGAGTCTGCTCATCACGATCTTTAAGAAGAATTCCGCGCTTCACGACGGAGCCGTGATCATCGAACAAAACCGGATCGCGTGTGCCGGCGCATTCTTACCGATGACGCAAAATCTCGACGACGCGAGAATGGGCGCAAGACACAGGGCGGCCATCGGGATTTCGGAAGAATCGGATTCCATCGTAATCGTAACCTCCGAGGAAACCGGAGAAATTTCCGTATGTTATGACGGAGAAATGACGCACCCGGTCAAACCGATCGAGTTGAAAAATTTCGTGAACACGATTTTGCAGAAGAGTGAAACCGGATCGGAAAAACACAACACAACGTCTTCTTCTTCCGAAGAAAAAACGGGAGAACACCGCTGATGTTGAAACGGATCTTCAACAACTGGCAGGCCAAACTCGGATCGCTTCTTCTTGCGATCGTGTTTTACGTGAATTTACAAAATTCTAAAATACTCGTAAAAGAAATCCATATTCCGATCGAATATCCCAAATTAAGCGGTTCTTTAAGCGTTTCCCGTCTTTCCGACAAAACCGTTCCGGTAAAGGTGGAAGGAGTGCGCGAATATGTGAATTATTATTCTCAGTTTATGAAAGCGCATATCAACGCGGGCGAACTCAAAGCAGGGGAGAATCTCGTTTCCGTTTTTCGGATTTCCGGAGCGCCTGCGGGACTTCGCATTACCAGACTCAAGGATAAGGTCAAGGTAATCGTAGAATCCACTTCCGGGAGAACCCTTCCGATCGAAGTGAAGTTCACGGGGGATCTCCCGCCGAACTACGTGAAGACGAGCCATTTCGTTTCACCTTCGGTGGTTCATGTCAGCGGTCCTCCCGGAGTTTTGGAGGATCTCGGAAAAATCAACATTCCTCCGATATCCCTCAAGGACAAAACCGAATCCTTTACGATCAAACATAGGCTTCCCGATTTCCCGGCGGCGGTGAAAGTGCGGGACAACGTAAAAGAAGTAACGGTCCGCGTGAATATCTTTGCAAGCGCGTCTAACGCGGGAGAGACCCTTCTTCTCGGAATTCCGATCAAGTGCCAAAGTTTGGATAAGAATCTCGAAGCGGAATTCTCCGAACCCGAGGTTTCCGTAAAACTACAATCCAAAACTCCGCTCAAGAGCATTCAGGTCATCAAGGGACTTTCGGCGAGCGTGGTCTGTTCTCATAAATACGATCCAAAGACAAAGAAGATTCTCCCGGACAACAAACCCGTATTCGCAAAGATCCGTCTCAACAAGGCTCCTTCTTTGAAAGCCGTGGACATTCTCGGCGTTTTCCCGGATCGAATTTCGATTTTGTATAAGGTCAAACCGGATCAAAGCAAAACGGGCGGAGAAGATCCGGACGCCACCGAAGAGGAGAATACGATCGAACCGGATTCCAATCCGGAACTGATCGAGGAAGAATGAAAATTTCCGTCGGCAACGATATCGTAGAAAATTCCCGCATCCGCGACCTTTTGGAAAAACACGGGGAACGTTTTTTAAAACGGGTATTTTCCGAATCCGAACGGGAATACTGTTCCAATCGAAAGGACCCGATTCCTCATCTAAGCGGAAGGTTTTGCGTCAAGGAAGCCTTCATCAAAGCGATCGAACCCGGAGACAAGGTCATCCTCGATATGCGTGAAATCGAACTTTTCGGAAAGGAATTCGGAAAAAAAGAATTGGTACTCCATGGAAAATCCAAAGAATTGTTTCTTACCAAAGGTTACAGCGGTTGTTCGGTTTCGATCAGTCACGCTGAGAACTATTCGACCGCTGTCGTGGTGCTTTATAAGGAGTGAACGATGATCTCGGAAACGATGAAACAGACCATTCAGTTTTACAACGAGGGTTTGAGTTTGTACAAAACCAGAAAGTTTGCGGAAGCCTTAGAAAAATTCAAAAAGGCGACCGAGTTGACTCCGGACGACGGTCCTTCCAAAAAATACATCGGCCGATGCCAGGCATTCATTACAACTCCTCCTCCCGAAGACTGGGACGGGGTTTTTGAAATGAAAACGAAATAAGAGAATCCATGTCCAAAAAAACAGCAACTAGAACCGCTCGTCCCATCACCGAATACGGAGCGATTTCCACAGTCCTCGGAAAAGAAACTTCCTTTTCCGGAATTCTGAACTTCCAAAAACCTCTCGAAATTTCGGGAGAATTTCAAGGTGAGATCGAATCCGAAGGATTTCTTCTCGTAAGCGAAGGCGCAAAGGTCCGTGCCAACATCAAAGCGGGGACCGTGATCGTGGGAGGGGAGATTACCGGAAACGTAATCGCGACTCAAAAGCTGGAAATGTTATCCACCGGAAAGGTGAATGGAAATATCAAAACTTCCAAATTACAAATCGCAGACGGAGTGATCTTTGACGGGAACTGTGAAATGATCCAGCCCAATAAAGATTGACCCACGCTTTAACCAGTAAAAAGTGGTATCTGCTAACCCGAAAAAGCCTACGGACAGGGCTGAGATAGGCAAAATCGCCCTCATTCTGCTCCTCGGTTTTTTCGCAGGAGCCGTGACGGGAGTCATTCTCGATCGCCTAACAGGCGTTTCTTTTTTCTCTTCCTACCTGCTCCGAGAAGCAATCAAATTTGAACTCTACGTAATCAAGGTCGAGATACAATTTACCCCTGCTAGTCTCATGGGACTCGTAGCGACGTTGTATTTCGTACTAAAAAAGGGGTAAACAATGTCAGTGATTTCAATGAAAAACCTTCTGGAAACCGGAGTACACTTCGGACACCAGACCCGCAAATGGAACCCGAAAATGGCGCCGTACGTTTTTACGGCAAGAAACGGGATTCACATCATCGATCTTCAAAAGACCGTTCAAAAAGCGAAAGAAGCTTACGACGCTCTGAAGAAGCTAACCGCCGACGGGAAGAAAGTTCTCTTTGTCGGAACAAAGAAGCAAGCGAGAGGCGCGATCGAGAGAGAAGCCATCCGCTCGAATATGTTCTTTATCAATAACCGCTGGCCGGGCGGACTTCTTACAAACTGGAACACCGTAAAAAGAAGTATCGCTCGTCTGAAAAAACTCGAAGGAATGGAAGCGGACAACAGCTTCGAGAAAGAAGTAAAAACTAAAAAAGAAGTTCTTACCCTGAGAAGAGAGTTGGAAAAACTCCGCAAGACTCTCGGTGGAATCAAGGACATGGCAACCATTCCCGAAATTATGTTCGTGATCGATCCTAAAAAAGAAGAGATCGCGGTCAAAGAAGCTCGCAAACTCGGTCTTACCATCTTCGCGGTGGTTGATACCAACTGCGATCCCGAGCTGATTGATTATCCGATTCCGGGTAACGACGACGCGATCCGCGCGATTTCACTCTTCCTCGAAACCATGTCCAACGCGGTGATCGAAGGAACCGGCGGAGTCGTGGAACAACCAAGATTCAGCGAAGATCTGGATTCCGAAGCTTTGGCTCTGGAATACCAAGGTGAATATGATGAAAGTGGAAAGTTCATCATGGACGAAGACGCGGACGCTAAAAAAGCCAAAGCGGCCGAAGAAGCGGCGGCGCCTTCCACTACGATCGAAGTGGATAAAAACGAGTAAGGGATTCTTAGCAATGGCAGTAACTACAGACTTAATCAGAGAACTCAGAGAGAGAACGAGCGCAGGGATGATGGACTGCAAAAAGGCTCTCGAAGAAAACAACGCGGATATCGAAAAAGCGATCACTTGGCTTCGTGAAAAAGGGATCGCCAAAGCCGCTAAAAAAGCGGGAAGAGAAACCAAAGAAGGCCGTGTCGTTTCCTACATCCACGGTAACGGAAAGATCGGAGTTCTGGTTGAACTGAACTCTGAAACCGACTTCGTTTCGAAAAACGAGGACTTCGAAGCTCTTGGAAAAGAAATCTGCATGCAGATCGCGGCAATGAATCCTTTGTATCTCAACGAAGAATCGATTCCTGCGGAAGACCTCGAAAGAGAAAAGGGAATTATGAAAGCTCAGCTCGAAGCCGAAGGCAAAAAGCCGGAGCAGATCGAAAAGATTCTTCCCGGAAAGATCAAGAAATACGTTTCGGAAGCTTGTCTCGTAAACCAGGCTTTCTTCAAAGACGATTCCAAAACGATCGACGACTTAGTAAAGGAAGCGATCTCGAAATTCGGCGAGAATATTTTGATCGCTCGTTTTGTTCGCTTTCAGGTAGGCGGACTCTAAGTTTTGGGAACGGAAGCGAAGTATAAGAGAATTCTAATTAAACTCTCCGGAGAGGCTCTCGCCGGAGAGGGAGAATTCGGGATCGATACCAACAAGGCCCATTCTCTCGCGGAAGAAATCAAAGAAGTTCACGACCTAGGAGTGGAAATCGCTCTTGTGGTCGGAGGCGGAAACATCATCCGCGGAACCAACCTCGCAAAAGCCGGAATCGACCGTGCGACCGCGGACTATATGGGAATGCTCGCCACGATCCAGAACGCTCTCGCGCTCCAAGACGCCTGCGAAAAAAAAGGACTTTATACAAGGGTTCAATCGGCGATCGAAATCAACTCCATCGCCGAAAGTTATATCCGCAGACGCGCGGTTCGACATCTCGAAAAAAGAAGAATCGTGATCTTTGCAGGCGGAACCGGAAATCCGTATTTCACAACCGATACGACCGCGAGTCTTCGCGCCGTGGAAGTAGGATGCGACGTGATTCTCAAGGCGACGAAAGTGGACGGAGTTTATACGGCCGATCCGAAAAAAGACAATACCGCAAAACGTTATTCTCAGATTTCCTTTATGGAATCGATCAACCGAAGACTCAAGGTGATGGATTCCACCGCACTCAGTTTGTGCATGGAAAACAACATGTCGATTATCGTTTTCGATATCTTCAAACGAGGCAACCTCAAAGACCTTATCACCGGACAAAACATCGGAACCCTGATCTCTAACTCGGAGGACATTCAAATCGATGGCAAGTGAAGAAATCATCTCAGGAATGAAGATCAAGATGGATAAAACCATCGACTTGGTAAAAAAGGATTTCGGAACCATTCGTACGGGAAGAGCGAACCCTTCTCTGGTCGAAGACATCCGCGTGGATTACTACGGAACCTTGACTCCGATCAATCAGCTCGGAAATATTTCCGTTCCCGAACCGAGGGTGCTCGTGATTTCTCCCTATGATAAGGGAATCATGAAGGACATCGAAAAGGCGATCCAAGCTTCCGGATTGGGCCTGCAACCGTCTAACGACGGTGTGGTGATCCGCATCATCATTCCCGAACTTACGGGCGAGCGACGCAAGGAACTTGCAAAAGTCGTAAAGTCCAAGTCCGAAGAAAAGAAGGTTGCGATCCGTAACATCCGCAGAGACGCAATGGAAGATCTTAAAAAACATACCGAGGGTATGTCTAAAGACGAGATTCAAACCGTTCAAGATCAGATCCAAAAAATCACCGATTCCTACATCGATAAAATTTCCGCTCTGACCACAGAGAAGGAAAAGGAAATCACTACGATCTAACGTGGGCTTGTTCGAGTCCAATCTCCCCCAACATATCGCCGTCATCATGGACGGCAACGGCCGTTGGGCGACATCCCGAGGAAAATCCAGATCGGAAGGACATCGGGAAGGCGCGGGGGCCATCGACCGATTGATGGACGCAAGTCTCGAGTTGGGTCTGAAAAATATTTCCTTATACGCGTTCTCGACGGAGAATTGGAAACGTCCGATCACCGAAGTCCGTTCGATCTTCGGGTTATTGATCGAGTTTATCGAAACCCGATTGGACACGATCCACGATAGGGGAATTCGAATTCATCATTCCGGAAGCCGTAAAAAATTAACGCGCGGGGTTTTGGACAAGATCGACTTTGCCGTCGACAAAACCAAAAAGAACAAAAAACTCACCGTCAATTTTTGTTTGAACTACGGTTCACGGGACGAGATTTTGCGGGCGGCGCAGGAGCTTTTTTTGGAGAGAAAACGGGCCAAAGTTTCGTTTGAAAAGCCTCTGAAAGAAAAAGAACTCGAAAAATTTTTATATACGTCCACCCTTCCTCCCGTAGATTTACTGATCAGAACGGCCGGAGAACAAAGACTCTCGAACTTTTTATTATGGCAGTCCGCCTACGCGGAACTGTATTTTACCGATACACTTTGGCCCGACTTCGACAAAAAATCTCTGGTGGATTCCCTGAAATGGTACGAAACCAGAACCCGAAAATTCGGAGGACTTACGAATGGGTGAAACTTCCAAAAGACTCGCTTCGGCGGCTGTACTCGTAGTACTTTATCTTTTTATGATATTCTATGCGGGTTTTTATTATCTGCAGACGTATTTGATTCTCCTTGTGGGCGGTTATATCGGGATTAAGGAATTCTACAATCTTTCCGATCGCGGAGACGACGGCAGACCGTTTCGCGGAACGGGAACCTTCTTTATGCTCGTCGTCATCACCCTTTATTATTTCCGTTTTATAGGATCTCAGAACAAGTTCGAAGCTCCGTTGTTCTTTCTGCAGCACATCAAGTATTTCATTCCTCCCTTTGATGCGGTTCCGGTCGCGTTTTTACTTCTGTTTATCATCATTTTTACTCTGCAGATCACCAGACGTCCGTTAGACGGAGCGATCTTTTCCGTGTCCTCCACTTTTCTCGGGGTGTTTTACGTTGCGGTTCCTCTCGGACATCTGATGCTCCTCCTCGGAATGGGACAGGGGATCTACTACATCATTCTCGTTTCGGTGATCACGTTTTTGACGGACGCGGGAGCTTACTTCGGGGGAAGATGGTTCGGAAGACATCCTGCGGGTCTTGCGATTTCTCCTAAAAAAACCTGGGAAGGTTATGCGACCGGAATCGTCACCGCGATCGGTTCCGTTTTTATCTTCAACGCGATTTGGGAAAATTCCACGGGCACCGCTTCCGGGATTTCCGGAGTGGAAGTATTTTTGATTTCGGTTATCATTTCTCTCGTGAGTGTGATCGGTGACTTATTAGAATCGGCTATGAAACGGGACGCAAAGATCAAGGATTCCGGGTCTTTGATTCCGGGTCACGGAGGAATGCTCGATCTTGCGGATGCGCTTTTGATCACGATTCCCGTTCTTTATTATTATCTTCAGATCAAGGGGAATCTTGGATTCCAAGTCTAAACGGTATGGCAACTTCCGTCTGTCTTCTGGGCGCGTCCGGTTCCGTCGGGGAATCGACTCTAAAAGTACTGCGCGCGTACCCGGAAGAATTCAGACTTCATTCGTTCAGCGTTCATTCCAATCTCGATAAGGCTCTCTCGATTCAAAAAGAATTCTCCCCCGATTTTATCTGCGTGAGCGACAACCGCGCGGACAAATCCGTCCTCGGAAACAAAATCGGCAAAACACAAATTCTTTACGGAGAATCCTCTCTTTCCGACATCGTGCGCGAGTCTGACGTTCGGATCGTGATCACGGCCATCGTGGGTTCGGTGGGTTTGCGTCCGACCATCGCCGCCATCACTTCCGGAAAAAGATTAGGAATCGCTAATAAAGAAACGTTAGTCACATCGGGTCCGCTCATCAATTCGCTCATTGCAAAACACAAGACCGTGGTCGTTCCCGTAGATTCCGAACACAACGCTCTCTTTCAACTTCTCGAATCGGTGAACAAAAACGCTCTGGAAAAAATCATTCTCACCGCATCGGGCGGATCGTTTCGGGATTTGCCGATCGATCAGATCGCACACGTCACAAAGGAACAAGCGCTTCATCATCCGACTTGGAGCATGGGTCCGAAGATCACGGTCGATTCCAACGGAATGATCAATAAGGGACTCGAAGTCATCGAAGCTCATTTTCTATTCGGAGTTCCTTACGAAAAGATCGGAGTCGTAATTCATCCGCAAAGCATCGCGCACGGGATCATCGAACTCAAGGACGGGGCTTCCTTTGTTTACGCTTCCTATCCGGATATGATCTTTCCGATCGCACATTCTCTCTTTCATCCGGAACCGGTCCCGAAAGTTCTTCGGTCTCATCCTGCAAAGGACTGGGGCAAACTCGAATTCCGCGAACCCGATCCGAAACGGTATCCGGGTTTGGCTCTCGCGTTCGAAGCTGGGCGCGCGGGAGGAACGGCTCCGTGTATTTTTAACGCGGCCAACGAAGCGGCCGTGGAATTGTTCCTCAAAGACGAAATCCGTTTCGTGGAAATTCCGGATTATATTTCCGCCGCGTTAGACGAAATACCGATCGATTTTCCGGACTCTCTGGAAGAATACGAGGAAGTCGATCGGATCGCGCGGGAAACCGTCAGAAATCTGAAAGCAAGGAAGGCAGTATCCGCATGTTGATCATGGTATTAGGCGCCGTATTTATGTTGGCGATCTCGATTTTTATTCACGAATTAGGCCACCTTCTTTGCGGAATGCTCGTAGGAGTGAAGGCGAGAATCTTTTCGATCGGTTACGGAAGGGGGATTTGGAAAAAGAAAGTCGGAGAAACGACCTACCAAATCACCGCGATTCCGGTCGGAGGATACGTTTTGTTCAAAGGAGACGATTACGGCGGAGAAGTGAAAGGGGAACCGGGAGAACTTCTTTCCACGCCTCCGCTCAAACGTATGATCCCCGTTCTCGGCGGACCTTTGTTCAATCTATTCCTAGGTTTTGGAATATTATTAGTTTTGAATTTTCTCGGACACAATCCTCCGGGCAACCGCATCTTTATCGATCCGGCCGATCAGGAATTTTCCGCCGCGTATCAATCGGGACTTAGAACCGGCGATCGAATCCTGAGCATCGACGGAAAACAAACCGAAAAATTCGAGGACATCGTGACGAACGTAGGATTGTCTTCCGGAAGCGCTTTGAAAATTCAGGGAGAGCGCGACGGCAAACCGATCGAGTGGAGCGTCACTCCTCGCATCGTCTACAACCCGAAACGTTCTTCCGGAATTCCGACCATCGGCGTCGAGCCCTTCGGAGAAAGAAGGGTCGTGGCTACGTTCAGCTATTCCGAACAATTCCAACACTGGCTTTCTTCCCGTCTGGATAAATCGCACGAAGCCGAAAACTACTATCAGGAACGTCTGAAAAAAGCCGTGGAAGGACGGGATATTCCCGCGGAAGTTCTCCTGGAAAAGGAGAAGGAAGAAAAAGAAAATCTTCTTCGGTCCCGCGCGCTTAGTTACTTAAACGACGGGGACGTGATTCAGAGCATCAACGGGAAAACGATTTCCACCGTGGGCGAACTGCAAAAGATTCTGGGAGAATTTCAAAATCAAAAAGTGAACATCGTAGTCGATCGGAAAACCTATCCGCTGGTAAACCCTTGGTCCACCGAAACCGTGGCCGTGGACGTTCCGGTGTTAGGCGCAAACATATTGGAACTGAAAAATCTACGGGATAAAAAATTTCCTGAACTCGGTCTCGAATCGTATCAGTTCGCAAGTTACGATCCAGAACTCGGTCAAAAACTTTTAAACTTAGCCGTGGACGGAAAAACATTTCCGAACTTCGAGGAACTTCTCGCTTACATCAAAAATAAAAACGGAGAAACCGTATCCGTGGATATGGGAAATCTCCGATTGGAAGCGGAACCGAAGATCCGTCCGATCGGTTTGCTCGGTTTTCGTCCGAACATGAAATTCAATCCGGCGCCGATGGAACGCGAACTCGGATTTTTCGAATCCTTTGCAGTCGCCGGCAAAGACGTTTACGAAAACGTGGAAACGACTCTCAAAGGAATCGGAATGTTGTTCTCCGGAATTCTTTCCGTAAAGGACAGTTTGTCCGGTCCGGTCGGGATCGTATCCTATGCCGGAATCAGCTTGGAGATAGGATGGGAAACGTATCTCGAGTTTGTCGCGAGGATCTCGATCGCTCTGATGATAATGAATTTACTTCCCATTCCGATGGCGGACGGTGGACATATCGTATTGTATGCGTATGAAGCGATCACCGGAAGACCTCTTCCGGGAAAAGTGATCGAGTCCATCTTTCGAATCGGATTCTTGTTTCTGCTCGGGCTCGGACTCTACGTCACCTTCAACGATGTAATGCGAATTTTCTAAAACGCATGAAAGCATCGAAATATATTCTACCCACAGAAAAAGAAAATCCTGCGGACGCGGTAGTCGCGTCCCATCGACTTATGATCCGCGCGGGACTCGCACGCAAGTCTTCGGCGGGTTTGTATTTTTATCTTCCTCTCGGATTAAAAATTCTTCAAAAGATCAAACAGATCGTACGCGAAGAAATGAACGCGACCGGGGCGCTCGAATTCGATCTTCCGATTTTGACTCCTTCGGAACTCTGGGAACAAAGCGGAAGATGGAACGCGATGGGAAAGGAAATGTTTCGTATCAAGGACAGGCACGATCTTTCTTACGCGCTCGGACCCACACACGAAGAATCCTTCAGTTCTCTCGTTAAACCTTTATTGAAATCCTACAAGGATCTTCCGATCAACGTATATCAGATCCAAACCAAGTTCCGCGACGAGATTCGTCCTCGTTTCGGAGTGATTCGCTCGAGAGAATTCGTGATGAAGGATGCGTATTCGTTTCATATCGACGACGGTTCGCTCGACGAAACGTATCAGTCGATGCGGGTCGCTTACAGAAAAATTTTCGATCGCTGCGGACTCAAAACGATTCCGGTGCAAGCCGACTCGGGAAGTATGGGCGGTTCCGCGTCGGAAGAGTTTATGGTCGTATCTCCGATCGGAGAAGAAACTCTGCTGTTGTGCAATTCGTGCGGATACAGCTCGAACAGCGAAAAGACCCCGTTTATATTCAAAAAAGAGAATATAGCTCCCGCGAAACTTACCGAAAAAAAAGAGATCGCTACTCCGGGCAAAAAAACGATCGCGGAAGTCAGCGCGCTTTTGGGAATCACGGAAGCCGAAACGATCAAAGCGGTCGCGCTTAAATCGGATAAGAAAAAGATTCTCGTGTTTTTGCGCGGCGACTTGGAACTCAATCTTCATAAACTGCATTCTTTGCTGAGAATCGTGGATTCCGATTTGATGACCGATGCGGAAGTCCGCGAACTCGGACTCGTTCCCGGTTTTATCGCACCCGTAGCCCCCAACGATAAAGTGAAGGTGTTATACGATCGTTCTTTGCAGAAGGATTTTCCGTATGTGGTCGGTTCCAACAAAGAGGATTTTCACACGCAGGGTTTTATACTCGAAAAGGAAATCGCGGGGTTGCCCGAGTTCGCCGATGTCGCATTAGCAAGAGAAGGGGATCTTTGTCCGAACTGCGGAACTCCTCTCAAAGCCGAAAAAGGAATCGAAGTCGGACATATTTTTAAACTCGGTGAAAAATACACCAAAGCGTTCGGAATTCAAGTCCTCGATCAGAACGGAAAATCAAGAACTCTTACGATGGGTTGTTACGGAATCGGAGTCAACCGAACCATGGCGACCGTCATCGAACAGTGCAACGACGAAAAGGGAATTTTTTGGCCGATCAGCATCGCGCCGTTTGAAGTCGCGCTCGTGAGCATCACAAAGGGCGAGGAGCAATACGCAAAAGCGGAAGAATTTTATAATGTACTAAAAAACGAAAACATAGAAATTTTTTGGGACGACCGCGACGTGGGACCGGGCTTCAAACTCAAGGATTCCGAATTGATCGGATTTCCGATCCGAGTAACGATCGGTAAAAAATTCTTTGAAAACGGGGAAGTATCGATCTACAACCGCAAAGCGGACAAGGAAGAATCTTTTGCGTTTACCGGATTTGAGGATCTTGTCGCAAGGGTGGAAGCGCTTCGTCAGGAACTCTTCGCGGAATTGGAGTAGTTATGGGAAAAGAACATCATTCCCCAAAAGAGGGTTATTTCGGAGAATTCGGCGGACGTTATTCTCCCGAAATTCTGCACGACGCTCTCGTGGAACTCGAGTCTACGTATAAAAAACTGAAGAAGAACAAACACTTCAAAAAAGAGCTCGAATATTACCGTAAAAATTATATCGGACGGCCTTCTCCGCTTACGCACGCGGAACGTCTTTCCAAGGCTTGGGGTGGAGCGAGAATCTGGCTCAAACGGGAAGACCTAAACCACACCGGAGCGCATAAGATCAACAATACGATCGGTCAGGTGCTGATCGCAAAGGCGATGGGTAAAACGAGAATCATCGCGGAAACCGGAGCGGGACAACACGGGGTTGCGACCGCGACGGTGGGTGCGATGTTCCAAATGGAAACCGTCGTGTATATGGGGGACGAGGATCTTCGCCGTCAGGAACTCAACGCGATCCGTATGAGAATGATGGGAGCGAAAGTGGTCGGTGTTTCCAGCGGAACCGCAACTCTCAAGGACGCGACAAGCGAAGCGATGCGCGACTGGGCATTAAATGTTTCTAATACACATTATATCGTGGGTTCCTCGATCGGACCGCACCCGTTTCCTACGATCGTAAGAGACTTTCAATCCGTGATCGGAATCGAATCGAGAAAACAATTCAAAAAAGTAAACGGAAAACTTCCGAACGCCGTCGTGGCCTGTGTGGGCGGAGGATCCAACGCGATCGGAATGTTTTACGGATTCATCAAAGATAAAAAAGTAAAACTCTACGGAGTGGAAGCGGGCGGTTATTCTACAAAACCCGGAGAAAACTCGGCGACGATCCAATTCGGAAAAACCGGATTTTTACACGGAACCAAAACTCTCGTGATCCAAGACGAGTTCGGACAAATCGTTCCCGCACATTCGGTTTCGGCGGGACTCGATTATCCGGGAGTCGGACCGGAACACGCGCACTTTCATCAAAGCGGAAGAGTGACTTATGCAAACGTGGACGACGAAGGCGCGTTAGACGCGTTTTTAGAAGTGTGCCGCATCGAAGGAATCATTCCCGCGTTGGAAACCGCGCATGCGTTCCGTTATGCGAAAGACCTCGCTAAAACGATGGGAAAAAAAGAAGACATTCTCATTTGTCTTTCGGGAAGAGGGGATAAGGACGTCGCCGAGGTCGCAAGACTTCGCAAAGGAGAATTTGTTTGAGCACGATCTCTTCCGTATTTTCAAAAGACAAAAGCGTTTTTATTCCTTACATTTCTCTTGGCGATCCGGATTATGAATCCTGCGTCGCTTGGGCGGACGCTCTCATACGAGGCGGCGCGGGGATTTTGGAACTCGGAATTCCGTTTACCGATCCGACCGCGGACGGTCCCGTGATTCAGAAGGCGTTCAAACGCGCACTTGCACATCCGTTCTCGATGAAAAAAATTCTCGAGATCACAGCGGAGATTCACAAACTTCATCCGCAAACACCGCTTGTTTATCTAACGTATTTCAATCCGTTGTATGCGATGGGTTTGGAGACCTTCGCGGAGATCGCAAAGAACTCCGGCATTCAAGGACTGATCATTCCCGATCTTCCGTATGATACCCCGGAAGCGGAAGAATTCTTCACCCAACTCGAAAAAAGGAAAATCGATTTCATCCATCTCGTAACGCCTGCGACGACCGAGGAACGAATCAAATCGATGAAGTCTCTCGCGTCCGGCTTTATCTACTACGTGACTTCGTACGGTGTAACGGGCGAACGAAGTTCGATCGCAAACGGACTTCAGGAAAGAATCAAACTCGTAAAAAAGTTGGTTTCCCTTCCGGTTTGCGCGGGATTCGGAATTTCCACGGCGGTTCAGTCGAAAGAAATTTCCGAGTACGCGGACGGAGTCATCATCGGTTCCGCGGTGCAGAGAATTATTGAAGAGAACGGATCGAATCGGGACGTCTGCGTTCAGAAATTATTTTCCTACGCGTCCGAGATCCGTTCTTCGATGAGATAATTTTCCTAAGAACCCGGAAAATATTGACGAAACTCCGACGGATTGGATACTGTTCCCCGATCTCTGTCGGAGGAACGCATGAGCGAAACGAAATTTAAAATCACTCCCATCCATATCATATCCCTTGTTCTGGGAGCCTTGGGGATCGTTCTCATTTCTTTTACGGCTTTTTTTCCGAACTTCTCCCTCAATACGGAATTCTTGTTGGGAGGATTCGCTCTTCTTTTGATCAGTTCGTATCCGATCTACAAGTTCATCGAAGCCAATTCCTCCGATAAACAAAGGTCGGGAAGCGTCTGGCTCGCGACCGTCGTATCTCTCACCATGTTCTTCCTCTATCAAATATTCACTCCTCTTTCCGATTTGGAAGAATCCTCCGTATCCTGGAGATTTACTCTGCTTCGCGCGGGAGTCAACAAGAGCGAAAAAGAATCCGAAGAAGGAACGATCGAATACACTCGTTACAATCCTCCACCCGGTGCAAGACAAGACATTCAGATCATCGGGATCACCACCACTTCCTTGGAAAAACTTCAGGGAAGATGGCCTCTTCCTTGGAAATATTACGCAAACATAATAGACATTTTTAAGAACACTTCCAATCATCTGATGTTCGATATTTTCTTCGTCGACTACAAACCGGGACAAACGGAAGAGATGGCCGAAGCTCTCGCGAAAAATCCGCAGGTCATGTTTGACTACCCGATGGAAACGAGTTTGGAATCGAAAAGTTCGATTCTTAATTTGGAAAAGCGGATCGAAGTTCTTCGAAAATTCAAATTGGAAAACGTGGAAGACCCGGGCGACGCGGGAAGATCCTGGTTGAAATTTCCTCAGCCTCCGATCGAACCCGTTGCGGAAAAAGCGTCCGGATTAGGATTTGCGAATATTAAAAAAGACGAAAGCGGCCTCAACCGTCGTATGCCTCTCGTCGCAAAACTTTTGAACGCGGGACCGCTTCGAGAAACGGAATACTATCCTTCCATCGATTTGATCATCGCTTGTAATTATCTCGGCGTGGACGTGAAACGTGACGTTCACGTGGTGATGGGAAAATACGTAAAGATCAAGAATATCCCGCAAAAAACTCTGACCAGCTTCAACCGAAAGACCCTGAAGATGGAAACGAAAGACATCATGAATCGTCCGAACGATACGCGCGAGATTACGATTCCGATCGACGAAGACGGACAGATGCAGATCAACTTTCCGGGCGGACTCTATTCTTTCCGTGCGCATGAAATCTTCGAAGCGGCGACGGAATGGAACGAGGAAACGGCGTCTCAGTTTCAGAATACGATCTTTCTCGTAGCGATGTATTATGCGACCGGAGCCGGGGCCGCAAAAGATACGCACTTATCTCCGTTCGGCGATATGTCCGGGATCGAACATCACGCCGCGGCGATCAACACGATCTTAAACCAAGACTTCCTTTTCGAACTTCCTCTTTGGGGAGAATATCTGATTCTTATGATCGTGGGAATTCTCGTGGGAGTGATCCAGCCAAGATTGAAAACATGGCTTGCGTTCATCTTCTTTTTATCGATGGCTTTCCTGTTCTCCGTAGTGACGCTTGTCAACTTCTCGGAGCTGAACCTTGTGCATCTTTATCCGACCGTGATTCTCGAACAGCTATTCATTTTCATCGGGTTGATCGGATTTAAAATCTTAACGGAAGAAGAGAACGTAAAATATATCCGAAGCACGTTCTCCAAATTCGTATCCAAAGACGTCGTGGACGAACTTTTGAAAAATCCCGACAACTTGAACCTCGGTGGATCGAAACGGGATATTACGATTTTCTTCTCGGATATCCGCGGTTTTACGACCATGTCCGAAAAAATGGGACCGGAAGAGTTGGTTCAATTCTTGAACCAATACCTTTCCGAAATGACCGAGATCATCATTGAATTTAAGGGAACGATTGATAAATACATGGGGGATGCGATCATGGCATTCTGGGGGGCGCCCGTGCCTCTGGAAGACCACGCTTACTACGGATGTGCGGCCGGACTCGCTCAAATGAGACGACTCGCAACTCTAAAGGAAGAATGGAAGAGCTTGGATCTCCCCCAAATGGATATAGGAATCGGACTCAACTCCGGACCCGCCGTCGTAGGAAACATGGGGAGTTCCCACAGGATGGATTACACCTGTATGGGAGATACGATCAACCTCGGTTCCCGATTGGAAGGAACGAATAAAGAATACGGAACCCATATCATTATCTCCGAGTACACCTACGAAAAGGTAAAGGACAGGGTCGTCGCAAGAGAACTGGACTTGATTAAAGTGAAGGGAAAAACTCAACCCGTTCGCATTTACGAATTATTGGATTTAGTGAACGAGGATGACCTCAAACTATTAAGAAAACCTTTGCAGGCGAACTAAAGACTTATAAAATTAGATTAGAAAGTTTTCATGCAACAGGAACCAACTCTGCTGGATAGAATCAACTATCCGGCCGATCTCAGAAACATACCTTTGGAAAAACTTCCCGAGGTATGCAAAGAGGTTCGAAATTACATCATCGACACTCTTTCGGGAGTGGGCGGCCATTTTGCGAGCAATCTGGGAGTCGTAGAACTCACGGTCGCACTTCACTATGTTTTCGACACCCCGAAGGATCGACTGGTTTGGGACGTCGGCCATCAAACGTATCCGCATAAAATTCTCACCGGAAGAAAGGACAAACTCAACACGGTTCGTAAATTCAACGGACTTTCCGGATTCCCGAAACGGGAAGAATCTCCGTACGATCTCTACAACACCGGTCACGCGGGTACTTCGATCTCGCAGGCGCTCGGAGAAGCTGCGGCGCGCGATCTTACCAAACAAGACTACAACGTAGTCGCCATCATAGGGGACGCGTCCATCGCGACCGGAATGGCTCTGGAAGCGATGAATCACGCGGGCCATTTGAAGAAGGACATGATCGTGATTTTGAACGATAACTTCATGTCCATCTCCAAGAACGTGGGATCGATTTCGAATTATCTCAACAACATAATCACATCCCATTTTTACAATCACTGGAAGCGGATCTTTTATACGTTTCTAAAGTGGCTGCCGATCATCGGACCCGCGACTGAAAGATTTTTCAAAAAAGTGGAAAAGGGCTTTAAGGACGTTATGACTCCGGGCGGTCTTTTCGAAGACTTAGGGTTCGGATATATCGGACCGGAGGACGGGCACGACGTGATTCGTCTCGTCAAGATGCTCGAAAAAGTGAAGAAGATGAAAGGGCCGATCCTTCTTCATTTGATTACGCAAAAGGGAAAGGGATACGATCCCGCGGAAAGAGATCCGATCAAATATCACGGGGTTACGCCGTTTCGCAAAGAAGACGGGGCGATGGACAGCGGGGATTCTTCCAAAATCGCCTATAGTAAGATCGTAGGAAAGATGTTGTCCATTCTTACCGAAAAAAATCCGAAGATCGCCGCGGTAACACCCGCGATGATCGAAGGAAGCGGACTGAAAGAATACGCCGAAAAATTTCCGGAACATCTTTTCGACGTGGGAATCGCGGAACAACATTCGGTCGCGTTTGCGGGCGCAATGACGAACGGAAATATCGTTCCATATATGTGTATTTATTCCACGTTCTTAACGAGAGGAATGGACCAACTCGTGGAAGACGTTTCTCTGATGAATCTTCCGGTTCGATTCGTGATCGACCGTGCAGGATGCGTGGGACCTGACGGAGAGACGCACCAAGGACTTTTCGATCTCAGTTATCTTTTGGGACTTCCGAACATGGACGTGTTCGTTCCGTCGAACGGTCAGGATATGATCGATTCTTTGCGATGGATGGAGACGTACGATAAGGCTCCGATCGCGATTCGATTTCCGAAAGCGAGCGTCGACATCAAAACTCTCGATTTTTACAAAGAATCTCCGATCAAGCCCGGTGCGTTCCGTGTTCTCAAAAAAGGAAGAGATATCGCGCTTTTATCGATCGGTTCCATGATTGACGAAGCGAAGAAGGCCGCCGAAATTCTCGAGTCTTCCGGTTTCGGAGTCACTCTGATCGATCTCATTTGGCTGAGACCTCTCGACGTCGAAGCGTTGAACCAAGAATTGGCGAACGTCAGACATTTCGCGATTCTCGACGAAAGTTATGTCGACGCGGGAGCTTCCGGTTATCTTCTCAATCGAATCGCGCCGGAAAATCTTTCGAAATACATCAAGACGTTCGGATTTCCGCCGGAGCCGATTCATCACGGAGAAAGAAAGGAAATTTTCCATGCGTACAAATTGGACGCGCCTCAGGTCGCCGAACACGTCGCAGAGGCTTTGAAAAAAAACTTAATCAAGCCTTGAAGGTTCCAAACCGAAAATCAAAGTAAAAACGGGTTATGGAATTGGAAAACTTTACTCCTTCGGATTTTCTAGAAGCGGCAAAATACTTTTACAAAACGGGCGACTCTGACAGAGCCGAATATCTATTCAAACTTTCGCTGGAAAACGAAGAAAACCACGAGGCCTATTTCTTTTTAGGGCTTATGGAGAATCAGAAAGGAAACCCGGAAAAAGGACTGCTGCAGTTCTACAAATCCGTGGAAGTGAATCCGAACTACGGAAACCCCTGCAACGAAATAGGAATCATTCTTTTAAGAGCCGGAAAGGAAACCGAAGCAGTGTATTGGCTGAAAAAATCCTTACGTTGCGAGCTCAACGACGCGCCGCATATTTCCCTCTACAATCTTGCCACATTGTATAAGATTTGGAATCGTCCGGAAAGATCGCTTCAATATCTGCACCGCGCGATTTTGATCAAGCCCGACTTCGAGGAAGCCAGAAAACTCAAAGAGGAATTAGGTTCGGCGATTTAGAACGCGCCCCATAGGAAGCGTTCTGCTGAGTTAACGCGCCCGGAAGAACGACCTGTTGGGAGTGAGATATTCTTGTTTAGAAGTTCCGACAATCCTCCGTGATTAAAGGCGGCCCCGCCCAAAATTTGGGTGGTGGGGTGACGAACGATCCTTAGGTAGCAATGCGTTGAGTTTTGAGGGGGCGGGAAATCTCGGCAAATTTTCCTGTATCAGAAAAATCGCTTATATACAAGAAGAATTTTTCACTCGCATTTTTGTTGGAACTCCTCAAAAATGCGGGAACTACCGCGCAATTTTTGGTCCAACCTGTTTATCGGATCAAAACCCAAATCTATTTGCTTGAACATCTCAGTCGTTTTGAGAAGAAGCCGACCGGAATTCCGGAGGTAACGGAACTTTCGGAGATTCTCCCGTTTCGGGAATTGCGGTTCTTTCCCCGCGAAAGCAAATCACGGTTCCGTCTTTTGTTTCCTCTAAAAAAGGACTGAGATCCGAAAGACAGTTTCGATCCGGCCGGAATTTTAGCTTTTTATGATGCGGCGTTTTCGCAAAAAGACATCCATCCTTGTCCAAGGCAAAATACAATTCCTTCAAAGTATAAGCGGCTTCGGACTCGGAAAGGAAGACTAACGTGTCTTCCGATTCTCTGCAAGCGACCAAATGGATCGGATATCCTTCCAAGTCGAGATAACCGTTCTCCGCGAATTCTCCGAAACGATTGTCGATGAAGATTCCCAGTTCGTCTTCGCGAAGATTTTGACGAAAGTAAGTAAGCACCTCTTTTTGATCGATGCGGTTTCCGCGGAAAATCCAGCGATCCTCGGAATCGACAAAAATTTCGCTGTTGAATTTTCGAGGAGAAGGGGAATGAGGACTTTGCGGTTCCATAAAATTCTTCACCTAAAATTATCCTTATAACGATACGCCACGCCTTCGATCACACCCATCTCGTTGTTGACGTAACCGATGGCGACCGTATTCCCGTCTCCGTTCCCCGATTGAACGAGGGTCGGCGGAACGTTCACGATTCCTCTGCCGGTGAAGATTACTCCGTCCATATGATTTGCGTATAATTCTTTTTTCAGCTCGGTGACCAAGTATTCCGGCACCCTTCCGTTCGCAAAGGAGCGAATGATAATTTTACCGTACGTGCGGTAAGGCTTCGGAGGGGAAGAATTTCGGATTTCGATTTCGTTCCAGGAGCTTTTATGAGAAAAACCGAATTCTTCTCGTAAAACCGTTTCCGGGATAAATTCTACGGACTCGCAAGAAAAAAGAGTGGAAAGTAGAATCAGTACCGAAAGAATCTTCGCAATCCGTAAAAAGAAGCGAAATCGGGAAGAATTTTCCGTTTCCGGACGCATGATTCCATTCAGAAAAACTGGAAATAAGGCGCAAGTGTTTTAATCTTGTTTCTCGTTTATCGAGAAGTGAGTTGTTCAAAATAAATTTAATGTTATGATAAAGCGGGATAAGGGAATCCAGTTCGAATTCGAGTCATTCGAGTCGCACCGTCCTTAATACTTTAAATGGAAGATACAGAGTTAGAGAAAAGGTCGAGGGAAAACGTATTAAAAATCGGTTATTGTTCTCTGGACGAAATCGAGGAAAAGGTCAAAGCGTTTCGAGTCATGAACCAGAACGCGGCCAAAAAAAGATACATCATCACGAGAGAGCCGATTCTGGATTCCGGTGGAAGAACGATTCTCGCGAAAGCCGCCGAGATCGACATCTCCGCCGCGAAACTTTTGAGAAGACAATTCAAAGGTTCTCAGATGTTCAAAACCTTTCAGCCCGACGAAGGGATTGTCATCATTTCCGATATGACTTCCGCCGAAGGCGTTTCCTTTACGATGGATATCGTGACTCAGATCATGAACCTCGGGGGTGGAGCCTACGAAGGATTTATCGATCGTGTGGACAGTTTTGCGGAGTTCATCAATCTTTTGAAAAAGTCCTTATTTCCGAAACTAATCATCATCGGTTATATTCCGCAAAGTCAGGTTCAATCCGAGCTGTTGAATTTCGTCCGAGTAAAACGGGTCGATAATTATCTGCGCGCGATCGAACTTTCGCACAGTCTTTTCAAACCGAATCCGTATTTTCCGAAAATCAAACAGGTCGAAATCTCCCAGCACGATCCGAAGAGCTGGGGACGTTTTGTCGTGGAGATTATCCGGGAATATACGCGTCCGTATCTTCTGGAAGAAATCTAAGTTTCGCGTTTTTTCCGTTCTATCGGAGAATGTGGGAACTCATACGTTTTTTGTGAATACGATGGAACTTCCTCCGGGCGAATGTGGGAACTCATACGTTTTTCGTGAATACGATGGAACTTTTCCGGGAGAATGTGGGAACTCATACATTTTTCGTGAATAGGATGGAACTTCCTCCGGGCGAAGTGTGGGAACTCATACGTTTTTCGTGAATACGATGGAACTTCCTCTAAGAACCAATTCTAACGACAAACAATCGTAAGAAAAAAAAGATTGAGACCCTTCTAAAAAGGAATCGAACGGTCTTCTTCTTTAAACTTTGAAGAATTCTAAATTATCCCGTAGCGGATCGGGCAGACTTCCCAATGCGTTCATATACTTCTTGTATCGGTTTTCCAATTCCGTATATTTACGATTTCTAATATTGATGAAGCGGTTGTGAATCTCCGAGAACGCAGGAGTTTTAGCGACCTTGTCCCGAATCGCTTTACTGAACGGGATATGTCTGTAAAAAATTCCTCGAACGACCTTATTGAGACGTTGAACCCCGTCGGATTCGTATTTCATCCAGAGCTGATAGTCGTTCGCAAAAATATCGCGGTCGTTTCTAAAACGTTTGAAGTCGGATGCGAGCTTTTCCTTAATCTCGATCGAAAGATCCTTGTTCTTTTTAAAAAACTGAATGTAGTCCGTGTAATCCGCGGTAATCGAAGGATTTCCGACGTTGTTCCATTCCGCTCCGAGAATCGACTTCGTAAGCTCCCAGCGGAACGCGGCGAGCGCATCCGCCACCATCGTTTTCAAATCGCCTTGCGCGAAGATCGGAAGAACGATTCTTCCGGGACTTTCTTTGGAACCGGCTCCTCTGTGAATCGAAAGATCCTGCCACATCATCACTTTGGTTCCGATGGAGGGAACGAGAATAAAATCAGGAATCACCGATTTCTGAATGAATTCTTTCGTAATTCCCAACTCATTGTTATTGTAGATTACTTCTCGGTGGAAAATGGAATAGTCAACTGCCAGAAGTTCGTGAACTACGTCTTCGAGAATCTTCTTGGAAACGTACGATTTATCAATCGCCATTTGACTGTGAAACTTGGTTAAAATAGGGAAGTGAGTCGCGGGACTACCCGAAGTGAGTCTAACGTTGGCCTCGTAAAGGGAGGCGAATTCGAATTTGAGTCTTGTGTCCGGGTTGTCGAGTTCCGGCGGTATATCCGATTCTTTTTTGATGTTGATGGTTCTGTTTTCCATCTTCACCTTTTCGAAAAAATTCTGCCCCATCTCGTCGAGAGAAGTCGGGATCTCCCGTTTATAAATTCTTTCCAGCCATTCCGTTCCCAGCCAAACCGGAATATCCGAAGCGGGAGTCATCGGATCCTTATGCGTGTACATAAAGGCGATTTGAGAATCGTCCACCATCGTCTCGTCGAAATATCCGTATTTCAACATCAGGTCGACCGGCTTCGGAACGTTTCGGTTCGAATTCATGTACTTCGTAAAACATTCCTGATACATATCCCAGTAATGTCTTCCGAGTGTTCTTCGAATCTTTCTGTTGTCCCCTTCGGGATCCAGCGGATTCTTTAAGCTCTTGACCTTGACCATCAAGGCGGAGAATTCCTTTACCTTTTCCGCTTCCAGACCGGAGAATTGAATGATGACCGAAGCGGAGTTGTCGAGTTCCTTGCGGATCGCATTCACGTCCACGCCCGCCGTAACTGCGGAGGCGACCGGTGCTTGGGTTTTCGGAGTCGTTTCCTCCAGCTTTTTTGCAAGCGCTCCCGCTTTGGATTGAAACGCTTGTGCATTCGGAGAAAGACCTGTAACAGGAACTCCGAATAGGGCTTGATGACCGTTCTTATATTTTTCGATCTTGCCTGCAACGGCGCCTAACACGGGTACTACGAATTCCGCCGGAGCGGTTCCGTAACCGGAAGAAGTAATGTCGAGAATCAGATAAAATTTCTCAACGAGACTTTGTTCGCCTACAAAGAACAGGCGAAACGCCTCGTCCAAATCGGAAAGACATGATTTGAGAATCCCGGAAATCTGCTCCAATACGTTTGCAAGTTTCGAACAAACATAGGCGAGCATCGTTGGGTCCGCCGTAAAAAGAGCGTTCAAAATTTTCGGGTCTTGCATGACGAGCTTTCGGATGAAGTTGAATTCTCCGTCTTGGAAATCGATCTCTTCGGGATACAATCTCGTGAGTTGGGATTCGTGTTCTTCTTCCAAAAACTGAGGACTCGGTCTGTCCGGTAAAAGACCGCCGTTGTCAAAAAATAATTTCAAATTCTCCCGACAAAGACGCATTACCGGATCCACGACATCCGCGGAAACTTCGGGGATCGGAGCGCCCGGTTTGATGTCCGGAAACACGTTCGGATTGAATTGATAATAAAGAATCGAAAGGTTATCGTTCACCTTTTCGATTTCGGAAGTGATCTTGCGGATCTGATTGGATTTTTTGAAAAGTTCCGTGATTTCGCGAAGAAGAGTCCGCGCGACCATGAGCCCCAACGAGACTCGGGAACCAACGCTCTTGCCGATCGTGTCGCGGTTCATCGCGTATGTGGAAATGACGCAGGCATCTTCGGCTTGAAGATGAAACGGGTATCGACCGCTCGTAAAAAGAGCCATCGATCCAGGAGTTAAATTGGCTCCGCTCAGTTTAAAAAGTTCGAGTTTTCTTCCCCCGGGAACTTCGGTCAGATAACGAACCGTTCCACTGTGAAGCACGTTGAGAGTATTTGCGGGAGAACCTTCGGGAAACAGTAAGGTTCCTGCGGGAGCTTGGGCTTGTTGTTGTGGAACTGAGGGATCAAATGCCATAATTAGATTATCGAGGGTTAAATGAAAAAGAAACTATTTCTTATCCTTGGAGAAAACACTTTTTTTCGAACCGAATCAAAAAACCGACCTCTGAAAATCTACGAAGTTCGTATAAACGCAAACGGGAGAATTCTCCCGGGGAATCGGATCTTTTTTCGTTGCACTTGACTCCGTATGCCTTCCGAAAACCATACGGGAAGAATGAATCATAAAATCGAAAAACTGCTCCGCGTTTCCAGGATCGGAATGGTTACGAATCAAAGCGCCTTCGGACCGAACGGGGAATATCATTTTCAAACCCTACGTAAGAGATATGATTTAAAGAAAATATTTCTTCCCGAGCACGGATTGTTTGCCGAACTTCAGGATCAGGTTTCCGGATCGAATTTGAAATACGCCCTGGACGGAGTGGAATTCATCAATCTTTACGGGGATCATGAATCGAGTCTCGTGCCCGATTCCGTTTCGCTCGAAGGTTTGGATTTGATCGTAATCGATATCCGGGACGTGGGTGCGCGTTATTATACCTTTCTGACCACTGCGTATTATTTTTTGGAAGAGATCGCGAAATGGAATTCTTCCGGAAAACAGGAAATTTCAGTCGTCGTTTTCGATTCGCCCAACCCCGCGGGAGAAAGAGTAGAAGGTTCTCCTTTGGAAAAAGAATTCGAATCCTTCGTCGGAGTCAGAACGGTATTGCATCGTCACGGATTAACGCCGGGAGAACTACTTTCGTATTATCAAAAAGAATTTTCCTTAAATGTGAAACTCAAAGTCGCAAAGAAAGGCTGGTACGCAAAAGAAGATTCCGAATTTCTTTGGATTCCCCCGTCTCCGAATATTCCGTTTCGTTCGACTTGTTACGTTTATGCGGGTCAATGTCTTTTGGAAGGAACCAATCTTTCCGAAGGAAGAGGGACCACGAGGCCGTTTGAAACGTTCGGAGCGCCTTACATCAACGAACAAAACGATAGAATCCGCAAAGCTCTGGAAGAATCACAAAATGAAAGTTGCACCTTGCGTCCGTTGAAATTCATACCGACTTTTCACAAACACAAGGATGAAATCTGCGGCGGATTTCAGATCTTGTTGAAGAAGCCCGAAAAATTTCACAGCCTTTTCTTTTCTCTTAAGTTGATCCGCATGTTGAGGGAAGAATATCCGAACGACTTCGCATACAGAGAGGGAGCGTACGAATTTCGATCCGATCGACCCGCGATCGAATTGCTCGTCGGCGATCGCTTTTTGTTGAATTACCTTTCGGGAAAAGATTCGGATTCCGTTGTATTCGAATATTTGAGAGAACAGGAACGGGGTTGGAAACGGAAGTGTAAGGAAGTTTTGTAAGATTCTTAGCGAAAGATGAATGTATCTTATCGAAGAAAAGAGAGGATTCCCCGATTCGACGCCGACCAATAGTCATCGAGTTTGCAGTAACCAAACGTTTTCGATCGCCTGACATTTTCCTTTCAATCCTCCGATCACTTCTTTGCTTACGATCAGATTTAGATCATATTTTTCATTATAGTGTCGATTGACTTCCTCGTTGCTGATGGAAAACGGCGGTCCCTCCATCGAGTTCTGATCATACTCGTAACAAATCAACAGTTGAGGAGCAGAGTCGGTCAGGTCGAATATATGATTTGTATAGCGATTTCGCATCTCTTCCGGCAAGGCAACGAGGGCCGCTCTATCATAGATGGCTTGTACTGAACCGAGCCATTTCTTCGATAAGAGAAAAACGTCGCCTACAAAGATGTCGATATTGTCTGCACTATAATGTTCTAGGGCGCCCATCTTTGTTATTTTCGGTATCAATCCAAGTTGGGAAAATAATTGATCGATAGCGATTTTGCTCAGTTCAATCCCCGCCACTCGATATCCTTTGGATAGAAGCCAGGAAATATCCAAGGTTTTACCGCATAAAGGCACGAATATGCGTGCGCCTTCGGGTAGAGAAAGCTTTTCAAAATGTTCAACTAACAACGGGTTCGCTTCTTTTTCGTGAAATGCGATCTCATTTTTTCCCCAACGTTGGTGCCAGAAATTTGCTTCCATAAAAACCTCTCTAGATTGATTTACTCGCGTTTTTGATTTTCATTCTTCGAGACACACTGCCTGCAAACGAGTCATTCTGAATATTGAAGGATTCCTAAAGAATGAATTACGGAATCGTGTTCATTTTGCAGAAAGACTTATTCGCAAAAGATTGAGAATCGCCGTGAAATCGAAACTAAGATGTCGATTCGTGCTTGTTATGACAACTCGATAAATTATTATTTTGAAATTCGAATTGCTCCTCGGATCGGTAATCCTGAAATTGTAAGACAATCATGAACGTAAAAAATCATTCTTTATCTTTTAGCCGATCGATTCTTATGATCGATAGCGGCGCCGCATTGATTGCCGGTCTTGTTCTTCTTTTTATTCCGATTCCATTTGCGACTTGGTATTCGCTTACAGATGAAGTTTTTCTTTTTACCGGGATCGTCAATCTTGTATATGGATTCTATTCGGGAACCTTGGTTTTAATGCTTGTCTTAAGGATTCCCTTTAAGAAATTCTTAATCGATCTTTTGATAACAGCCAATTTTTCATGGGCAATGGTCTGCATTGGAATCATCGTTTGGAATTGGTCCGTTATCAATGGATTCGGAATCGCCCATATGGGATTTGAAGGTTGTTTTGTCGTCCTCTTAGCGATGTTTGAATTTTATTTTGTACGTCCATTGGCGATTTGATGGAATGACTACCGCATTTCTTAAGCTGCAAATCCGGATTGAAGATCGTTTTGAATTTTGGGAGAAGTATTGATTTTGCTCCGAGTTCTTTGATGTTTCGATTCGGGCTTTCATACTTTTCATCTATATTCCGATACATTCCGGAATGATGTATGTGTTGAAATTCGCGATTCTGCAATCGACTTTGAGATTTTTATACAACTCTCGTATAAACGTCTAATGCCGTTTAAACTTTAAAAGAATCGGTCTATTTGTAGGAAAGACGATTCAAAAACGCGATAACACTCGTAAAGTAATACCCTGATTTATACGAATGTCGCCTAAATCAGAGATAATTCTTTCAACCAAGGCAGATCTTTACTCATCTAAAAATATACGACAGTCGCCTAAATCAGAGATAATTCTTTCAACCAAGACGGATCTTTACTCATCTAAAAATATACGAATGTCGCCTAAACGCCGCGAGGAACGACAACTTGCACATCGGAAAAAAACACTTTCAAAAAGCGGAAGGTAGCGTTCTTATAAATTCTCGATCGAGAGAATCTGTTTGTCTTCCTTATGAGAAACGGTCACTTCCAGTTTTAATCCGCTTTTGCCTCCGGTCCTTCTGAAAATTCTTTCCCAAAAATTTTCGGAGGATTTGATTTTACAATCAGGGGGAAGAGAGTCGATCGTAACGTCGCTCGCTCGAAATCGTGCAAACTCGATTTTACCCGGATGAATTGTTCTTTCCGGAACTTCCCAGATTGCGTCGATGCAATTCAATCCTTCTTTACCGCTTAAGAAAATCGTAAACTTCCATGTCGGATCTGGAAAACGGATTTCCGTCTCGGTCTCATTCTTCATAAAAAGAAAGAAGGTAGGAAAGCCGTCCTTGCCGTCGCGGCTTGATTTTATATACAAAGTCGAAGCTTCCATTCTAACTTTAGATGAGGAAGATTGAATCGTAAACGCGCTCGGGTTCATCGTTCTCGCGACCATTCCGATCACCAAAACGACCAAAACCAAATTCAAGATAAAGATTAAACGAACTCTGGAAAATCTTCCCCCGCCGGATTGTTTTCTGCTTTCTTCCAAGAATTTTCTGAATTCTTCCGGAGAACGTGAATGATACCCACCGCCCATGTCAGATTCCTCCCTTGAGTAGTTTACGGATTCCGGACGCGGTTGGAAAGCCTTTTGATTTCTTAGCGGCCTTTGTCAGCAAAGAAAACGAAAGTTGAACCGCTTCGGAAATGGAAAACCCCCTGGAACCGTAAAACGCAAGAATTCCCGCAAGAAGATCGCCCGTTCCCATCACGGCGAGTTTCGGCTCGGGTTTTTCCCAAAGCCAAACCGTCCCGTTCGATTCGATCAAAAAGGAAGAATGCCGTTTCCACAAAAGATTCACGTCGTAGTTCCGCGCATATTCTTTTGCAAGGGAAAGTCCGTGCGAAATCGATTCTATCTTGGCTCCTAAGAGTTGTTCCAACTCTCCCGTATGCGGGGTTATTAAAACGTTTTCGTGTATTCGAATATTCTTATATGCTAAAATCGCTCCCGCATCCAATACGCAGAATTTTTCCTCGGGCAATAAAAGCTTGGGACATTCTTCCGTTTTTAAGCCAGGTCCCAAAAGTAAAACCGAGGCTTTTTTTACAAAAGAATGAGAAAGAATTTCGGAAGTTTCGGGGATCGTATTCACCATCAGGGAAGGATCTTTTTTTAAAACGGCTCGCACCGTTTTTTCGGAAGGCGTCAGCAAAAGGGAGATCCCTCCGCCTAACTCGTGAAAGGCGAGCAAGGAAGAAAGCGCCGCTCCCGCCATTCCCTGCGAGCCTCCCACGATCACGGCTGATCCGTTTTTGTATTTGTGGGAATCTTCGGTTCTTTCTAAGGTTTTTTTCAGAATGGATTTCGGGATTTTTTTCCAGAGAATTTTTCCCGTGAAAGATGAATTCGTATTTGTCGCGGATTCGGAATGAGCGGGGATTGACGAATCTTTTCGCAGGTTTTGATTCGGGAAACCGATCCGATGAAACGTTCTTTTTATTCTGCTCGGCAAAAAACGGTTTCTCCATTTTTTCATTCCGATTTCGGCTAACGCGTCCGCTTCGAACGGAAGGCTTCCGTCCTCCGTAAAACCCGATACGGCGTCGACGCTTAGAACAAAAATCCGCTTTTGGCCGGAGCGTTTTACTCTTTCGATCCGGGCGACGACCTCGTCCAAAGGATGTTTTAAAGGAGAGCGGAAACCGGTCCCGAGAAGCGCGTCGATCAAAAAGATTCTTTCGTTTCCAAAGCGCGATTCCTCGGTCAAAAAATTCTCCAGAGGAAAAATTTGTCCGCCCTCGTTTAAGAATGCGTTTTTGTAGGTCGCGGATTCTTCCGACAAGTCTCCTTCTTTGAGATAAACCGCGGGAAAGATTCCTTCTTGGATCAAAAAGAAGGCAACGCCAAGTCCGTCCCCTCCGTTGTTTCCGTTTCCGCAGAGGATCAAAACGCGGTCGTGTTCGAGTATTTTCTTTCTGTATTTTTGGTATATGGAAAGGGCTGCAAAGCCCATGAAGTGAGAGCCGGAAATTCCGGACTGGAGAATCGTTTTTCGATCCAGATCTCCGCTTTCCCGATCGTCAAACAGAGATTCTGAATATTCGAAAAACTTTATTTCCATTTATGGATTTCCAGATAACCGGATTTGATCCTGGCGGAATAGATTTCGTCGTTTAGATCCATCCAGGTTTCTCTCCAGAGTCCTCTCGGCGGAAGATAGTTCAGGCGGATGTTGTTGACGTGGTTTCCTTCGTCGTCGTGAACCTGAAGGCGGATCGAACTTTCCTCTTCGGTTTCCGTTTCCCATATAAAGAAATTATTATCTTTTAATATCCAATACAGGGACTCGGAAGGATCTTGGATTTCCTTCAGAGGAGTCGCGGTTTTGGTTTCGAAGTCGTATTTGAAAATTTTGCGGGATTTGAATCTGGAATTCTTTTTATCGAACACGCTGAACGATGCGACGGCGTATTTTCCTTCCGGATGAGGGAGAATGGTTTCCAGTCTCGCTTGCGCCGTTTCCGTATCGGAAATCACTTCCGAAAAATTGGAAGCTCCGATCGATCGAAGAAGGGTTCCGTTGTCATACACGGATAGTTTCATTTCTCCTCCGGATCTGTGAAAGACGAAAAGGAGGTCGTCTTCTCCGGTTTCCATCCGTTCGATATATCCGAACGGAGTGGTTCCCGAAATTCCTTCCACGTAGATCGTGTTCAAAAGTTTTCCAGCATCCGAAAAATGTAATATTGCGGAAGGAATCGCTTCTCTGTATTCCGTGTCGAACGATCCGCTCTTTTTTAGGAAGATATCTTCGTTGGCGGGATCCACTTTGGGTTGTTCTTCCTTTCCCGTTCTGGATTGAAGATAAATCTCTTCGTCGCCGTTCACCGCGACGAGTCCGATCTTTCCGATTTTTGCGGGAATCAGTTTGTATTTGTCTCCGACTTTTTCCTTTGTCGTTCCCAAGATGAATTTGAGTTCTCCATCGGTGGAGAATACTTTCAATAAGGATTGTTCGAAGTCGGGAACATAGATCTTGCTCGAAACTACGGGCAGGGTTTGGGGGAGGTTGGTGGGAACGCCGTTCAAAACTTTGGCCTGAATGTCCGCGAGCGTGCTGCCTAACTTGATTCTTCCGTAAAGATAAGAGTTGTAATTGTCCACTTTGAAACGTGTACAACTTAGAATTGCCGCGCCTAAAAAAACGATTCCAAAGAATAGAATCGACGTCCCGCGTTTTGCGGTGTGATTTTTGGAAATTGATTTGAGATTTCTCATGAAAGCCTGATGGATCTTGGAATGTAACGATACCATTCCAACACATTGATTGGAAAACAAGCAATAATCCTTGGAATTCCCTCCGCTTGGGAATCCCCGGGTTTTTTTACTTTACACTGTAGCCAAATTTGAATAGTTTGATTAGGATATCAGGAAAAATTCATTCATTTTTGAGTTTTCTCTCTAAGGCCGGGGTTTGACAGTAAGCAGGGAAGAAATCAGCAGTATTCTGGATGGCGTCCTGCATTTGCCTGTCAAGCTGTACTCATTAAAGGTCAACCAAAGGCCTAACCACTCGTTGATCGAGATCGTCTTGGACAATCTTGAACATCCGTATGGTTCAGTCAGCCTTCTGGAATGTGAGCATGTTTCCAGAAAACTGAAAGAAGAGTTAGAACGGATCTCACCGGATCTGGATTACACTCTTAAAGTTTCCTCCGCAGGGGCGGAACGGAAACTCGACCTTCCGGGAGACCTGGATCGTTTCCGGGGAATACCGGTTCGTCTGATTTTTCTATCCGAACAATCAGAGAATCCCCAGGAAGGAATTTTTCGGATAGTGGGACGCGAAGGGGATCAGGTGATTCTGGAAAAATTCCAGAAGGGTAAAAAATCTGCGGGAAAAAAGCAGACGACCCTGAACCTCAAGGATATACTGAAAGGGAATCTCTACGTAAGTATTTGATATGGCAGTTAAGAAGACACAATCGGAAGGAAATCTGTTGGAGGCGATCCAACAATTTTGTGCGGACAAGTCCCTCGATCGGGAAGCCGTTATGGGAGTCATTCGTGATTCTCTCATAACCGCATATAAGAAAAAGTCCGGCCTCGAAGGTCTGGAAGAGTCCGAAGATTCGGAAACACCTTCGCCCGTTACCGTAGAGTTTGCGTCCGGTAAAGACAGCGTAGTCATCGCAATCGCAAAAAAAGTAGTGGAGGGCGCGGCTTCCTCCGCTCTCGAAATCAGTTTAGAAGATGCTAAAGCGATCGACGCTTCTGCGGAAGTCGGTTCGGTCGTTTCGTTCCGCGAAAAACCCGTGGAACTCTCGCGGATTATCTCCAGCCAAGCGAAGCAGATGGTCTTTCAAAGACTGAAAGATATGGAGAAGGAACTTCTCTATAACGAGTATAAGGCGAAAGAAGGCGAACTCACTCACGGTTATTTCCAGAGATGGAAAAAAGACGCGATGAGCATCGACCTCGGTAAAGTGGAAGGAATCATGCCTCGCCGTGAACAGAATCCGGGTGAAAAGTATCACAGCGGAGACAGACTCAAAGCAATCATTCAAAGAGTGGAACTTCGTCCGAGAGAACCGATCCCAGTGATTACTCTCTCCAGAGCTTCCGCGGATTTCGTTCGTAAATTGTTCGAAATGGAAATTCCGGAAATCTACGACGGACTCGTGGAAATCGTAAACGTAGCCAGACAACCTTCCATCAGAACGAAGGTTGTAGTTCGTGCGACCCGAGGCGACATCGATCCGGTCGGCGCTTGCGTCGGTATGAAAGGGGTTCGGATCCAATCCATCGTACGGGAGCTCGGTAACGAAAGAATCGATATCGTAGAATCTTCCGACGACGCTGCAGAATTTATCGCGAACGCGATTTCTCCCGCAAAACCGGTCGAAGTGAAGGTGGACGGTTCCGGAAGAGAAGCGATGGTAGTCGTGCCCGACGATCAACTTTCTTTGGCGATCGGAATCAACGGTTCCAACGTAAAACTTGCGTCTCAGTTGGCGGGTTACAAAATCGATATTAAAACCGTGGCTCAATACAACGCGGAACTTGCTTCTCCGGAGGCGAGAGAAAGACTGGAAAGGCTTTTTTATACTCCTGCGGAAGAAGCAAAAGTTCAACCGGAACAAGAAGAAGAGGAAGAAGGATTGACTCCTCTGGAAGATCTACCCGGACTCTCGGCCCGTATTGTCGGGATCTTGAAGAGCGAAGGCATCAAGGATCTGGAAACCCTGATCGAATACAGCCAAGACGATCTGGCAAAACTGCAAGGAATCGGACATACGACCGCCGGACAGATTCTCAAGTTACTCCGAGAATCCGTGGAATGGGTGGAGGATAACTGAGAGAACCCGAACGGGTTTTTTCAGAGCCGGAGCTTCAGTGACTTCGGAAAGCCAGGGTATCATTATGGAAGACAAAAATAAGACGATCAAGGAAACGCTCCAGGGCGCAGCGGACGCGGGAAAACGCAAGAAGCTGATCATTAAAAAGAAAGGCGACGAAACTCCGTCTCCTTCCCCCTCTGCATCTCCTAAGAAAGAAGCGGCCGCCGATTCTGCTCCTGCAAAACCGGTTACCCCGCTGCCTCCAAGAGGCGATTCCGGTCAATCACCGATCGTCCGTCCCGCTCCTTCCTCTCAGAGAGACGTTAAAAGCGAAGAATCTCCGAAAAAGCCGGACCCAGGACAAGGCGGTGCCCGTCCTCCAAGAGACAGGGACCCGCAAGGACAAAGTGGAGATTCTTCCTATCCGACTTCCCGTTCTCCTTTTCAAAAAGAAGATTCTAATATCATCGTATCCAGGCCGACGCAAGGCGGCGGTTATCAAGGGCGTAGCGGCTCCGGTCAAGGCGGCGGTTATCAAGGAAATCGCGGTCCGGGTCAAGGCGGCGGTTACCAAGGAAATCGCGGCCCGGGACAAGGCGGCGGTTACCAAGGAAATCGTGGTCCAGGACAAGGCGGCGGTTACCAAGGAAATCGTGGTCCAGGACAAGGCGGCGGTTACCAAGGAAATCGCGGCCCGGGTCAAGGCGGCGGCTACCAAGGAAATCGTGGTCCGGGACAAGGCGGCGGTTACCAAGGAAATCGCGGCCCGGGACAAGGCGGACCCGGAGGTGGAAATCGTTTCGGCGGCGGTCCAGGTGGCCGTACTGGTGGAGGCCCAGGTGGCCGTCCTATGCCGATTACTTCCGCGGAAGTGGAACTTTCTCAAGCACGAGGCGCGGCCGGTGCGAACAAAAAGAAAGACCACGGAAAGGAAAAAACTTCCACCGATAAGAGGGATTTTTCCGGCGCGGAAAACACGAAATTCTTTAAACAAAGATTCAAAAAGACGAAGGTCGCGGGTGTTTCCGGGATTTCCGTACCGAAAGAAATTACAGTATTAGAAAATGTGCAAGTAGGCGAACTCGCTAAGAAGATGAACCTCAAACCGGGGGACGTCATCGGAAAACTCATGAAAATGGGTATGATGGTGACGATCAACAACATCATCGACGCGGAAACGGCTGCGCTTCTCGCGGATGAATACGGCTGTAAGGTGAAAGTCGTTTCTCTTTACGAAGAGACCATCATCGAAGAAGAAAAAGACAACGAAGAAGATTATATCAATCGTCCTCCGGTCGTTACGATCATGGGACACGTCGACCACGGTAAGACGAAATTGCTCGATACGATTCGCAGAAGTTCCGTGATCGATACCGAATCCGGCGGAATCACTCAGCATATCGGTGCGTATCAGGTAAGAACCGCTCGCGGTCTCATTACCTTCTTGGATACCCCGGGTCACGAAGCGTTTACTTCGATGAGAGCGCGCGGTGCGAAAGTAACCGACATCGTGATTCTCGTAGTCGCGGCGGACGACGGTGTAATGCCTCAAACCCTGGAGGCGATCAGTCACGCGAAAGCGGCGGAAGTTCCGATCATCGTTGCCATCAACAAGATCGATCTTCCGACTGCAAATCCCGACAAGATCATGCAGGAACTTGCCAACCACGGTCTTCAATCCGAAGAGTGGGGCGGGCAGACGATGTATGCGAAGATTTCCGCTCGTGAAAACATCGGAATCGATAAACTTTTGGAAATGATTCTTCTCCAAGCGGAAGTGATGGATCTCAAATCCAATCCGAAACGGAGAGCGAAAGGAACGATCATCGAAGCGAAACTCGATCCGGGTCGCGGTTCGGTTGCAACCGTTCTGATCCAAAACGGAACTCTCCGCGTGGGAGATCCGTTCGTCGCGGGAGTATTCTCCGGTCGCGTAAGGGCGATGTACAACGACCTCGGTCAATTGATCGAAGAAGCGGGACCAGCGTTCCCGGCTCAGGTTACCGGGATCGACGGCGTTCCCGATGCGGGCGCACCGTTCGACGCGATGGCGGATGAAAAAGAAGCCAGAAATATTTCTCAACACAGAATCGAGTTCGAAAGAATCGGAAACGCGGGAGCCGCTGCCGGAACTTCTTCCAAAGTAACCCTTGAGAACATGAACGAGTTCATCAAACAAGGCGCTCTGAAAGAACTCAAGGTCATCATCAAGGCGGACGTTCGCGGTTCTGCGGAAGCGATCAAGGAATCCTTGGAAAAACTTTCCACACCGGAAGTGAAGCTGAACGTAATCCAATCCGGCGCAGGCGCCATCGTGGATATGGACGTGATGCTCGCTTCCGCTTCGAACGCGCTTATCATCGGGTTTCACGTTCGTGCGAATCCGAAGACGATCGCTTTGGCGGAAAAAGAACAGGTTCAGATCAAGTATTACAATATCATCTATCAAGTCGTGGACGAGATCAAACTCGCGATGGAAGGACTTCTCGAACCGGAAAAGATCGAAGAAGTTATCGGAGCCGCGGAGATCCGGGAAATCTTCAAGGTTTCCAAGGTCGGAAACATCGCCGGTTGTATGGTTACTTCGGGAAGAATCCAGAAGTCCGCGAATGTGCGCGTAATCAGCGACGGAGTTACGAAGTTCGACGGGAAACTGAAATCCCTCAAACGGGTCAAAGACGATGTGAACGACGTCGTATCCGGTTTCGAGTGCGGTATCCAAGTGGACGGATTCAACGACTTTAAAGTCGGAGATATCATCGAAGCTTACAACGTTACCGTGATAAAACGGAAACTTGAATAGGAAACCCGGACCGTGAATCCGATCCGAAGAAGAAAAATCGAAGCGGAAGCAGTTCGAACCGTTGCGATGATGATCCTATCGGGAAAGGTAAAAGATCCGAGAGTTCATATGGTTTCCGTTCACCGCGCGGAGATTTCCGACGACGGAAAGAACATGCGCGTTTATGTGACCGCGATCTGCACGGATAAAAAGAAATTAAAAGTGTTGTCCGGACTGAACAGCGCAGCCGGTCTGTTTCAGACGACGCTGTCCGGAAAGTTAGGACTTAGAATCACACCAAGAATGCAATTCCTCTGGGATGAGGAATATATTCAGAGTTTGGATGAATCACTCAGACTTACCAGAAAACCCACAAATCCGGACTGAATCCGGATTTTTACTGATCCACAAACCGGAAGGAATGACCTCTTCGGATCTTGTGGTCACCGCCCGTAAAAAACTCAGATTCAAAAAGATCGGTCATACCGGAACCTTGGATCGGGCCGCGAGCGGACTTATGATTCTCCCCGTCGGAAGCTGCACGAGTTTTTCCAGCGTATTCTTGGAAAAAGAAAAATCCTACGAGGCTTGGGTCAGACCGGGAGAATCCACCGACTCGGGCGACAAAGAAGGAGAAATCTTGGAATCCCTTCCGAGGGAACAAACGGAAACTTGGTTTCACGAACACCAGGATAAACTCAAACAATTGTTTCTCGAAGTTCCGACCTGGGAAAGTCAGGAAGCTCCCGATGTCTCCGCGCTCAAGGTCAATGGGAGAAGAAGATCGGATCTGTTTCGCGAAGGAGTCGCGCTTGTTCCTGCGGTTCGAAAAATCAAGATCTATCAATACGAACTCTGGACATTCTCCCCTGAATCGATCGTTTTTAAGATCCGGGTTTCGGCCGGAACCTATATCCGCAAGATCGTAATGGATATTTCCGAACGTGCGGGGTTTCCGATGCGGCTCGAACGACTGGTCCGTACGAGCATAGGCAAATTAAACCTGAGCCAAGCGGATTCTTATGAAAATCTGTTGGAAGGGAAGGTTACGATTCATCCGCCGGAAGCGATCTTAGAATTCCCGACCGTGGAAATTCCGGGAACCGAGGTTCGTGCGGTTCTGAACGGCAGAAAGACAAAACTCGAATGGATTCCCGGAACAGAATTTCTTCTCGTTTCACCCGAAGGAGAGATTCTCGCGTGGTGCAAAAAAGAAGAACATGGAATTCACGAGTTAGATTATAAATATTTAAGAGTCTTTCCTAAAAATTAGCTTTAAAGCGGTGTATATCACCTGAAAAATGGTAAAAAGGTATATTCACGATATGATAGCTACTGAACAGAAAAAACAAATTATCAGTAATTTTGCCCGCAAAGCGGGAGACACCGGTTCAACCGAAGTGCAAGTCGCTCTGATTGATGCGAGAATCAAAGAACTCAACGAACATTTCAAGTCACACAAAAAGGATTTTCATTCTAAAACCGGTCTTTTAAGACTCGTAAGCAAAAGAAAGAAACTTCTGGATTATCTCAAAAGAACCGAATTAGACCGTTACAAAAAACTGATCGAAACTCTCGGACTCCGTAAGTAAGCGAGTCAAACATGGCACATACAATCTCCGGCCAATACGGCCGCGATACTATCGTTTTAGAAACAGGGAACTGGGCAAAACAGGCTCATGGAGCCGTAGTCTATCGTTCCGGGAATCTGGTTTTACTTGCTACCGTTTGCGCCGCCGACGAAGCAAAAGAGGGACAGGACTTCTTTCCTCTTACTTGCGAATATACCGAGAAACTCTATTCCGTCGGCCGCTTTCCGGGCGGCTACTTCAAAAGAGAAGCGAAACCCCCCGAGCATGAAATTCTAATTTCCAGAATCATAGACAGACCGATTCGTCCTTTGTTTCCGGAAGGATATTTTTGCGAAGTTCAGTTGCAAGTGCAGGTTCTTTCCGCGGACGGAGACGTTTCCGTTGCGGGACACGCATTGAATGCGGCGAGTGCAGCATTAGCGGTTTCTGATATTCCATTCAACGGTCCGATCGCGGGCGCAAGAATCGGAAGAATCAACGGAGAATTGATCCTCAATCCGACTACGAAAGAACTCGTAAATTCCGATTTGGATCTCGTCGTTGCCGGAACTAAAACTCACATCGTAATGATCGAGGGAGAAGCGAAGGAGCTTTCCAACGAGGAAATGCTCGCGGCGCTTCGTTTCGCACAGAAACACATCGCGGAATTCGTAGCTCTTCAGGAAGAATTCGCGAAAAAAATCGGCGTCGTTAAAAGAGAAGTCAAACTCAAAGTGCGCGACGCGGAACTTCTTGCGAAGGTGAAGGAATACGCGTTTGATAAGCTGACCGCAGCCAATCAAACTCCGGACAAAACCGCGAGAAATAAAGAAATTTCTAATGTAAATAAGGAAGTCGTAGACTTCTTCAAACAAACCGTGGAAGAGTCCGACAAGATCAAGGACATCAAAGCTTACCTTCACGAATTGGAATATGAAATCGTTCGCGAACAGGTTTTGTCGAAAGGAACTCGTTTCGACGGAAGAAAGTTGGACGAAATTCGTCAGATTTCCGTAGAAGTAAATCCTCTTCCCGGTCCTCACGGTTCTTCCGTTTTTACCAGAGGTCAAACCCAGTCTTTGGGAGTGGTCACTCTCGGAACGGGCGCCGACAACCAAAGATACGAAACACTCGAAGGACAAAAAGAAAAGTCCTTTATGCTTCACTATAACTTCCCCGCGTTTTCCGTGGGTGAGGTTCGCAGATCTTCCGGTCCGGGAAGAAGAGAAATCGGACACGGAAATCTCGCAGAACGCGCGTTAAAGCTTGTTCTTCCGAAGCCGGACGAATTTCCGTATGTGATTCGCGTCGTATCCGAAATCTTAGAATCCAACGGTTCCAGTTCGATGGCCTCCGTTTGTTCCGGTTCTCTCGCGCTGATGGCTGCGGGCGTTCCGATCAAAGGAAGCGTTTCCGGAATCGCGATGGGACTTTTCTCCGATTCTTCCGGTAAGTATGCGGTTCTTTCCGATATCGCCGGTTTGGAAGATCATTTCGGAGACATGGACTGCAAAATCGCGGGAACCAGAAAAGGAATCACGGCGTTCCAAATGGACTTGAAGGTGACAGGCGTCAGCTTCGACGTTTTGGAAAGCGTATTCGCTCAGGCGCAAAAAGGAAGATTCTATATTCTTGATATTATGGAGAAACATATCTCCACCGCATCGCCTACGTTAGCCGGAACTGCTCCTAGAATCATCGTTCGAAACATTCCTAAGGATAGAATCGGCGAATTGATCGGACCGGGCGGTAAAAACGTCCGCGGTATCAGCGAATTGACCGGAGCTGAACTTTACATCGAGGACGACGGGCGCGTAACCATTTCCGGTTCGAACCAAGAGTCCGCGGAAAAAGCCGCGAAGATGGTCGACGGTTTTTTTACCGAAGTGGAAGTAGGGAAGATCTACGAAGGAAAAGTGAAACGAATCGCCGACTTCGGCGCGTTCGTCGAAATTCTTCCCGGAAAAGAAGGTCTTTGCCATATCTCCAAGATCGATTTCAAACGAGTGAATTCGGTAAAAGACATCGTCAAAGAGGGCGATATTATTCGAGTGAAGGTTCTGAACGTCGATAAGACCGGAAAGATCGATCTCTCCAGAAAAGACGCTCTCGAAGAAGAACAAGAAGCATAAGATTCTTCTAATATTCCCTTGGTGCAAGAACCTTCACAGTTAGTTCACAGAAAAGTTCTGCCCGGGGGAATCACCGTCCTCTTTCAACAAGCCCCTCACACAGTCAGCGTTTCCGCGGGCGTTTTTGTCCGGGTCGGTTCCAGACACGAATCCGCGAAGAATGCGGGTTATTGCCATTTCTTGGAGCATATGCTCTTCAAGGACACGGAAAAGAGGACCGCGAAACAGCAAGCCGAGGACATCGAAAGGGTTGGCGGTTTTACGAACGCGGCTACTTCCCGGGAATACACGTATTTTCATGTAACGGTTGCCGGTAAACATATCGGCATCGGCTTAGAACTGTTAGCCGAGATGATCTACGAACCTCTCCTCAAACAATCCGACATCGAAAACGAAGCGGGTGTCATTCTGGAAGAATTGCAGGGTTATGAGGATTCTCCCGAAGATTATATTCACGATTTTTATTATCAGAATTTTTTTCCGAAGAACTCACTCGGTCGCGACATCATCGGAACAAGAGAATCCGTAGGCGGAGTCAATCATAAGAAACTATTAGATTTTTATGATACGTATTATCATACGGAAAACATGTTTCTTTCGATTTCGGGAAATTTCGAACCGGACGAGATCTTTTCGATCGTAGCAAAATATTTTAACAGACCCAGAAAGAAAAAGAAGGAAGGGAATTCGCTCTCTCTTCCAAAAAAACAATGGGGTTATTTTCCGAAAAAGAAAAAGCTCGAACAGGTTTATTTTATTCTCGGCGGGGATGGGTTCGCGCGGGAATTTCACAACGCTTCCAAAGCGAGCCTGTTCACTCATATCTTGGGCGGTGGGACGTCTTCCCGCTTGTTTCAAAAAGTGCGGGAAGAAAAAGGTCTTTGTTACCAGATTACCGCCTATCCTTCTTCTTACGCCGATATCGGAATCAACAGCATCGTTTGTTCCACTTCAAAGGATAAATTCATCACTTGTATGGAAACGATTTCCGACGAAATCAAGTCCATCCTGGATCGCGGAATTACGGAACAGGAGCTACGGGATGCACAGTCCAATCACGAAGGAACCCTTTCCATTAGTTACGAACAAACCGAATCTAGAATGAACACGATCGCTCTGATGGAGCTTTATTACGGTAGAAATTATTCGTACGAGGAACGGGTAAAGGAAATTTATTCGATCACCCTGGAAGATCTCAATTCGTTCGCGAAGTCCGTCTTCGGGATTCCAAAGTTGCATCTTTCTGCGTTAGGCAATCTCGGATCTAAGGAAGAAAAGGCCGTTCAACGTTTGTTTTCATTTTAACTTTTAACGACGATATTCAGATGTAAGCGCGGGTGGTTTCTACGACGTTCGTAGATCACGGTTCTTGGACATTTCTACGACGTTCGTAGATTGCGGTTCTTGGACATTTCTACGACGTTCGTAGATTTGCGCGAGATGGCTTTGGTTATTACGATGTTTCCGCGGATATTTATACGAAATTTGCAGAAATCGGATTGGATCGACGAAAAGTGCTCTGGCGAATCGATACAACATTCAAAATATGCAACGTGTTAACAAGGAATACAAAGTTCCTCATATCGATCGAATCGTAATACAGAACTCCATATTTTTCCGTTTTGCGGTAATGTATTACGATTTTATGATGTGTTGCGGAAATTAAATCGATAAAATTTCCATTCGTTGTAAAGGATTGGAAGGATGTTTCCGCTTTGTTGCTCGTTTATTCTTCGATGATCGCGAAGTAGTTTCCTTCGAAATCGGAAAAGTTGAATACTTTTTTTCCGTTTGGAAAATTCACCATTTCACCGACGTTCACTTTTTTGTCTTTTAGTCTTTGATACAGTGCATCTATTTCGTCGTCGGTCGACATGAGTATGGACGGCGTTCCGACATTCATATCCGGGTTCGCCGCCGCAACGGCTTTTTTGTTTTGAAGAACAAGTTTGGTGGAATTGGGTCTTCCGTCGGAAAGAATGATGGCGAAGGTTTCTCCGTATTCCTCTTTTCCTTCCACCCGAAAGCCTAAGTTGTTCACCCAGAAATCGGCGATTCCTTTTTGATCGTTTACGTAAAGCATGACTTGGTTGAATTTAATCATAGTAGTTTGTCTTTGTAATCGTTCCGATTCTGCTTCGCAACGAAAAAACTCGTTTTAAATTTCGGCTTTGAATCGAAAGTTTTCGCGGAATTTATGCGACCTACGCATAAATCAACTAAATTTATACGACATTCGAATAAGAACCTGTTCAAAGAAAACTCAGCGCCACTGCTCTCGATGGATCGCAGCGAGAAACTCAATGACACTGCTCTCTATGGATCGCAGCGAGAAACTCAATGACACTGCTCTCTATGGATCGCAGCGAGAAACTCAATGACACTGCTCTCTATGGATCGCAGCGTCAGGGACAAGAACCTACCAACTTGTATTTCTATCCAAGTAGAAATAAGTTTTGGGACAAGCTGTAAATTGATTTCTGAGTGAGCGAGAGGAATGATGGGGAAATTTCCGGAGAATCGATTTTACCAAAAATCAAGAATATTCGATTTGTCATTAAGTGACTTTGTTGGTGTTTGCCACCGCAAAGCAGAAAAAACGCGGGAATTTTGCGGATTGCAGATTTTATCCGAAATTTTATCGATATTCGGTTGTATCTTTAGAAACGAATCCTTAATGGAACGGTTGTCCAGTGACTTTGTTGCGAAAGAAAAATATTTATAGACTCGCGATTTTTTTCTCTCTGATCCCGATCGTTTCTCTTGCCGCCGACAATATTATAAAAGTAAGAATCTTATCCGCAGAGAAGGCATCCTTTTTAAAGGAGCCGGATTCCTATTCGTATACGAGAAGAGCGGTTTCAAAAGACGACATGGACGGCAATGCTCATGTACCTTATTCGGGGGTTTTCGTTTATTTCCGTTTATTCAATCCTTTAAATTGGCGGGATCGAGCCGTCACGATCGATTCGTATGATGTCTTATTGGAAAATGTTCGAATTACCGACGCGAAGGATAGAGTCCGAACTATAGAATCTTTGCTGATTAGGCACATTACGCATCGTTTCCCAAGTTGGGAAAATCAAGGAGCGTATGACGACTACCCGAACATCAAAAAATATTCGGTGGATGTACCGGATCTAGATCGCGATCATACAAAGGTCGTTCTATGGTATTCGGATGAACCCGTTCTTTTGGCAGATTTTACAAACCGTAAACAAGATCGTTCCAGATACGTTTTGTTAGGTCATATTCATCTATATCGATTGTCCGATCATCTGGCACAAAGAATTTGGATCGATTACGGTAGATTCGGAATCTTGTTCGGTGAGAATTTTAAGAAAAAAAAACCGATTTATGAAACGAATCTTTGTCCGAACGAAGACCATCGATGAAGATTTATAATAAATCTGTCTTTGACTTTCACAGTAAATTATACGGCGTGTATATAAATTTATAACACATTCGGACAATAGGGCTATTTCACCGAAATCTTTCTTCTTTGTTCGATTTACGTCTTTAAAAAGATTGTGATCGAACTTCGACCTCAAATTATGGAATTCTCCCTCGCCGGGAAATTAAACCTCGATTCAAATTCGGATCTTTCAAAAGGAAATCTTTATCGTATGAAAATCTCGGTTAAAAAGCTTAAACCAAACGCGGAACTTCCCGTTTTACAAACGAAATACGCAGCCGGATACGACGTCCATGCTTGTCTGGATGTGAATCTTGTTTTGGAACCCGGTAAGGTTTTTCTTGTGCCAACCGGTCTTTCGTTTGCGATTCCGGAGGAATATCATTTCGAGATCAGACCGAGATCCGGCTTTTCCACAAAAAATCGAATCTTGATTCCGAATTCTCCCGGAACGATCGACAGCGATTATCGCGGTGAACTGATGATTCCTCTTTTGAATTTGGGTGATTCTTCCTTTGTCGTCGAGCACGGAATGAGAATCGCGCAGCTTTTGATCCGCAGAACGTGGTATGCCGAATGGGAACTCGTGAACGAGTTTGCCGATCAGACCGCGCGAGGCGCGGGAGGTTTCGGTTCCACCGGACATTAGATCGGTGCTCTAAAAAGGACGGAATTTTCTCCGGATCGAGTGTTGTTTTGTTAAACGACTTCGATTCTTTTTTGCGGAGAACCGAGAGCAAAGTCGGATTTGAAGAGGGCCGGAGGACGGAGGTGGAAAAATCGGAAACATCCGAGAAAGTATTTGGAATTCACGAATGGATAAAAACGATTCAATATCTTTTGGCTTCCGGATTTTTTACGGGGGTTACTTGGACCTATCCGGATTTCGATAAACTCCTTCATCCGATTCTTTATTATGCGACATTTTTACTGCCCGGGATCGGTTTTTCTTTTGCTTTTTATTTCATTGTGAAACTGATACCGAAACGAAACTTTTCCTTTTTTCCATTTTGTATTCTTACGAATCTTTTATTCTTGCTTTTCGCCGTCCTATTTGCGCTTTCGAATCGCCTTATCGAGTATCATTTTGATGGAATGTTTGACTCGAATTTCACGGAACAAATCGTTCTATTCCTGAACTTTTTGCGATTCTTTCTGATTCTTGGAGTTTCCTCCTTTGCGGAGATGAAAATTATTGAATATTCCACAAACATAAGATTACAATTTCGTTATGTATTTCTTGTCGCTTTGGTCTCCGGCCTTTCGGGTGTTGTCGTTTTTTTCGGAGCTGCGGATTGGATTCAAGATGCCTTTGATTTTTTTCGTTTAAAGGGAGAAACGAACCAAGAATTCCGTGATTGGAACGTAATTTCGATTCGATTTACTTGTTTCGTTTGGACCTTGATCCACGGATGTATCACGGTCATTTTTATTTGGGCCGGAGAGGATGAATTCGAGTCGGAATTTTTGCCGGCAAATTCGAATTCTTAAAACGGGATCCAGGATTCTTTTACGCAGACTTTTTAGACTTAGAGTCGGCTCTAAGTCGATAGGATCGTTCGTTTTTGATCGCAAGGGGTTGCCGTTTTAGTCTAACTTGTAAAAGACATCGGAGTCGTGAAGTAGGCATTCTAAGATGAAGTTGAAACTCAGCGTTCTCGATCAATCCCCCATCCGCAAAGGCGGAACCGCAAGACAGGCGATTCAGGAAACCGTGGAGCTTGCGCGACTTGCGGATCGTCTGGGATACACCCGTTATTGGGTATCAGAACATCATAATATTCAAGGTCTTGCAGGTTCCACTCCGGAAGTTTTGATCTCGCATCTCGCCGGCGAAACGCAGAGGATTCGTGTCGGCTCAGGAGGTGTGATGCTTCCGAATCATAGTTCTCTCAAGGTAGCGGAGAATTTTAGAATGCTCGAAACTCTTTTTCCCGGGAGAATCGATCTCGGTCTTGGTCGCGCCTCGGGCAGCGATCGTCTTACCGCTTCCATCTTGAATCCCGGCGCTCAATTCGTTCGAAACGATTTCGGACAACAGCTTTTGGATCTGCAATGTTTTCTGACCGATACGGCCGAGGCGGATTCGATTCAAACGAAGGTGAAGGCGATTCCGAAAGCGGAAACCGTTCCCGAACTTTGGGTTCTTACTTCCAGCGGAGAAAGCGGTTTGCTTGCGGCGAACTTCGGTCTTGCTCTTTCGTTCGCGCATTTTATCAATCCGTTCGGAGGACCGAATGCGGTACGAGCGTATAAGGAACGGTTTCAACCTTCGGATGCATTCGATTTTCCGCAAGCAAGTATCGGCATCTTCGTCCTCTGTGCGGAAACGGAACGCAAGGCGGAAGAATTGCAAGCCGTGATGGACAAACAACTTTTGAACATCGGCAAAGGAATCAGTGAAGGGGTCGTTTCATACAAAGAGATTTCCGGTCATTCTTACTCTGAATTTGAAAAGGCAGTCATCGCGCAGAATCGGGGCAGAATGGTGGCCGGAACTCCGGACAAGGTCAAAGAAGAGATCTTGAATCTTACGGCGGATTACGGCGTGGATGAAGTGGTCGTAACTACGATTTGTTACGACTTTGAGGATCGCCTGCGTTCGTATCAATTGCTTGCGGATGTTTTTGATTTGGAACCGATTCGGTTTTGAATTCTCCCTGAATTTCCCTTCCAAAAAACCACAATTAAGTCTCTTTTCTTTTTCCGGGCTCTTTCCGATACAAATAGCATGGAATCCAAAGACCTCAAACCAGCCTGGAATCTGCAAAACGGGAAGATGATTCTTCCGTACGTATTACTCTTTGCGGGGATCATTTTGACCCTTTCCTTGGGTTCCTTTGACGCGGGCGAGCAGGGGATTCGGCACAACTTCTTCGGAAGACTCGGATTCTATCTTTCCTACGGAATGTTTTTTATGTTCGGTGCGGCTTCGTTTTTGCCCGGACTATTCGCGATCGGACTCGGGTCTCTTCGACTCGTCAAAGAAGGATTCGAACTCACGAACCGTCTTTTCTCCCTTCCGGTGTTCTTATTTTGTTTCACGGTTACGCTTCAGATCGCCGGACACGTATCCGCGATTCCGTTTGCGTCGCAGGGAGGACTGGTCGGTCAGCTTCTTTCCACCGGACTCGAATTCATCTTCGGATCGACCGGGAAAACTCTCATCCATCTCGTGTTTTATTTTTACGGCTTTATCCTTTTATTAAACGAATCGCCGCTTCATTTTTTGGGAAGAATTCTCGGCGCCGCCGGAGCGAAATACCGCGACGGTTTTCAGTCGGGTTTTGCGAAGAAAGGAGAAGGGCTCGGTGCGCTCTTTCAATCGGCGGTCGAACGATTTCAAAGAAAAGAGGAAACACCTCCTTGGTTTTCCACGCATAACGGCGGAAACCATTCTCCCGAACAACTCTATCAGCAGATGCGTTCTGACAAACAGGCTCGAAGTAAAACCGAACCTTCCGCTTTACAAAACGCACTTCATTCCACGTTCGGAAAAGAAGGAAGGTTGTCCGATCTTCTTTCCAAGGTCGACGTAAGTTCCCTGGTTACGCCCGAAACTTCGCGGGTTCGTTTTCAAAATCAGGGAGCGTTTTCGGGAACGTTCGAAGAACAGGGAAAGGTTTTCCGTTTTCAATCCGTATCGACTTCCCTTTCGGATAAGATCCGCGAGGAAAGAACGTTTCAGGAATCCTCCTCCCAATGGGAAATCATCGACTTTAGAACATCAGAATCTTCGAATATTCTTTCGCGGTCAGAACCTGCGGTATCTTTGGTTGTGCCGCCTTCGATCGAACCGAACGTGCGCGATTCCGTGAAGCCGAACGAAATACGATCGGCCGGACCTGTTGCCGAGAATTCTTTCTATGTTCAAGATTCGAATTCGGAGGAAGAATCCGATTTGGAAGAGGAAGAATTTTACGAAGATGCGGAAGGTTTTGCGGACGAGGAAGAATCCGCGGAGGATGGCGTAACGCAAGATTCGGCAGATGAGTGGGAAGAATCTTCCGAAGAGGAAGAAAACGCGTCCGAAACGGCAAACTCGAACGAGGCTGCGCCTTCTCCCGTTACGTTTGCTCCTAAGTCGTTTGCCGTTCCCGAACGAAAGGAAACGAAGAGCGAACAAACTCTTCCGTTCCCTCCCGTGACTTTGATCCCGGAAGTAAAATCCAAACGTTCCATCTATCACGTTCCTCTGAAGAGTTTGAAAACGACCACGACAAAAATCCAAGATCCTCTCTTTAAGATCGAATCCGACAAGGTCGCTCGCAAAATCGAAGAGATCATCCGTCAATACGGCTACGAATCGCAGGTCGTTTCGATGGAACGCGGTCCGATCATCACGCGTTACGAACTTACTCCGCCTCCCGGAGTCAAACTCGGAAGAATCACTTCTCTTGCGGACGAGCTGCGTTTGTATCTTGCGGTTAAGAACATCCGTATCGTAGCTCCGATTCCGGGCAAGTCCACGATCGGGATCGAAGTTCCAAACAGCCTGCGTGAAGACGTTTACCTCGGAGATATTCTTCATCAGAATCTGAGTTTGCGTCCGAAAAAGGATCTTTCGATTTTGATAGGGAAAGATATTTCCGGCAAGTTGGTCAGCATAGATCTGAACAAACTTCCGCACTTACTCGTTGCGGGAACCACCGGTTCCGGTAAGTCGGTTTGTTTGAACTCGATGATTTCTTCCCTTGTAGTTCATCTTTCTCCGGAAGAGGTTCGTTTTATCATGATCGATCCGAAGATGGTGGAACTCACTTTATACGAAGACATTCCCCATCTTTTGATGCCGGTCATCACCGATCCGAAAAAGGCGACCCGGGCTTTGGCTTGGGCGATTCAAGAGATGGAAGCGCGTTATCATTCCGTTTCCAAACTCAAGTGTCGCGATTTCAAAACATACAACGAAAAAGTGGAACAGGGTGCGCATCGAGACGGATACAAGAAGATGCCTTACATCGTGATCTTCATCGACGAGTTGGCGGATCTTATGATGGTTTCCGGAAAGGATTTGGAAGACGCGATCACCCGTATCACTCAGAAGTCGCGAGCGGTCGGAATCCATCTCATCATGGCGACACAAAGACCTTCGGTGGACGTAATCACCGGTTTGATTAAGGCGAACTGCCCCGCGCGGATGGCGTTTCACGTCGCACAGAAAACGGATTCTAAAATCATCCTGGATCAGAACGGAGCGGAATCTCTTCTCGGCAAAGGGGACTTTTTGTATAAGTCTCCGACCGCGGCCGACTTAGTGAGAATCCAATCCCCTTACGTTTCCGAAGAGGAAATCGAAAAGATCGTGGAAGAGGCCCGGAAATACGGAAAACCTTCTTATGTGGAATTCGATTTGGACGAGGAACCGGATTCTTCTTTGGTCGACGAAGAGGATGAGGTGCTCTTTGAACAGGCTTGGGAAATCGTTCGGACGGATCGCAAGGCCTCGGCGAGTTATCTTCAAAGAAGAATGCGGATCGGTTACAATAAAGCGGCGCGCTTGATGGAGTTGATGGAAGAGAGGGGCTATGTCAGCGCGCAAATCGGTTCGAAGGGGAGAGAAATTCTAAGGGCGGGCTGAGGGAAGGCGTTTGAAAAACCCAAGATTCCCATAGGTGTTCGGAGAAACTCAGCATTTCACTTCCTAAGGGACGTTCGATGGGGGAAGTTTCCCCCTCGCTGCAGCCGCTTTGCGTCTTTCGCTACCCCCTCTCCGGGAAACTTTTTTTTGGTTCCTGCCCGGACCCGATCCTTTTTTTTGAAAAACGTAGGAACTGCTACACTTCGATTTCGTGCTTCGGTCAAGTGGCGGTTAAGAAAACCAGTCTCGGTAATCCAAAACGTAAAAGGTGTCTTTTGGATCGCAGAGTAGCGTTCTTGAAATCGTATTTTTCAAAAGATCGAGGTGTAGAATATAACTGTAATTCTTATGAAACGTTGGACCTCCTTCGTTCATCGTTATTACGATACAATCCCCAATCTCGGCCTCTTCCAAGGACAGAAGATAATTGAAAAGAAAACACCTCGATACGCCGTGCGCTTGGGCTAAGGCTCCGAATAGGGCCCAACTGCCGGTGCTGATTCGAGCATTGATCTTTTTCATTTGATCCTTGCCCGGACTGGCTTGATACAAGGTTCTTCCCGCTTTGTTTCCCAGACGTTCGGTCGAAGTTAGAAATTTTCCATATCTTCTCAAAAGATCCGGTATTCTTTTGGGAAGTTTTTTCCGAACCTCGAGGGGATATCGAATCAAAATCTCTTCCGGAATCATGAGGCTTACTACGATCGTACTGTTTTCCTGAAGACGCGATCGGATGTGAAAATCCGAATTTAGCAATAATACTCCCATGCCCGAGGCGGTTCCAAGAGGTGGGGTTTTCGGTTTGAAATACAGAATTTTTTGTACTTAGAAAAGTGTTGGAACACCCACAAAATCCTTTTTCACAACAAAATCCGCGCCAGAGATCAAAGCGATGCGAAGCAGTCCGCAGGACCGGAGCGAAAGCGAAGTCGCGGCGAGCTCGGCCTTTCCGCTTGCGAGCGGAAAGGGGCGCCAGAATCCATGCTTCGACTGAAATCCCGCAGAACTCTGTCCCCTAAAATTTTAGAAAGTGACAAGGTTCCCGATACGTCCGAAGCTAGTAAAAAAATCCCGGGAGATCCGGTTTTTCTCATGAAAAAAACAATCATTCTTTCTTTTTGTATTTTATTCCTGGCCTTAGAATCTTCTCTTCTGGCTCAACCCGCGCACAACTGGAATTCTCCGTCCGAAGTGGTAAAACAGGTTAAAAAGAAATTCGCCGATCTGAATTCCTACAAAGCCGATTTTCAGATCCAAACGGTTTCCAATAAAAAAAGCAAAAACATGAGAGGGGTTTGCCTCTACAAAAAAGGCGGAAGAATCCGGTATCAATTCAGCGATCCTTCCGGCGATGAAATCGTATCCGACGGAAAAACTCTTTATATTTACATCGCCCGTTTGAACGCGGTGGGAAAACAGGATCTTACATTAAATAAATCGAATAAATCCGGACCGATCTTTTCCAGTTTCACGGACGAAGGTCTTTCCAGAATTTTCAGAAAGTATCATTATAAGTTCGATTCCATCGAACAACCTCAGGTTTCTCCGAAAGACGGACGCAAATATTTCGTACTCAATCTCGAACAAAGGGAGAAGGTCGGTGGATTTGAAACCATGCTTCTTTACGTGGACGCGCAATCCTACTTCATCCAAAAAGCGGTCGCGAGCGACGGAAGAGGAAAGGAAACTACAATCGAATTTTTGAATATAGAAACCAACCCCGACCTGGAAGACGGACAATTCAACTTCCACATCAGCGGAAACGCGAAAATCGTAAACAACCCGCTTGTGTCGGAACAATAAAAATCGAAAGTCCCGGAAGGAGCGAAACTTTGAATCAGAAAAGAGTAGGGCAGATTCTCCGCGAGGCGAGAGAAGAAAAAAAGCTCAGCGTTAAAGACGTAGCGAAAGAAACAAACATCTCGGTTAAATACATCCTTGCGCTCGAGACGGAGGATTATTCTCAATTTCCGGGTGAAACGTTCACCATGGGCTTCCTGAAGAATTACGGAAGTTATCTAAAACTCGACACCGGACAACTCATCAACTTATACCGGGGAGAAAAGATCGAAGAATCCCAAGCTCCTCTCGAAGAACTCACACGTCCGACTACTTCGTATTATACGAAAATCAACGTGGATAAGAACAAGATCTTTACGATCGCGTCCGTATTGATCATTCTTATCTCCGCTTATCTCATCATCGATAGCTTTATGGGTTCCTCTTCCGGCGACGACAGCGTGGAAGAATCCGGTAAGAAACTGGACATTCCCGAAAACATCGACTTCTTATCGAGATCGATTCCGGACAACAGAAGCGAATCCTTTATTCTTACTCCCGATAAGGGCGTGAGTTTTTCCGTCAGCAATCAGCAGTGTAAACTGTTTATTGACTCCGTGGAAAAAGGCGGAGCTTTGAACACTGCTGTTCTTGCGTTCAACGTTTATCCCGATCTAACCGTATACAAATTCCGTTTGAGCGAAGGTCAGGAAAAAGTTCTAAGTTATACGATTCCTGAAATCTCAAGTCTCAGACGCAACGTAAGAATCATCGCGCAGGCCGTGACCGAAAATTCCGCGAAGGTTCTCGTAACCTTAAGCGAAGAAGAGCAAAAACCGGAAAACAACAACGCGGTCGACAATACCAAGACGCTCGGCGATGTTCCGATCCAAGTTACGTTGTTCTTCAGCAAAGCGAGTTACGCGGAATTCATCATCGACGGTCAGATGGGATTCCGAGGTCTCGTTCAAGCCGGAGAAAATAGAAGCTTAGAAGCGAAAGATCGTTTAGAATTGAAGGTAGGAGACGGTTCGGCCGTGGAGATGATTCAGAACGGAAAACCGAAAATCACACTGGGTCGTCCGGGAAAACTCGTGAAAAAGATTTTCGTAAAAACGCAAAACCCTTACGATAATACTCAATCCATTATCAGGGAGTTGGGAGAGTAGAATTCTTTGGAAAAGAAGTTCTACATCACTACGCTCGGTTGTCCAAAGAACACCGCGGACTCGATGAGCATGCACCATTCTCTTTTGGAAGAGGGCTTTACGCCGGCCTCTCTTCCGGAAGAATCGGATTTTCATTTTATCAACACCTGCACCTTTATTCAATCCGCGACGGAAGAAACGATTCAAACGATTCTTTCCGCGGCTCAGGTCAAAAAACAACATCATCAAAAACTCGTGGTAGTGGGTTGTTTTGCGGAACGTTATCCCGATAATATCAGCGCGGAAATCCCCGAAGTGGATCTGTTTTTCGGAACCGGAAGATACGCCGAAGCGGGAAAAATTCTCCGGGATAAATTTCCCGATCTTTCCCCACCGAAACTCGAATTCAACGAAGATCTATTAGAAAGATTGAAACTGTCTTCGGGGATCGAAAACTACTCGAGGCCGTATGCGTATGTGAAGGTTTCGGACGGCTGCAACCGCGGTTGTTCCTTCTGCATCATCCCGTCTTTTCGCGGAAAGTTCAGAGAATCTCCCGTCGACGATATTCTCCGTGATACCGCCCGCGCGATCCGCGCGGGCGCCAAAGAAATCTGCCTCGTCTCTCAAGACACCGTATATTACGGAAGGGATTCGGAAGTTCTTTTGGATATGGTTCGCAAAGTTTCCGAAATCGATTCTTTGGAAATTTTGAGACTTCTGTATTTGTATCCGGATAAAAAAACGGAAAAGTTGATCCGCCTCATGGGTCAAACTCCGAAAATCGCTCCGTATCTCGAGTCCCCTTTGCAACACGTTTCCTCTAAAATTTTAAAAAGTATGAACCGTGCCGGAGAAAGTTCTTATTTCAAAGATCTTTTTTCGCTCGCAAGAGAAGTAAAACCTGGATTGGAAATCCGCACTTCGTTTATCATCGGTTATCCGGGAGAAGACGCGGACGACGTAGATCAGATTCTCCGATTTATCGAAGAGACAAGACCGGAAAAAGTGAATCTCTTTTCTTATTCTCCTCAGGAAGGAACCAGGGGCGCCGAAACCAAACAGACGGTTTCCGAAAAAGAAAAATCCAAGCGAATCAATATGATCCGGGATGCCCATCTCGCGATTTTGGAAGAGATTCACGAGTCCAGAATCGGCAAAACCTACGACGCGATCGTGGATGCGATCGAAGACGGACAGGCGGTCGTAAGAAGACTGCAGGACGCTCCGGAAATGGACGAGGTCGTCTACGTGGACGACGCATCCCTGCTTCCCGGAACGATCGGCAAAGTGAGAATCGATTCCTTCTACGAGTATGACATGAACGGAACCTGGGTTTCCCAATGAACAAAGTTATTTTCAATATTCCTAATATTCTTACGATGCTCCGCGTTGCGGCGGTGCCTTTTTTCGTATGGCTTCTGTTTCAGAAAGAGGTCGAATATCATATCGCGGCGCTTCTTCTTTTTATCGCGGCGTCTCTCACCGATTTGATCGACGGTTACCTTGCCAGAAAGTGGAATCAGGAAACCGAGTTCGGAAAATTTTTGGATCCGCTCGCGGATAAGATCATCGTAACGGGTTGTTTCGTTACGTTTATCTTTTTGCAGGAACAGATCGAGTTTTGGATGGTTTGTCTGATCATCGGAAGGGATATGCTCATCACTTCTTTACGTTATCTCGCGATTCGTCAGGGACAATCGATCCGCACTTCCATGCTCGGAAAGGTGAAGACCGCGTTTCAGATGGGAGCGATCGTTCTGATCCTCGTATTCTTCGTTCTCGTATCGAGCAAGAAACGGATTCTCATCAACGAGGCGTACGCATCCGGTAAGGCCTCGGGGTTGACGGTCTTCGAGATCGCAACCGGTAACGCGATCTACTTTTTTCAAAACCCGGACAAATACAGGGGACTCGGAGACGTCATCTTCGGACTCGGGGCATTTGTTCCGTACTGGGGAATGCTCGTGACGACGGCGATCACAGTGATTTCCGGACTCCGTTATCTTGTGACCAACGGCAAAGTGTTGACCCCTTCGAATCTCAAAAGGATGTTTCAGAAACGTGGAACCCAGAGCAGCCATTCTTAAACTCATAGACCGCAAACACTTAACGACTGAGGAAGCCGAAGCTTTCCTCGGTCAAGTGATGCGCGGAGAAGTATCCGAAATTCTTCTTTCCTCTTTTTTAACCGCGATGCGCGCCAATGGAGAGTCCGTCGACGAGGTGTTAGGTTGCACGCTTGCTCTTCGGAAAAACGCGCTTCGTCCCAAGACCGTATTTCCGTTCGATCTTTTGGACACTTGCGGAACCGGAGGAGACGGACAGGGAACGATCAACATCAGTACTCTTTCGGCGATCACCCTCGCTTCGCTCGGGGTCAAAGTAGCAAAACACGGAAACAGATCGGTTTCTTCCCATACGGGATCGAGCGATATTTTAACCCGACTTGGATATAAAACCGAAAAGACTCAGGAAGAAGTCGAAGCACATCTCGTATCGCAGGGCTTTACCTTCTTATTTGCGCCGATGTGGCACCCGTCCATGAAATACGCGGGTCCGGTCCGCAAGGAACTCGGGTTTAGAACCGTATTCAACATGATCGGACCTTTATCCAATCCGTTCGCTCCGCAATTCCAAATCATCGGTGTCTACGAACCTGCGCTCATGGAACTCTTCATCAAGGTCTTGCAGGCTCTCGGACTGAAGAAAGCGATGGTTTGCCATTCTCGGGACGGACTGGACGAGTTCTCGATCTTTGCGGTTACGGACTATTCTTTATTGGAGAACGGGGTCATCAGCAGACATTCTTTTGATCCTTCCGTATTAAAACTGCCGACATTAAAAAAGGAAGAAGTCTACGCTTCCTCTTCCGATCACGCCGAGACTTTGGCCCGACGCGTATTGAAAGGAGAAGAAATCTCCGGTTCACACGCGGTGGCTTTGAACGCGGGAGCGGGGCTTTTTGTGATGGGAAAGGCCGGAAGCATCGAAGAGGGAACCAAGATCGCCTTGGAAGCGATTCTTTCGGGAAAAACAAAGAAGTATTTCGAAGATTTAATTTCCAAAGAGTAAACTGGAAAAATACTGGTTAGAATCCTCGAATACAGGGAATAAAAAATGACTCTGAACTCAATCATTCTATTACAACTGGCTCAGGCGGCGGGAGAAGGCGACAAGTCCCCTTTTTCCACTCTTCTCCTGATCCCGATCATGCTCGTTATCATGTATTTTCTCGTGATCCGTCCTCAAAGAAGCGAAGAAAAGAAACGCAAAGAGATGATCGACAGCCTCAAAAAAGGGGACGAGGTCGTAACGTCTTCCGGGATTCACGGTAAAGTCGTGGAAATCAAGGACAACAACGAAGTAGTCGTTCTCAACATCGCAAAGGATACGAACGTTTCCTTTACGGCAAGCACCGTTTTGAAAAAGAAACAAGCAGACAAATGAAAAAAGCCGCGGTCTTCATTTCCATCTTTCTATTTCTGGGGAATTCCATTGCGTTCGCCCAGGACGGGGAAGAAATCGACTTCCTCGAAAAAGTTGCGGAACCCAAAAAGACCGTGAGCAAAAAGTCTTCTTCGGGATCTTCTTCCGCTTCTTCCACGAAGTCTTCCAAAAAGAAGGAAAAGAAAAAATCCAAAAAGAAGAAAAAGAAATCATCCTCTTCTACTCCTTCCAATCCGGAAGGAACCAAGAAGAACGTAGAGCCGAACAACGGAGAGGAAGGATCCAATTCTTCTTCGAATTCTTCCCAAAACGGTTCGAACGGCCAGAACAATTCCTCCTCTAATTCTTCGAACAACGGTTCTCAAACTTCTTCCCGTAACTTGGAAGAACAGCAGGTTGCAAGCGCGTCTAACGTGGACACGGGCAATCTTCCGAAACCGTATTGGGTGAACGAGGAAATGAAAATCCGCCCGAACAATCTTCCGGGCTACACCGCTTCCGCGGAACCTTCGCAAAACGAACAAGGACCTTCGTTTCAGAACCGCCTTGCCGACATACTTAAGTTAGGCGAAGATAAGAAAAAGGAAGAGGAAAAAAAGAAGGTTCAAGAAGGGCAAAAGTCCGGTTCCTTTACGGGTTTTATTTCCGAGTATAAAAAACCCATCATCATCGTAGTATTCATTCTATTATTTGCTTTGTACAGACTGAAAGCCGGTAAATCGCGCGGAAGTTCCAGCCGCAGATCTCCGGTTACCATCAATAAAATGAGAAGAGACTAGGAGTTTCACCTTGAAATCTGCGACATGGATTTTCCTGCCGCTCGTTATTATTTTAGCGGCGACAATCATACTTTATCCCAACTTCGCAACGAGAGAATTGGAAATCGCCGTTCGAAAAGAATTCACTTCGCTTCCGCCGGAACAGAAAAAAGCGATTCTTTCCAAGTTCGAAGAACGTTGGAATCACGAATACAAACAATCCGATTGGACGATTTCTCCGGCTCCGAGCGCACTGAATGAAGAATCCTATCTTTTGGTCAAAGGAAGATTCATCACTTCCGCAAAGATCAATCAGATTTCTCAGGAAAACCCCGAGCTGATTTTAGAAGCGAAGAATAAACTTCGTCCGACTCTCGTGGAAGAATGGATCGTCAAAGGACGTCCTTTGACGATCAAACTCGGTCTCGACTTGCAAGGTGGGATGAGAGTCGCGATGAAAGGGGATTTCGAAGACTACGCTTCCAAACTTCGTGAAAGCTATATTAAAGAAATTGAAACCTTAAACAAAACCGTAGCCGATCCTTCCGTGGACGAAAAGGAAAAGAAAAAGGCGAAGGATCGTCTCGAAGAGATCGAAAGTTATTTCGAGCTTTCCCCGAGCCGTAAACTTCTGGAACTCGAAAAAGCGAAACTCATCATCGACAACCGTTTGACAAGCCAGAACCTGACCGAACCGCAGGTGCGGATTCAAAAGGATCAGGATTCGATCGAAGTTTCCCTTCCGGGCGTGACCAATTCTTCCCAAATTTTGGAAATCATCCAGAACACCGAAACCGTGGAATATCGTCTGGAAGAATCGGAAAATTCCGCGGGTCCGGGTGTTACGTACGCCGCGATCATTCAACAGGAAGAAAACAAACTTCTGGAAAGCGGCAAACGAGAAGAAACCGATATCGTTAAATACCAGAACATCGTAAAACAAAAACTCGGAAAAGCGGAACAGGATAAGTTCCTTCAATCCCTGGAAGACAAGTATAAAATTCCGAAGGATAAATACAGAGTGTTCGCGTATTGGGCGAGAGGAAACAATCAGAATTCTCCGTTGCTTCCGAGAAGATTTATCGTTCTTGAAAAAGCGATCGCTCTCGACGGACGGGATATGCGCGACGCAAGACCTTCTTTCGAAAACAATTCCTTCGGTTATATCGTATCGTTTACTTTGACCAGCGCCGGTGCGGAGAAGTTTTTCGAGATCACTTCCCAAAACAAAGGAAGAAATCTCGCGATCGTTTGGGGCGACAAAGTCGTTTCCGCTCCTACGATCCGCGGTGCGATCGCGGGCGGTGTGGCTCAGATCGACGGTTCTTTTGCAAAAGAAGAAGCCGTGGATCTTGCGAACGTAATCAGCGAGGGAGCGCTTCCGATTCCTCTCCGCGTTTTGGAGATGCGATTTATCGGACCGACTCTCGGGATCGAGTCGATCGAAGTGGGGATGAAGGCCGTAATGATCGGATTCATTCTCGTAATGTTATACATGTTGTTGATCTACAGGTTGTCCGGATTGGTGGCGAACGTCGCACTCTTTGCGAACATCATCATTTTGAGCGCGCTTCTTTCCTTGATGGGATTCACTCTGACTCTTCCCGGATTTGCGGGGATCATCTTGACGGTCGGTATGGCCGTGGATGCGAACGTGATCATCTACGAACGGATCAAGGAAGAATTGCAAGCGGGTAAATCCGCTTCGGTGGCGGTCGCACAGGGTTTTGACAACGCTTTTTGGACGATTATCGACAGTAACGTGACGACCTTGATTTCGGGAATTCTGATGATTCGTCTCGGAAACGGACCGATCAAAGGATTTGCGATCACTCTCTGCTGGGGGATCGTTACTTCTCTTTTTACCTCCTTGTTCCTGAGCCGTTTGGTGATGGATCTTTTGGTCAATAAGCTGGGAGTTCAAAAACTCCAGATCGGCTTTAAAAAACTGGAGTCTTAAGAATGTTTGATTTTATAAAATACAAATACGTTTCCATCAGTGTTTCTCTCGCGTTAATCGTATTCGGTTTTACGTATACGTTTGCGGTTCACGGAGGTTTTGCGAACTCCCTCGACTTCAACGGGGGACTTAGAACCGTAATCGAATTCGATAAGAATACGGACCGCAAGAAGCTCGAAACCTACTTTTCGGAAAACAAGATCGAAGCCGTTCTTCTTTTACTCGATAAGGATAAGAATCATTACCAGATCGATATCGGACTCGGTTCGGTGGACGCGATTCTGCAAAAATACAAACAGAAGAATTCTCTGAAACCCGAAGACAAGGTCGAAGTTTCCGGAATCGACGCGTTGATTGCGATTATTATGACGGACTTCGGAATCGATAAAAGTAAGGTTCTCAGTGCGAACCAGGTCGGTGCGGTAGTCGGAGGAGAACTTTCTTCCACGGGGACCACGCTTCTCGGTCTGACGATGGCGATCATTCTTGCTTATATCAGTTTCCGTTTTCAATTTAAGTTTGCATTGGGAGCGATTCTCGCTTTGACGCACGACTTAGTTTTGACCGTTGCGTTTATCGGATTCTTTCAAATCAAACCGAGCGTCCCGATCATTGCTGCTTTGCTGACTCTTCTCGGATATTCGATCAACGATACGATCGTGGTTTTCGATCGAATCCGCGAGAATGCGGCCGGAAATCTGAATGAAACCTTCGGACAGACGATCAACTCCGCGATCAACCAAACTCTCGGAAGAACGTTTAACACCTCTTTTGCGACTTTGATTTCCATCATTGCGATTATCATCGGAGGCGCGACCGAACTCTTCGACTTCGCATACGTTTTAACGTTCGGGATCATCATCGGAACGTATTCCTCCATCTTTATCGCCGCCCCTCTCGTAGACATTTACGATCATGTGATACGAAAGGCGAGAGGCTGATGACCTTCCTCCCGGAAAACATTCGGGAGGAAATGCGCAAGCTCTCCTTCTTATCCACGGGCGAAAGTTCCCCGAACCCGCCCGTTTCTTGTATCATCACCGACATTGAAAATAAAAAAATCTTAGCAAAAGGTCGGACCTCCCCGACCGGCGGACCCCACGCGGAACGGAACGCATATTCAGAATTTGTAAAGAACGGCTTGGCGGGAACGGCGCATAACGTTTGGGTCACGCTCGAACCCTGTACGCATCACGGAAAAACCCCTCCCTGTCTTGATCTGATTTTAGAACACAAACCGAAGACCTTGTATTACGGCTGGAAGGACGTAAACCCACTCGTGCGAGAAACGGACGGATTGAAGAAGGTTGAACAAGCGGGAATCTACGTCGTGCAGGACAAGGGTCTCGCAGAGATCGCCTCCGAAAGTCTGTTCGGATTCGTTTCCCGGATCGAACACAAACGACCTTCCCTGATTTTAAAAACGGCCGTATCGAAAGAAGGAACTTTTGCGGCGTCGGATAAGAAGCAGATTTTTTTATCGGGGAAACTTTCTCTCCATCTAACATCCCTTTTGCGGGCAAAATGCGACGCAGTCTTGGTCGGTCCGGGAACTCTGTTTTATGATAAACCGGGTTTGGATTTTAGGATTTTATCGAAACAATGGCAGGACTTAAGGAACGAATTGCCTGCCTCGAGCGAACGAATCAATTCCAAAAGTTCCGCAAACGGATTTGCGAACTTACTCAAAAACATTCTCCGATATGGAACGAATGCGGACGTTTTGGACGTTCACTCGGACGCGAGGACTGCGTATCAACCGTATCGAGTGTTTCTTATATTCGAAGAAAAGAATATATCGTCCGAGTGGATCGAAAAACAGAAAAACATCAACGAACAAAACGCGTCTAAGAAATGTATCTTTCTGTTAAAAGAAGGAACGATTCTTTCCGAAGAAACGAAACGCGCATTGTTCTCATTGACCGATCACGAACTCTTTACGGTTTCGACGAATCGTCTCGCGGAGGACTGTTTCGCTATTTTTTCCTCGATAGGAATCAATTTACTTCTGGTGGAGGGCGGCAATCTGCTTTATGAAACCTTCTCCGCAAAAATGCAGGAAAACGATCTCATTCTAAAAATTCAAACTTCTCGATCGATCCAAAACGGGATTCTACCTTCGCTGCAAACGAATGCGGAAACTCTCCTTTGGAAAACGGATGTGGGAGAAGACAGCTGGGAGGCGCATCGATGTTTACGGGTTTAGTGGAAACGACCGGAAAAATTTTAGAGATCTCCGACACGCCGGACGGAAGAGGATTTCTCGTAGAAACGACTTGGGTTCAACCCGACATCAAGCTAGGAGATTCGATATCGGTGAATGGATGTTGTCAAACGGTGACCGAGTTCGCGAACAACGGAAATCGTTTTCGATTCTACTCGAGCTTTAAAACCCTCGAACTCACCAACTTCGGTCTTCTCAAAGTAGGGGAAGAAGTCAACCTCGAGAGAAGCGCTCTTCCTACGACGCGACTCGGAGGCCACTTGGTCAGCGGACACGTGGACGGTACCGGAAAAATTCTTACCAAAGAAGAAAGGGAGGGCGGCTCCGTAGTCTGTTATACGGTAAAAAACGATTCTTCCCTTTCCCGATATATTGCTCCTCGGGGAAGTATTACCGTGGACGGAATTTCTCTGACTGTCGTAGATGCGCGCGCGGGAGAATTCGATCTGGTTTTGATTCCTGAAACTCTCAAGAAAACCAACGCGAAGTCGTGGAGTTCCAACACGATTCTCAACTTAGAAATCGATCTCGTGGCCCGTTACTTGGAACAGCTTTTGAAGTCTAAGGAATAGTTAAGTTTTCCAACTAATTCGTTTGGAAACTGCCTCGAAACCTGGATTTGGTTCCAAAGATTTAAGTTTCTGTAGCCAAATTATAGTCCAATAGAAGAGATGGTAAGAATAGAGCAGAACTATGATCCAGCCCATTGAGAATGCAATCGAAGAAATCAAATCCGGAAGAATGATCATTCTTGTGGATTCGGAAGACCGCGAAAACGAGGGAGATCTCGTAGTTGCGGCCGAATTTGCGGACAAGGAAAAAATCAACTTTATGGCTACGTTCGGCCGTGGGTTGATTTGTATGCCTATGGAAGCCGAGCGTCTGAAAAAACTCGGACTCAATCGAATGGTGGATGATTATTCTTTGGGCGACAAACACGGAACCGCGTTTACGGTTTCCGTCGACGCGAAACACGGAACATCGACGGGGATTTCCGCTCAAGACAGAGCGATCACCGTGCAGGCGCTTCTGGATGAAAAGACAGTGTCGGGAGATTTGATGCGTCCCGGACATTTGTTTCCTTTGCAGGCGGTTCCGGGCGGAGTTTTGAGAAGAGCGGGACATACGGAAGCCGCAGTGGACTTATCCAAACTCGCCGGCTTATATTCTGCGGGTGTGATCTGCGAAATCATGAACGACGACGGAACTATGGCTCGTCTTCCGGATCTGGAAAAGTTCGCTCAAAAACACGGACTCAATATTTATACGATCGAAGATCTGATTCGCTACAGAAGAGCGAAGGAGAATCTGATCCGCCTCGAAGTGGAATCCAAACTTCCCACTGAATACGGCGATTTTACGATTCGCGCCTATTCTACGATGATCGACGACAAGATTCACGTCGCTCTGATCAAGGGCGATATCAAAAAGGACGAAACCGTTATGGTTCGTGTTCACAGCGAATGTCTTACGGGAGATATTTTTTCGAGCAATCGCTGCGATTGCGGCCCTCAGCTTCATTCCGCTTTGGAAATGATTTCCAAAGAAGGAAAGGGCGTTCTTCTTTATATGAGACAGGAAGGAAGAGGAATCGGTCTTATCAATAAATTAAAAGCTTATAATATTCAAGATAAAGGATATGATACGGTCGAAGCGAACGAGAAACTCGGATTCGCTCCCGATCTACGCGACTACGGAATCGGCGCTCAGATCTTAAGAGATATTGGCATCGGTAAAATGAAGATTCTCACCAACAACCCGCGCAAGATCGTCGGGTTGGACGGTTACGGTTTGGAAGTTGTTGAACGCGTCCCGATCGAAATTCAACCGGGTTCGGATAACCACGGTTATTTGATGACCAAGAAGTTGAAACTCGGTCATATTCTCGGTTTGGGCTGAGACGAATCGAAATCGAAGTCTTGCCGGAACTCCGACAAGACTTTGAATAAAACGGGCGCCTTTTCCTTCTTACTTTCGGAGTTTCTTTTGAATCGCCTGATAGGCGACGCCCGCGTAATATACGGCAACCCCGCCGATGATCAAGAACGGCAACCACCAAATCAAATAATATGTAAGTTGTAGGAACGCATTCAAGAGACCGGCGAACGCGTTCTTATATGCGGGAACTTCGATCTTATCGGGAGCGGTCGGAAGGCTGTAACTGACTGCGATCGTTGCCCACGTTACGCGGTCTTTGATCTTCCAGGTTTCGTGTTCCGCGAGATCGAGTTCGTCTTCGCTGCTTGCGATGGATTCTTCGATCGCCTCCCAGTTCTTGGAGCTTGCTGCGATCTGACTGTTCGCGTTGTTTCTTCTGGAAAGACGGATCTTTTCACGGGTCATCTTCCGTTTTTGCCAAACCATCCCTTCCGTGTGATCGATCGCGGAGATGTCCTCCGAAAGGAGTGTTCCTAATTTATCGAGTTCTAATAAAGCTTCGTAGAGTTTCGCCGAACGAACATGAACTCGTGCGCTCATATACGGAGAAGTCGAATTCGTAGCGGAACTGCTTTCCAAGTAACCGTATTTCGAGATAAAATCCAAAAGTTCCTTTCTCGTTTGGATCAGATCGGAACATTGATACGCAAGTTGAATGTTGTATTCAAGAAGCCTTTCATTGCCGGCGGAAACTGCGGGTGCGAAAACTTTACCGAGTTGATTCTCCGCTTTATCCGAAGCGAAAAAACTCTGCGAATCGTCCGCATCGGCCGCTTCTTTCTTTTCCGCTTCGGGCATCGGCGCGGATTTTTTCATATCCGCAGAGCCGACGGATCTGCTCATCGCCTCGCTCGGAGGAGCGGAGGAACTGTTTTTGGATTCTTCGCCTTTGCCGCACGCTAAAGCGGATATCAACGAGAATATGAGAATGAATCGAACTATCTGTTTCAAAGCGAATCTCCCGATCGAAAACTTATTGAATTCAACACCTGGATCGACCCGTTTTTTCCTCGAAAACGTTCCGAATTCGACGCGAAAGAGAAAGGAACGGCAGAGATATCGGACTGAGAAAGCCGGAGTCTCTATGGGTCGCGAAGATTTCCCAACTTCGTTGTGAGCCATCGGTAACTCAATCTCACTTCCTACGGGTCGTTCGATAATGCTCCGCTACCGATCGGCTAATTCGCTCTCTATGGATCGCGAATTAGGGAGCGATTCTGAATTTTCTCCAAGAAGAATCGGACTTTTTTTCAAAAACGATCCGGTCGTGCAAGCGGCTGGAGCGACCTTGCCAGAATTCGATCCTTTCCGGATGGACGGCATAACCTCCCCAGTTACTGGGAAGATCGATTTCTTTCCCCTCGTATTTGGAAACAAGTTTTTGATAACGTTCCTCTAAGAATTTACGATCCGGAATTTCTTCGCTTTGCGGAGAAGTCGCCGCTCCGATTTGGGATTCTCTCGGTCTGGAATGAAAGTATTCTTCCGATTCTTCCCTTGAAACCTTGCTGACGCTACCTTCGATACGGACTTGGCGTTCGAGTTCGGACCAGAAAAATACGAGACACGCACGAGGATTCTCATCCATTTCTTTCCCCTTTCTACTCTCGTAGTTCGTGTAAAAGACGAACGAATCGTTCGTGATTCCTTTGAGCAACACCGTTCTTGCGTCAGGTCTTCCGTCCTTGGAAGCGGTTGCAAGGGTCATGGCGTTGACTTCCGCGACCTCCGATAAAACGGCTTCTTGAAACCATTTTTGAAAAAATAAAACCGGATCGTTTCCGGCGTCTTCGATGTCCAAAGAGGATAAAGTATAACTCGTTCTGATTTCCGCGATTTTAGAATTCATAAGTTCCTTTTAGAAAACACGCAGCCCGTAACAAGAAAAGAAAAATTTGAAGTCCATCGATTCGTTTTTTCCCAAGCCTCTGTCCGTAGAGGAACAAGGAAGAATGACAAGCGCTTTCTCCGTTGCAGGATAAACGTTCGGTTCGCTGAAAAGAATTCGTTTCCTGGAAGGAATCGATTCTTCTTTGGTTGACCTCGAAGACTTTCCCGATGTAATATCCGTGCATGACCGAGTTGGACTGGGAAACGATTCGATATCCGATCGCGCTGACTTTGAGCGTGAGTTTGTTTTCGACATTGATCGCCACGATTCTCGGAGTGATCGCCGCGTATCTCCTTTCCAGGTTCCGGTTTTTCGGGAAGGAATTTTTGGACGCGGTCTTGACTCTTCCTCTCGTTTTGCCTCCAACCGTGTTAGGATATTATCTTTTGGTGTTATTCGGAAGAAACGGGGTCATCGGTTCCTTTCTTTTGGAATCGTTTCGATTCAGCGTACTGTTTCATTGGTCGGGCGCGGTGATCGCTTCCATCATCGTTTCGTTTCCTCTCGTCTATAGATCCGCGCTCTCGTCTTTGGAAGATCTGGACCCGGATTACGAGGACACGGCAAAAACCTTGGGGAAGGGAAACTTCGCCATTTTTTGGGAAGTGATTCTTCCTTTATCTTGGAGAGGAATTCTTGCGGGCGCAATGCTCGCATACGCGCGCGGGATGGGAGAATTCGGAGCCACGTTGATGATAGCGGGAAACATTCCCAAACGAACGCAAACCCTTTCGCTTGCGATTTACGACGCGGTTCAATCGGGAAACGATCAGGTCGCGTTCCATCTGGTGATTCTGACTTCGATTTTGTCCGTCCTGATTTTGACGGTATCTACGCGGATCTTTCGGAAATCACATTGGTAATTTAGAATATAAGGAAATACTGATATGAATGGAATCAAGATTCCGGCGTTTCTCGTATTTGTTTTGCAGCTTTCGCCGATATTCGGCGAAGAAAAGGTTCTTTTGGTTTCCGCCGCATCGAGTTTGACGCAAGTTTTTACTTCAATCGGAAAGGAATTCGAAAAGAAGGAAGGAATTAAAGTGTCCTTCAATTTTGCGGCTTCCGGAGTTTTGCTTCAACAGATCGAAAACGGCGCACCGGCGGACGTATTCGCTTCCGCGGATCAGGAGAATGTCGATAAAGGTCTGGTTAAGAATCTATTCGATCCCGCTACGAGAAAGAATTTCGTAAGTAATTCCCTCGTGTTGATCGCGCCGATCGATTCTAAGTTGAATCTAAAAAAGGTGAGCGATCTTAGAAACGAAACCGTCCGGAAAATTTCCTTCGGAAATCCCGCGATCGTTCCGGCGGGAAAATACGCGAAAGAAGTTTTGGAACAAGAGGGATGGGACGCGGCGCTTGAAAAAAAATGGATTCCCGGTGAAAACGTAAGACAGGTTTTGGATTACGTTTCCAGGGGAGAAGTGGACGCCGGTTTTGTTTATAGAACCGATGCGGTTCTATTTCAAGATAGAGTAAAGGTTGCGGTCGCGAATCTCAAAACGAAGCCGATTCTTTATCCGGCGATCGTCGTCGCGAAAAGTTCCAATGGGAACGAAGCGAAACGATTCGTCGAATTTTTAACGTCGAAAGAAGCCAAGAAAATCTTTCAGAAATATCGATTCGGAAAACCTTAGTGTCCCTAACCGTAAATATTCAAAAAACCTTAACCGATCGGAAAAGATTCTTTTTTTTGGACTTGGATTTCCGTTTTATCCAGGATTTCCTGTTTATTTACGGTCCTTCGGGCGCGGGTAAAACGCTGACGCTTAAGGTTCTTGCCGGTTTGATCAAACCCGATCGGGGAAGAATTCTTCTCGGAGAAACGTTGTTTTTTGATTCGGAAAAACGGATCGATCTTCCCAGCCAAGAAAGAAAGATCGGCTATCTGCCTCAGAGTTATTCTCTCTTTCCTCATCTTACGGTTCGCAAGAATTTGGAGTTTCCTTTAAAGGATCTTTTTTCGTTCGGCTTGCCTGAATCGGATCGGATTCTCGTGGATGATATATTAGAAATTTTTGAAATACAAAATATCGCCGGCAGTTATCCTAGATACCTTTCCGGAGGACAAAAACAGAGAGTTGCCTTGGCGCGCGCGCTCATCGGAAAGCCGGAACTCCTTCTACTCGACGAACCCTTTGCCGCTTTGAATCTGGAACTCAAAGAAAAGATGAAGGAAGAACTCAAAAAAATTCAAAGGTTGTTTCAAGTTCCGGTCGTAGTCGTATCACACGATCCGGAGGATTATTCCTATTTCGGAGCGGATTCTCTTTCGATCGAAAACGGGATTACCCGTCCTATGCGGAAGGAAAAAGATAAAGCGAATAAGACAAAGAATTCTTCGTTTAAAAAATAGATCGTCTTGTCCGTTTAAAAAATCCGCGAAGTTTGTTCCGATAGACGAAACTCGAATCGAAACGTCCCAAACGATTTTCCAGACACACGAAACTCGAATCAAGAAACCGGCGGCGTTTGTTTAAACCGATGAAAGTCGAATCAAAAAGTTTCTGACGATTGTTCCGACTAACAAAAAGCGCGTTCCGATTTTCCTAAATCAGATCGTATAATCTTCCACGTAGACTTTGACTTTTTTAAACCGAATATAAACGGTTTCACCTGGAAGCAGATTCAACGCTTGAAACTCGGAAGAGTTGAGCTGTGATTCCAAAATCGTTCCCGTATCCAAACGTTTGAGATCGATCTTAACCGTTCTTCCGGTCGAGTGGATGTACTGAATCTCCGCCGGGATTGTTTGACCTTCGATCGGGCTTTTCAGAATTTCGACGTCGTACGGACGAACATAACCGACTGCGGATGCGTTTTCAATTTCGGAGTGCTCCGGGGTATCGACCTTGATTTCTCCGAGATGCGTTTGTCCGCCTTGTACCCTTCCGTGAAAGAGATTCACGTCACCCAAAAAGTGAAACACAAAGGAATTCTTAGGATGATTGTAGACTTCATCCGGCGTTCCGACTTGTTCTATCTTGCCGGCTTTCAAGATCACTACCATGTCCGAAACTTCGAGAGCTTCTTCCTGATCGTGTGTTACGAATACGCTTGTAATATGAATTTCGTCGTGAAGACGTCGAAGCCAGTTGCGAAGTTCCTTTCTGACTTTTGCGTCCAAGGCTCCGAAGGGTTCGTCTAACAGTAAAAAACGAGGTTCGATCGCGAGGGCTCTTGCGAGTGCGATCCTTTGTCTTTGTCCGCCCGAAAGTTCGGAAGGATAACGGCCGTGAAAATTCTCGAGTTGGACGAGTTTTAAGAGGCTCATCACTTTTTCGCGGATCGCTTCCTTGTTCGGTCTTTCGGAACGTTTCCGAACTTCGAGTCCGAATGCTACGTTTTCAAAAATCGTCATGTGCCTGAAAAGAGCGTAGTGCTGAAATACGAAACCGACTCCGCGGTCTTTCGCGTTCTTTTTACCGACTTCCAGTCCTTCAAAGATGACTTGACCTTCGTCCGCGTCCTCGAGTCCCGCGATGATACGGAGCAGGGTCGTCTTTCCCGAGCCGGATGGACCGAGCAGCGCGACCAATTCTCCGGAGGGAACCTCCAAAGAAAGATTGTCGATCGCGGTAAAATTACCAAAGCGTTTTATAATATTCTTAACTTCGATTGCCATGACTATGCCTCCTCTTGAAGAGAATCTTCTTTTTTACCGATCTTGATCTTTCTTTCCAGGATCTGTTTCGCGATCAATGTGATTAAGGATAAAAATACGAGCAGGGACGCGGCCGAAAACGCGGCTACGGAATTGTATTCGTTGTATAAGACTTCGATCTGCAGCGGAAGGGTGTTCGTCTGTCCCCGGATATGACCCGATAGAACGGAAACGGCGCCGAATTCTCCCATGGCTCTCGCGTTGCAAAGAATGATGCCGTATAATAATCCGTATTTGATTCCGGGCGCCACGATCTTGAAGAATACTTTAAGCGGTGACGCACCGAGAAGAAGTCCCGCTTCTTCCTCTTCGATTCCGGTCGATTCAAGTAAAGGTATGAGTTCTCTCGCAACGAAAGGGAGAGTGATGAAGATCGTCGCGATGACGAGTCCCGGAGTGTTGAATACGATCTTGATATCCGCTTCTTCAAGCCAAGGTCCGAACCAACCTTGTCTTCCGAATAAAAGAATAAAGATCAAACCCGAGATCACGGGCGAAACCGAAAACGGCGAGTCGATGATAGTCAAAAGCCAGCTTTTCCCGGGAAATTCAAAACGTGTGATCGAAATTGCGGATACGATTCCGAAAATCGTATTCAAAGGAACCGCGATGGATACGACCAAAAGCGTGAGTTTGAGCGCCGAGATCGTATCGGGTTCTTGGATTCCCTCCAAATACGCCGCCCATCCTTTCGAAAAGGCTTCGTGAAACACGGTGTAGATGGGAAGAAGTAGAATCAATCCGGTTAGTAAAAAAACCGTTCCGATCAGAATGCTTCGAACGAGTAAGGACTCCTGTCTCATCCATTTCTCCTTGCGGAAACCGTTTGAAGTATATTGATACCTAATAATATACTAAAGGAGATTACCAGCATAATGAACGCGATTCCCGTGGCTTCTTCGTATTGATATTGTTCGAGTTTTGTTACGATCAATAATGGGAGAATTTCCGTTTTACCCGGTAGGTTTCCCGATATAAAAACGACCGAACCGTATTCTCCGATTCCTCTCGCAAAGGCCATTGCTGCGCCGGTGATCAAAGGCGGAACGAGTTCGGGGAATATCACTCTTCTGAAAATCTGCCAGCGATTGGCTCCGAGACAATACGCGGATTCTTCGAGTTCTTTGGGGAATTCCTCCAATACGGGTTGAACCGTTCTTACGACGAAGGGAAATCCGATGAATACGAGCGCGATTACGATTCCAATCGGAGTGTAAGCGATTCTGATATCGAAAGGGACGAACAGTTTTCCGATGATTCCGTTCTGGGTGTAGATCGTAGTTAGCGCGATCCCTGCCACGGCCGTGGGTAGCGTGAACGGAAGATCGACGAGAGAATCCAAAAGCGATTTACCGGGAAAATCGTACCGGACCAACACCCAGGCAAACAAAAATCCGATCAATAGATTGATGATCGCAGCGACCGCCCCCGCTCCGAAACTCAAATAAAGCGCCGCCAAAATTCTTTCGTTCGTGAGAAGTTTCCAAAATCCTTCCCAGCCGATCCCCGAACTTTTCAGAAAGAGTGCGCCTAACGGAATGATTACGATCAAACTCAAATAGGTGACCGTAAGACCTAACGTGATTCCGAAGGTCGTTTTGCCGTAAGGTTTGGTTCTGAAGTTCAATGTTCTTCTCTTTAATCCTTTGTAGATATTCTTCCGTAAACGTCTTACTTGGAGGTGATCTGATCGAAGATCGCTCCGTCCGCGAAATGTTTTTCCTGCGCGTTCTTCCATGAACCCGCGACGTCTCTGATGGTAAACAGTTTCAAATTCTTGAATAGACTTTTATATTTGGATGCGACCTTCGCATCGGTGGGGCGGTAGTAATTCTTGGCGATCACTTCCTGCGCTTCCGGTGAATAAAGATATTTGAGATAACTCTCCGCGACTTTGAGCGTTTTGTGTTTTTCGGCGTTCTTCGTTACGACCGCAACCGAAGGCTCGGCTAAAATGCTTACCGAAGGAAATACGATTTCGACGGAACCGTTCGAGTTTTTGGCTGTTTCCTGGATGGCAAGGTGAGCTTCGTTTTCCCAAGAGATCAACACGTCTCCGATTCCTCTTTGAACGAACGTAGTCAAGGAACCTCTCGCTCCCGAATCCAATACGAGAACGTTCTTATATAGATTTTTGACGAACTCCTTCGCTTTTTCCTCGGAGCCGTATTTCGCTTTAGCAAATCCCCATGCAGCGAGATAATTCCAGCGCGCGCCGCCTCCCGTTTTCGGGTTCGGAGTAATTACTCCGATTCCGGGCTTTGTAAGATCGTCCCAATCCTTGATGTTCTTCGGATTTCCCTTTCGCACCAAAAATACGATCGTGGAAGTATAAGGAGAACTTTGATGCGGAAGAAGTTTCTCCCAATCGGTGGAAAGAAGTTTTCCTTTTTCCGCGATCGCTTCGATGTCGTGCGCAAGGGCAAGGGTTACGACGTCCGCTTCCAATCCGTCGATCACGGCTCTCGCTTGTTTGCCGCTTCCGCCGTGGGATTGATTGACGGTAAGATCTTCTCCGGTTTGTTTTTTCCATTGAGCCGCAAAGAGTTTGTTGATCTGCGTATAAAGTTCGCGAGTCGGATCGTACGACACGTTTAAGAGTTTCGTTTCGCCATACAGGGAAAATACAAAGAAAAATAGCGCGATCGATGTGAGTTGAATTCTTGAAGTGATGGTTTTCATCCCGGGCCTTCCTGCGGGTGTCTTACAACAAAGTGAACAAAAATCTAATTTATTAGATAATTTGATCCAATATTTTAAGATCTTGTTTGAAAGTAAAGAATTTTGTAGCGAATTCGGCCGCAAGTCCTGGATTCTTTTGAAAGTGTGGGAACTCTTACAACGAAACGGTCCTCAATTTTAAAATACGGAAATCGAAAGAATACCCCGCGTTGACGCGGGATATTCTCCATTCTTTGCCTGCGTTTTTTATTTTACGTAGAGTTGGTCGAAGGAGGCTCCGTCTGCAAAATGATCCTTTTGTGCCTTATGCCATCCGCCGAAATGTCCGTCCACGGTGATGAGTTCCAGTTTAGGAAACTTGTTCTCATGTCGCTTTAATACGGCGGGGTTTCTCGGCCGATAACCGTGTTTTGCGATGATCTCCTGCGCCGCTTCGGAGTAGAGGGATTTGAGATAAGCTTTGGCGGTTTCCAACGTTCCGTGTTTTTCCGCGTTCTTTTCCACGATCGCTACGGGAGGCTCCGCGAGAATGCTCAAGGATGGAATTACGACTTCAAACTTGTCCTTTCCGAATTCTTCGAGGATCAAAAAGGATTCGTTTTCCCACGCGAGAAGAACGTCCCCGATCCCGTTTTGTGCGAACGTGTTGCTGGAGCCTCTCGCGCCCGAGTCGAGAACGGGAACGTTCTTATATAAGGTTTTGATAAAGTCCTGCACCTTATTCGTGTCGTTGTTGAACTTCTTCTGTGCGAAAGCCCAAGCCGCGAGATAATTCCAACGCGCTCCTCCGCTCGTTTTCGGATTCGGAGTGATTACGCTTACCTTATTGCGAACTAGGTCGTCCCAGTCTTTGACGTTCTTCGGGTTTCCTTTCCGCACCACGAATACGATCGTAGACGTGTAAGGCGTACTGTTGTTCGGAAGACTTTTCAACCAATCTCTTGCGATCAATCCCTTCGATGCGATGATGTCTATGTCGTATGCGAGGGCCAAAGTCACGATATCCGCTTCCAATCCGTCAATCACGGATCTTGCTTGTTTACCGCTTCCGCCGTGGGACTGGTTGATTCTCACTTCGTCGCCGGTTTTTGATTTCCAGTAGTTTGCGAAAAGTTTGTTGTACTCCGCGTATAACTCCCTGGTCGGATCGTACGATACGTTCAGGAGATTTACGTCTTTTGCAAAGAGCCCTAGATTTGCCGTCATCGCGAGAAATACGATCGACGTTGTTTTAAAAATTTTTGTTTTCATACTGGTTTCCTAACTTCTAAATTTAAATTACATCGCGAACTGAACGAACAGGAAGAAGCTGTAGGACTTGTTGTCCAACGTGTATCGATCGTTTACGTTCGGAGCCCAAGGATTCACTCTCGCGTTTCTGACGGAATCTCCCGCTAACAGATAAGAGCCGCCCGTCCAGATGGATACGTAGTCTTTGAGATAGAATTGGTAGATCAGGTCGAATTCGTAGAACAGACGTTTTCCGCCGCGTTCTCCGAGTTTGTAACCGCCGAACGCGGAGCCTGTCGAGTTCTCGGTCGTCAAACCAGTGTTAGCCGTTCCGCCGGAGGAATACCAAGCGTCGTTTTCGGAAGCTTTTTGAATATCGTAAGCCACGAAGATGAATCTTCCGTAATTCGGAGAGTTATACATCAAATGGACGGATTTGGTTCTCGTGTTCGACCAGAATGTCGCGTTTACGATCCCGTTTCCGGAGTCGAAGTAGGGGAATCCCCCCGATCTTGTCGCGAACGAAGCGTCGTACGTCGCAACCTTATTGTCCGTACGATTCGGATCTCCCGATCCGATCGAGTATTGAAGACCTACACGAAAGCGATCAAAGAAAGTATAACCGGTCTGAGCGATGAAATACTTCGCGTCGTATTCCACGTTTTCCGTATAAATTCTCTGCGATTTAGGATTTCCGTCCACTGTTTGTTTGAGGGTGTCCCAACCGGCGTTGACTCTTTGACCGTTGAATCCGTATTGCCAAGACGCTTCCAGAGTCCAGTCCCAAGCTTTGGTTTTCGGCAGGCGGTTGTTTTCAGTCCTGTTCGTTAAGCGAAATCCCACCGTGTTTAAGTCGTCCCTTTGTCTGGTTCTGTCCAAACTCGTAGTCGGGGCGGGGCCTTGTTCCCATTTCTTATCGATGTTGAAGTAGTAGAGATCCACGAGAAAGTCTTCGAACTTGATCGTGTTGTATAAACCGGAAAGATACGTATCGTTAACGGTTCCCCGTTTGACGCCGTTTGCAGTGTTGTTACCGCTACCTGCGTTGGAATCTTCCGCTATGATGGAAGTGAACGCCTCCGAGTTGAAATACTTGGAGGAGTATTTCACTCTTGCGCCGTCGAACGAGTTTCCCGTTTGACCGTCGTTTCGTCCGCCCACGTATCGGTTATCGCCGAATCCGAAGATTTGTCTCCCGAGAAAGACTTCAAAACCGTCCGCGAAATTCTTCAATTGAATAAAACCCTCTCTGAGGTCCGTGTTGTTCTTAATGCTAACGGAGTTCGTAGCCGTCGGCGCCGAACTGAGTTCCGCGCCCGCCGAGTTGGAAAGACCGAGATAACCGAGTTGGCCGTCCTTACGGGATTGCTCGCCCCCCCAAACTCGAACGTCTTGGATCGTCACCTTGGCGGCGACATACTGGTTCGGATCGATGATAAACGAGACCTGAGAGTTCTGAGTCGCGAAGTTTCTATCGTCCTGAGTTCGCTTATCAAAATCGGCGTTGTGGCTGTAATCGAAACGAGGACGAACCTGAAATCCGACGCGGAAAATATCCCCCAACCAAAGTCGATCCACCTTCCTCACCGCGTCCTGGTGTTCCGGCGAAAGGAGCATGGACTTCATAAATTCACCGGGTAGTTTTCCTTTGTACGGACTTTTATACGGTTCTTCCTTTGCCAGTTCCTGTTGGATTTCGGGAATTCCCTTTCCATCGTTCGGTTGTTCTTCGTATTTCACATCCGAAGGCGGATCCAGATTTAAGACCGGTGTGGACTCGGTTCTCGATTTTTCCTTTTTGGGTTCTTGCGAGAGTAAGCCAAAGCTAAAAGTACAGATAAAAATAACTCCTGCCGTTATTCGAGTAATCGTTTGCATCACCTAAATCCTCCTTTTTAGAAATTTTTTACTAAAAGAGAGAGTCTTCTCGTTATAGTCAACAAATAATCTGCTATATTGGATATAAATCTAAAATTTAGGATAATTCTTTTGCTATTTTGTCAAATATTCTGGGAAAAAAGAGGGTTTTTGAGAGGGTGGAGAACGAAGTTTGGGAGAATTTATGCTCGTACGTTCTGCAAAATTGAGGGAACGAATTCTTTTTATCAGAATCGATTCCTTCCAAAAATAGAAAAAGAATTTGAACAGTATGTGAATTTGAGAAAGGATTCTCCCTCTATGTTTGCGATCAAGACCGGATCTTTCACTGCGAGAGTGATACGTTTCACCCGAAGGCCGTTTTTATCGTTTCGATTTATTTGGATCGTTGCCGCGTTATGCGCGCTTCTTGCCTACTGCAAAAACGAAGAACCTCCGGTCGCAAGATCCGGTATTTTAAACGCTTCCTCCTGGGACTTTGCTCACAAAGGAAAACTCGTTTTACGCGGCGAGTGGATGTTTTACTGGGGCGCTTGGAAGTTCGACGCGCAGCGAAGAAAGGACGAAACTCTTTCGAAATCCGGAGAGATCTTATATGTTCCTTCCGCATGGAACGGGGAATTCAGAAAGGGAAAGGGATTTGGAACGTATCTTCTCGACGTAAAACTTCCGGCAAAACGATTTAAGCTGGGAATGATTCTTCCTGATCAGAGTTCGTCGTATGAACTCTATCTCGACGATAAACACGTTTTAAATTCCGGAAAGATTATTCGCAACCAAGACGGAAATTTGGACGCGGTGGAGGAAGGAATTCGTCCTCTGTTCATCGAATTCCAACCCGAAAGCTCCGACCTGCAAATCGTATTACAAATCGCGAATGAAGATTTACGGCTCGGAGGATTTTGGTCTCCGATCGTAATCGGGGAAGCGGAAACGCTCCGCAGCGAATGGAATCGTTCTCTTCGATTGGATTCATTTTTGGTGGGCGGACTTTTGATCATGGCCTTTCTTCATCTTTCCTTTTTTATCGTACGAAGAAAGGAGACTCCCTCTTTGTATTTCGGATTATTTTGTTTGATCATGGGTTCGAGAAGCCTGTTTCCCGGAAATCGTTTGATCCTGGAATATACGGACGCGATCAATTACGAGAATATGATCCGAATTGAATATTTGACTTTTTATCTTTCGGTTCCGGTCTTTTTGAACTACATTCTTTCCTTATATCCGCGGGATTTGAAGCGAGTCTTTGTGGACGTGTTATGGTGGATCTCTATAGTCGCGTCTTCGATGGTTTTGTTTTTTCCGATGCGGATCTTTACGCATACGATTCCGATGTATTATCTGAACGCCTTTATCGCGGGAAGTTTGGGATTGTATACGCTCGTCAAAGCGGTTCGTAAAAAGAGGGAAGGTTCTCTCATTCTTTTGACCGGATTCATTTTCATCTATCTCGCGATGATCAACGATCTTCTTTATGTAAGTTACTTTTTGGAAACGGGATATTATTCCTCCATCGGAACGTTCGTATTTCTTGCGGCGCAATCCGTTTCTCTTTCGGTTCGGAATTCTAAAAACATGCAAAGACTTTTGGACCTTTCCAGAAATCTGGAGCGAAAAGTCGAAGAGAGAACGCAGAGACTTCGCGCGGCCTTCCGAACGATCGAAGAGGATTTGGATATGGCGGTCAAAATTCAAACGGACTTTTTGGAAGTTCCGGAGGATGTCGTATTAAAAAACGCGGGTGTTCGTCTGCATTCTTTCTATCAACCGATCGCAAAAGTGGGCGGGGACTTTTATATCGTGCGTCCGATCGCCGAAAAAAAACTGCGTATCTTTCTTGCGGACGCGATCGGTCACGGGGTTCAAGCTTCTCTGATGACGATGGTGATTCAGAGCGAATACAATTCCATCTTCGATCCGAAACTTTCTCCCGGAGAATTTCTTACGGAACTTTCCGGACGATTCAGCGCGAGAATCGGAGATGTCAGCCCTTTCTTTTCCGGTATGATTGTGGATTTGGATTTTGAAACGGATCGGATTCTCATTGCAAGCGCGGGAAATCCTTCCTGCATTTTAAGTACGAACGAAAAAACGGTTTCTCTCGATTGGATCGGACCTTATGCCGGAATGATTCCCGGATTCAAATACGAAGAATTATCCGAGGTTCTTCCTAAAGAATTTCGATTGTATCTCTTTACGGATGGATTGCCCGATCGATTCATCTTTTCGGAAGGAGAATACGAGAATTTTTCTATGCAACGATGGCTTGAACAAAGATGCAATCAATCGATCGGAAGCGTATGCAAAGAATTGTTGGACTCGGCTAATGCTTTGAGTTTACCCGAGTTTAAAAAAGACGATATAACTTTGCTCGGGATCGAAAGATCGATTTTAAGTTAAGAACGGTTTTTCGATTTATAGAAAAGGCCTATCGAAAAAAATGGCAAAGACGCGAGTTGCGATTCTTTCTTAGGATTTGGAATCGTTCGATCGCTGGATTCTAAAAGTCGCAAGGAGTCTGATATGGCTTACAAATTGGATGGAGCAAAGTTCCCGACCTTGGAAGAATTGATTGCGGCTCTTTATCCGCTATACTCCGATAAAATGTCGGAAGCGGAATTTAAAAAATACGTTCAGGAAAACGCAAAGGAAGAATAAATCCGAAAGGCGTTTTCCGGGAACGGAATTTGAAAGAGGGATCGAAAAGCCCGTTTTGCTTGTCAGGAAATCGGGTTTCGTAAGAATCATCCCATGCAAATCATCCAGGGGAAATGGAAAATTCCTCACGCCGCGAGAAAGCCTCTCGTATTTTTCCTAGTCTTTTTATTTTTATCCATACAATTCCGGTTTTTATTTTCGGATCGAATTCCAGAATCCGTTTCTCTGCAAAATCAATATCTCATCGCGCAGGACTATCAGGTTCTATTTAAGAATTTTCTGTCATCCGGATACGATCGTTCTCTGCAAGGGGGAAGTCCCACCTTCTACTTTCAGTCTCCGTTCTTTTTCTTTTTGGTTTCCTTTCTTCACACCTTTTTATTGTTCTTTTTTCCGTTTAGCGTTTCGTTCAATTTAGGAATTCTGATTTCGCTCTTTTTGTTTTCATACGCGTTCTTAAAACTAGGGTTTTTATTTCTCACCGAAACGAATCTCAGCCCGGGAAACGCATTGCTTACGATGACGGGGCTTATGTTTTACTTTTTATACCCTGGCGATCGAACGGTCGGCGCGGGTATCGTAGGCGTGTTTCAGAATTCGATTTCTTCCGCGTTGGGACTCGGGTTTGCTCTATTAGGAATTTATTATCTAGAAAAATTTCGTTATACGGGAAAAGTTTCCTCGTTCTTCAAACATCTTATCACGGGAACGATCGTCTTTTATACGCACTACGAAACTTCGCTGTTTTACGCGGTTTCTCTCGGGATTTACTTTTTATTTTACAAGGACGAGTTCGAACTTCTCGAAATCCTTTTGATCTTTCTTTTGCCGTTTTTGTGCGCGTCGCCGATTCTTTGGAATTACTTCGGGTACGTTTCGTATCAGCAGAATCCGCCGATTTCCTTTCCGATCAACGGTCTTTTATCGTTGTTAGGCGAAGAATTTTCCGGTAGCATTTCAAGACCGGAAAAGTTTCCGGACGTATTCAGACAGATCTTTATCGATCAGTATTGGATTCATCTATTGTTTCCGATTTTGTTCGTGATCGGAATTCGTCTTCTGTTTATCAGAAAGTTATTGCCCCCGATTTCGAGATTTCTGATTTTCGGAACGCTTTTGTTTTACTGGATGGCGACCGATTCTTCCCTTTCCTTGATTCTACCTTGGCTTCATGTTCGGTGGTATACGGCGCTCAACGTCTCGCTCGTGTTTCTTACCTTTTCCGCGCTCGTAACGGCTCGATTCTTTTTGAAAAATCTTCCACCCGGAAAATGGAAATTATGGACCGGTCTCGCTTTATTCATATTAGGAATGATTCGGTTTATCGTTTCGATTCCCGGACCGGCCACCGGAATCGAAAACGTATCCAAAGAACATTCCGGTCTTTGGGAACAAAGGGAAGAATGGATGCGCACGTTCGAAAACACCGCGTACGGAGCGCTCATCGCGTCGGAAGAGATTGCGGGCGGGAACGTATCGCAAGAATCCAGATGGGCGAGCGTGCTAATTCGAAAGGCTTTGCGAAGGAACTTTACGCTTCAGAATCGATTTGAAAGTTCTCTTCCTTCCTCAGCGGAGGAAATCATAGGATTGTTTCCGTCGCAAGGACCGAAAACTTCGTTTAACAACGAAAACAAAAACGGGAGCGCGCAACCGATCGGAGAACGCGAAAAGTTGTCTCGTTTGTTTACGAACCTTCTTGCGGAACGGGGTGTGTCTTACGTTTTACTCAGATCGAACGCTTTGAACGAGATCGCTTCGTCCGATCCGGTCGCATTTACGCCCTTGGAAAAAAGGGGAGAGTGGACATTCTGGAAATTGAATATTTCCAAACCGTTTTTGGAATTGCTTCCGTCAAAACCGATCGCGGTTTTGACGCCGGAGAATTCTCCCGAAAAAAAACGCGGATTGAAAGCGGAAGAATTGTCGGAGTCGATCCTGAACTCCGCGTTTCAATATCAAGTTTCCTTAATACCCTTGTCCAAACAGGAATTTCAATCGGATCCGAATTCGTTTTCGGCGGGATATGAAATCGCGGAGCTGAATTCTTACTTTCAAAAAAGAATCGAAGAGGACGCGGAGAACGATTTAAAACGGAAACCGGGCCTAAAAAAGGAAAAGAAGAAAGAAGTCTCCGGTTCTTCGGCTGAGATTCATCCTCTTTCTTGGAACGATTCGATTATTCATTGGAAACTTTCCGAAACGGCAGAAACGAATGCGTGTTCTCCGATCTTGATTCGTTCCGGCTTTTTTCCGCTTTGGAAATCCGATTCGGATGAAACTGTTTATCGCACTCTGGAAGGTCAGTTTTATTTTTGTTCCAAGGCGAAGGAAAATAGATTCGTATTTTATGATATTCGATCGTATTTGATCACGTTCATTCAACTGTTGCTTCCGCTTCTATTTTTCGGCGCCACGTTTTTGACGCGTAGGAAACTATCGAATTGATGTTCTTTGCCTCCGATTCTCCGAAAACCCCGTTTCGAAAAAGACAGCTTTTTTCGAATTCTTTGCTGATCGGTTTTTCGGCGGCGATTCTCTCGATTTTGTTTTTCGGAAATCCGGAAACTCCGATTTCCAAGGTCGTTCTTTCCGCTTTGGAAGGAGGTTTGATCGGTGGACTTTGCGATTGGTTTGCGGTTTGGAAAACCTACAAGGCCATCGAAGAGGACAGTTCCAGACTCGCATCGGAAATCGGCAACTGGGTTGCGGGCGATCTTCTGCATCACGAGGTGATCCGTTCGCGAATCAGAATGGTTTTGGAAGATCCGACCACCCGCGACGACGTTCACGAGGTTTTACTCGAAACCTTCGGAAACGAGGAAAAAACCCACGAGGTTTTGAACCAGCTTTTCTCCAAAGTGGAGGAAGACATCGTTCAATACGTGGTTCATTATCAGTTTTCGGGAACGGATGTCGCTTTATTAAAAGAGTTAAACCGACAAAAGGAGATTATGGACACGATCAAACTTCTGATCGGGGAGTCCATGATCAAAGTCGCCGATACGGAGGAATTCAAATCTCTTCTTCAAGAAATATTAGGAAAAATGAATTTAGTTGCCCAGGTGGTTTTGAACCTCGTGGTCGACTTTCCGAAAAAACTGAAGGAATACGGGAATCACGTAAAGCAGGGGTTGGTGATCGAATCCAAGGACGAAAAAACGATCGAGAAGCTCGTCAATTTGATGGCTGCTTCCACGGAAACGTATATTTCTTCCTGGAACGAACTTCATCTGGATCAAAGGGAAAAAGCGGTTCGATCCTTGATGGGGTTTTTAAAGGTTCAAGCGAGTCGTCTTTTAGGAACTTTGATTCAGTCTCATCTTAAGGAAATCGGTGAAATCAAAACTCTTCAAGAATACGCGCCTTTGCGATCGGTGCTGGAGTTCGTCGAGAAGAGGGTGGACGAAGGCGTTTCCGGTTATATCGGAAGGCAGATTACGACGCGTTTGCAAAGTCTCGACCCGAAAGATCTCCGAAAGAATTTGGAATGGAAGACTCGAAATGTTTTGGAAACCATTCGGATCAACGGAAGCATTCTCGGTTTTTTTCTGGGAAGTCTAACGGGAGTTTTGCGGTTCTTTTTTTGAAGGTTCGCCGGTCCTCGTAGTTTCGATACGTACGAATACCGGTTCCTTCCAATCGTAAAAGTCCTTTTATCAATCCGAATTCGATTGCGGAATTCAATCCTTTGTGCTAAGAATGAAAATCCGAACGAGCGGAACTTTGTCGTAAATCGAAGCCGTTTCGTTTAACAACGACGTAAAGAAACGTGTTGGAAAAGGGGTAATGATGCAATCCGGTAAGTTACGTTATTCGAATATAGATGAATATATCGCCTTATTTCCGAAGGAAATCCGATCTCTCTTAAAAACGATGAGGACGACGATCTCCAAAGCGGCTCCAAAGGCTACGGAAAAAATCGCGTATCAGATGCCTACGTTCGCTTTGTATCGTAACTTGGTCTACTTTGCCGCATATAAAAATCACATCGGTTTTTATCCCGGTTCGATCGGAGTCAAAGTTTTTCTACCCGAGCTGACAGCATACAAAACATCCAAGGGCGCGATTCAATTTCCTTTGGATCAACCTTTACCCTTAAAGCTGATCACAAAGATCGTAAAGTATCGAGTCAAAGAAGATACGGAGTTGCAAGAGAAGAAACAAAGAACGAAAACTGGTTCGGTCGGGCCTTCGATTCGGAACGAGAAATCGGCCGGACTTACCGCAAAACAATTCATCAAAGAATTGACCGCTCTTAAAACGAAAGTCGATTTAGAAAAGAATTCCAGATTTCTGCACAATGGAAGCGAAACCAATCTTTGTCTCGGCGTGCAGATGGGGAAAATATTCGAAACCGCGAAAAAATATAAGAACATGCCGTTGGGGGAAATCGCGGTTCTTATAAAAAATCCATATTACGAAATTCGAATGGGGGCCGTGAGTATTCTGGATTTTGCGGCGAGAGACAAGAAACGCGATCAAAAGTTCAGAAAGCGCCTCTTCGATTTATACATGAAAAATCACAAACATATCAACAATTGGGATCTCGTGGATCGTTCCGCGGGCCAGGTGATCGGCCGTTTTCTTTTCGACAAATCCAGAGAACCTTTGTATAGGTTGGCTCGTTCCAAAAATCCAATGGAAAGAAGAACTGCGATCGTAAGCACCTCGTATTTTATCATGAATCAGGATCCGAACGAGACCTTTCGAATCGCGGAAATTCTCAAGGATGATCGTGATGAAACGGTCCAGAAAGCGGTAGGGAGTTGGGTCCGCGAAGCGGGAAAAAAGGACAAGCCGCGTTTGCTCGATTTTTTAAACCGACATTGTGCAACTCTGCCAAGAGTTACGCTGCGGGCTGCGGTCGAACGATTGGATCCAAAGGAAAAGGAATTCTATCTCCGTTCCAAGAAGAATTGAAATATTCGAAAAATTGAAAATAAGCTCCCGAATTCCTCCCGGAAAGCCTCTGTTCGAGTCTAAAATGTAATAACTTACAAGGAGATTTATGGAAACGGTCTATCACGCGCAAGAAACAAGAGGAAAGGCGGATTTCGGTTGGCTCAAAAGCAGACATACGTTCAGCTTCAGTTCGTATTACGATCCGCGCCGAGTGCATTTCGGAAAACTGAGAGTTTTAAACGACGACATCGTTCTAGGCGGAAAAGGTTTTCCACCGCATCCTCACGAAAATATGGAGATCGTTTCTATTCCTCTTTCAGGAAGCCTGGAACATCGGGACAGCGAAGGAAATCATTCCGTGATTCAATCTGGAGAAGTGCAGATCATGTCCGCGGGAACGGGAATCGTTCACTCGGAGTTCAACGCTTCCGCGACCGATCCGGTCAATTTTTTGCAAATCTGGATTTTGCCGGATCAAATCGGAATTAAACCTCGTTACGAACAGAAGAAGTTCAACGTGGATGATCGCCGCGGTAAATTCCAGGAAGTCGTTTCTCCGGACAAGAATAGCGGAGCCGTTTGGATCAATCAAAACGTTACGTTTTCCCTGGCTCACGGAAATGAAGATTTAGAAATCCAGTATATTCCAAAAAATGCAAATGGGGGAGTGTATTTCTTTTTGATTTCCGGTTCGGTCGAAATCGAAGGGAAAAAGTTATCTGCGAGGGACGGATTCGGTATTCCTGCTTCCGCGAAACTCACGGTTCGATTTTTGGAAGAGTCGGAATTGCTTGCGATCGATACTCCGCTTTGAATCCCTGGAAACGTATGAGTTCCAACAGTTTACGATTTATGTCGGATTCCAGGAGCAAATACACTTTGCTCCTCTGACGTTTTGCGCGTGTTTGTTTGATATCGGTAGTACTGTTGGAACTCATACATTTAAAGATCCTTCGAGGAAATTTGTTTGTAAGTGATACTAATGTTGGAACTCATACTTCTCCGGAAAATACGGAAAATGTCGGAGCTGCTACGGTCAATTCCACCCGCGAGGGATCGAAGCGGTGTCAAGTTATTGCTTTTTTCGATTCGGTTTCGCTCGATCCGAAAATTACTGCAATAACTTGACAGGAGCAGAGAGCCCGGCCCGAACTAAATCGATCTCTCTCGAACGGTCGATTCGGGCGCGGCCTGAACTTCGCTTTAAATTTCCCCGCTTTTAATCCGAAACGTTCTAAGCGATCCCTCGCGCAATACGCGGATCGGAAGTTCCTTTTGGATCGTGCTTTCGTCCAAGGTTCTATGCATGTCGTCGATCGAACGGATCGTCTGTTCGTTCAAGGTCAAAATCATATCACCTTTTCTTAATAGACTTATCGCCGCCGGAGAGGACTGTTCTATCTCGACGACAAGCACGCCCGAATTCTGTTCGAGTTTGTTGAAGATCTTGAGTCGATTCGGTACGGATTGATTTTGTCCCGCGATTCCGAGATAACCGCGTTTGACAAAGCCGTTCTTCATCAATCGGGTGATGACGTATTCTGCCGTTCCCGATCCGACTGCGAAGCAGATTCCTTGTGCGGAAGGAATGATCGCCGTGTTGATTCCGATCAATTGTCCTCTGGAGTTGACCAAAGGACCGCCCGAGTTTCCGGGATTGAGAGCCGCGTCGGTTTGAATCACGTCTTCGATCAATCTTCCCGAACGGGAACGGAGACTTCTTCCGAGTGCGCTCACAACCCCGGCGGTTACCGTGGATTCGTAACCCAGCGGATTTCCGATCGCGATCGCAAGTTGTCCCACTTTCACGGCGGTTGGATCGGAAAAATTCAAGTAAGGAAATTGATCGCTCGTAACTTTGAGAACGGCGATGTCGGTCATCGGATCTTCTCCGATCTTCATCGCTTTGAGACTTCTTCCGTCTGGAAACTCCGCGCTGATTTCCTGCGAATTTTCAACCACGTGCTGATTGGTTACGATAAAGCCGTCCGGTGAAATCAAAAAGCCCGAGCCGGAACCTCCCATTCGATTGCCGCTCACTTTGAGATGAACGACTGCGGGACTTACGGTATCGACAACGCTCGTGACCGCTTTCGAATACGCATCCATCAACTCGTCGTCGTTCGAGGAAGAGGGATTCGTGTTTTTATTCGTAAGCCGGGATTCTTTCGAATCCGATTGAACCCATTGAATCATAAAACCTCCGGGTAGGTATTAGACCGACGGGAATTTATTTGTATCCGAAAAAGTTACAATCAGGAATACGAATCGAAATCTTATTTCAAAACCCATTCGGAACGTTTCGGTGATCGATTCCGAAAGAAGCCAAACAAAAAAAATCGCGACTTGTCGTACCTACGACAAACGATTTCTGTTCATAAAAGACTTGATCTTCGGTGATCAGCGTTTGGAAAAGCTTAGAATTTCGCGGGTGATGGAGTCGAGATTGGTGCTGCCGAGCTCTTCTTCGAGAACCCTTTGCGCCTTGTCGTAAACCTTGGTCAAAATCGGTTGGATCGCGTGACCGCAGATACATTTTTTATTCGGGGATTTGGAATGCATCTGAAAGATCTTTTCGTCGATCGCTTCGTAGATTTCCTTCAGATTGATTTCCGTCGCAGGTTTCGCGAGATAATAGCCGCCGTTCGGTCCCATCTGATTGCGGACGATTCCTTGGTTTTTGAGAAGAGATAGAATCTTTCGGATTACGACGGGATTGGTGTTTACGCTTTCCGCGAGTTCTTCGGAGGTTTTGGTTTTCCCTTCTCCCAAAGACAACAAGGAAAGAATGTGGATCGCGACCGTAAATCGACTCGTCATATCTGTAAAGCTCTCAGTTACAGACTACAGAAAATGAGAATTCATGTCAAGTGAAAGCTTCGCTTTCAAAAATACTTGCTCCCGATTCCGAAACCGTAAGAATACGTCCGATGTTTCAGAGTTATATTCTTCGATTCTTGGACCCGGCGTTGGAAAAAGAATTCAGATCCTTTCTTCGGGATCATATCGCGGTTTTCGTAAGAATCGGGGCGATCTCGGCGGTGTTCGGCTACATCGCGGTATTTCTTCTTTTCTACGATATTCTTCTCATACGCGATCATCGCGTCCTTTGGATTTTGGAGGGAAGCGCCGTTTTCGGTTTGGGACTTTTTCTTTCCACGTTAAAGCGATTTCGGTTTAGCATGGTTCCGGTTTCCATTATCGGTAATACGAGCGCGGGATTCGTCGCGGTCTATGTGGGTTTCGTGTTTATCCGGAATCAGCACGCGATTCTTCTTACCATTCTGATCATCATCGCGTATTACGCGTTTTTGGTATTGCGAATCCGCACGTTACCCGCGTTTATCGCGACTTCTTCCTATTTGGGCGCGTATCAATACGGACTTTTGATCGACGACAGTCTGGATTCCCAGAACAAAGCGGTTTATAGTTTTCTAATATGGTTCTCCGAGTTTTTTGCGGTGATCGCCGGTTATACCTTGGAGTTGACCACTCGTAAGTTGTTTTTGCAGGCAAAGACGATCGATACGCAGACGAAAGATCTGGAAATGGAAAAGGAAAAATCGGATCTTCTGTTACGGAACATTCTTCCGGACGCGATCGCTCATCGATTGAAAAACGAGAATTCCCAAATTTCCGAATACTTTTCCGAATGTTCCATCCTATTCGCGGACATCGTAGGGTTTACTCTTCTTGCCGCGCGCAAAACGCCGGACGAACTCGCGGGTCTTCTCGATCGATTTTTTTCCAGACTCGACGAACTTGCGGAGCATAGGGGAGTGGAGAAGATCAAAACCATCGGAGACGCGTACATGGCGGCCGCTGGAATTCCGATTCCCTGCGAAGATCATATCCAGAGAATCGGAAATCTCGCATTGGATATATTAAAAGAAGTGAATACGAATGAGGAACTGGTCCGCGAGAATCTGAACATTCGGATCGGGATTCATTCGGGACCGGTCGTCGCGGGTGTGATCGGAAGAAAAAAATTCATCTACGATCTTTGGGGAGATTCGGTCAATCTCGCTTCAAGAATGGAATCGCACGGAATTCCCGGCAAGATTCACGTAACGGAAGAATTCTACCGCGCCGCGTCTCCTCTCTTTCAGTTGGAAAAACGAGGAGAAGTGGACATCAAAGGAAAAGGAATCGTGTCCACGTATTTCTTAGCGGGGTGAACAAACGCTCATCCGAGAAGATCGATGTGAACCGGATTGTATTGAATCGAAGTGCTTCCTTGGCTGAACCATTCCGGCACGGCTCTGCGCCAGGAAATGAACTGCGGAGTCTCGAGATGTTTTTTTCTCGCGGTCTCGCTCTTATACACTTCCATAAAGACGAATCTTCCGGGATCTCCGTCGGCTTGCAGAACATCGAGTCTTAGAACTCCTTCTTCCGTATCGAGGGATTCCTTAGCCATCTCGTGGCTGATCTTTTTAAACTCTTCCACCTTTTCTTCCAAAACCTTATACGAGGACAGGATCACGATCATGTTTGCAGAATTTCGTACGCGTTTCGTTTTGGGAAGAAAAATCCTCCTTGCTTAAAACAACTGTTATTCAAAGAATTCTCAGAATGAAATTGAATACTCGAATTACGGAAATGCTCGGAATCGACCTGCCGATTATCGGAGCTCCTATGTTTTTAGTCTCGTATCCGGATCTGGTAGTCGCCGTTTCCGAAGCGGGAGGAATCGGTTGTTTTCCTTCTCTCAATTATCGTTCTCCGGAACAACTTAAAGACGGATTGCAGGAGATCCGTTCTAAAACGAAGAAGCCGATCGGGGTCAACCTGATTCTTCATAAATCGCATAACCCCAATTGGTCGAAGCAGCTCGAGGTCGTTCTCGATGCAAAGGTCGAACTTTTGATCACGAGTTTGGGAAGTCCGCGCACCGTCGTCAGCGAAGCGAAGAGCGTCGGCTCGAAAGTTTTCTGCGATGTCACCACCTTGAAACACGCGAACATCGTTGCGAAGGCCGGAGCGGACGCTTTGATCGCAGTCGCGCAAGGCGCGGGCGGCCACGCGGGAAATATTTCTCCGTTCAGTTTGTATCCGTATCTCAAAAAAGAAACCGGTCTTCCCATCGTCGCGGCGGGTGCGATTTCAAGCGGCGCTCAAATGGTGGCCGCTCTTGCGTTGGATGCGGATGCGGTCTATGTGGGAACTCGTTTGATTGCGACGCCCGAGGCGATGGCGTCCGAAGGTTACAAGCAAATGCTCATAGAATCCGGCCCGGAAGAAATCGTTTATACCGAGAAGATTTCGGGAATTCCCGCAAACTGGTTGAAAAAATCGGTGGAGAAGGCGGGGGATCTTTCGCACAGCGGACAATCGCAGAATTTAGATCAAGAATACAAACGCTGGAGAGACATTTGGTCCGCGGGTCACGGTGTGGCTCAGATCCAAGGTTTGATTCCCGCAAAGGACGTGGTTCAGGGAATGGTTAAAGAATATCATGATATTCTAAATCGTTTGCCGCGCTGATGTCGTATCTGCCCGTCCGTAATCGGGATTATAGAAGGACAAGCGATGGCGGAAAGCGTTACGTATCCGCAAGTAGGAAAAACCGTGATCGACACTCCGCTTTCCAGGAAGGGGCGGCAGTTGCGGAAATCTCTTTGATCGTAGTTTGAACCCCGGTTAAACCGTTGACGATTTCCATTCTTCCAAAGAAATGTTATGAAGAATGGCAAACGCAAATAAGAAATCCGTGCCAAGCGGCAAAATAAAAAAACCAAACGACAAAACTTCTCTCATTATACCGATTTACAACGAAGCCGGTCATTTGGAAGAATTTTTGACCAAAATCGATGCGCTCGTATTGCCAACCGATAAGGAGCTAGTATTCATCGACGATTGTTCCAAAGACGATTCTCGTTCTATTCTTCAATCGTTTCGTTTTCGTTCCGCGCATCAAATTTTGCTACAGGAAAAAAATCAAGGCAAGGGTGCCGCGTTGCAAACAGGAATCGCGGCCGCGACCGGAAATTTTCTCATCGTGCAGGATGCGGATTTCGAGTACGATATGGACGAGGTTCCGATGCTGCTCGAACCTTTGATGCGAGGAAAAGCGGATGTAGTCTTCGGTTCCCGATTTAAGAAGGACGGAAGACAGGTTCACAGAACGTTTCATTATATGGTCAATCGCTTCCTAACGTTTGTTTCCAATTTTCTGAGCGGGTTGTATCTCACCGATATGGAAACCTGTTACAAGGCGTTTCGTTCCGAAATCATCAAAAACGTGAACTTAGAATCGAAACGTTTCGGTTTCGAGCCGGAAGTCACCGCGAAAATCGCTAGACTCAAGATCCGTGTTCAGGAATTTCCGATTTCGTATTATCCGAGAAATTATTTGGAAGGGAAAAAGATCACATGGAAAGACGGAGTGGCAGCGCTGCGCCATATCGTGTATTTTAATCTGATTCAATCCAAGAAAGGTTTTTTTAAAAACGAACTTCCTGAGAAATATATTCCGAAAGGAATTCATTGGCTGTAGTTCGAATGGAAAAGTTGTTTCTAAATTCCAATGTAAAAGGAACGGTTCGAATCGTTCTTGCGATTCTTTCCGTTTCGATCGTAGTCCTATTTGTTTGGAAACGGTTTCAATGGGATTCGGGAGCTTCTCCTTTGATTCAAACAGATGCTCAAATCAAGGTTTATCAAACGGCTCAATATGCAAAGAACGGAATTAACAATCACGATTGTTATTACGAAGGGGGACGTTGGGATTTAGAGTTTCGATACTTTCCGTTTCATTATCCTTGGGTCGTTTATATGGAAGAGGTAAAATCCGATCGGACCTGCCGATTTCAATATCCTTCTTTTTTTGCGCAGGGATTTGCTCTTTTGTATCGATGGACCGGATATCGCTTTCTAAATTTCGCGATTCTATCGTTTTATTTTTTGGCCGCTTTTTTAACGGTTTGCATATCCGTGAAACGTTTCGGAGTATCCGACTCGGTCGGGTTTGCCGTTGGGATTCTTGCGCTTACTGGTTATCCGCAAAATTCGGGTTTTGAATATTCGGAAACCGTAATCTCGAACGTATGTTTTCTGTTGTTTTTAAATGCGGCATTGGGTGTTGCACTTCAAGCGGAAGAATCTAAGACGGCTGTTCTTTACGGATTTGCGGGTTCTCTTGCGGTATTTTTACGTTCCGAAAGCGTGTTCTATTATTTTGCGCTCGGTTTGGGAACGATTTTGTTTTTAAAATTATCCATTCCGGAGCTTTTAAAACGTTTTCGCTTTTTGCTGATCGGATTCTTGGCCGGCGGGGTACTCCTCGCATTGTATAATTATCACGAGTTCGGAGCTGTGCTTGGGATCAGGAGCAAACTTTCGTATTCCGATTTTCTGAAGTTAAATCTGACGACAAAACTCGAATTGTTGAAGGGGTATTTCTTCGGTTCTTCGATTCAGGTAGGGTTGTTTTCGTATTGTTTTCCGATGATTGCTGGAATGATAGGATTTCTCTTTTTACAAAAGAAAAAATCCGATTGGAGCGGTGCATATTCCGTTCTTCTCTTTACCGGAATTTTAGGAATGCTTTTGGTGCAGACCTTTAGTCCGTACAATCCGGGAGGTTTGTATGCGGGTTTACGATTTACGGAAATTTCGTATTATTGTTTTACTTTGTTAATCGGAATTGTGATTCATACAGTTCAGAATTCCGAAAGAAGGCGCGCGCATTATGCCGTTTATTTCTTGTGTATCCTTCAGATTTTTTTCTGTCTATTTCATACCCGCAAGAATATTCAAGTCGTCGACTTCGTAAAAAAACATCACGAGATTCTTCAGAGAGAATGGAAAGCTTATCCCGATTTTCCGGTGGTTCATAAAAGTCTTTTCGATATGTTTCTGGTTTCGACTTCCTATTTGGACAAACCCCATTTTGTGGCAAAGGACGAGACTTCCTGGAAGGGATTGGAATCGGTTCTTGAAAAGAATCGAGTGAGGGGGTTTCAGGTATTTTACTTCGGTTTAACGCCACCGAAAGACATCAACGCACCTCAGGATTTTTACGACGAATGGATCAATACGAAGTATGAGATCCGTTCGTCGAAGTATTCTCTTCAAGAAAGGAAGGTCGTGGAAGGTTTTGTTTTGGAACGTTATGTTTTAAATTCGGATAATAAAGATTAGTCGTCCACTATATTTCGACGCTCGCATAAAGGTCGCGAATTATAGGAGCGGTTTGTAGAATAAGCGGAATAGATCCTCGGATAAAAACGGCTCGAATGGTTCGGCCGTTTTTTTATTTCTGCGCCTTCTAAGCTTGTTTGTTTCGGAGAGGAATCATGTGAAAGACTCCGAAGACAAGAATCTGAAGAGCGTCTAACGCCGGGTTAGTCGATTTATGTTTGAAGGTGAGCCAGAAGTAAGCGATCTCCATCAAATGTACTGCGAGAGTTCCGAATCCGACCACCTTGATCAAAAAGTCCAGAGGTTCTCCCATTTGAATAAAACCGAATAGATCGGCTCCGAAGACGATCCAGAAGAATGCGGATACGATTTTTGCGGCTTGTAAGAGTGGGTTCATTAGCTTTGTTTTTCCTAAAAAAATTTCCGTTATTGAACCTTCCCGAATCGATCAGTCAAGGAAAAAAGAGGACAATCGATTGACTTGTTCTTTGCGAACGGAAAAATGAAGACATGCTTCCTTGTTGTCATCATATTCTTTCCTCCAACCGAGCCGCTTCGGATCATTCTCCCTTTCCTTGGAAGAATCCGAAAAATCTTCCTCCGCTCAGGGACGACGATTCTCCCGCTCACCTCCCTTTGATGGAGAAATACGGACTTCCGTTTATCATAGACATTCATTCGCATTTCTTTCCCGAATACGTGATGAAGCGAATTTGGAAATGGTTCGACGGAGTTCATTGGGAGATCGCGTATCGTGAAAATGAAACGCAAAGAATTGCTACCTTAAAGAAAAATAAAATTCATCGTTTTACGACTCTCAACTACGCGCACAAGGAAAGAATGGCGGAAGGTCTGAACCGCTGGACCTTCGAAACGCATCAACATACGAAAGGTGCGATTCTTTTCGGAACTTTTTTTCCGGAAGAAGGTTGTCTGGAATATACGAAACGCGCCGTGGAGGAATACGGCTTTCGGGGTTTTAAACTTCATTGCGAAGTGGGGCGGCTGGATCTGACGAGGTCCGATCTTGCGGACACGTTTTTATATCTTGAATCGAAAGGAATTCCTCTCGTGATTCATTCGGGGGACGCTCCGCTTCCGGGAGTTTATACGAATATTCGATATTTTAAATCCTTTATCGAACGTTATCCGAAACTGAAGGTGGTCGTCGCACATATGGGTGCCTCGGAAGTTTGGGAATATGCGGAGCTTCTCGGAATTTTTCCCGAGCTTCGTTTGGATACTACGATGGTTTTTGTGGATTTTTTGGCGACTGGTGAAAAGACGGATCCGTATCTCGAAATTCTCGAACGGTATCCGGATCGGGTTCATTTCGGTTCCGATTTTCCGAACATTCCGTATGCGCTCAGTCATCCGATCTGCAATTTATTGAATTCTTCCTTGAGCGCCGAGACCAAACGAAAGATCTTTCTGGAAAACAGCGCCCGCCTTTTCGGGATTCCGATTTAATCCGAAGTCCTAAATCGACGTTTTTCTTGTATGTGAATTCGGAACTTCGGCGCTCGTTCGGCGTAAGGAAAAAACTTGCCAACGAGGGTTCGATCTCTATTCTTTCTATATGCGCGGCATTTTTACGGTAAGTTTCGGACTCGTTTTAGCGGGAATCCTCACGGCCGATTGCGGAAAAAAGAATCCGGTGTCGCAGTCCGCTTCCGCGGAAGTTTATAAAAAAGTCGCGGAGGCTTATTGTTCGCAGATGAGCCGTTGTAAAGAGCCGTATCTCGCTTCTCTTGAAGGCAAACTGAGAAAGGAAGCGGCTTTAACTTATCCGGATAACGCGCAGTGTTACAGCGATTTCAATTACGACTATGATAAGTCGGAGCCGATCGTATTAAAAAAACTCAGCGATAATCTGAAATTGGAAGCGGAGCTTTGTATCAAAAGCGTGGAACGCGCCGATTGCGGTTCGATCGTAACCTATCAAATTCCTGAATGTGTGGAATACAACACGTTCCTCGAAACGATTTCCTCCCCGTCCGCCAAGTAACCCTCGTTCTTTCCATCGCGAAGCGCCGCGCGTCATAAAAATGAGTGTGCGGATTTCGAAAGGAAGAATTCTTATCTTGCTTCGACCTCGATCTTTTCGTCCTTTTCTTCCTCCGTTAAAACGGGGCTTTCCAGTTTATCCAAAAGGCTTTGAAGTAAAAAGAAATACGCATTGACCTTGCCGGCGATTTCTTTTCCGTAAAGCTGCGTGTATGTGTTGATGAGAGATTGATTCTCTTCCGTGTTTTTAGAATAAGAATTCTCCGCCAATCCTTCCCAGAGAGTTTCCCCCTTGGCACAATGAATCACTTTCGCAAGGGCGCTCAGTTCCACCTTGTCGCCGTTTTCCTTCTCTCGGATTTTCAACTGGAAGATTCCCTGAACCTTCTTATCGGAAGCTCCGCAAACGGCGTTACCGGAACGATACGGATAGATGATAAATTCCTTATGGTGAGAAAGGTAGTTTTCCGCGATTTTGGAAGCGAGTTTTTTTTCGGAAACCCCGGCCTCGCTTTCCACGGGAACGGCAACGGCCAGTCTTTTGAAGGTGGTCAATTCCTTTTCCCAGACCGGAGCGGCCTTGACGTATTTTACGGTGCAATTCGCAATCGTAAGGGAAACTAAAACGAGTATAAAAGAATATCGTAACATTCTAATGGGTTCCTTTTTTCTTTTTCGGAGAGGCTTTTTTGGTCTCGGCGGTTTTAGTCGTTTTCTTCTTGGCCGCTTTTTTGGAAGAAGCGGGCTCCGAAGCCGTCGACTTCGAAGCAAACGCACCTTCCGTAGTCGAAGAAGAATCGGATTCTTCTTCGACGAAGCCGATCGGTTTGGATTCTTCTTCCTCTTCTTTGCGGGAACGATATACGATTTCCAAAACCGCTGGAACGAGGCTCAATGCGATGATTAAAGAAGATGCGATCCCGATGGAAGCTACGACTCCGATCGACTTCAAACCTTTCTGATCGGCGATCAAAAGGGAACTCCATCCGACAAGAGTGGTTAACGTGGAAGCGATGATTGCCGGTCCCACCATCGACATGGCGCGGACAACGTCGTGATCCTCTCGGAATCGATAGTAGATATAGATTCCGTTTTGGATTCCGTAGCCGACGATCACGGGAAACACGAGAACGTTCATAAAGTTCAGCTGAATTCGGAACGCGGCCATGATTCCGAGCGTCACGAAAATTCCGAGGACAAGAGGAATGAGTGAGATCAGCGCCGGAACGATTCCTCGGAAGAATAGGATCAACACGATCACGACCAAGACCAATGTGATGAGGAAGGCGGCGACTCCTTCTCTTTGAACGATCTTGATCAGATTCGCGAATAGGATCAAACTTCCCGCAGT